>JAMCUL010000016.1 GCA_023381355.1 Thermoplasmatota archaeon | reverse complement strand
GTCGCTTGCATCGAGAATATCCGGCTCGCTCAGAATAAGTGATTTTAAAGGCTCCGGGAATACTATCGCCTTTTGTTTCAAGGGCTTTATATCAACGTCCATGGCTTTCATCCTCCAGTTTACGAACAGCCATCCTTACGGCGTGGGATCTGCTTGCTGCTCTACCTGTGCTTACTAATTCGTCCAGAAATTGCCGTTCCTCACGTTTTATTGATACGCTTATCTTGATCATGTCTTCGTCCATATTCTCACTTATTCCTACCAAGTAATACCTACCTCTTTATTAACTTTTACTACTTTTACATACTTGGTAGCAATAACTACTATTAAGGCGTATGTGATGCTCATTAGTGATGAAGAAAAAAGTATCAGTGTCTTTGGATGAGGAAGTGCTGGCGTGGGCAGAAGAAGAAGTAAAAAAGAAGCGTTTTGCGTCTCTTTCCCATGCAGTGAACTTTGCGTTGAACGAACTAAAATTGAAGGGAACTGAGAAGTAGCTATTCCATGTCTCCTCCGGTCGTTGGCATAATAATGCCTTTCAGACTGGCAGTATAAGTTTAATTTTTTCCTTATGCTTTCATAAGAATTGTTGAAAGATTTTAATCTCATTTCTGTCCCTCATTTGTTGTTTCGGCATCCTCGCCGGTTCTTTTGAGCGTAATGCTGCCATCGGGGTTCAAAAAGAACGTCATAAGATCATCCTTATCGATCTGGTGAGCCCTCACGTAGTCAGGCGGCAGTGAGATATACATCGTGGCCCCGTTTTTTCTCACATAGCTTTCCCATTTCATCAAAAGTACCATGATCTACGGAAGCGATGAATAAGTATGAACAATTCTATAAAATTATAGTTCATGTCGCATATATTAAATAATAGTTTAACATTAATGTAATTAGATGGGTAGACTTGATGAATTTGCAGTTCAGAGGGCCATAATACAAACGATAATACGGATAGAGATGAAAGGTAAGATAGCCACACGTCAAGCGGTTATGCATACAGTAACTGCTAATCTGGGAATAACTGAGCGTTCCTTCGCCAAGGCATTGAGGCAAATTGACAAAGCTGGCATATTGGTTAAAAAAACGGTGCCAGTAATCCTTAACGAATTAAATGTGCGTGGGGAGAGAAGAGAGGGAATAAGGACGAGCCTTTCCATCGACATAACGGAGGCTGTAAAGCGATCAGCAGATCTCTGGACCCAGAAGGTTCTGAATGTATACAAGGATTACCCAGAGGAAACGAGGGAGTTCTTGTTCGATAGATACCGAAAGGCAAGAGGCCAAACCCTCTTGAATCAGATCGACATTGCCATGGAGGCCCTAAGGAAATGGGGGAGATCAGATATCAGCGCACTTACCCCGGGAGAGGTCATATACATTAACGTGTTTGTCCCTATGGTAATGGAATATCTAAGAGATTTAAAAAAAACAAAATAGATTGACCTGAAATTTTTGGACTTCTTTTAGTCCAGTGAGTCCATTCAGTCCACCGTTGTGGGGGGATCCTTGCTCGATATATTCTGAATATCTTTGATATTTTTCTCTGTTTTCAATTTGGCATTGTTTTTAATGCCTTTGTTGTACCCGCTTCATGGTAGTTAATGCCAGTAATGTCATTTTTTTCACTTTGCTATTTACTGCTATTGACCTTCGAGCATATAAAGAAGAGACCTAAAGTTAAGATGTAATAAAAGACTTGATTATGTTCATAATAGCATACGGGCAGACCCATGCTATATATTGGGATATAGATAAGACGAAAAAAATGACACTCCCATATAAACTAATATTTATGGTTAAAGATATTATTTTTTTAACTTTAGATTGTGGTTCTTATACAATTGTAGAAGAATTTTAACAATCTTGGTTTTAGGATTAAGCATCCTTCTTGATCTAATCTTAGCCTTTTGTCTCTTCAATTCACTTTCAGATATTCCCTTATCCCTGACATCCTTAGGCTTTAATAATAAAACCCAGTCATAGAATTCCCTGAGATTCCCATACTCAAGGTTTGAATCCTCATTGATCCCTGTAATTTGAGTTTCATCAAGGGTGTTTGTTTCCTTACCAATGTATCTTATCCTGTTAGAAATAATGTGTTTCCTATGGGCTATTCCCTCATTGTCATAATCAAACTTGTGATCGTTATGCCTTACATACGATGTCAGGACGTCCTCTACGGTACAAATATACGTTATGAAGGCAAAAAACTTTCAATGGTTTCTATTTCTTTCGCTGTCAAATGATAAATTTCATAAATGACTTTATCAATTTCTTTTTCCTTGACCATAATACTATCCTTAATTTTATTATATTTCTCTGTATTTTCGGAAGTATTATTCAAAGCTTCGTTAAGACCGATGATTTCTGTAACGCATTTTTCAATTTTTTTTATATCTTTTGGATTTCCAGAAATAAAAGGAATATTTTTAATGAATCTGTGTTCGTAAGAATAATACTTTCCTCTTAGATATGTTGAAGTGTGCTTAATATAGAATTCTATTAATTTGCTGTTTAAAACACCTGTTACATATTTGATTAAGGTATTATCTCTTAATTTTAGTCCATACCCTCCAGCAACACCTGCCGTAAAAAACCATTTACCTTGTAAGTCTATAACAAATGAATTGTTAAAAGCATTAAATGGTGTTAGAATCTTTATTTTTTCAAATTCTTCTAAGTTCTGAGGTCGACTTAGTGAATACCATGCGATGGACTTATTCACTACATCTCTTCTTCTTGAAAGAATTTCTTTATTTTTTTCTAAATAATAAAAGGTTAGTGGATAGTCTCTTTTTAGGGTTTCTTCGGGAATTAACTCATATTTATTTTTTTGATTTTTCCTGTATGGAAATAATAATAACCTATCAGAGTTTGGAATTCCATATCTTCTAATTTCTGACCCTTTAATTATGCTTCGTAACATTTCCTTTTCTAAGTCCACATATTCTGCTAGTGATTCTGAAAAATACTTTCCATCTTTATTTCTAAGTATAAATACCTGATCAGCACTAGTTATTAAGCCCTGAAAAATTTTTTCACAAATATCGGCTAATTTGTTTTGGTTTTCATTCAATTTTACTATTATATTTGTTTCCTCTTGATTACTAAAAAACCAAGGTTCTTCAGAAAGCGAGTTTTGTTCAATTAAAACGGGCTTACTTTCTATTAATCCATTTCTTACTGAATTCAAATCTAATTCCTCATAAACTTTGAAACTCCCATCATTTTTTCTTGTTTTTTTAAATACAAAAATTCCGGAATATGTTGTTGCAGATTCAAAAACTGGTAAATCCCCAAAATCTATAATTTTTATTATTTGACCAGAATTAAGAAACAATTTTCTTAATCCTTTCCCATAATTAGATGTTAGAAACTTTAATGGCATTATAAAACTGAATAGACCGTTTCCCTTCAAATTCTCAATTGCTAATTCAGTAAATAACATGTAAGTGTCAAGATAACCTTCTGATATCCTTGATTTTTTGGATAAAAATTTAATTTCTTTTTGTTTAATTTCCTGTATTCTTACATATGGTGGATTCCCTATTATGATATCGAATCCCCCCTCTTTCATTATCTCTGGGAATTCCTCTTCCCAACTGAAGGCTCTATCGCTAACGCTAGGGTCATCAATCAAGCTGTTTCCAACCTTTATATTGCTCTGTAGTAATGGTAACCTATGTTTCCTTTCGGATATTTGTAATAAAAGGTTTAATTGGGCTATCTCTACTGCCTTAGGGTCAAGGTCAACACCGAATATGTTATTTTTTAGGATTTCTGTTTTAGCGGAATAAAATTCCGGTGATTTTCCGTCAATGTTTGTATCGAATTTTGCTTGCTTAATGTTTCTAGCACTCTCTGGGATTTTTCTGTTTTTCTCGTTGTAATTTTTCCAGTAATTTTCCAGTTCCTTGTATGCTCTGATAAGGAAACTTCCAGAACCACAAGCCGGATCAAGTATCCTAACCTTACGGATTTCCTCAGGTGTATGAGTCTTGATGTATTCGCCAACCGTGTTCCTGACGATGTAATCAACAATGTAAGAAGGTGTATAGTATATGCCTTGCTCTTTCCTATGGGTCTTTGATTCCTCAAGTTTTGCTCTCTTCGGCGTTGACTTAAGGATATTCCCAAGATACTGCTCATATATGTTTCCCAATACGTCTGATTCAATGATTGAAAAATCGTATCTGTAAGAGTTATCCTTAGACTGGTTAAGACCTTCTATGACCTCTTGAAGTGCTTCATTATCCACATTTAAGGAATCAACCAAGTATGGCTTTTTATCCCCAAATAATTTACTGTTATAGGTATGATCATAATATTTGTAAATCTCCAATATTTCCTTTACAAGTTGTCCTTTGCCTTTTGCGTACCATTGCCTTACAATTGACTGCAATCGATTCTCTTCCAATCCTCTATCCTCTGCATTCCTTATAAAGATAAGACGGTCAAGTATCCTCTGAACCGATTCGTCTATGTCATCCTGAGTAAGATGCTTGTCCTGATTATTTCTGACAATGTCCTTTGACAGTATCTCTCTGAAATGGATCATATCCTGTAAAAGCTGTTTATTTATGGGATTTTTTAGCTGTTTCTTGAAATTTTTCAATGCATATATATCTAGTTCATTATTATCGAAAGCTGATTTTGAAAGATAAACGAATCTTTCATTCGTTAAAAAATCATTTGGGTGTAAAACAAATAACACATTGCTCCCGAAGTTCGCCCCTTTCCAGTCAGCGTTATAAACAGCTATGGTTTCAAAATTAGTTAGGATAGCCCATGAACATGACTTCATCCATGCATAGTCTATGGCTTGAGCTACGTATTTAGAATTTGTCTGGATGTTCTCTTCTTTCAGCGATTTAGCTTCAAGAAAAAACTTGGGAATACCATTGATTCTAAAACCATAATCAACCCTCTTCTTTGATATTGTTTCCTCAGCACTTACGGAATCGTTGCTCTTTCCTCTATTATCTACATTCCAACCTAAGGCCTTAAACAATGGTGAAATGAAATCCTTCTTCGTGGATTCTTCATTGTATTTTTTGATTTCACCCGATCTTATTTTCTCTTCATACATTGAGATTAACTCTTTGATTCTATTAAAATCAATATTGTAATTTCCTTTTGTAGTATCATTTTTATCCATTTTTACCACATCCCAGATATATTCGCATTCTTTCCATTAATTAAATTATCCACATTTCCAAAAGTAATTTTTGGATATTTGCTTCGCAATAAGTCAATTAACAATATTAATTCATTTTTATTGATATCTTGAATTGGAATTTTTTCTATTTTAGTTCCGTTATCAGATTTCATTCCCCAAGAAAAACCCAATATAATTTTGTATTTCCAATCTTTGGATTCTTCAGAAGAAGTTTTTTCCACTTCTGCTAATAGCGTATTGAATATTATTTCCCCCTTTGTTTTAAGATTATATTTAGGTTGATCTGACCATCTAAAATTCCAAACATTACTGATACAATAATAAGGTACATTTTCTTTGTTGCAATTAGAGTTATCAAGATTCCAATCACTATCGTTTATTTTATTGTTCTCTTTATAGAACTGGAAAAAAGCGTACGTTTCGTTGCTTGAAAGTTTTTGTCTTATAAAGCCCTTGATTGAAATTCTATCCGAAGATTGACTTATAAGTGAATAACAAACGTCAAACGTCATATTTCCATTTTGAAATTCAAGACCACTGCATTGGGTATTATTCATTCAATTCTTACCTTTGTCTTTTTATAAAGTTTAATGTTTTTTCCTTCTTTAATCTTTTTCTTTTGATACCACAGCGTTGATTTGTTTATCTTCAAGGCTTTCCTTTCATCTGGATCAATGGACATAATTCTATCCCTGAAATCATTGGTATCATTTCCTGATATCACAATGTCTAGTATTTCGAATTCCAATGATTTGGGCTTTCCTGATAGGCATCTGCCCAATTCCCTGACATTCTCAAACATTATGTTCTCAATAGTATGCTCTTTATTCCTGAATTCATAACGCTTGTTGAAGTTATCCTTAATTTTCTCAATCAGCAATTTTACTGATAGTATCCAGAATTTTGTGTAAGAACAAATGAAATGACTCTATCAACAAAGGATAAATTTCTTGAAACATAAAAGGATGCCTCCCAGAACGGCCAAGGGAGGCAATGAATAATCGAAGATTTTGAGAAAAAGACGTCGAAAATTGTAAGGAAGACAATGATGGAGTTCGTCGAATCTATCATGAAGGGAGAACCACGGACATTCCTTGAAGAGAATGAAAGACGAAAAATGGATATTATGAACGGGATGTAATAACAGGATACGAAGAGATCAATGATCTCGTATCTCATTTCTGGGGTTTAAAATTGGATTGAATAGGAGCCAGGAATTAAAAACGTCTTAGCAAAATAACACTATGCATATTAGAACTAAGATTTTGCTTATGCTCGAAATGTATTTGTTAAAATTCAAAACGTGTAAGTATTCAGTAATAATAAGCGTATATGATAGATATTAGCTTGCCATTGAAAAGAGGGATCATAAACTATCCGGGAGATGCAGATTATGAAGAATTTGAATATTTTACTCACGAATTAAATCATGTTCATATAATGAGAGTTTTGATGGAAACTCATTCAGGAACGCATTTTGATGCTCCATATCATATGATTCCAGATGGAAAGAAAGCAAATGAAATCCCCCTTGAAAATTTCTTTGGTCAGGCGAACGTTGTTGAGGTAGATGGAGATGTCATTGGACCTGAACATATTCCTGATAACCCAACCGAAATAATCCTTTTCAAGACAAAGAATTCAAATCTGTATGATTCATTTCACACAGATTTTACATATTTGAGTCTTGACGCTGCAAAAAAGATCATCACAAAGAAGATAAATCTTGTTGGAATAGATTACCTATCGATCGAAAAATTTGGCTCTCCAGATCCAATTGTTCATAAAACTCTTATGAGCAAGAACATAATTATTTTGGAGGGGATAATGCTGAAAAATGTTCAACCTGGCATGTACGAATTCATATGTTTGCCGTTGAATATGAGTCAGGATGGGGCCCCCTGCCGCGCAGTTTTAAAAACGAACAAAGATTAAGCATTAAATACAATATGGCAATGAATATATATACCTCATCATTATTAAGTGTTGATGGATAATTTCAAGTTGGCAAATTTTTTATTTGGGAACAATGAGATAAATACTAAAAATTGGAAGGTCAATAACCTGATTATCAAGGGCTCTATAGCCTCAATAGTTGGCTTATTACTTATTCTGGATAATTTTTTTATATTAACCTCATTTCTGAATTATAATTCACAAATTGGTATTTTAGCTCTTGAAAATATAGCTATCTATTATCCGTTGAGAGCTGTAATGCTCATTATTGGGTTTCTGGTAAGTGTGGTCGGTTTCCATTTGTATGATTCGGCATTAAAGGAATCTCTCGAAAAGATAGTCTTATTGAAAAGATCAGCGCTATATTTGTTCATTGGTGTTATAATATTTATCATGTTTGTTATAATAGTTAAAAATAATCTATTTTTATCCGGAGTATGCAACGAACAACCTGGATGCCAGGCATATATTCCCAGTTCTCAATTAATATATATGACGTTGCTCTATTTTATTAGTATTCTTTTTATGGTACTATCAAGTATCATTTTGGCCCTCAATTTATTCAGTGTGTCAAAGAAGACCGGTATTGGAATTATTGGTATCGCATCACCACTCTTTATCGTTCCCTATCTGGATATTGTTGCCGCGCTTATCATTCTTATGTGTGCCTTCATAGTATCACTGAGAGGTGGTGACTAAGTATCCAGTTAGTCTATAAATTTAATGTATGGTTGTCAGATTCAAACTACGTTGAGTTCATTGTGGAGATGCCGATTTGTACTTGAACATTCAAAATCCTTTGAGTGGCGATATTTGAAGAAAAATAGAAATTCGGATGTATTTTCGCCCATCCGGATCTAAACAATGGTGGAGATGCCGGATTGCAATATACAGCTTCAGAATATTTTGGATATCTTCAAATTCTGAGGAGATAACTTATAACATTTTGCGTAATTTTTGCAAGGGTGGGAAGAAGCTTTTAAGGAATCATTAAGTTTTTAGTCTATCTAAGGCATATGATTTGAATAAATTTTGATCAGGTATTTTGTAGAATAGTTAATTTAACATATTTCAAACCATGAAAAAGACCCTATCTAATGAGTGCTCTTCTTTGTGCACTGTTCATGATAACAAATAAAGAATGAAGACATCCTGATTCTTTTCAATACCGAATTTACATTCACTCATGTGTTTGCGGAGGTACATTATCTCAAGGTCTCAAAACGACATAAGGCACATCTTTAGCCTCCTATAGCCATACTTATTTGCTAAAGCGATTTTGATAAGTGGTGGCCACAGGGTACGGCTCAAAAATTATGTGGTGATATTACCAGTACGCACCATGCTCACTGAATCTTTAACAAAATAAGGTAAAAGGTTGTATTCCACAGGTTTGTAGTGATAAAGGGAAGAAGGCAGGATAGAAAGCCTACATAAAATGCATGCGCAGGTCTAATCAAATCCTGCGATTAGGAATTTCGGGTGAGTCTTGTAAATGGCATTTTACTTACGTTGAGTTTTTTTAATTCATAGCACGATCCGAATATCAACGGCATAGGCATCGTCCTGGGTAACAATTAATGGGTTTATGTCCATCTGCTTAATTCCAAGATCTTCAATCATTCTTGAGATACCTGTTATAGATCTTATTGTGGCATTTACATTATAATCTCTCTTCCTTGCCTTGAGTAATGAAAGAACCTTGCTTTCTGACATCATTTCAAGTGCTTCAGTTTCCGAGACAGGAACAAGTCCATAGCTGATGCTTTTTAGAACCTCAACATAAATTCCACCGGGTCCTGTCAGAACGCATGGGCCAAAGACAGGATCATTTAATCCTCCAAGAAAAATCTCTGCACCATCCAGCTGCTTTTGAATCATTACCTTTCCAGTCCTGTTGATAAGTGAATTGAAAGAAGATTCCATGTTTTCTTCGTCAACATTCATTATAACACCTCCAATCTCAGTTTTATGAATTGGTTGATCTGATGAGATCGTCATAACGATCGGATAACCAACCTTATTACAAAATTCCCTTACTTCCTCAATAGCGGTTACAATACTCCATTCAGGAACCCTTACGCCATACAGTGACATAAGTTTGAAGGAAAATTCATCACTAAGCGTGCTTTTGCCTTTCACTAACTCCATTGCACCATTCACCGGTTCTGATATTCGTATCTTTTTTACCGGTGGGCTGGTGTCCACTATGTGTCTTATTGCCTTGACTGCGTCTTCCGGAAGGCTGAATCCTGGTATTCCAGAGGATGAGAGAATCCTTAGTGCTGCATCTGCATCTTTTCCCATCATAACGCCCACTACTTTTCTACCCTTGAATTTCGTAAGAACCTTTGCAACCTCAACGCAGCTAACTGTTGCTAGTTCCTGAACAAGTACTATTTTCGTACATTCTAGATCCCCGATTATGTTTATTGCCATTCTGAACCTTTCTCCATTGGCGTCCCCTGAAAGATCCAGTGGGTTCTTCGGAACACTCTGATCCGGAAGTACCTTTCTTAATTCTGTCTTCATGCTGTCTGTTAAATTAACCAAATTCAATGATTGGCGTTCTATTTCATCACTGGTTAGAACACCATGCCCACCGGAGTTGGTTATGACCAGAATATCCCTTAAGAATTTCTCATCAGATTGAATGATCGTTACCAGATTGAGAAAGTCATTGAGATTGTCTACAAGTATACCCCCAACAGTTTTTACCGCAGCCCTGAACAATTCAATTGATCCGGCTATGCTCCCTGTGTGTGTTTGAACTGCCAGAGTTCCGTATTTTCCTGTTCCACCCTTTATGATGACAACAGGTTTTTTGGCCGTAATGTCAGGAATCTCAGCAAGGAATCTTTCTCCGTCTGCAACACCTTCTATGTAGGAGAAAATAGCATTTGTGTTCAGGTCATTAGCTAGAAATTGAAACACATCTATTTCATTCAAGTCTGTCTGATTTCCCATGCTTACAAAATAACTGAGTCCTGTTTTTGTCTTTTCTGCCCATTCCAGCATGTAGGCGCCCATCCCGCCTGACTGTGCAACTATTGCAATGTTACCCTGTTTTACATCTTCATATGCAAACGTTGCGTTGAATGATGGTGTTATAAAACCCATTGTATTGGGTCCAAGAAATCTTATTGAATTTTTTTTGGCCACATCCATTATCATCAATTCAAGTTCTTTGCCCCTTTCATCTACCTCTCTGAATCCAGATGTTATTATTACGGCTGCCTTTGTACCTATTTCACCTGCCTCAGTCATAACGTCTACAACAGATTCTCTTGGCACACTTATTATAACAAGATCAACTTTTGATCCTATTTCCTTGAGTGATTTATACGCTTTCAATCCTTCAATTTCTGATTCTTTAAGATTTATGGGATAAAGATTTCCCTTATATGAAGATTTGATGTTTCTTACTAGAATATTCCCGATCTTTTCCCTGTTGTTTGAAGCCCCGACAATGGCGATCGAGCTTGGATTGAACATGTCTTCCAGCATGAAACATAATTGTCTCCATCCGATATATACATTATTAGATCTTTCTTTTGGGAATCATTATTTATGAATTCTAAAACTTAACACCCGTTATAAAAGATATTGAATACCTAGACTTAAAATGGGGAAAACCCTACCTTTTAGTTTGATGCTCCGGTCGGGATTTGGACCCGAGTCGGGGGATTGAGAGTCCCTAATGCTTGGCCTGGCTACACTACCGGAGCTTTATCAATCAGGCATTCAAAGCTAGCATTTATTATTTTTGATTAATGTCATCCATCTGTGCCTTAATATTAAGGCAATGAGTATATCAAGAAGTTTTTCATGAAATTTCATGCCAAAAATAGGTTGCAGCTTAGAAATGCCCACAAACGAGGAAGGAAAAAATAATAAGGACTTCATAATTGTGACTATTGTATTCTTTCTAACGCTGCTGGGCAACCTTCTTAAATCATTTCTCCAGTCCTGATCCTTCTTTACCGCTCAAGATCCGTTTTCAGGTCTTCAAGAATTAGAAGTATCTTCTCTGCCCTTTTTTCATCCATGAAAGAAAACGTTTCTGCAAGTATCTGGTCGTGAACAATTCTTATTCGTTCTATAAATTTCTGTCCCTCATCGGTAGCGCTAATATATATAACCCTTCTGTCAGTGTCTGACCGGGTTCTAACGACCAGGCCTCTGCTTTCCATCTTGTCGATCATTCCTGTAATCCAGGCCTGTGTTACGTAGTTCTCCTCCGCAAGGCTGGCCATTGTCATTCTGCCCTTTTCATTCAAAATTCGGAGAATCCTGTATTCTAAGACTGTGACATTATTTTCATTGAATTTTGTTTCTACCTCTTTGTATAACACTTTGTATATTGAAATAAGATTGCGCCAGATCTTGGTGTAAATCTCCGGGTTACAGTGTTTCTCGTCGTTCATATTGCTCATCCCTTTCATTCATTTATGAGATTCATCAGTGACATCTTATCTTGTTATAAAATATTTAGCACTTAAACATCAATTAAAAAAAATAAATTTAAGAGTCTTTTATCTGGTATTCTATACAGCTGATATAGTCTTCTCGTATTGTTTTTCAACAAGCTCCTTTAGCTGATTTTCAGCCGTGGAATCATAAATCCCTATGTCTATCAGTTCAGTATTGTTCAGGATTTCAAGAATAGCTTCACCACCAAACGTTTCTCTGTTTCCACTCTCGGCGTTGATCGAAGAAAGCTGCTCGTCCTGAACATTAATTGTGAATTTCATTGTTTTTGATGTGCCTATTACTATGCAATTCTTGACTTCCTGAGCCTTTGTCTTAATATATGGGATAGCCTTTGCACCTGACAGCGTAACAGTTTCAAGCAGATATTCCCTTCCCTGCTCCCGATAATTGATCAAACTCAACAGTTCCGGAACTCTTGGCAAAAGATGCTTTTTGATCATATGTTCAGGTGAGAGTGAGAAATTTTCACCTTTGAACTTCTCAAAGAAAGGCAGGGATGTTTCTACGTCCCAGTCTATTGTAAGACTGGTTCCCGCCGAGACAGTTGAAAGGTTCAGCCTTAGGCTCATCTTTATTTCTTTTCCTAGACTTTCACAGTTGTAATTAATTTCTTTGCCCTTCCATGTAGGGCCGTTCATTATTCCGTAAAAGGAATTCCCCTTTGTCTGGTCAACATCCGGGGCAAAAATCATGTCCCACTTCTCATCAGTAATCTTTTTCAGGATCACCACATGGGACATTGGATTAAAAAAAAGCCATGGATTTGCTATATATTCTGCCACCACAGGAGGCGGCATTGGAAACTCAATTTTAGCAGTATATGAATTCTTCATAGATGTTTAGGTCATTGAACTATAAATATTTTTATCAGTTTTTTCTATTAGAAATATTCAAGTCAATATTGCAGAGACAAAAATCTAATTATGTCCCAAAACCTTTTACTCCTCATGAACGGTACTTTGAGCGAAGTTCTGATCCAGCTTCGAATCGGGGACTTAGACAGTCTTAATCACGTAAATAATGCCAATTATTTGACATTTTTTGAAATTGGAAGGGTTGATTTTCTTATTAAATTAATAAAGATATTTGATCCAAAGGACGTAAATTTTGTTGTGAAACATGCAGAGATTGAGTTTAAAAAGCCCATCCATTTTACAGATAAGCCGGTGGTGCAGACATGGATTTCAAAGATCGGAAACACGAGCGTTGTTTTTTCTCACAAAATTATTGACAAAGAGAATTCTGATGTTTATGCAAATGGAAAAACAGTTGTGGTATGGATTGACGGAAAAGGTCAAAAAATACCTATTCCTGATAATATAAGAAACACAATTTCAAACTTTGTCAATGAGGATTTAGACTAGGGTGTCAAGATCTGTTTATATCTTTTATGGAGTCCTGAATGCGTATTTATCCATATATGCACTGGAGGCAGATCAAATGAATGGTATATATCGATCGCATTTAATGTTCTGATCAGGAAGAAGATTTCGAATCCAAACTGATCAAGTTTAGTAGATTGAATAATAACTATCGACGGAAAATCGGAGTGGTATATGGGAAAATAGGAAGATTAATTGAAGAAATGAAAGACAGATAATATAGTTGAGGAAAAAGGCAGTTCCAGAATGTCAATCAAGTAGCAGATCACTTATGAAGACGCACATAAAGACATTCATTGAATGGGCACAGGGGGTTACCAATTCCATACGAGTGGCAATAGTTCGGGCTCATATCCTCCAGGATTAGTGTATTTGAAAAAGTATATAGCAATGGGAATTTCCAGGTGGTCTCACAAATCATAATGCTATGAAAGAGGAATTACTCATCATTCTCTAAGCGTGGAAAACAATTTAGTTCTTAAATCCATATTTTACTTCGTTAAAAAAATTCCAGATAATATCTTTCAACTCAATCCATTTCCTCGCTATTTAAACCAGTAGAAGTTTAATATCATTAGGATTTAATTATCCCTCGATTGAAATGGGCAAGTCAGAAAGAGAAGTTTATATGGTCTCTGGAGGCGTTACTAAATTCACCAAAGCCTCTCCAGATATGGATTTCAGGTTGAGGGTAAAAAAAGCCTTTGACTATGCAATGAATGACGTTGGAATGGATCTCAAGGATATCGATGGCTCGGTTGCATCGTATTTCTCAGATCATTTCCAGAGACAGTTGATGTCGGGAATAATGGTTCAGGATTATCTTGGGCTCACGCCAAAACCAAGCAAAAGGGTTGAAGGCGGCGGAGCTACCGGCGGTCTGGCATTTCAGACTGGCGTGAACGAGATAGCGTCCGGAAGGATGGATACTTGTGCAGTTTATGGATTTGAGACAATGTCCCATGTCAATACATGGAAGGGAAATGAATTCATTGCACTTGCAAGTGATACAAATTTCGACTATCCTGTAGGTGGTTTCTATACAGGTTATTATGCAATGATGGCTGTCAGGTATATGCATGAGTTTGGGGCAACACCTGAACAGCTGGCGATGGTTTCAGTAAAAAATCACAAGAATGCTATGCACAATCCCTATGCCCAGAGTCCGATGAATTTGACTGTGGAGGATGTGAGAAAATCTCCTATGGTTTCATATCCATTGACAAGACTTGATGTTTGCACAATGTCAGATGGTGCCGCTGTAGCGATTCTTGCCTCCAAGGAGAAGGCATTTGAGCTGTGTGATAATCCTGTGCTTATAAAGGGAATTGGAACTGGAACCGACACAATGAGACTTTCCGACAGGCCTTTTGGAAAGGTTCCTCTTCTTCCGCACGAAAAGGAGAATGACTACAAGAATCTTAAATATCCAGGAGTTCACTCATTCAGGGCAGGTAGAACTGCAGCAATTGAAGCCTATAAGAATGCTGGAATAACGGACCCATTGAAGCAAATAGATCTGGTAGAATTGCATGATGCATATACGTCTTCCGAAATCCAGACTTATGAAGATCTTGGGTTATGCAAGTATGGAGAAGGGGCAAAATTCGTGGAATCCGGGAAGGCGGACCTGAAAGGGGAATTACCTGTCAATCCTTCTGGTGGACTCCTTGCCTGTGGCCACCCTGTTGGTGCAACAGGAATCATGCAGAGTGTATTCATGTTCTGGCAGCTTCAGCATAAAATCGACAAGCACTTCAAGGACAAGGCCCTGCAGGTCAAGGACGCTAAGACTGGTCTTATACACAGTCACGCGGGTACAGGAACATATGTTACGGTGTCAATAATGGAGGCGGTGTAAATGACAATTGACTATAACGCAAAAATGGAAGAGAAGCAGGATGTAACTCAGGTTTATAACACTGATCCGCTCATCGTGAGATCACATTATGAAATTGATTACATCCATAGCTATGCCCAGGATTCCGAATTTTTCCGTGCCCTGGGAAAGAAAAAGTTAATGGGTTCTAAATGTAAAAAGTGCGGATATACCTATGCAACCCCAAGGGGACATTGCATGATGTGTGGGAGCGAGACTGAGTGGCATGAGCTTCCAGGTGAAGGAAGAATACATACATTTACGACATGTTATTTCGGGAGTGAAGCATTCCTTGATCAAACGCCATTCCACCTTATAATGGTAGAATTTGAGGGCGTTGACTCACTTTTCATGTCAAGAATAATCGGAGTCTCGGCAGAGGATTTGAAGGTAGGTATGAAAGTCAGGGCAAAATTTAAGAGAAATCTTGAATTCAGTCCAACGGACGTTTATTTCGTACCGGTTAAAGAAAATGAATGAATCAAAGAAAAACCCAAATTTTTTTTCTAACAGTGACAGGCAGGTATTCTTAATTAAATTGCAGAACCAGCTGGATATGGGGGCACTGCTTTCCAGATATAGCAGAACCTCCAAACTTGATATAAGAGAGGTATTCTATAAGGAATTTGAAAGCAATGAACAACGAGGAAGGGATTTCTATGAGAGGGTGTTTCTTGAATATGGCGATGAATCTGTTGCTGAACTTGTAAACATACATCTGGCCGTTCAGGATATATCAAACCTTCTTGTCAAGGAAATAGAAGAAACAAGAATAGGTGCATCCTATATTGAAAAATCTTCTCGATATGTAAAGTATGATGTAAAACATGATGGTAAGTTTCTTTATCTTTCATTTGAAAAGACCGGAATAAATGGGATATTTCAAAACGAGTACGAAAATCTTATGGATGATATGTTTTCGTATTATTCCCGGTCTCTTCCGTTAGTTATCGAAATAGTAAGGAGGGAAAACCCTTTTGAATCAATATCCAGTGATAAATCTGAGCATAATCTGAAGGCATATGAAACAGCTGTCAGATCCAGGGCCCTGGATGATATTCGCGCTATACTGCCTGTGGCTACCATTACAAATGTTGGGATATCATCAAATGCAAGAACAATAGTAGGAATCATCCAAAAATTAGAGAGTTCAGGTCTAAATGAGGCAAAAGCCATCGCCGATATGATATATGAGGAAATGCAACCCGAATTTGGGGAAATAATAAAGTCCGCCAAAAACGTACACGGGAAATCTCATGTGGAATACCTGGAAGGAACGAGAAATCTAGGCAAGAATTTACCATTCACCCATAAATTTTCTGAGGATGTGGTACTTCTGAACTACAATCAATATACCGCAGGTAGTATCAATGAATTTTTCCAGGGAAGCAAGGATAACACCGACGAAGAAAATATAAAAATAATACAGTCAATTTCTGAACAGAGACGAAACAGAAGGGACAAGATACCGAGACAGTTCGAGTTCATAGACCTCATTTATTCCCTGCGGATGAACTACGGCGCGTTCAGGGAATTCCAGCGACACAGAATGTTCTCTATTCTAAGGGGGAACCTGGATCCGGAAATGGGTCACGAAATTCCCGAATATATCATGAAAAGCCCGGATCTTTCAAACGAATTCTCTTCGCTCTGTAAAAGGTCTGCAACTCTTTTTAAGAAGATTGCTGAGTCAGGGCAGCCAAACGAGGCACAGTATGTACTTCCTTTTGCGACCCTTTATAACATAAAGGTCAGCGGAAACCTTAGGGAACTTGTTTATTTTTCTGAACTGAGAAGTACTCCTCAGGCCCATCCTGACCTCAGGAAGATTGCAATATCCATGGCAGATGAATTTATCAGGAGGGAAGGTCGATATTCATCCCTATTCAAGTTCATTGACAGGAATAACTACCACCTCGGAAGATTCAGTCAGGAAGCGACTAAAGAGAAAAAAATTGAAAATCTTAAAAAAAAGTAGGCATTATTCAATCTCCCCACATCATTTAAACTGAAAAGTTTATATTGAAGAACAAATTTACCTGTTGATTAGGAGGAAATAAATATGTTAGGAGGTCAAATGCCTATATTCATACTGAAAGAAGGCACTAGTAGAGAACAGGGAAAGAATGCTCAGAGATCAAACATTGAGGCAGCTAAAGCAATTGCTGACGCAGTCAGGACTACACTCGGTCCTAAGGGAATGGATAAAATGCTTGTCGATTCAATTGGGGACATCATAATCTCCAATGACGGTGCAACCATTCTTAAGGAAATGGACGTGGATCATCCCACGGCCAAGATGATTGTGGAAGTCGCAAAGTCACAGGACACAGCTGTCGGTGATGGAACGACCACATCAGTTGTGCTGGCTGGGGAATTTCTCAAGCAGGCAGAGGAGCTTCTGGATCAGGGAGTCCATCCAACTGTTATTGCGAATGGATACAGGCTCGCTGTTAATGAAGCTAAAAAACAGCTCGAGAAGATTGCCAAGGATGCCTCTGATGATGCAACGCTTGAAAAGATCGCAAGGACAGCTCTTTCTGGCAAGAACATAGGTCTGGGTGGAGACCTCTTATATAAACTCATTGTGAAGGCAATAAATTCTGTCGCTGAGGAGAGAGACGGAAAGGTGAGGGTTGATCCATCAAATATTAAGATAGACAAGAAAAATGGTGGCAGCGTCAACGAGACAGAATTAATTGAGGGAATCGTAATAGACAAGGAGAAGGTACACTCCAAGATGGCAGACTCTGTTAAGAATGCAAAAATAGCACTGATAGATTCGGCCCTGGAAATAAAGAAGACTGAAATTGAAGCAAAAGTTCAGATTTCCGATCCTTCCAAGATACAGGACTTCCTTGATCAGGAAGTTGACACCTTCAAGGATATGGTATCCAAGATAAAGAAGAGCGGGGCAAATGTGGTTCTGTGCCAGAAGGGAATTGACGATATCGCACAGCACTACCTGGCAAAGGAAGGCATTTATGGAGTCAGAAGAGTCAAGAAGAGTGACATGGAGAAACTCGCAAAGGCAACAGGTGCCAGAATCGTAACAAACCTTGATGACCTGAATGCAAGTGCGCTTGGAAGCGCAAAAAGTGTTGAGGAGAGGAAGATCGGGGAAGACAGGATGACCTTTGTTACTGGATGCAAGAATCCGAAGGCTGTCAGTATTCTCATTCGAGGCGGAACCGAGCATGTTGTATCAGAGATTGAGAGGGCTCTTAACGATGCAATCAGAGTTGTGGCCATAACAAAGGAAGATGGGAAGGTTCTGCCAGGTGGAGGAGCAGTTGAAGCTGAGCTCTCGCTGAGAATAAGGGAATATGCGACTACCGTTGGTGGAAGAGAGCAGCTGGCAATTGAGTCTTTTGCCCGGGCCCTTGAAATAATACCCAGAACACTTGCCGAAAACGCGGGCATGGATCCCATTAACACCCTGATCCAGCTGAAAGCAGAACATGAGCACTCAAAAAAGACCTTTGGAATCAATTTCAATGATAATACTGTCTCTGACATGTTTGATCTTGGAGTATATGAGCCACTGAAGGTCAAGAAGCATGCCCTTGAGAGTGCAGTCGAAGTGGCAACAATGATATTGAGGATAGACGATGTGGTTGCCTCAAAGAAGAGCGGGCCATCACCCAATCCTGAAGGCGGAATGGGTGGCATGGGCGGTATGGGCGGAATGCCTCCATACTGAACAAAATTTTTTTCTCCATTTATACCGTAAAACATTATTTATTTGTTAATGCCATTATGTCCT
This sequence comes from Thermoplasmatota archaeon, assembly GCA_023381355.1. Taxonomy (GTDB): domain Archaea; phylum Thermoplasmatota; class Thermoplasmata; order Thermoplasmatales; family Thermoplasmataceae; genus Cuniculiplasma. The sequence goes on along the minus strand of JAMCUL010000016.1, from coordinate 130,515 downwards.
TGGTGACATATTGAATCTTTATGAATATATGGGAAAACAGATATTCAGGAGCTATGGAATACCTGTTCCTGGAGGATATGTAGTCGAGAATGTATCAGAGGTCAAGCCCTTTGAAAAACCTGTTGTTGTAAAATCTCAGATTCTTCTTGGAGGAAGAGGTAAATCTGGAGGCATAAAATTTGCAAAGTCCCAGCAGGAATTGACTCAGGGAGTTAATGAACTGCTTGGATCCAAGATAAGGGATCTGAAAGTTACAAAGGTTCTGATAGAGGACATGATCAAGATAAAGAAGGAAATGTATGTAAGTATTGCACTGGACAGGACTGCCAGAGCGCCTGTATTCATTGCAAGTACAGAAGGCGGTGTAGAAATAGAATCTGTGTCTCATGACAAGATTTTTACAAGGCACATAGATCCAATTCTTGGATATTCAGATTTCATTGGAAGGGAAGCAGTAACATTCATGAAACTAGACCCTGATATAGGCAAGCAGTTTATGCAGATTCTTCCTGCTCTTTACAGGATTTTCAATGAGGAAGACTGTGAACTTGTGGAAATAAACCCTCTCGTCATAACTGAGGAAGGGAAATTGATTGCTGCCGATTCAAAGGTCATCATAGATAGTGATTCTCTGTACAGGCACAAAGACTTTTCCGTAACTGATCCTGAAAAGACGCCACTCGAACTTGAGGCACAGTCAAAGGGATATGCATTCATCGAGCTTGACGGAAACATAGGTGTTATTGCGAATGGAGCTGGTCTTACAATGGCCACGCTGGATGCACTTACCCTTCATAAGGGAAAACCTAGAAATTTCCTGGATCTTGGAGGAACGGATAATTCCGATATAGTTGCGAATGCTTTTGATCTTGTTCTGAAGGCAAAACCCACAGCAATCCTGGTCAATATATTTGGTGGAGTTACTAAGTGCGATACAGTTGCCAATGGAATTGTGATGGCAAAGAATAAGTTTTCAATAAAACAGCCAATTGTCGTAAGACTCAGTGGGGTCAGGGATGAGGAAGGACGAAAGATCCTGAAGGATAACGGAGTCGATTCCTATCCTACAATGATGGAAGCAATTGAAAGAGTTGTGAAGGTAGCAGGAGGTAATTAAAATGAGTGTTTATGTGAATGAAAAAACAAAGGTAATAGTTCAGGGAATAACAGGTCATCAGGGGTCATTTCACACTGGAGAAATGATAGCCTACGGCACAAAAGTGGTTGCAGGAATTTCTCCAACAAAGGCTGGGACAAAATTCATGGACAAGGTTCCAATCGTGGCATCGGTCAGGGATTCACTCGTGTTTGAGCCGGATGCAACTATGATCAGTGTTCCTGCTCCATTTGTAAAGGATGCTGCATTCGAGGCAATCGATGGAGGCCTCAAGATAATATATATTCTCACGGAACACGTCCCGTTCCACGATTCACTTGAGATAGTTTTGAATGCTAAGAGAAAGGGCGCAGTTGTTTTTGGACCAAACGGACCGGGAATAACATCTGTTGGTAGGTGTAAGATAGGAATAATGCCAAACAAGATATTCAAGAAGGGAAACGTTGCCATTGCGTCAAGAAGTGGGACTCTCACCTATGAAATAGTTGACGCCGTGACAAAAAGTGGAAGGGGAGAGAGCACTGTTATAGGTCTTGGAGGAGATCCGGTTGTGGGCCTGAACTATATTGATGTCCTTGAACAGTTTGAGAAGGATCCTGACACTGAGCAGATTGTTCTTGTAGGTGAAATTGGAGGAAGCAACGAAGAGCTTGCAGCACAGTACATAAAAAAGCACGTTTCAAAGAAAGTGGTTGCATATATAACAGGAAGAAGTGCCCCACCTGGAAAGAGGATGGGCCATGCCGGGGCCATTATTGAGAAGGGCGTGGGTACAGCTGAATCCAAGATAAAGGCCTTCAATGAAGCAGGAGTGAAGGTTGCTGATTACCCGGATGATGTACCGGGACTTCTGGAGTAGAGGATCCATGTTCAAGAAGGACCTGATTTCGATAAGAGATCTCGGGGATGATTTTCCCGAGGTAATAAACCTTGCACTCAGGCTTAAGAGGGATCGGTACAGGAAAAGGGAATCAGTGAAGGGGAGATCCATAGGGATGATATTTGAAAAATCGTCAACAAGGACGAGAGTCTCACTTGAGACCGCTGTTTTCCAGCTGGGAGGACATGGGATATTCCTGAATCCAAACGATATGCAGATGGGAAGGGGAGAAACGGTATCAGACACTGCCCATGTTCTTTCAGGGATGCTTGACCTTATAACATACCGGGCATTCAGCCATGAGAACGTCCTGTTACTTGCCAGGAATTCTTCAGTTCCAGTCATTAATGCACTCGACGATAAGGAACACCCCCTGCAGCTGATTGCTGATTACCTGACAATAGCAGAGAGGAAGAACAGGATATCAGGACTTAAGTTTGCATACGTCGGTGATGGGAACAACATGGCGAATTCAATCATGCTTGCATCAGCCATGGCAGGGAGTGACGTCTCCATTGCAACGCCAAAAGGTTATGACCCGGCAAAAGAGTATGTCGAATCTGCCAGGGAAATTGCTAAGGAGATGGGAACGAAGGTTGAACTTACTAATGATCCGGTGACTGCGGTTACAGATGCTGATATTGTGTATACAGATGTATGGGTATCAATGGGTGAGGAGAAGCAGCGTGAAGAAAAGGAGAAGGCATTCAGAGCATTTCAGATAAATTCGAACCTGGTTCAACATGCTAAAAAGGACTTCATATTCATGCACTGCCTCCCTGCTCACAGGGGAATGGAGGTCACTGATGAAGTTGCAGACAGCATAAACAGTGTTATCTTCCAGGAAGCTGAAAACAGGCTACACAGCGCTAAGGCAGCAATAGTATATTTGCTCGAAAACTGAATCCATATACAAATTTTTTTCACAAATTTATTTTTTATAAATTTACAGCTGAAGTTAAATGTTCATAAGTCTATCATTTTTTCAATCTACTTCCAGATGTACACATTAACAGGATGATCAAGCAAATGGAATAATTCTTAAAATATATCCTATTGTATCGGATTGTAATGGATCTTTCCTCTCTCCCCATACATAATCCTGTAGGACATTGCGCCTAGAATACCACCAAAAACAGGTCCTATCCAGTATATCCACTGATAGTACTGCCCCTGGAAGAGTATGCCAGACAGGAGGGCAGGGCCGAAGGATCTTGCAGGATTCATTGATCCACCGCTTACCGTGGCAAGAAGGAATATCATTATTGTTACGTATATTCCGATGACAATTCCAATTATTTCTTTGCTTTCTGTCCTTGATGTTACTCCCATAATCGTCCAGAGGAAAAAGAATGTCATTATGAACTCTCCTGCAAGTGCAACCCATGGACCCCTGGGTCCGGGGACGGTAGAGCCGAACAGAACTGAATTTGCCACTCCGTATCCATACAGGAAACCAACAGTCGCAGAAGCGATTGCAGCCCCAAGGAGCTGTGCAATTATATATGGTATTACATACTTCCCGGGAAATCGACCGGCGAAGAACATTGATAATGTAACTGCAGGATTCACGTGTCCTCCTGATATCCCTGCCGAACTCATGATTCCAATTGATATTCCAAGCCCGAATGTTATGGACAGGAAGAACAGTGTAGATGGATTCAGTGTCTGATTAAAGACCGCGATGAATGCTACAATGCTGCCCGGTCCAAAAAGGACGAAAATATATGTTCCAACAAGTTCAGCAAGTGATTTCCTTAATATGCCAGCCATAATCCTCAACTCATACTTATGCAATATAAAAATATTTATAATTATTTTCTAATTATATATACTAATATAATGAACCATCCGTGAATATAAAATTTTTAAAGGAGATTTGATTGATCTATTATGGAAATTACGACAAAAATGAAATCGTACAGGACATTTGACGGAAGTAATCTTGATTTCTTCGAGGCAAAGCCAGTAAGTTATAATTCAACAGTTATCGTTGTCTCCGAGATCTGGGGACTGAGTGCTTTTATAAAGTCATTCAGCAGGAGGCTTGCAGAAGAAGGTTATCGTGTTATTTCACCGGACCTGTATTCACGACCCTCGGACAGGAACATATTCACAGAGGAGAATATAATGGACGCAATGAGGCCAATGTGGTCACTGCCTCCTGAGAAACGAAGAGATGAGGAAGCGATCAGGAATGTAAAGGCCAATCTTTCGGAGAACGGAAAGAAGATTTTTGAGTTCGTGAGCGAGAAAAGAGTCGAAATGGAAAAGCGGATGCTCCTGGATCTTGAGTGGATATATAAGGATCAGAAAGAAGAGGGAAAGAAGATTGGAATTGTTGGTTTCTGCATGGGAGGAGGACTGGCCTTTCAACTTTCAACGCAGCTGAAGTTTGATGCTTCGATGATATTTTATGGAGCAAGTCCAAGGAACATTGAAGACATGAAGAACATCTCTGGTGCCCTCTTATGTGTTTATGCCGGGGAAGATGGGGGAATCAATGCAACTATCAAGGATGTTGCGGAAATGGTTTCAAAACACAAACTGGATTTTGAGATGAAGATGTATCCCGGAACCTATCACGCATTCTTTAACGATACCGGAATGAGCTATAACAGGGAGGCCTCCGAGGATGCATGGGAACGGCTGAAGAGATTCTATCGGAGGTACTTGAAATGAGCGCCGCTAATCTAAACGAAGATGAAGAGGGAATATTCGATGGATGCTTCTATGTTTGGGTTGATGTGACAAAGAAGTACATGAAGAATAAAGACGAAAAAATGTTCAATGACTATGAAAAATTGGAGAATAAGGACTAATCGTCCTTCTTCATGAGCTGTGAGCTTATACCGGACATCAACCTGATGAGATATTCTGTTTCGGGGCTCCTCAGCTCCCCCAGTGCATCCTTCAATTTCTGTTTTCCCGCAGGCTTTGGGATATTCTTTGTATCATTGGCAATGAATTTCAGGATTTTGAACAGCATCTTGAAGAGATCACCCCATTCAACTTCCTTTGCGTCCTTTATCAGTTCCTCCTGGTCTATCTTGCCCATTGATATGTCCGCTATTCCCATTAACCTGAATAGAAGTGACATGGTGCCAAGAATTTCCATGGTGCTTGCATAATTTATTATCAGGTCGGCCTGGTCGCCAAGTGACTCCAATGCAGCTATCAGGCCACTCTCCTGGAGTTTCTTTATGGCATCTATTGTTGGTTCAAGTTCCTTCAACTTATCCATCATCTCCTCGTCATTCATCTTATCCACCCCCCGTATACTGCTCCGAGAAAATATTTTTCATATATAGAATGAGCAAGCTTGAACAAAGGTCCACTGCCGAGAACACCGCAATCCGGGAATGGAACACTGTTGTCCCTGATCTTTGCTGAAAAATCGCAGTATGAAATCCACCCGGTGCTGCCCATGTCGGAAGCGCAAAGACCTACCTTGTTATAGGCAAATGGCGGGTAAATTCCCTCAATGTCATTCAGTACAAGGGAGGACACACTGTCCGCCTGGAAATGGGCAAACACTCCAGCCATGCCCAGTCCGATAGTCGGCGCTATTGCATCTCCGAGTCCATAAATATCCTCATATTTCCTTGGCCTGAAATTCTGGGCGCTTGCATCCAGCCATCCTCTCTGGCTAAGGAGGTTTTCACTGTTTTTAACGAAGTCCGGAACTGAATGGGGCGGGGCAAGAATTGCAAGATCGTAATCCTCCTCATCGCCTTTCTTTGATGTGATTTTCTTCTTCACAGGATCTATCTCATTGAATTCAAATCCGTAATTTCCCTCTATTTTCGCTTCATCCATCCATTTGGATACGGGGTCAGATATAACCGGGCCGAACATATCCATTGGCTTTTTAGCCCAGTGAACGACCTTTATCTCAATTTTTTCTCTTATGCCCTTGTTCCTGTACATGTTGTCAAGAAGCATTGCCATTTCCCATGGAACAGGTGGGCATTTGTATATGGAGCTTGTAACTCCAATCACGATCTTTCCCTCTCTCAAGCCCATCAATTTTTGTTTCAATTCGATGGAATGTTCCATGTCCCAGAAGTGGCCCACATTTTCAGAATCAGGAAGTTTTTCATTCTCTACCTTTGCACCTGGAGAAAGGACAAGGTCATCATATGGAATATCACCATGGTCTGTCCTGACAACCCTCTCATCTCCGTCAACCGAGGTTACATTTGCCTTCAAGGGCTTAATACCGGTTTTACTGAAATTCTCGAATGAGACGCCAATTTCAGAAGGTTTCTTAAGCCCGATTGAAACCATTGGGTAAGAAGGTTGAAAATCAGTTCTACCCAGAGAATCTATCACAGTAATCTCCACATCGTCCCTGCTGGTCTTGGATCTGATCTTGCTGGCTACCAAACCTCCTCCAGCACCCGCACCGACAATTACGATCTTCTTCATGATTATCATACATAGAATGATACTTAACATATAAAAACCACGGTTTACATTAAAAGGTAAACTAATAAAAGGATCTAACTGAATAAACTATCAGGTCAATATTTTTCCTCTCCATCGTATGGTGTGAGTACATCATTGGAATTCCCATTTTTACTGTGTTTTTACTGATTATTTCGCCATGTTCACTGACTAGTTTTGTCATGAACTCATCATTTACTAAATTATGAATTATGTAGACAGAGTTCCCGAGCGTGAAGATTCTCTCAAGAAAAGGTATATCAGCATCCCTGCGAACGGCACCAAATGGGGGGTTACATAATACCGTGTCAAACCTTCTTCTTATGGAAGAGATGTTATCTATAATTATTTCCTTATTTTGAAACGAAGAAAGATTCTTCTCAATAACCTGTTTCTGGTCATTATCTATTTCCACTGCTGTTAAAAATTCACAACCAAGAGAAAGGGCGCCGTAAGATAAGATACCGGTACCGGCACCTGCATCAAGAATGGTTTTTTTGAATATATTCCCTTCAAGATACGCCTGCCAGACCAAACCTGCAGCAACAGAGGATTCAGTTGGATACTGTTCAAGATAATTCTTTGGAAAGTTGAAAGGCTCCAGCTTCGATAATTTAATTTCCAGGTTCTTTTTGTTAAAAGTCACTCCTGAATATTTCCTCCCCCTACTGCTATACTTATTACGCTCCGGGAGATTTTCGCAGACTCTTCCACACTAATTCCACGTTCTACAAGTATCATCTCGATCTTATGCATTGCCCTCTGCTTTTTCCATGTTCCTTCTTCATGGGCAGCCATAACAATGTACCGTGCAATCTCCCTATCAATATTTATGCCGAATCTTTCCCTAATCTTAACTTGCCAGAGAGGAACCAGAACGTCAGGAATATTCCTCAAATTGTTGCTTTCTCTTCTCTTCGCAACAATCCTGTCTACCTTTCGCCTGCTATTCATTGGCATGAATCCAAATTTTATCAATAGTAATAAAGTTAACTATATATGTACCGCAGATCAAAATTAAGCAGGTGAAATTCTTACTACGTTACTTCCCCTTATTATTACAGTTCCGAGTTTCTTATTGACATCATTTCCTATTTCATCAACTGAATCCATAACCATATTCATGTATTCATCATACCCGGTCAGAATTCCCTCAAGAATCCTGTTATCCTTCAATAGCAAAGAGACCTTCTTATTCAAATTTTCTTCAAGTATTTTCATAGGCATTATCATTCATTCACCTCAGTTATATTCTTCTTCATCCAATTCTTCTTTCCTCATTATGAACTGTATCAATCCCTTGACCACTTCCTTCATATCGTCAAGCTCTCTTCTCATGCTCACAATTTCTTTGCTCATCTTCTCGAATTCTTTTCCGTTTACGCCATTTACCATTTCCATCACCAACTCACAGGATGGGATACCCATAATCAGGCGCCGTCTTTCTCACTTCAACTCTATCACAGTTTTCGCAATACAGTTTCCCGTCTTTTATCCTCAGGTAGTTCCTGCATCTACTGCATCTTGTCAAGAGAACTCCGAGACCTTCTCCGCGCAGTGTGAGCTCAAGGTTCTGACCAACCCTGATTACTTTAGCTCTTATTATATCTCCTATCCTTGCAGCCTGAAAATATCTCTCATCTCGTCTGTCATCCATGGAGTTCCGTATATATCCTTCCGCGTGAAAATACAGTATATTTCCGTTTTTTCTTATTCCAGCTATATTCACGATTGTCTGCCTGTTGTCACTTCTGGTAACCTGTCCGTAAACAATATCGCCATTCCCTGGTACGATCTTCTCCTTTGGCTTCTTTACATTCACGAGAAGCCTCTTTTCGTCCCTCTGAACACTGCCCATAACAAGCGAGATCACATCCCCATTAAGTTCTGTGGTATTATCTCCCGGCACGTATTCTTCTGCAGTTGATAGTCTATCCCCAGGAAGAACAAAATCTTTGTTGTTTTTCTCCATCTAAATTCACTGAACTGTTCGAATAATGTAATTTCTATTATTAATCTTTTTTCAAAAAAAGGCAATTTTCCTAATATACCAATATTCATCAGTTACGTGATATGTGAATCATATTGAAGAAGAAGTTAGTTAATCGCTATTACCTGCATCTTCGATATTCTGTCAAAATTCAATTTAAATGATAGACGAATCCAAAGAGCGATCCTAAACAGAGGAAGATTTCTATGAGCAATTGTTCGATGGTGGGAAAAAGTTCACGAGGTAGATCATGAAAGTAATCTGGATGAAATCTACCCAATCTTTATCTAAAATTTAGGCATGAAGGGTGGTGATTAAAAACCAAACTTTTTATGCCTTTGCAAGAACTGGTGAGGCATCAATATCAGGGAAAGATATTAATTTCCCTGTTTTACTGGAAGCTGGAACCGATTTAAAATCTGAGTTTGACTCCTACCAGATCCTGAATGAGGCCTGCGAGGCAAGGAAGATCCAGGTAAACGGTAAAATTATCAAGATATGGGAGAGTGAGAATTTCTTTGTGGTTAATGAGATTCCCGACTTCATTTTACGAAGCCGTCTGGCTGTAAAGCATATAATGGAAATTAAAAGGGAATTGGGGTATGGCAAATTGCTTTATGTGCCCGGGATATCAGATCCCTACCTGATTCCTTCACTGTTGCTTATGGGAATAGATGTGTTTGATGATATCAATGCAAGGATTGAGTCTACAAAAGGAATCAAGTATACAATGTTCGGCCGTGTATCGGATAGCAGGATGGAAATCACGGATAACACCTCCTTTATAAGAAATGAGATGTCTCTGCTTTCCAGGTCAATTCTGGATGGTACGCTTTTTAATGTGGTTGAGCATTTTACAATATCCCCAAAAAATTCTGAAATAATAAGGCACCTAGAGGGACAGCACTATGAATCATTCGAGAAAAATTTTCCAAGGTATACTCCAAAAGTACTTGCCGGTGGCATTGATTCGCTCTACCGCCCAGATGTAAAAAGGTTTAATGAATTTATATCTGATCACTATCAGAAGCCAAACGATGCCCAGATTGCCCTCTTTATTCCCTGTTCTGCAAGGAAACCATATTCCAGGTCACAGAGCCATAGGAGGCTGAATGAGGCTATAAGGCCTTTCCGGAATGAAATTCAGGAAGTCATCCTGACATCTCCTGTTGCGCTTGTTCCAAGAGATCTTGAAGATGCATATCCTCCAAGATTTTATGACATACCTGTTACCGGGAGATGGTATGAGGAGGAGAGGCGTCACATCAGGGAAGTACTGTTCAATTTCCTCAAAAATAATCATTTCAAAAACATAATATTCTTCCTCCCGGAAGACATGAAGTTTGTTAAGGAGTTTGAGGTTGAAGGAAGTACCTTCATAACATGGAAGAAAGGAGAGAACACTGAATTTCAGGAATTAATGGATTTGCTAAATGAAAAAATTGAACAAACAAAATCCAGGCGGGATTTTATCAAGGAAAAGATGATTTCGATCGCCTCATACCAGTTTGGAAACTGGATCAGAAGACATCTACAGGAGATGAGAGTGACGAGGATGTTCAACCAGTTCATGCTCACATTGAATGGAAAACCTTATTTTATATTCAACGAGGATGCAGGAAAATTGACAATTCACAGGGATGCAGCTTCCATATTTCTTGAAGAAGGAAAATTTCTTGTCGAGATTGACGATTTCAAGCCAACTTCAAACATATATGCGATGGGAATCAGGGAATGTTCACCAGAAGTTCGATCTGGAGATGAGGTTGTTGTGCACCATAACGGAGAAGTCAGGGGTGTCGGCATTGCAAGGATGAGTTCAGAACAGATGATAAAAAATGAAAGAGGGACTGCTGTCAGAATGAGGAATTAATCCCTCAAAACATACTGGAAAGTACCAACAAACTTATAAATAGAGAAGACAATATCAAGTCAATGGCTGAAATAAGTCCCAAGTTTCTTATAGCAATTGCTGTCGCAGCGATTGTTATCTTCTCTGGTCTTACGTTCTACCATACTGATTACAGGGCAAAGCCATATGAACAGATAACTTTGCCTACTTATTTTGGTAATGAAGTGAAAATGATGGCATTCTCGCCTTTTGGATCTTCCGGCAGTCCCATCGAAAATGCTACTGTGAATATCTACGGATATGTACATAATTCCAATGGGAATCCACTTTCTAATTTCAACCTTTCAGTATATGTATTCCCATGGGTTGTGCATTATGTGACAGGGATTAATGGCTTCTACCACGTAGTTTTACTAAAATATGGCACATTTACGGTAGGCTATATTGGTCCTGGATATTCTTCGTCATTCAATACCTTCACAGTGTTGAGTGGAAATACCCTATGGGAGAATGTTACCCTGAAAAGAGCGAGCTTTTACCAGGTTTCAGGCCGTACAGTAAACATAACGCAATCTCCAGTAGATTCAGTTAAGTTGTACCTTTTGACATTCTTCAGTACCAATGTAACATCATCATCCGCCTCATCAAATTTCAGCATATTTCTTCAGGATGGTACATACGCCGCCCTCACTTTGAAGAAGAATTATGATATTAAACCCAAGCCGTTATTCTTTAACGTCACTGGTTCCAGCGTAAATAATCTGATTCTTGTTATGAACCATACCTCGAATATCTCCTACAACGTTTATGGATACGTCCGAGATAAACTGAATCAACCCATAAGCAATGCATACATAATGTCGCTGAACGATCTTGGCAGTATTGATTCGCTAAAGGTAACGACCAATGCTAGTGGTTTTTACAATATAACCGTGCCTGCAGGTTTCAATAGAATCACGGCGGGTGCAGAATACTTCCAGTCAAACAATTCTTCATTAATGAATATACAGCATGATGTTATGTATAATTTTTCGATGACAGCCTACGATCCATTCACGGTAACACACAATGGACCAACTGGGGTCTCATTCCTTCCCTCATTCATGCAGGGGGGTGCCCAGTCATATCTGAAAGGCAACCTTTCATACATTGACTATAACCAGTCCAACCCTTACGATATGTTCAATATGCAGGCATTCAACAGATTTTATAATTCAACTCTTGGCGACCAGTTCATGAAGCCAATGGTCGGTGCTGTGGCAGTTGATGTTCTTGGAACCATATTTTATGAGCCAATTAAATTCTCAGAAGTCAATGGAACTGCTAGAGTTCCATCTTATTTTAACTCAAAATATAAAATGGTAATTTATGTAAACGGTTTCGATCTTGTAAGGGGAACATACAACACTCCGGTGCCAAAGAATAATACAATCTCTATAGAATTAACTCCACAACCGGGAGAAGTATATTCATTAAGTGAAAATGTTACGGGGAGCAATTATTCATTCTACAAGGGTGGAAACCTTGTAAGTCCCCTCCTTCAGTATCCCAATTTTACTCTTTACGAGAACGGGCTGGTTGTGAATACCTCCTATCTGAGTAATTATTACTCTTTAATCAATGGGAAGGTTCAATTGAAAAGGACCTTTTATTATTTTATAGACAACCAGCAAAATTATGTTGAAAATTTTACACTTAACACAACAGAGGTCGGTTTCCAGGGAAAGAATTACACGTTCAGTGTAAGCAGTAAGGATCCGAGGAATATGACAGCTAATATAACCATGAACGCTTCCAACAGCATGGGATATAATCTCACAAGATTAAAGTTCAATACAGCTCCGGGTGTGAACTCAACATACCTCGGAGGAATCAACTTCAAGGGCGGGGTACTTATTGATACAGGCACATCAAACAACAATAATACAGGGAAGGGAATATTTTCCCTTGACCTGTTGCTTAATCATGTATTTAGCAGTAATATCTCTGAGCCATTTGCAATATATGTTAGGGAGGATGGCTATGTGTATTCGGGCATAACGCATTCAGTAGATTCAGTCATAACACTAAAAACAAACTTTACCGGTTTCAATGGAACCGGGCTCTCACTGTATGTTATATCCCAAAATTACACCGGAAGCATTTCATCTATACCCGATTCAAGCAGTTCATCCATATCCATAGAACTGCATATCAGGGATGTGGCAGATGTATCGATCAGCACAATGAACTCCATGAATTTCACTTTTGATCAGGTCGTAAAGGAAAGCAATCTGCTTCCAACATCCACCACCCCTGGAATGCTCACTGTGGGCGGATACTCACTTCCACTGAATTACCAGAAATACTCATACACGTCATCTAGCACAGATTATTATTACCATCTGCCGGTCAATCAGAGTTACACTGACAGAATTACTTCAAGTGATCGCCTGGGTGGTTTTATAAATAACACATCATCATTTCAGACATATAAGAACTCAGATAGAAACCTGTTTCTCAACATCTCAAGTTACGGCTCAATTTTGAACATATCGACTACAATCAATCTCACAGGTTTTGTCGAACAGGGCACCATTCAGGCAAACAATTTTATTGTGAAGGAATCTGCAGCAAGGCAGTTCTATATCACATATCTTTCAAATATTTCCGTGTATGGAGACACCGGATATTATGAACTCATTAATGGTACACAGGAAATAAATACAAAGGCATTCTTCATAAACAGTGAAAGTCCACTGGCAATGGAATATATTAATATCACTCCAGAGATATCATCATTTAGATTGAACAGCTACAGTAATGCACTCATTGCCAACACATCAGCATTCATATATTCTGGAAAGGCATTTCTCGAGAATCTTTCATTTTTCAATACCACTGTTGTCAATGGGCAAATTGAAATGAATGTTCCATACGCCGTGGCCTCCGGGTCAACAATTAATATTGGAACCAGATTGTACACGTTCACCAAGACTGAATCTGTAATCCAGGGTCTTCAATATCCTTACGCGGGAGGAACTATTGATATAAGCCTGAAGATAATCTCCGGAACACCGGAAACTCTAATTGTACTTGCCGGCTATTTGGTGCCCAGCAACAATGTATACTCAAGAGGTGAATAACTTGGTTGAAAAGGAAGCAGATAATAATGTATTAGATGAGAACGAATTGATGAAATTACTTGCAGACGATCAGGCAAAACCCAGGAAATGGTCTCTCTTTGGGAAAAGGAAGAACAATGTACAGACTGAGAAGGTTGTCGAAGTTAAAACGATTGCGGACATCCCTCCAATCAAGGCAGTAAGAAGATACGCCTCTGACAACGAACTTGTTAAGGCTGCTGTGCAAGGAAGGGAATTTGCAGAAAATGATATAAAGAGGTCTTTCAATATAAACTTCAATCCTTATAATTCGACTCTGTATAACATTTATAAAATGTTCAGGGAAAGAGACAACGAAATCACGGAGGATATTATAGTGGATAGGGAAACATTTATCCTTCAAACAGCTACAATTAAACCCGGAAATACCCAGAATGACGAAAATATGCTGGGTGCACTTAGGAAGCTGGCAATGTATATCTTCGATATTTACGAAAGAGCAAGATTTGCAAAGGATATCAACCTTACAGGAGAAGAAATAGTCAAGAAGCTTACGGATATATACAATTACCTTGACGTAAAGGAATTATATTATCCGGAATCAAGGAACAAGAGATAATATGTTTGGAATTCCCCCTCCAAGTCTCTATCAATTCATCGATTACATTCGCGCTGATCCGCTTGCGACGTTGCAATTTCTGGTTCCGTCGCTTATGGTGGTATTCTACGCGATCCTCCTGAAAATATCTGGAGCAAGAAACAAGGTTGATCGCAATCCTGATCTAAAGCAGGAGAAGGAAGTATTTCGAGTTCCGGGGGATTACCTGAACAAGGAGATGGTGTATGTGGAAAAATCCGATATAGAACACGTATCTGATATTATATTGAAGAGCAGCAGCAAGGTGAACATCATAACGAAAAGAATAAGGCATGAATACAGAAAGTACAGAAGGATAAAATATAGAATGACTTTTGTGCAGTCTGAAAGGAGGAAAGCATCACTCCGGAAGCAGCTCAATTCAATTGCAGACAATATGTTGAAGGAATATACTGAAATAAGGAAGTCAATGCTGGATGTTGGGGATGGCAATTCTGTGGAAGGTGTATAAATGGTAGAAAAAAGTTCAAAGCTGGATCTGAATTATATAAGGAATACGGTGAAAGCCATCTCAGACGAGATTGGCGCAAGGGTGATTGGCTCAAAAGACACAATAAAGTTCATGTTTATAGCTATAGTAAGCAACAATCATATCCTGCTTGAGGGAGTGCCTGGACTGGCAAAGACGATGCTGGCAAATGAATTTTCCTCTCACCTTAAGATGCAGTTCAAGAGGGTTCAGTTCACGCCTGACATGCTGCCTTCTGATATCATGGGAAATATCGTCTTCAATCTCGAAACCAGGAAGATGGAATTCAGGGAAGGGCCGGTTTTCACAAACGTGCTGCTTGCAGACGAAATAAACAGAACACCGGCCAAGGTCCAGTCTGCCCTGCTGGAAGCAATGGAAGAAAAACACGTGTCTGTTGGTGGAACTACACATAACCTCCCCTCACCTTTTTTTGTAATAGCAACCCAGAACCCGATTGAGCAGGAAGGAACTTTCCCAATCGCAGAGGCATTGATGGACAGGTTTCTTTTCAGGGTCATACTTACATATCCAAACAGGGGAGACGAAATACGGATCCTCAATAGAGACTTCAAGAAACAGGATACACAGACATATATAGATCCGGAAACGATCCTGAGGATGAGGGATTACGTTAATGACGTCTATGTTTCCTTCGAAATAAAGGAGTACATGGTTGACCTGATGAGGAAAACCAGGGAGAGCAACAAGGTTTACATTGGCGCAAGCCCTAGAACAACTGCAAAACTTCTTACGGCAAGCAGGGCATGCGCCCTTGTTCACGGCAGAGATTTCGTAGTTCCTGAGGATCTCTATTACATCGCACCATTTTTGCTGAATCACAGGCTGATCCTCAAGCCGGAGGCTCTTATGGATACCGCAGATAGCGGTGTGGATGCAGCTTTCAAGGTTATCGATGAAATACTGGGAGAGGTGCACCAGCCAAGATGATAAAGAAGAGGGCCTATTCGATTCTTGGCTTCCTGTTTCTGGGACTTATGGAATCCCTGATTTATGGGCTCTACGGTTATGATATACTGACATTTTTCTTCATGGCCCTCATAATCATAGTCAGTGTGGACATAATTATGTTAAATTCCAGCACCTTCAAGTCCATGAAGAATATGAAAGTTAAAAGAACAATGAGCAAGTCCGAAATGAAGAAGGGGGACAGGATAAGAGTCGATCTCCAATTTCAAAACGATAGCAGGAGGACATTGAATTTTGTATACTTTGACACACTTCTGGATGTCTTTGATCTGGATGGAGAGTACACTTCAAGAATCAAGATTAAGCCTGGAGCAAGGGTAACAAAAACTTACTATATATCTCCACAGGCTATAGGAAAATACAACGTTGGGCCGATCAAGATTATCGCAAATGACGGTCTTGGGCTTGCTTTCATCGAATTTTACTCAAAGAAGGTGGACGTTGCCAAGGTAGCACCATCTGCCAAGGATGTATTCACCCAGAGAAGTGAAAGGGTCAGCAATTTCAGATTCACCACCGGCCTGCACATATCAAGGAAGGCGGGACAGGGCTACGATTTCTTTGGGATTAGGCAATACAATGATTCAGATGACATGAGGCACGTTGCATGGGATCGTTACAATATTTACGGGAATGACGATCTTTTTGTGAAGGAATGGGAGGAGGAAAGGCATATCGATGTTATCATTGCACTGGATTACAGTGAAGGAAGCAACATTGGTTATGGCAGTTCAAGGCTCTATGATTTCATGATATCAAGTACAATGAATTCCGCGAACATAATTCTCAAAAATCAGGACAGGATAGGTTTCGTAGTTTTTTCCAGTGATCACGGCATATATATTGAACCCACATCAAGGAAAGATTCGATAGAAAAGCTTCAGCGTGTAGTCTCTGAAATCAGGCCTTCTGGAACTTTCTCAATAGACGCCATCAATAAATTCATTAAGAATAAGATAAAGAAGAACGCAATAATAATCGTGTACGCATCTCCAGGATATGGAAAGTTCAAGGGGATAGAGGATAAGAAGTATATTCGTTCTGATAAGCAGGAATATTATTATATCATAAATCCAAAGGGATTCTATACGGAATCCGATTCAACCGTGCTGAAAGAGTATGCAAGATCCTTGCTTATATTCGAAAGCAAGGCAATCGATCTCAGTGTCAGGAGTTTCAGGTCTTTCGGGATCGTGGCAAGGGATGTGTACAAGGACAGACTCCTGGCTACCACCATTTCAGATTATATTTCAGGTAGAAATGAGAACAGGGGTGCATGATGGAGCGGGAAAAATTTCTAAAATTTATATTGAATTTCCTCATTCTTGCTCCATCAATATCCATGTTTGCCTATGAAATCCCGAAAGAATTCTCATACTGGGATTCATTGTGGTATATCTTCTTCATCCTTCCATTGTTGAAATACGTATCGCCACTGCGCATAAGGAGGCTTGTATATCCTGTTGCAATCATAATAGGTCTGATGTACGTTCTCATCTCGGAACTGATGATAGTGCAGCATACCTCTTCATTCCTTTCGGGACTTTTTTCATTTCCCATGAAAACATCTGATCTCATTATCATTTCATTCACGATCTCCTCTGCTATTGCGTTTCCATTAATAGTTGAGGGTGTCATGAGCAAGAGTCCTCAGGGTGTTTTGGGTTACCTGATAGGATCTTCAATATCCACAATTTATTTCATTGCAGCACTTTCTCTCAGAAGAACCTTTTCCGACCTGTTTTCCGAGTTATATCCAAACATCCACATTTCACCGTTTTATTCTTCTTACATGGGAATCGGTGAACTGATATTTTTCAATGTTTACATCCTGGCATCCCAGGGCTTTGAGTTCATAACGCTAATTATCACGCCGGTTGCATTCATAACTAACATGCTGATCATCACATTTTCAATTTCTATTATCAGTTTCATTGCCCGACTGTACCTTGAGAACAACCGTATAAATCGTCAGCCGCTGGAAAACATGGCGTATCCCATAATGATCGGCGGGATAGGTGCACTGGTATTAACGCTTGTTATGAATCAGATCTCATACAGTTATTATGGGATTCTACTGATGGCTGTATCACTGGTTTCAATTGTAGTTATTATGCGAATGGGAAACAAGAAAGATAATTATGAGGTCGGGACTCTCGAATGATATGTTTGAAAAATGTTCTTCGATTGAAGCAGTGAATGTTTATGATTCAACATCACGTGAAATAAAACCTGTCGATATAGGGATAAAGGATGGTTGCATTTCATCAATTCGTGAAGCGGAAGGCATTTCCAGTCTCTATCTTGTGCCGGGGTTTGTCAACACGCACTCTCATGTTGCAATGTCAAGGTTCAGGGGTATGCTGGATGATGTAAATCTTGATGAATTCCTGAACAGGACATTCAAGCTGGATAAGGAGAGGTCCAGGAACGACATCTATCACAGCTCTGTTGTCGGCATCTACGAGATGCTTATGAACGGGATCACATCATTCATGGATCTGTATTATTCTGAAGATGTTATTGCCGAGGCTGTAACAAAAATGGGCATTAGGGGTTTTCTGTCATGGGTTACCCTGGATCAGGATAAGACGACTCAAAATGGGAACCCTCTTGAAAACGCAGAGGAATTTATACACAATTTCTCGGGGAGCAATGAATACGATCTTGTCTACCCCTCCATAGGAGTTCAGGGAGTATATGTGGCTTCAATGGAAAATATCCGGAGTGCCAGTGACATATCACGGAAGCATGAATGTACTCTCCATATGCATCTAGCAGAAACGCGAAAGGAGGTCTATGACTACATGAAAGTCAAGAATAAGCGTCCGGCAAGGGATCTCCTCGATAATAATATAATTGATGAACGCACCAATATGGCCCACTGTGTCTGGCTCACAAAGGAAGAAATCGAAAAAATTGGAAAGGTAAGGGGAAATGTGTCATGGAATTCAGTAAGCAACCACAAACTTGGGGTGGGTGGAGTCCCGGCAATTCCAGAGCTGATTGAGGCAGGTGCAAACATCGGCATTGGAACAGACAGCAATGGGAGCAATAATTCACTGAATATCCTGGAGACTGCAAAGAACGGAGCACTGGCCATAAAGAACAGCAGATGGGATGCATCCGTGATAGATTCCTCACAGGTTTACAGGATGCTGACCGAAGGCGGTGGACGGAGTACCGGATTGCCAAACCTGGGTAGCATAGCAGTCGGGGCCCCTGCTGACTTTCTCATCATAGACGGGGATAACTACTCAATGAACCAGTCAAGGAGGGGTAATTTCGTGAACGATCTGATATACAGCATGTCTCCCTCCGCAATAAGGGATATTGTCATTGGAGGAAATTTCATCAGGAAGGATTTCAGGATGGACGATACTGTTGAGAAGGAGTATAAAAGATCAGCTGGATGGATAAGGGAGAATTTCTGATTAAACCCTGATCTTATAATTTCTGAGCCACATGAGGTCACTATTGTAAATCTCACGAATGTCAGTAAGTTCGTTATAAAGCATGGCCAGTCTTTCAAGACCGAGTCCCCATGCAACTACTGGATATTTCAGGCCCAGAATTTCCCTGACTTCCTGCCGGATCACCCCGGATCCTCCAAGTTCAACCTCCTTTCCATCTATCTGTGCTATTACGTCCATGCTGGGTTCTGTATACGGATAATATGACGGGATCAGTTCAATGCTGTCAAATCCAAGGGAACCATAGAATTTCTTCATAACCCATATAAGGGTTCTGAGATTTGCATCCCTGCTGTAAATAGCCCCCTCCACCTGGTGGAACTCTGCCAGGTGTTTCCAGTCAACGCTTTCGTGCCTGAATATCCTGTCAACCGAGAAAACCGCTTTCTCGACATCCGGCTCTTTCCAAAGGGATCTCATTGAGCTTGCTGTTGTATGGGTTCTGAGAACAGTTTTAAGGGCATCATCCATTGTCCATTCGCCACCCCAGCCCGTGTGGCCTCTTGTCCCTTCCCTGTGGATCTTGCCTGCTCTCTCAAACAGCTTAAGGTACTCTGGATCGATCTCTGCATCTGTTTTTCTCTCTATATAGAACGTGTCCTGCATCTCCCTTGCAGGGTGATTCTGGGGGATGAAAAGCGCGTCCATGTTCCATCCGGTGTATTCAATATAATCATCCCTTACCTCCGTGAATCCAAGGGATGTAAAAATTGTCCTTATCTGATCAATCAGTACTGTCAGGGGGTGGTATCCATGTCTTTCCTTCCTTTCACCTGGGAGATTGAGATCATAGGACCTGAATTTCACATTCCTGAACTCACCACTGGATATCATTTCTGGAGTGAGTTCACCTACCGTATTTGCAAAATCATTCTCCTTTACCTCCCTGACTCCATCCTGGGTAAGGGATAGAGTCCTGATCCTCCTTGTCCTTTTTTCCAGTATTCCCGATCTTTTTAACAGGTTCTGGAGTTCCTCATTCCATTCCGGTTTGATCTCATCGCCATTGATGATGCTCTGCAGGATCATTCTTCTTTTAGATATCCTGTTTGTTGCATCACCTGTATTAACCGATATGAGAATCCCTTTCTCCGGTTTTATTCCCATCTTCGCGAGCTGGGACACAGCAATTTTACCCTCGTTCTCTCCGAGAGTTTCAATCAACTCACCGAGTGATGCTTTACCTTCACGTTCAATTATTGAAAGAGCCCTTTCCTCTGGAAGCCCGATCTGGTTATACCTTATTGCCTCCTCTCTTGGAATGTATTCCTCGGATTCCTGAAAATCAACCTTGATCAGCCCTTTTCTTTCGAGCCATGATACTGCACTTCTTATCAATTCCGGACTGTCTGCAATGTCAAGGATTTCAGTTTCAGGAATCTCACCTGATCCCACGATGCTTTTCAGGACCTTTACCTCAGTTTCACTCAGTTCCACATTCCTGTTAGAATATTGTCATTTAAAAACTTTATACTGGCATTTGTGGAAATGGCAAGGTTATAACCACCATTTCCATTCAAGGTATGAATTGAAGGAAATTGAAGTTGAAAAGAGTGTTTACATCACTGATCTTTACTGCGTATATCTTTCTGACATCTCATCAGCCGTAATCTCAGATCTACACCTGGGATTTGAGGAGGAAATGAACCTGAATGGGTTATTCCTTCCAAAATTGCAAAGGGACCACGTGGAAGGAATTGTGGAGAAGATTATAGAGAGATATGAACCTGAACATCTGTTCATAAACGGGGACTTCAAGCAGGAATTCAAGAGGAATCTTCCTCAGGAATGGGAGGACGTGATTCATTTTATCGATCGTTTTTCATCACAAACCGATCTGATATTCATTCGTGGAAATCACGATAATTACCTTCAAACAATTCTGAGCAAGCGAGGTATAAGCGGCCTGGATGTCTATGAGGATGAGAGATATTATATATATCATGGCGACAGGAATCTTGGAATCAGGAAAATTACAATCCTGGGACATGAACATCCCTCGATAGTCCTCAGGGACAGGGTCGGAGGTATATTCAAGCTCCCTGCATTCGTTTATGGTCCTGATGAACACGTACTCATCACTCCTGCAATGAGTTTTTTTTCCTCAGGCACAGACATAACCCAGTCACTTTTGAGCGATGACCATTTCACCCCATCCCTGAAGGAAATAAAAGATAAGAAATTCAGAGCGTTTGGGATAACTGATGATTTTGGGGTTGTTGACTTTGGCTTTCTTTTGGATCTTCAGAGAAAAAATCTTTCTGATATGAATCCTCATCACTGAAGTCGGAGGCAGAGTCCAGATAATCCCTTACACTCTCGGTCTTGCCTTCTCTTATCATCCTCTTCAGGGTAAGGGTTTGGGGTGCCAGTATCTTGTTTATGAATGAATTTCCCATCGCAGTCAGTGTTTCGGAAGGATCGTGCCCTGCGTTAACAGCCGCATTATACCTCGTAATTTCATCCTGAAGTACCTCCCTGGCCTTCCCGTAAATCTCTGAAATATAGCCTTCTATCTCACCCTCAGCGATCTTTGCATATATTTTATTCATTTCCTTCTTTATTATTTCCTCAGCAAGGACAATATCCTTTTCCTTCCTTTTCCGGTTCTCCTCCATTATCTGGTTTGCCATTTCGAGATTTAAGAGTTCCACAGTTGGATTGATAAAATTCTCATCAATGTTCTTTGGATTGGAAATATCAACAAGAAGAACTCTTTTCTTGATATTTTCAATTTCCATCCTGTCAATCAGTATTGTCTTAGATGTGGTGGCCGTAATTATTACATCGCTTTCTTCTATAATGACCGGAATATCAAGAGTCTTCCTGAAATTTACACTAAATAGATCTGCAAGTTCCTTTCCAGCCTCATCATTCCTTCCGTAAATAGTTATTACTGCATTCTCCTCTTTCTTAAGGTACTTTACAATGGTGGCGGCCATCTTTCCTGTTCCAACTATCCCAATACGTTTATCAGAAATGAGTCCTCTCTTTCCTATCTGGTCAATCATAATTGACGGTATTGAAACCTTTCCGTGGGAAATCTCAGTTCTTTCCCTGATCTCCTTGCCAAGCTTGATTGCCCTGTGGAATACCATCGATAGGAATTTGTTGCTTCTTCCCTCCTTGATCGACTTTTCCATAGCCTCCTTGATCTGCCTCAGGATTTCATTTTCGCCAACGGACATGGATTCCAATCCTGCCGACACTCTCAGAATATGCATGATGGCACCCTCTCCTCTCATAAATTTAGAGGCAGGAAACACATTCTCATCATCAAAAATTACATCAGCATCATAATAAATTTCAAGTCTGTTACATGTCCTGAGTATTATCCTCTTCTCAACGTTCTTTTGAGATAGCCTAGACTGAATTTCATCATCATCAAGTTTAAGTATCTTTTCAAGTGAGTTGTCACCTGCCCTGAAATCCCACATTATTATTTTTAAATCAGACACTAACACATAATCCCCCCTCACTAATTCATCGAATGAACCTGTATTCTTAATCGGCAATTAAGTTTTTACTTTCCTCAACAGGAAAATTAAATGACTAAAATTTCCAATTTGCGTGATTATTTTCAATAGTTCATCGGAGTAAAAAAAAGATGATCATGAATACAAAACAGAGACCATTCGTTGTCGTCTTATTTGGATAATGATAAGCGCAATTACGTGGGCCGGAAAAAGTTTATGAAAGATGACACCTGACGGTCATGAATACCTGTTATTGCCTGGAGCAAGCGAATTTTTAGAGGGAATTCAATTGAGTGTTGCTCGATGATCATGAATATGAATACATCTCAAATCATCTAATCTCCCCATGAATGCTGAACCATCGAGAAGCATTAAAGAAATTGCAAACCTTCTGAATCACGCATCACGAATCCTGAACAGGGGTTTTTCATCTCGAAATGTGAGGAGTACACGCTCTGGATAGGTTCTAAATTTTACATTTTCACCGGCATATCATGAATCCCCTGGGGTCATCAGGTGTCGGAAAAGTATTCATGGTAACTTTTAGTGTTTAGCACTGCATTGACAGATAACAACAATTGAAGGCCGGGGTAATGAGGACGGATAATTCAAAAAGGATGAGGGGAAGCAACCCTGGCATTAGATTATGCATCATTTCCCCAGAAGAAATTCACCTGTGTTGAATGAAATCATGAGAAAAGTCAATATCCGGCAGAGAGTTAGTTTAAAAACGAAAAATACACTATGTCTGCACTCCTCCTCGTGTTCAGATAAACCATTATTCAAAAATAATTTTGAATGTCATTTCCAGTACATTTCTTATGGTGATACAATTTTTTCAGTATCGAGGGAATGCGAGATATATTAATAATGCATAAGTATAAGGAAATTGTTTGAACCGTACTTCTTTGCTGGAAAAAGTTGAAAGTGATTCAACATTCAGATTACATCAGGATGAAATAATCACAAACATGATCCACATGATCAGAAATGGGTTAGACGATAGGGAAATTGCAAAGAAGTTAGGGAAAACCTCAGGGAATCTATCTGAGTTGATAGAAGTTGCAAGGGCCAGGATCAGAATCAGGAACCGGTTCACACGGTATGATCGACTGTGGATGGACCCTTATTCAGCATCCTATTCTACACCGGAAGTATCTGCAATTTACCGTGCTAAAAAACTGGATGGAAGAGTCATAATTGATATAGGCTCGGGTTCGGGGATGCAGTCCATATTTTTCTCCAAATATTCGAGAGTTTCAGGCATTGAGAGGGATAAGGATCGTTTTCTCATGTCAAGAATTAATGCAAAGGTCTACGAATCCGGTGCAGCCTTTCTAAATAACGATATTTTTAACATAAATCCAAACAGACTTGACTTTGATACTGTATTTTCAGATCCCTTAAGGGGAAAATCTGTAAACGAGAGAACTCTGGAAGAACTACAGCCAAACCCTCTGGACATAATGGATATATTCAGAGAACGCAACCCGAAATTCGTGTTCGATCTTCCACCAATGATCAGGCAGGACAAACTCAATGCACTGGAGGGAGAACTCGAATACATCTCACTGAATGGTTCTATTCACCGGTTAACCAGTTACAGTCAGGAAAAACGTATATATTCTGCAGTCATGCTTCCAGACGGAAATCGTTTCACGTCTTCAAGGCAGATTCAGTATGAAAAACCCGGAGGATGGTCCGATATCATCTTCATCCCTGATTCTTCGCTTTTTTATTCAGGGCTGGAAAGTGAATACTGTAGAGACATGGGCATGCATCTTGTTCAAAGAGAGAAGAAGAAATCCATATTTGCTGCATCAGACGTAAAAGATAACCCCATGGGAGAATATTTTCAGGTAAGGAAAATTTCAGATTCTGAAAAAATTATAAGTGACCTCAAGGGATCAGAATATGGAAGGCTATTTCTTAGATATGAATCTCAGGATTATTATGGAGAAAAAAGGCGTTTCGAAAATTATCTTACGGGCACAAAAACCGGTTATCTGTTTCGCATCGGTTCTGAGTTTGCCCTGTGTGACAGGTTGTAATCAGTCTTTTATGTGATCCAAAATTCACTGAATATTTTTTATATGCGAGTTTGACATGCTCTAAAGTGAGAAATCTGTACAAAATCAATGTTATCCTGGTGGTCTTATGTTTCACTGTTACAGCTGGAATAGCTGCAGCAGGAATGCATAGTATTCATGATATTAACGAGGAGCCTTTATATCGTGTGGATAATGGGAACGTGGTTTTCAAAGCCATGGATCTCCCTGGAAATTATAATTTTTCTGTCACAATTGACAGCAAGACATATTTTTCAACATTCAGTACAATGAACTTATCCCTTCCATACGGGAATTACAGTTATTCCATTAATCTTCCATTTAAATATGTTGCCAACAGGACAAGTGGGACGTTCGAAATTACTGGAAAGGTAACTGAGATAACATTTATAGTTCATGCGCGGGGTTCAGACACCATAGAATTACTTGGCACATCAATACTGGTAAGTGTTATAGCTATCCTTCTTGTCCTGCTTGTTTATACCAGGTACATGAAGGTGGAAAAATAGGATGTCCATGGGATGGAGTAAACGTGTTTCAGAAAAAACGCATCGGGCATGTCATTCCGATTGATTCACCGTGTCAAATCCCGAAAATTCAATGACAATTTGATAACAGTTATGGTCACTCAATCATGTCCCGACTTCCTGGTTATACGTACAACTCATTGAGTTTCTCATGCCAGGCAAAAGCAAATAATGCTACTACCTTAAAATATCCCATGGATGTATTTTGGAAAAAGAATAAATAGATTGGTAAAATGTAGCCCTGATAGCATGATGAAGACATACCTGAATGTGACCTTTTCAAGTGAAGGGGCGAAACCTTCCGAAATAATAATGAGGCTTAGGTCACTGGGTTTCAGACCGATTATGGGCGAACACGACATGGTTTATGAGTGGGGAAACAACGCAACAGAGGAAGACTCACTTTGGTTTGCAGACAAAATACACGCCACTCTTGAAGGCTTCAAGGTTCTATTCCATATTGAAACAGTCAGTGACGGTATCTGAATCTCCTGATATCACCACACACATTGCATGTGACTGTAACCACTCCCCTTCTGATTCTGATCCTCGTATCCTCATTATAGGGTGTCTTGCACTGCTTGCAGTAAGATCTCTTGATGTTTTGTGGAAGCCGTAGATCAACGCGCTTACCGATATTTTCAATAAGACGTACCCTGATCCTCTGGGAACATTCATCTGTTCCTTTTATCGTTTCAAACAGGTACTCGATCCTGTCCATTGCCAGCGATTGCTTCTCCCTTTTCTGCCTCAACAGGATGGTATAAATTTCGTGGTAATATGTTTATGCAGCTATGCGATATTCATTACTCTTTCTATGGATATAAAAATGCACAGAATGGGCGGTATACATTTCTTCAACTGGGATGTTATTCATGCCATGCATTGACCCAGGTACATCAGCAGTCCCTGGTACTATCTTTTTGAGGAATCGAATGAAAGATTATTTTATATTGTGAAATGATAAAACGACACTAGAATAACGTGAAAGGCCTGACCATTGATTTCCATGGAATTCCTGACATAAATTGAAAGATGGTACGCCATTCACCTCAAACATCATGTCTGGAAGTAAATTATTAATATATCAGGGGGCCTCTCCTTTCTCTGATATCATGAACCTGCCCCTGCGCTCCTCAATTATATCTCTTCCATCAATCAGATCCTCGCCTTTCATTATCACCCTGTGGGGAAATACGGCTTCAAACCCATTGAACGGTGTTCTGGGATTTTTTGAATGCAATCGTTCTTCGTTGATTCTCGAAATGTCCGAAAATTTGACGCATACAAAGTCTGCATAGTAGCCCTTCTCAATTTTTCCCTTCATGATCCTGAATTTCTCTGCGGGATTTTCTGCCCCAGTTTTTACGAGTATACTGAGTGGAAGGATTTTCCTGGACACAAGTGCGAGCATGAGGGGTATTCTGGTCTCAACGCCGGGAATCCCTGATTTCGCAAATTCAAACTCTTCCTTATCCTCCTCTCTATGCGGTGCATGATCTGAGGAAAGCAGGTCTATTTTTCCGTCTAAAAAGCTCTGGAGATTCCCTCTCATAATTTGAGCAGATCTTATGGGTGGGTTAACCTTGCCGAGAGATCCAATATTCATCGAATAATTGAGGAGCATATGATGCGGGGTCATTTCAATATTCGTGGTGGCATCCTTTTCTGAAAGATTATTCCAGTCACTTAAATGAGCGACAATCTTGTTTTTATTCCTCACCTTCATGATCATCCTCATTGCCTCCTTTTCACATACTGAAGGCCTGGATAAATCGTGAAGCTTGAGGCTGGTAATCTCCTCTATATTATTCTCTTTCAGGCATTCATCAAGTTCCCCATGAAAAACTATATTTTTCGGCCACTCTCTAAGGAACGAGTCATTTTCATAATCCAGGGTTGCACCCTTTGAGTTTGTGCTCCCTCCCATGAAGATCTTGATTGCTGAGCTTTCCCCAGAAACTATATTGCCATTAGTTCCGTCATACATGGAATATAATCCATAGTCCACATAGCTTCTTCCCTCTATTACTGCCTTCTTCCTGCTAAATCTTTCATAATCAGTGATCGGGATGATATTGTTTGGCATATCGAATACTGTTGTTGTACCACCATATGCCGCTGCCGTGCTCCCA
Source organism: Thermoplasmatota archaeon (assembly GCA_023381355.1). GTDB lineage: Archaea > Thermoplasmatota > Thermoplasmata > Thermoplasmatales > Thermoplasmataceae > Cuniculiplasma. The sequence continues at coordinate 103,326 of JAMCUL010000016.1, read as the reverse complement.
GTGATGAAGTCTTCTTTTTCTGTCTCGCCTGGATCCCTGAAATGAACGTGAATATCGGTAAACCCTGGAAGTACTGCGCCCTCAAGCAATACTGACTTCTCCCCTTTCCTGAATTTCCTCACATCATTGATGATTCCGTTACTGACATACACCGTCAGTTCCTCAAATGATCCATTCCTGTAAAAGTTTCCAGTATAAGCAATATCTTCCATCTACACCCCTCTTTTCTGTCCCCATATATATTTGTGCTCCTGCAACATGAATCTGACCAGCATCTTCTTTTCAATTATTCTTTCGGCAATCCACGCTTCTGGAGTTCCATACGATGGCTGGACGACTATATTTACCAACTTTCCATATTTGGCGTAGAAGTTTTCAAGATAGGCAAAATCTGTATCGTCGGAGATAACAAATTTTGCATAATCCTCTTTCCTGAGCAGATTGAGATTTTCGGTTCTCAGTCTTTTCTCCTCTCCAGATGATGGTGTTTTAACATCCATGTCGATCACAGTTTTTTCAATCATGGTATATGGTTCTATGCTCAGTGAGCCCCCAGTTTCTATCAGCACCCTTTTTCCCGCGGATGTAATCCTCCTCACCAGATCTGGCGCCTCTTTCTGGAGAAGTGGTTCCCCACCAGTCAGGCAAACCCATTCTTCCCAAGAATCTTCAACTATTTTTATGAGTACATCAACTTCCATTTCAGTGCCGCCCTCAAAAGAGTATGTTGTGTCACACCATTTGCATCTGAGATTACACAGGCTAGTCCTGATAAAGATCATCGGGATTCCGGTAAATGGGCCCTCTCCCTGGATGCTATGAAATATTTCTGTTATCAGCATTACTCTCACTTCATGTAAATTCTCTTCCCAGAGGAGGCAAGCCTTGTCTTCCCAAATTCGGCCATATTCTCGACCTCCTTAATGTGGAACGTTGGTCCGTCCCGGCATACCTGAAATCCATCCACTGAGCACGAATCGCAGAGCCCGATACCACACTTCATGCTTCTTTCAAAGGAAAATTCAACATTCAACTCCTTTCCCCTGAGCATATCGAATATTGCCTTCATCATCATCTCAGGCCCGCACACATAAATGGTGTCAAACTGCGTGAGATCCAGGTTGTTAATTGCATCCGGGGCAAGGCCTTTCATTCCCCTTGAACCATCCTCAGTGACGCAAATAGCCATTCCCGGCTTGAAATCTTTCTCGAACAGGATTTCATCAGAAGTTTTTGAGGCTATTATGCCAGTGGAGTCTTCATCGATAAGAGATCTCAGGGATGCCATTCCCGAACCTCCGCCAATCAGGAGTTTCTTTCCCCTGCTACTGCTGAAAGGTTTTCCGTATGGACCCCTCAGGTAAAGGAATTCCCCTTCCCCCATATTACCAAGTCTCTCAGTAGTTTTGCCATAGACCTTCACAGTGATGCATTTTTCACCTTCCCGTGAGGCCACTGTCATTGGCACCTCAGAATAACCTGGAACCCATACCATCACAAATTGCCCGGGAAGTACTTCAGCATCCCAGTGGAAGTAGAGAGAAAAAACTGTTGGGGTTTCCCTTACCTTTTTAATTATCTTCAGGCGGTTGATCATTGAACCGCCACCCCTATCATCTCTCCTATACTCCCTATCCCACTATCCTTCATGAATCCGGATATTCCCTGGTTTATTTCATCGAATATTCCTCTCCCCTTCCTCCAGAGTGCTGTACCGATCTGGACTGCTGATGCTCCGGCCATGATGTATTCAATCGCATCGGACGCATTGCCAATTCCTCCAACACCAATAATGTTGCAGTCAAGTTCCTTCTTTATTTCATAAACGAGTCTCAGGCCGACCGGCTTTATGGCATTCCCGGATAGGCCTCCGTATACGTTGGTGAGAACCGGCATTCTTGCATTTATGTCAATTGCCATTGCCCTTACAGTATTTATCAAAACAAGTGCATCGCTTTCTGATGCCGCACTCCCAATTTCAACTATATCTGTAACATTCGGGGAGAGCTTGGACCATATGGGGATATCTATTGAGGCTTTCAGTGTTTCTACAATATCCTTCACGAGGGTGGGATCACTTCCGACCTCTGTACCAAACCCCTTTACGTGAGGACACGAGAGATTCAGTTCAATAGCACTAACGCCATAATCAACCATTTCTCCCGCGAGTTTCAGGAAAGTAGGAGCATCTGCAGCAAATATGCTTCCTATAACCGGTTTCCCTGCCTCCTCTGCAATCTTAATTTCCCCGCCATATTCTTCTATTCCGGGATTTGGCAGGCCCATGGCATTTATTATGTAATTCTCGCCCTCAAATACAACAGGAGATGTGTAACCGTTCCTTTCATCCACCCCAATAGACTTGGTGACAACTGCAGCGGCACCAGCCTCAAGTATCCTTCTCATTGTGTAACCGTTCTCATCAAGTATTCCAGAAGCAAGAATTAATGGAGTATCGAGTTCGATGCCTCCAGCCTTTGTCCTTAGATCTATCATTCCATTCTTAATGCTGACTATTATTTTTACATTTCCTTATTTTAGGTTCCTGAAATTTCTATTCGATCAGCAGTCATATTTCAAACTTTCAGGGTAATCAGAGAGCCAGATGATTTTTTCATTAACCTCAAAGAAAGGGCCATAATAGAAATAAAGGCCGGGCCTGTCGTAAACACGACATGTCAGGTACATATTTCCACCGAACTCATTGAATTTCCTTATGTCAATGGGGCTCGAACACCTCATTACAAGCTCATCTGTAATGTCAAAAAATCTCCGCAGGGTTTCATCGTCAAGAGTATTATTGATGACGACCCTTGATGCACCGGATATCATGAGGTCAATAAGATCATTCTCCTTATAGGGATAGGCCATCAGAGTAAACTCGATATATTTCGAGATTTCAGAGTAAAGCTTGAAGTTGAACTGGTATTTATTCAGGGCATCCATATCGATAACAAAAGCCTCATCCTCAGGAAATTTCGCTATCTGTGTCATATTTTTATAACCAAATATACTACCCTCATTAATTATCAGACATTGCACGAATCCCAGATGCCTACATGATTAAATAATTTACATGTTATAAACTATCATGAGTACATTGCTAATTCATTTATTATGCCAATGTGATAACTTAATTATTATCTATATATCCACACATTCGTATACCAAATAGGTAACAAAAGTTTTTATTATCTTGTATGTATTACATAATTATGATAGACCAACAGGCCTCCTACCTGGCCAAAACTGATCGTATTTTGGTGCCGATGGCAAAGGGTGAAAGCTCCAGGAAGGCCTTTACCATCGCAACAGAATTTGGCAGGAGTCTGGGTTCCCAGATAACAGCATTGACAATAAAGGAAGAAACAAAGGAGGTAACATGGAGCCAGAAGGTTGCCATCATTATGAATGCTTATAAGGAGGCCAAGAGCGAGGGAATCAATATAATCCCGAAGATCCAGAGTTCCAGGAGTGTAAAGGAAGGAATCCTCTCAGAAGTGAATTCAAGAAATTACGATCTTGTCCTCATGAGCAGCAAATCAAGGCCGGGAATATCCACCTCATTGCTGGGTCCGATAGGGGATTACGTCATAAAGCATTCCAGGAACACTGTCGCTGCAGTCTCCCTGAAGAGAGACACATATCCATACAGGAACATATTTGTTCCGATGAGTGAAAGACTTAACACCCGTAAATCTGTCTATCTGGCTGCAATATTCGCAAAAGTCATGAAGGCCAAATTCAACCTCTGTGACATGAGGGATTTCGACAGGAAGAAAATTCACGGGTTCAAGACAATAATGAACAATGAGATATGGAAGGAGCTGAATCTGGATTACGAAATTACAAAATCATCCGGGGAAAATCTCAGGGAATCAGTTATGAACCGGATATACTCAACCTCCTCAGACCTTATAATCCTGGGTCTGAGAACGGACTCTTATTCAAATGTGAGGATAAACTCAGATATAAAGAGGATAATGAAGGACATCTCGATCGATTCGGTGTTAATCAAGAGATGACTGTCTTATTATCCCGTTGTCCATGAGGAAATTCAGGATTCCAACATCTATATACATCACATTCACATAATAGGAACCAAAGACTGGGAAATCCTGAGATTCGCTTGCATTTATAAGTCCCTCAACAGTATTATTAACCTGCTTCCCTGAGAGTAACACTCCTTTCAGCCTGCCCAGTTTTATTATTGACTGAACAACCCTTTTCTCCTGCAGGATTGCACCCTGAACGGGTATGTTTGGATCGAGGCCTGAATCTGAATCCATTATCATTTCTCCAGGTATCTGGCTCAACGTGACATTTGGATTCATGTTCTCGAAATTCCTAAGATTCTGCATTGTCTGGTTGAGCGAAGCATTTGTATTAGGGGAACATTCAGGAGCCCCGGATGATGTCTGATTAAAATCAATTGCCGATGGCCTAGGTTGGAAGAAATAACTCCTGTTGAATGCCTGTGCAAGAAGATAACTTCCATAAATTTTTCCGTGTATGCTTATCTGGCTCCCATTTGCAGGTCCAGGATCAACATTTTCGGCTATGAGTGATGTCACCGTTGGTATCAGTACACCCACCAGCAGCACTACTACGACCATGATAACAATCGAGGATTTCACAATTCCCAAAATTTCTTTGACATTTACCATAATACACCCACCCCCATCAGTATATAATAAATTGCGCCAATTGCTATGAATGGAAGAAGGACACCTCCCACGCCATAAACGATGATGTTCCTCCTGAGAAGGTCATTTATGCCTGAAGGCTTAAACTTGACTCCTCTTATCGCAAGTGGAATCAGCAAGGGAATGATGAAGGTATTGAATATCAGTGCTGATGTCACAGCCAGAAGAGGGTCAGTGAAACCCAGTATATTGATGAAGGAAAGCTGGGGGAACATGAAGAAGACGGCAGGAATGATCACAAAATATTTCGAGATATCATTGGCAATGCTGAATGTTGTAAGGGATCCCCGTGTAATCAGTATCTGCTTTCCAAGGAATATTACATCCATGAGCTTGGTTGGATCATTTTCAAGATCGATCATATTTGCTGCATCCTTCGCAGCCTGAGTACCGCTGTTCATGGCAAATCCGACATCAGCAAGGGCCAGTGCTGGGGCATCATTGGTGCCGTCTCCAACCATCGCAACCATTCTTTGCTTCTCCTTCTCCTCCTGAACCTTATTATATTTGTCCTTCGGTTTGCTGTTTGCGACCACCTCGTCAATGGAGGCCTCTCTTGCAATATACTGGGCAGTAAGCTCATTATCTCCTGTGCACATGACCGGCTTTATATTCATGGATTTTAGGGCCTCGATTCTTTCCCTTATCCATGGCTTAAGTATATCATTAAACTCAATCGCACCAAGAATCTTCTTTTCTGAGATAACCACCATTGCAGTTCCACCTCTTGAGGATATCTCAGCACATTGGGCATCAACATAATTATCCTTGCTCCCTACAAGTTCCCATATGGAATTGGGCGAGCCCTTGTATATGAACTCATTTCCCTTCTTAACCCCGCTGAACTTGGTATCCGGTGAAAAAGGGACAAATTCATAGGAGCTCATATCTATTGACTTGAATTCCGGGTTACCCTCGAGGGCCTTCCTGACAACAGATATTCCCTCCTTGGTCTCATCAAAAAATGACGAAATGTAAGCAGCCCTGAACAGTTCATTCTCCGTTATATCCCTGTTTGGATACACTTTATTTGCTTCCCGGTCACCTATTGTAATTGTCCCGGTCTTGTCCAGAATTATTGTATCAATATCCCCTGCATTCTCCACCGCCCTTCCACTTTTTGCGATAACATTAAACTGGCTTACCTTGTTTATGGCTGCAACTCCCAGTGCGGGCAACAGTGCACCGATAGTTGTGGGAATGAGACATATAAGAAGCACTACAAGAATGAACAGGTTGACACTGGTTCCAAGAAATGTTCCAAGTGTATAAACTGAAGATGTTATAATAAGAAATACAAGCGTGAGTCCGGATAATAGTATGGAAAGTGCGATTTCATTTGGTGTCTTTGCCCTGATAGACCCTTCCACCAGTTCAATCATCTTGTCAAGAAATGTCTCGCCAGGATTGGCAGTAATCCTTATCTTGACCCTGTTGTCAAGGAGAATTGTTGCACCGGTTACGCTATCACCCTGTACCTTGAAAACTGGCTTTGATTCTCCAGTAATGGAGGATTCATTAAAATATCCCCTTCCTTCCACAATCTCTCCATCTGTAGGAACAGTCTCGTCCTTCCTGACTTCAACAATCATACCCTTTCTCAATTCGCCAGATGGAATCACCCTTTCACCGCTTTCATCGATGACTCTACCGGTTGTATCTTTCTTCATCCTCTTCAGGGTTGCAGTTATATTCCTGCTCTTTCCTTCCGCAAGTGTTTCGGCAAGGTTGGAGAAGAAGATTGTCATAAATAAAAGAACGATAACAGAGATATAGAATTCAACATACACGCCCTTCAATGATAGGCCATATTCAGCATGAAATGCCAGTAAATATACAGATGTCAGCATTGCCAGTTCAGTAATGAACATCACAGGATTTCTCAGCAGTTTCCTCGGATCAAATTCTTTTATTGCATTAATTGAAGCCTCTGCGTATTGATTCATCTGGCCACCCCTATTAGCAGTGAGAAAGCCCTTCCCCACGCTAGAAGTGGTCCAGCAGCCAGGATTGGGAAGAAGGAGATCAGGCCAAGTATTATCATGGTAAAAAGGAGCATGAAACCGAACCAGAATGAGCCTATATCCACTGATCTCCCATACTGAACCTTCGGTTTCTTGAATGAAAATGATTCTGCAACGATCAACTGGAACGCCATTATTGGATACCTCCCAAGAAGCAATATAACGCTGTCAATCAGGTTAAAAAACACACTGTTTGTGGCGAATCCGCCGATTTCGGAACCATTATTGGATGCGGATGTGGTATATTCATAAAGAAGTTCGGTAATCTGATCTGGGTGAGTATTTATAAAACTTTTCATAAGTATTGGCGCAAATAGAAGTGTGAATCCAAGAGGGACTATTATGATCAGGGGATGAATTATCAGGCTGAATGTTGAATATTTTATTTCTTTTGAGTTAATTTTTAGACTCATAATCTCAGGAAGTTTTCCAACCATGAGGGAGACAAGGAACACTGTAAAAATCACATATGAGAATATGTTCAATACTCCAGTTCCAACACCTCCAAGAGGATCATTCAGGAGAAGTGGGAAGAGTATCCCCAGAATACCTGCAGGGGTATAATCTATCAGGGCTGCATTTGCAGCTCCAGTAGATGTAAGTGTTGCTGCGCTTCCAAATATTGCACTCTGGGAAATCCCGATAGCAGTCTCCTTGCCTATATAATTACCACCGAAACTGAAACCAAGGGTTGAAATCGAAGGAATCCCTCCTATCTCCCCGAAGAATGCGAGAAATGCACTGAATGCAAAAAGAACCATTATGACTCCAAAGAGCATTCTTGAAAACTTCCTGTTTTCCAATACCTGGCCAATGGCGAATATGGATCCTATTGGTATGATCGTGAATGATATCACTTCAATCAGGTTTGTTATCCATGAAGGATTCTCAAAAGGATAACCGGCATTTGCGCCATAAAAACCACCACCGTTGGTACCTATATTCTTGATGCCTTCAAGTGACGCGACCGGGCCAATAGGAATGTTTACGGTAAACCTGTCAAAGAATGGGTGTATGACTATGCTGGTGTACGTTGTATCTGGAACTCCGAAGATTATGAGCAGGATTGTGGCTGCCACTGAGAGAGGTAACAGGAGGTCAAAGATCGAGACAAGGAAGTCATGGAAAAAATTTCCAAGTTTGCCATCATCATTCACGATTCCCCGAATAAATGCCATTGATGCTGCAAATCCTGTTCCGGCAGACATGTACATCAGGCCTATTATGACTACAGTAACATCGCTGTAAGTCAGTCTCAAAGGGCTTGAATAATGCTGCAGGTCGGTATTTGTCAGGAAGCTTATTATCGTGTTCAGGGCAAGAAAGAAATTCATTGGTCTTTGCCCTGGTGATTTAAAGTATGTTCCCTGTATCACAAGGAACAGGAGCGAGAATACCCCAACAATAAAATTGAAGCAAACAAGTGCAAAAAAATAGCCCCTGAACCCACTCGTCTTCTTTGGATCAACTCCTGCGAGTCTTTCTATTCTTTCAATTAAGGGACCGGTATATTTCCTGAGCCTTGTATTTTCTCCCCTGTAGAGTTTCCTGATATATGGGGCAAGGAGATATCCCAGAAGTGATACAACCGCAAGGTAGATCAGGATAATTATCACCCCTGAAACAACACGATTATTCGTGAAAAAACTCAGCCAGAAATTGCCACCGTAAGTGGATGTACTGCTCATAACTTTTCAGCCCTAATTATGGAATAAATCAAATAGATGGATGCCAATCCAACCAACACTGCGAGAGGTACAATCCACAGACCCAATTGAAACATTTCAGGTTAAATATTTTTCCCGTATTAAACCTTGATCCACTAAACTTAAATAGAAAGCCTTTGTAAACCTGCCAAAAAGAAAAGAGTATCCCATAGTTAATCGGAAATTTTAGTTAATTCCAAATCATGTTCATTAACAAGATTCATAATAGAAGTATGAAAAATCAAATATACCTTCCCATGTATGTTCCAAATCTTATGTATCCGAGTTTCCTGAAATATTCCCTGACTCCTATCCCGCTTATCACCAGTATTCGATCATAACCGAATTCTTCGGTGGTTATCCTCTCCGCTTCCTTTAACATTGATTTTCCAAGTCCCTTGTGCTGGTACAGTTCCTGATCATGCTGGCCGATCGGGACTACCCTGCCAACCGTCTTAATTTCCCTTATCATTCCAGTTGAGGCAGTTTCCTCTTTCCATGAATCCCCGGGGATTCTTCTAAGTCTTAGATAAGAGGCAAGATTCCCATCCTCGTCTTCGTATGAAAGAAACACTTCCCTGCCTCCTGAAGCATTGTAATCGATGCGCCTCATTATCAGACTGCTATTTCCATCCGAAGAGAAACCTATTTCCCGCCCCCTGATTTCTTTGCTTCTCACTCCTCTTTTATTGAGTAATTCATCCACAAGATTCCTTAGATCGCTTCTCTTGACGCCAGCCTCAATGAATTTAACAGGTATGTCTCTCTGCATTCTCTGGACTCTTATCCAGGGTGGCATTTCCTTCATAAAGTTAAAAAGCAGCTCCGCTGCCTCTTCTGTTTCCATTGGAGAATACTCCCCATTTTTCCACATATTGTAGAGCCTGGTTCCCTTTACAACAAGCGTGGGGTATATCTTGAGCATGTCCGGCTTGAATTTCTCATCATTCACCATTCTCCTGAAACTCTCGAGATCCTTTTGAAAATCCGATCCAAGCATTCCGGGCATTACGTGATAAACGATCTTCAGACCGGCATTCTTTGAGAGGAGGGTAGACCTTGTAATCTCATCAATTCCATGCCCTCTGTGGTTTATCCTCAAGACGTCCTCATTGATTATCTGGGCACCCAGTTCAACTTTAGTTGTTCCATAGTTAAGTGCCACCTCTATGTCCTTTTCCATGAACCAGTCCGGCTTTGTCTCAACCGTCAGCCCTATGCATCTTCTCCGTGTGGTTTCATTTATTGCAATGCTTTCATCAAGCGATGCGGCCACACTCCCATTCATTCCATCAAGGCAGCCCTTGACAAAATTTTCCTGGTATTCCCTGCTTCTTGCTGTGAATGTTCCCCCCATGATTATCAGGTCAACCTTCGACGTATCATGTCCAATGGTTTCGAGTTGCTTGAGCCTGTTAAATGTTATGCTGAAAGGATCATAGTTATTCATTCTCCCCCTCAGGGCAGAGGGCTCGTAACCTGTATAAGCCTGAGGAGAATTGTTTTCCATACCTCCGGGGCAAAAAATACATCTTCCATGAGGGCAGATTTCTGGGGAGGTCATTGCAGCGACAACAGCAACACCCGAGATGGTCCTTGTGGGCTTCAGCCTCAAGATATCTCCTGCCTTCTTATCAAGATACCCTGAATTTAATATTTCAGAATTTGAAGGAACCCTGTCCATGCCATATTTCTTTGAAAGTTTAACCTTGATCTTTTGAAGCTGTTCGCCGTTCGCAATTTCACCGGAACTTATCTTCTCAGATATCTCTTCGTAAATGTTCATTCCTGAAAACATTATAACTAATAAGAATTTAAAGAAATTGAATCAATCACTGTTCTGTTCAAATTCCGTCTCCTGATAATCTTTACACATGGTGCCAGGCAAGAGAATCTCCATATGACGTTGAACTCAAAGGCATGAATCCTGTCAAAACGCATTTCCACACCGAACTGCAGGTTGATAAATAAGGGATAATAAGGATTTATCAATCCTGAATCGCCGTCATTTGCATATAACTGTTGGCAATGTAGTGCCATTCGGGAAAGGAAGATACCTGCATGACATTTTTTCAACAGATATAGAAATCAAATTATATCAATGATCAATGTAAGAGAGATGGGAACGATTGAAACTGTAAAGATCGATTTTCCGGATGGGGCAAATGTTATTCTCGGCTATTCCCACTTCATCAAGACAATTGAGGATCTCGAGGAAATAATACGGACAGTGCGTCCTGACGCCATTTATGCTATAGGGTTTTCAGAGGCATCTGGTGACAGGCTCGTGAGATATGAGGGAAACGACAGCTCCTTGATTGATATTGCCATAAAGAATATCAACAGGATAGGTGCAGGACATACATTCATTATAATCCTGAAAAACGTCTTTCCCATTGCGATTCTCAACCAGATCAAGCAGTGCCAGGAAGTGGGCAGAATTTTCGCGGCCACAGCGAATCCCCTCGACGTGATAGTTTACAGGGAAGGGGACAGGGCAGGTGTTCTAGGCGTTCTGGATGGTTTCAGTCCTGTTGGAACAGAGAACGATGCAGACAGGGAAAAGAGGAAGGAGTTGCTTCGCAGGATAGGATATAAAAAATAGGCTCGTGGTGTAAGGGATATCATTTGGGCCTCCGGAGCCCACGATCCGGGTTCAAATCCCGGCGGGCCTGTCTCCAATTTCAGCTTGAATTTCTGTTTTTTGAGAAATAAAAATCTTCAACTGTGGGTTTTTCAATCTTGAATGTTGTTATCTTATATCCGTTTTTAACGAGAGCTGAATTAAGGTCTTCCGCCTTCTCTCCAGAATTGCATGTTATTTCATACCTGCTACCTATCTTCCTTACCTCCCCAAGGGTAGACAGAAGTTCACCAAGTGAATCGTCAGGATTCTTGACCTCTACTGTAATCTTAAGTATTTCAGACTTTTCAAGTGAATCTTTTGAAATGGTATCTACGATCTTCCCCTTCTCTATCAATATAACTTCATCGGCAACGCTTTCAAGTTCCTTCAGGATGTGAGATGAAACTATCACTGTCTTACCCCTCATTTTCTCCTTGATGATGAAGTCGCTGATCATCCTTATTCCATCCGGGTCAAATCCGTTGTAAGGTTCGTCCATGAGGATGTTTTCCGGGTCATTCAGGACTGCAAAAGCCAGGGATACCCTCCTTCTCTGTCCAAGGGATAATCTCCTCATGGATTTATTCCATATCTTCTCATCAACACCAAACCGCCTCATCAATTCCATCCCCCTCATCCTTGCTTCCTGATTGGTAAGTCCCCTGAAGACACCGAAATATTCAAATTGATCTATGATCCTCCAGTAACCGTTCAGTATTGATGAGTCAGGCATCCAGCCAACCCGCATGAGGGCTTCTTCCTTTTCTTTGATTATGTCAAAATTGTCTACTGATATGGACCCATAGGTTTGGGTATGAGAACCGGAGAGCATCCTTATGAGTGTTGTTTTTCCGGCGCCATTAGACCCAACTATACCATAAACATGCCCTCCTTCGAAGGTATAACTTATCTGTTTAACTCCCTCCATGGATCGCCCATATACCTTTGAAACGTTCTGAAGTTGTATCATTCTGACTGATATAAAAGAAAGTAATTAATATATTTCCTTTTTAAGTTTTTCAAGCAAAGATTCAGGTATTTGTGCGGTTTCGCTGTAATTCCTGTGTTTTGTCGATATGAAGGCGTTTTTGGATGCCCTGAATTTTTCAGATTCAGCCATGGAAAGCCTGATCTTCAGGTATTGAAGAGTTGACTCAAGCGTCTCTGTTGATCTTCCTTCCTCAGGAATACATTTGATCTCACTGTCCCCATAAATAAGATAAACGCTGTCCTCTATGCCAACAAGTCTTGTCATTTCCTTGAGAAGCGTCTTCTCATCACTTATCTCAATGAACATCGTGACGCTGAACTCGTTCTTTTCAGGCATGAGCTTGTTGTAGGTCTCAAGGAGGTGGTCAATCTCCCTCTCATCATGGACGTTCTCCACAAATATCATTTCATTGATCTGGTTCAGGATTGTATCCCTGTTTTCGAAAAGGAAACTGAATGTCTTTGAAACAATTCTCCTTTCCTTCTTCACTTCAATAATCCTTCTTCTTTCCTCGTTCAAGATTTTTGAATATTGTTCAGGGGTGTATAAATCACCCCTCCTTATCATTTCCATCTTATCACTGTTTTGTCAATTCGCTGAGTGTCTTTTCGTATTTAGTGGCGTGAGATTTCTCGGCTTTTGATAGGACTTCAAACCAGTGTGCTATTTCTTCAAACCCTTCCTCTCTTGCAACCTTTGCAAATCCTGGATACATCTGACTGTATTCGTACGTCTCCCCTGCAATGGCAGACTTGAGGTTCTGTTCGGTTGTTCCTATTGGTTCTCCTGTTACGGGGTCACCAACTGCCTGGAGATACTTGAGATGTCCGAATGCGTGAGCTGTCTCGCCATCGGCTGTTGATCTGAATACAGCAGATATCTCCTGCTGGCCTTCCTCATCTGCCTTCTGCGCAAAGTAAAGATATCTCCTGTTTGCCTGACTCTCTCCTGCGAAACCTGCCTTCAGGTTTTCCAGTGTCTTACTATTTTTCAATTCCATTCTTTCACCTCCTGAACATTACTTTGTTATATATCTAATTTTGTGTTACTTATTATCAGATAATATTTACTCTAAATTAGCCCTTCCTGAAAGTAAGCTATAAATGGCCACATAAGTCGGCACTTCCTGGGAATTTTCAATATTCCAGTTTTCCCTGTTTAGTGTAATCCTGAACGGCCGATTCACTTTTATTCTGATTTCCCCGTCCATGAACTGCTTAGGTATTGCTTCAATGAGAGGATCAAAATCCTTAAACCCATTTATGTCAACATTTATAACCTGAAAGCCTGTCTTACCATGAAGGCTGTAAGGAAATCTTATGAGTCTGTGAATATCCGTTGAAACAGGCTCATCAATCTCGCAGGATTCCGCATCTTTGAGGGCTGTTATGGTCCTTTCAAGCAACAAAATCTCATCATTCAGCAGATTCCGGTATTTTTCGTAACCCCTAGTGATGAGCATTTTTTTTCTTGACTCCACCCTCTCGTTCTGGTTCCTCTTGAAATATTCCCTGATCCTGTATGATAATTTTTCATCATCTATGGGATTTTCGCCTGAGATGATCCCATTGAGATTTTCAACAAACTTCTGGTCTATTTCAGGTATCCACCCCTTCCCATAGAAGTGTTCCCGCGACACAGCCTCGATCATGCCCTTGGCATTGAGACCTTCTCCCCTGACAAGATTTGAGATTTCTCTCCTTTGATCAGAATTCATTGAATACATGGCATCATTATTCACATGTACGTGGTATCCTCTTCCTCCTGAGAAATATAATGAGATATTATTTATATCAATATTCATGTAGCCCAACAAATATTTCTCTACCAGTCTCTGTGTATGTTTCTTAACCTCAGCGAGGATCTGCTCGTATGTAAGTTTTTCAGCCCCCCTTATATGGTCAGCGTCCAGATCAAAGATCAGCTCGGCTCCAAGCCATCCCTTATCCTTCATGCTTCTATTCTCGGGATTCCTGTAAGTTGCCACAGAATGGTACAGGTGCCGGGGAACCCTTTCTCTTAGAAACGAGAGCAGTTCACTTCTGTTTGGATCATCCCTTATCATAATATGTCTTGTCATTGTTCCTTTGAAAGGAATATATCCAATTTCCCTCTTAGAAAGTTCGGTAGCGTGAACCCTCCTCTCTGAAATATAATATTTCCTGAAATTTGTAATTAAATAATCTGTCTCATCCAATAATCGAAAATGATACATATATTAATAAAATTTCCAATTGGGTTTTAATGAATAAAAAAATAGTGTCACTTTTCCTGATCTTAATACTCTTAATTTCTTCACTGGTAGTCATCTATCAACCAGAAAACACTCCAAATCACGGCAAAGTGAAGGTTCTCATTCCATTGCAAAACTTCTCATCAATTAAAAATAAGTCAGGCGTCGATCCATGGTCTCTGATGGCAAATCCATGTATAGTATACAGGCCGGCAAGTTCATTTCCAAGCCAGGAGCCTCCTTTCTTCGCATCCCAGATTATGCAGGCCTATAACATTACTCCTCTTCATAACGAAGGGTATACCGGCCAGGGATTGACTGTAGCGATTGTTGACGCATATGGAGACCCTTATTTGAACTACGATATATCATCGTTCAATGCCTATGAGGGCCTTCCATCTGCAAATATTTCTGTAATATATCCATTCAGCCTGCCCACAACCTACAATTTAAGCTGGGCTATTGAGACATCAACTGACGTTGAGTGGTTCCATGCAATTGCTCCTGCAGCAAAGATCGATCTTGTTGTGGTTCCAAATGCAGCTGTTGGATATCTCCAGGCAGGAATAAATTACACTATCCAGAATCTGTCTGTAAATGAGATAAGCCTCAGCTGGGGAATCCCTGAAAGCGAGCTGGGGCAATCACTTGTTGACTCGTATAATGCTGCCTTCATGGAAGGTGTTGATAAAGGGATTGGAATATTCGCAGCTTCAGGAGATGCAGGAGCATTCGATGGCCAGAAGACTCCAACTGTTAATTTCCCCGCGGCAGATCCATATGTGACCTCCGTGGGAGGAACATCACTTTATCTCATGGACGGAAAGTATGGTGAATATGCATGGTCGGGGAGTGGAGGAGGGTACAGCGATTATTTCAGCAATCCTGCATACCAGGTTGCACCTGGATTTTCTGCAACAAACCTCGGCGTTCCTGACATGTCAATGGATGCAAACCCAAATGTTGGAGGTGTTAGGGTTTTTGCTGGGGCAGGATGTTATGTAATTGGTGGAACAAGCCTCGCCACTCCAATGTCCGCAGGCTCTGCAATTCTGATCTCACAGAGCCTCCATAGAAATATAGGCTTTCTCGCACCTTACCTGTACAGGATTGCAAACACAAACCAGTATGGCCGTGCAATTGTTCCGGTTTCTGATGGGAGTAACGGCTTCTACAGGGCAGATACACAGTGGAATCCAGTAACGGGACTCGGGTCAATGAATGTCGCTCTTCTCGCATCTGATATTGGAAAATTGACAGGTAATTACGGGGGTTCTGCTTATTATGGACTGGTGAGAAACAGTTCGTTTACAATTTCAGCCAACGTTAACACATCTGTGGGCAGCATTTCACAGTCAGAGTCTGGGACTATAGGTATTGGGGTGTTCAGCAATATTTCCGGTAGTCAGGCGATTTCGGCCGGAATTAGGGAGAATAACTCAGGTTCCTACTTTTTTGCAAATGTCGGAAATCAGACTAACTTCTTCAGGCTCGTTCCAGGAAACCAATATATTAACAACACAATATCTATCGCATTCAACATTTCCAAAGTCAGGATCAGTGACGGGAAGGTCTCATTTTCATATGTAGTTTTTCCATACGATATTTATGGTTCTGTGTTTAATTCCTTTGAATATGTATCCTCGGGGAATTATGATAAGCCGATTGCGATAAACGCAAGCATTTCAAACTACAAGATCGCCAGTGGTGGTGCAGCATCAAAGGAAATGGCCAGCATTGGAACATTTTCCATAGCTCCATTTTCTCAGGGAAATCTTTCAACCGTCGGGGTCAAGGCAAACGCGTTCAGGGTAACTTTTTCTAATTCAAGCAACACACCACAGGAAACTTACCCTGTTGTGCCACAGATTTTCAGGATATTGCAGACATATCCTGCAGTATTAAACTTCTCCACAAAAACCAGCTTCACCCTGAACAGTTTACCCTATCTAGGAGACTCTGTGAATCTCGGTTCCGGTGACTCGTATGTGCTGGAATATACATGGAAGGGAGTGAATGAAGAATTCAACATCTCGGTTCCATCATACTCCCAGCAGGATATTTCCCTGATCTATAATTCATCATGGTACTTCATGGGAAACTTTTCAGGAACCCTGGATTATCTTTCCCCCATACTGACTGGAAATAGCCTGGACTTCTCGAGAATAGGAATTGACAGCAACTTAACCCTATCTTCATTTGGGTTTTACCCATTTTCAAGCGCCGTCCCGGGAAGGCAATCATCCATACAACTAACGGAAAAAGAAGTAAATGTCTCAATCAATATATCGCCTGCGGATTCAAGGATAACTGCACTTGGGAAAAACAGGACCTTTGAATATCCCTATCTTGAATCTCTCATACCGGAAAGTTATAACCTGAGTATCTCAGCAGGAGGTTTTCACACTTCAAATGTGGCCATAAAGCTGAATCCTGGAAAAGACATCATCTATGCCCCATACACCCTCAGAGGTAATGGAAATGGGTATTTTGTGAACGGCACGATTACAAATGAATTCTACAGTGCCCTGGATGATATTTCCGTCCCGATTCGTGGGGCAATGATTCAATATAACAGCACGGACTATGCATATACGGATATTAATGGGCAGTTCAGCATCTGGGTTCCTGCGGGACACGACAGATTGTCATTTTCCAGCCCCTATTTCCAGAATTACACTTATGCAGTCAACGTTACAGGGAACATGGATCTGAACGAATCTCTCTATCCGGTCGATCACACTCTGAGTAAATTCCCCCCACAGGTCTCAATAACACGGGTTATTCCACTTCTTTTTTTCACATCCTATATTTCATGGAGAACAAACATTGCGAAGGACATAAAATATTTCATAATTAATTACAGGCCTTCGGGGCAGAAGTCATGGAACCAGCTGAAGATTAATTCCAACACAACAGACTACTCGTTCCTGAATGGTATTTATCCCTGGGTAAATTACAAGATCATGGTTTCAGCAGAGTTGAAGGACAATATATCAATAAATTCCACAATCCAGACACTCTCTTATTCCAATCCTGTGTTTCCACTGCTCAACTCTTTGATATATCTCGGAATAATCCTGTATATCTATGTGGTTATAAATTATTTCAGGAAGAAAAAGAAGAGGAAGCAGATGGAAAAATCATTCTTTGAGGGATGAGATTATCCATAAAATTTAAATGTCTGCTTCAGAAAATTTATCAGAATTAAAAAAAGGGATACGTGTTTCTTATTCCTCATTCAATCTTGAACTGTACACCCTGTGCAAGAGGGATATCCTTTCCATAGTTTTTTGTGACTGTCTGCCTTCTCATATAAAGCTTCCAGGAATCGCTTCCACTTTCCCTTCCTCCGCCGGTGTCCTTCTCACCGCCAAACGCACCTCCTATTTCCGCTCCGGCAGTTGAGGTGTTTATGTTGGCAAGTCCGCAGTCCGAACCTCTTGCTGAAAGGAAGTATTCCTCCTCCCTCAAATCCGTAGTAAACATTGCAGATGAAAGTCCCTGCGGTACATCATTGTGTATCTTCATTGCCTCCTCCATTGTTGAATATTTGAACATATAGAGTATGGGAGCAAAGGTTTCTTCCTTAGTGATCTGCATTCCATATCTTGCTTCGATTATTGTCGGTTGAACATAGTAGCCTTTCTTTCTCTCCAGTACTTTATTTCCTGTGACAACCCTTCCGCCCTGATCAACAGCTTTTGCTATGGCTTTCTCATAATTCGAGACAGCATCGTCATCAATCATAGGTCCAACAATGATCCCATCCTCAAGAGGATTGCCAGTCTTAGCTTTCTCATATATGTTCTTCAATTTTTCCCTGAATTCATTGTAGATCTTCTCATGGACAATAACCCTCCTCGTGCTTGTGCATCTCTGCCCTGCAGTTGCAAGTGCACCAAAGGCCACACCTTTGAGTGCCACTTTCATATCTGCCTTCTCACTTACGATTGCACAGTTGTTTCCACCAAGCTCCAGGATAGTTTTCCCTAGCCTTGATGCAACCTTCTCAGCCAGGTGTTTTCCAGTCTTTACCGAACCAGTGAAAGAAATGAGCGGAAGAGCCTTATCTTCTGCCATCAGCTCGCCAATCTCCCTTCCCCTTCCATTTACCAGTGCAAAAATCCCGGGAATACTCTCCTTCACCATTATATCCTCAATGACTCTCATCACTGCCACCGAGCTCAGGGCAGCCTTGCTGGATGGTTTCCATAGCACTGTATCGCCCACTGTGGCCGCAATGAAGGCATTCCATGACCAGACTGACGATGGAAAATTGAAGGCACTTATAACACCTATCACTCCAAGGGGAATATACTGTTCATAAAGCCTGTGATACGGTCTTTCACTGGCCATCGTGAGACCATATATCTGCCTTCCCAGGCCGGTAGCGAAATAACCTACATCAATCATTTCCTGGATTTCGCCCTGTCCTTCCGTTGTTACTTTTCCCACTTCCAGTGAAACAATCCTTCCGAGCAATTCCTTCTTTTCCTTTATTCCATCCGCAATTGCCTTTATGGCAAGGGATCTCTGGGGTGCAGGTGTCTCAGACCATTCGACGAATTCCTTCTCCATTTTCACTACGGCATTTCTGTACTGCTCTGGAGATGCAACAGAAACTTTTCCGAGATATGTGCCATCAATTGGACTCCTCACTTCTATAGACTTCTCAGGATCATACTTTTCCCATTTTCCATAAAAAACTCCTGAGTTCTCTTCCTTCAAACCAAGTCTTTCAAAAGTTTCATCCCTTATCTCCTTAATGCTTTTCATAGGGATGTATTTTTAGAACCTTATTATCTCTAACGGTATACCGCTTGGATACACCCACCAGGTCATATTTTTCCAATTTGAGCGACATGTTTTACTTTCAGATATTGATCTTGCCTCAGATGTCTGGGTTCAGTCATATCTCTACTCTGTTTTCCCGCTCTTGATCATATTGATGAGCTTAAAAATACTGGGAAATTGTAGTGACCTGAAACGAATGTTAAACTATCCATTTGTTTTTGTCCCCTCTCAGTATTATCTCAACAAAAGTTATAACTATCCTGTTACCCGAATAAAATGCTATCGTATAGGTTGTGAATTCTATCTTACGGCATCTCACGACTTAGATGCTGAGGCATTAAGTGAATACGCATGACGTAGAAACCAATTCTGTTAATAAATCATAATTATCTTATACTAACCCGGATCTGGGTGGACATTCAATAGGACGGATTATATTGACCCGGGGAGTCCTCCATTACCAGGGCTGAGGTCGAAAAGCCTAACGACAGGATAGAAACGTATTCTTCATCAATGGAACTTGTTCCCCCCGATACCAATAACTGGCAATCAATCTCATCCTCCATTCCTACGGAAAACATATACATGAAAAAATACGACTGGACAGGCTTGATTTCACATCATTGTAATTCCAGAATCTTCAGATTGCAACCAAGTACGTAACCTCCTTTATTTTTCTTTTCTAATACCTGTCAACCGTCACGGGCAAAAAAACAACCACGTAGATTCATTGAAAAGAAGAATAGAAGAATACTGGATTGCACGGTCATCAAAGTTTTATTCAAAAGAGCACATTTGAGGAAACAGGATGTACTTCTTTCCTTCAATGTAGCGATAGTCTCTAAGTTTCCCATGATGCCGGTACATCAGGAAGAGCGAGGCATGAGAGGTAGATGACTTTTCTTCCTGGTAGAATCCTCCCGATGTCTCCCATTATAAAATAGATGTAACTGACAACGAGACCGTTGAGATTTAATGCCAGACCTCAAGATATAATTATTCTCTCAGGGGTATCGTTTTCCGCATATTTCTTTACAAACGGCTTATTTTCCACGAATTCCAGCATTTTTTTAACTATTTGCAGGAACATTTGTTTCTGAAATAATTTTTGTTGTTAATTTCCTCTTTGTAATGTATTCATGAGCAAATGAACGACTGATAGAAGACACGTCACTGAAGTTCATGGTTATTCTCTCCTTAGGGCTTTGCTCTAGCAATTTAAACAAATTGTCACCGACGTTCCTTGTAGCGAGATCAGGCCCAACAACCTTAACCATCATTACGCACATATGTCCTCCAATTGTAATACAATCCTATGATTTCAGTACATAAGCGTTTCCATTCGTGTGAATACGTCAAGACGTAATCACTCAGGATACTCAAGAAATTTGTATAAATCTGGTGGCAAATTTGTTTTAACCCGAAAACTAAGATAGCAGCCTTTAAACATTGTGTTTTCTGAAGTATCATTGGAATAAGAAAATAATTTTATGAGGGGATTTGAATGTGCAGATACAATTTCCTGCTCAAGATTCCTCTGCCGGGAATTATGATTCCTTCCCCCTGCATTCCCTTTGTTAGTACCTCAAATACTGAATGAAGCCCAAAATCTCTTTCACTGTTCTGGTCCTTTGTGGAGATACCATTAATAGCTTTGTTTAAGTTATCGCAGTCGTCACTATAACTGATGGATAGCACCGTTGCATATATTTCAACGAAACAGGATTAGAACAAGTAAGGAGAATTGCACAAAATACCGTTGTTATATTGAATGCAGTAAAAGCGCTTGCTTACGAAATGTAAAAATCAGGGTTATTGATATCAGCAGAAGCTCCTCACAGATATTCACACATTACCCAAGGAATATCCAAAACACCACTCACTATCCATAATCACGGCAGCTGAAGATTAGCCCACATCAAATTCCTGATTTTTATTTGATGTTTATCTTCTTAATTTCTCTTGGTTCATCCTGTGCCTTGTTCAGGAGCTTCTTTCCGAGATCAACAATCTCGTCCGATGCCCCTTTTATGAGGGAGAGAATATCCATGACTCCTTCCTTGATCTCCGGGAGTTCAACGTCAATTTCAAAGTGAATTCTTCCGTTTTTTCCGCCAACAGTTTTTTCTGCCATTTATATCATCTCTATAATGAGCTTTCCTTTATTAAATTCTGCGGTTGAGGGATTCAGATCCGCCATTGATTGAGGCAGGAAGAAAACTCTCCTCCAGTTGTCTATCTGCACTACAAGTTCACCTCCCCTGTTATGCAACGTCAGATTCTGTTTATTTGCAAACGGTACCTTCATTTTAATGTACTTTTTCTTATCTGTAACTTCAAACTCAATGGGTGGCTCAATGTCAGATAGAATTTCCCAGGGCTTGATATCTCCATATACCTTTTTGCCCATATTCTCAAGTTTCTTTATTCCCGTTGGCTCCTCATCGCTCATTGGAAGCCTGAAAATTTTTATATCACCGAAAGCGTCTTCAATTTCTTCTATAATCTGGTTCTGTGATTTTCTCCATTTCAACAGGAAGTCACCACTATCATCCTGAAATATCTTGTTGATGACCATGGCGTCCACTGAGTATCCATACATTAATAGATATGTATAAGCCCTCTTTGTCTCATTGAAGGACATTGTATCGGGATTACACACCAGCCTTATGGTTGTGCGGGTACCATCAGACAGTATCTCCTCCACATCTCTCATCTGGGAATAGAGTTCTTCAATACTTGCAAAAACCGTGTCATCAGGAATAGGAACCCCCAGCAATGGTTTCATGAATGGTCTCATTATTTTCGCAGTCTTCCTGCTTATTGGGAATAGCCTCTCCATATACCATGAAAAAGCCTCCGGAAATGACAGCAATTTAAGTGATTCACCAGTTGGAGCAGTATCCATTACTATCACATCATATGTATTTTCTATAGCGTATTGTCTTATGTAGAGGAGCTGTGAAGCCTCATCAAATCCCGGTAGTGTAGCTATCTCTTCTGCCGCTATACCCTCTACTCCCTGTGATCTCATGAGTGAGGTCAGGTAGAGCTTCAGCTTTTCCCAGTATTTTTTAATCGCTTCCGTAACGCTTATCTCCTGAAGATACAGGTTTTCAGCAATTTTTTTAGGTTCGGAGCCTATCTCCAGATTGAAGGCGTCTCTAAGGCTGTGAGCAGGGTCGGTAGAAATAATTAAAGTCTTCTTGCCTTCCTTTGCACAAATCAACCCTGTCGCGGCTGAAATGCTTGTTTTTCCCACACCACCCTTTCCAGTGAACAGAATTATTCTTGTCATTTAAATTCTTATCCTGCTTATCACGCTATAAGCAATTTGAAGCAATGTTTCGAGATCAGGAGTTCTTTCAGCTGACCTCATGGCTTTTATGGCCTCGTCTATGTAGTTTTTAGCAATTCCTATCGAATAATCAACTGCCCCGCAGTCAACCAGGAACTGCTTCGCGAGCTCAATGCTCTCTGTGTCAGTTCTCTCGCCCCTGATTACATGCCTGAGGTTTCCAACGTCATCATTTTTACCGTGTTTAAGTGCATATATCATTGGTAGAGTGAGAGTACTGTGCTTAAAATCCGTGAAAGGCATCTTTCCTATGTTCTCCTCCTTTCCAATTATGTCAAGAACATCATCGGTTATCTGGAATGCCATTCCAACGTTATAGGCAAATTTGAACATATTCTCACGCATTTCTTCGTTTTGAGTGGCCACACAGGCGGCTGATCTGGCCCCAGCACCAAAGAAGTACGCTGTTTTATTGCTTATTATATGAAAGTAATCATTCTCTGTAATTTCAAGATTACCGAGATTCCTTGATTCCATGATCTGCCCTTCTGCCAGTTTCCGGGCTGCTCTCGCCACAATATCTGACACTTCTGTACCATACGTTGCGCCAAGTTTATACGCAACAGAAAACAGGAAATCACCGGTTACAATTGCATCGGGAATGTTGAACTTTATGTGCAGAGGAGGAGAACCTCTCCTCTCCTCAGCCTCATCTATAATATCGTCGTGGATGAGGCTGGCAGAATGCATAATTTCATAGGCCACTGCAAGATCAAGAACCTTTGATATTTCCTCATCAGTTATCAGCTCATAAACCAGGAGCACTATCAACGGCCTTAATCTTTTACCACCTGATCTGAGGGTGTATAATGCCATTTCAGTCAAATCAGGACTATCAGTTTTCAGGACTTCCTCTATCCTTTTGTTTATAAGATCCAGTTTCCCACTGACGTCCATTTTTATATTCAAGACTTCTCCCATCAAATATCAGCTTATGGTAATCCTATTGAGGCAATTTAAACTTTTTACCAGAAATTTTGATAAAACAGTTTCTCTACTGGTTCTCAATCTTTCCTCGTGAAAGGCATTTAGGACATACGCAATCATTTGATACTCTTCTGAGATAGTTCAGGAAGTCCGGAGATACCCTCAAATCTGTGCACCAGCACGAAAATAGCCCACTGTGGCACTCGAATTCATTTCCGCACAATGAACAAATCTTCTTCAAAAAAGAAACCTCAAAACAGACCACCCATCTAAAAGAATACTGCCAAATCGATTGAAGGAGTCAAATTAACAAACGGTATTGGAAAGATCACTTTTCCAGAGTGATCTCTATGGAGGAAACATTCGTCTCTCCCCTTTCCCCTTCTACCTTTTCTGTTTCTATATTAATTCTGGAATATTTTAGGTTCTGAACGAACTTGTTTTTTGTAATTTCAGCAATATCTACAGCCTTGCTTATCGATTTGCCTCTTGCCTTTATTACAATCTTATCAACATTATTGTTGAACTGGGTTACTATAGCAAGCACATAATTCATTGTTGGTTTTTTCCCGACGTATATGATATTTTCTTCAGCCATTGTAATCACTTAATCAGCAAATTAAAAGATTCTATTTAACCATATCTAATGGTTATTTCTCACAGTTTTATTTGGTTACAGGACACTATTTAAGCCTGATAAGAGTCTCCGTATTTCTTATTCCGGTAACAGATCTTATTACGTCCAGATTGTCATTCAGTGTTTCGAGATCAACATATTCAAAAACTATTGCGATGTCATTCTTTCCTGAAACTTCGTATATCCTGTCAAATTTCTTCCTTATCTGTTGAAGGATTGAATTCATGTATGCAGGCTCACATTTAGCCAGGATTATAGCTTCCTTTTTTCCGTCATTTATTTCAACCGTGAACCTTTTGATAATTTTTTCCTCCACAAGTCTATGTATCCTTCTTCTTACAGTGCCTTCAGTAATACCCAGCCTTTTCGCAATTTCGACATTGCTTATCCTGGAGCATTCTTTGAGCATGCTCAGTATTGCAGAATCCTTATCGTCAAGACGTATACCTTTAACGGTAAATTGCTCCATCCGAACCCTGACCGCCTTTCATCTGGTTCTTTTTTATCAGTTCCTTTGGAACCTGGTTCAATCTGATTATGTTTGTTGCCTGCACCATGTACATTGGAAGGCCAGTGTTTGGATCGTTGCCATTCCTCATTATTCCTACTATTTCCATCTTTATCTGTAAAACTGAACCATCTTCCAGCTTGACCCTAACCCATTTTGGTTCATCTTCAACCTCAAAATTAACAATTTCGGCATCTTCAGGCATGCCATTTGGAAATACCATATCTCATTATGTCAAATCTCTATATAAAAAGATATGGATCTGATGCTTTCATAAAGAAAGATATTTTACTCAATTAGCACTTCACCACTGGAAGCGAGGGTTACTGAGCTTGGTCAAAGGTGCAGGACTTAAGATCCTGTCTCGTAGGAGTTCGTGGGTTCGAATCCCTCCCCTCGCACTCATGCCAGAGTTCCAGTCTTTAAATAGTAATTTTTTTCATGTTGTTTTCTCGGTGAGTCGCTTCAAATTGTGTATTCTTTTCTTGATAATCCTCCATCAAGCAGATATGTTAAAATTTTTGGTTTTATCATTAAAGTGGACGATATTACTTTGACTCAGTTCTTGAAGAGGTATTCTTGTCTCACATATGTTATAAAAATAGATTTTGAGAAATTGATAATTATGTTCTAATGCAACTCAATTCTCATCAAACAGGATGAAAGAAATAAATTCAAAAGATCAAGATGTAAAATACAGGAATCAATTATTCATCAGTGAAATTTGCTTTTTTATCAATTCCGCAGTTTGTTCCTTTGCGTTTATGTGATAAAAGCATATAGTCATTTCATCGGAATTATTCAATATTTCTAGAATTGCTTCTCCACCAAAATTCTCTCTGTTTCCAGATTCCGAATGAATTGTAAGTAATTGTCCTTCCCTGACTTCTATCTTAAAATTGAGATTTTTAGAAGTTCCGAGTATGATGCAGTCACCTATTTCTCTAGCTTTATTTTTTATATAGGGAATAGCAGTAGCTCCGTTTAAAAGTACTTTCTCCAGAAGAAATTCCCTACCCTGCTCCCTATAGTTAATTAGGTTAAGTATT
This sequence comes from Thermoplasmatota archaeon, assembly GCA_023381355.1. Lineage (GTDB taxonomy): Archaea > Thermoplasmatota > Thermoplasmata > Thermoplasmatales > Thermoplasmataceae > Cuniculiplasma. The sequence continues at coordinate 77,764 of JAMCUL010000016.1, read as the reverse complement.
TCCGGGATTCTAAGGGAAAGATGTTTCTTGAATATGTGTTCAGGTGTTAAGCTGAAACTTTCTCCCATGATTTTATCAATAAAACCGAGGCTTGTTTCCAGACCCCACTGGATATCTATGTATGTTTCAACCCCTTTTGGTCTTACATTTATGGATATCTCCATTGCAACAGAATTATCAATACTTCTGCACTTATAATTCACAGTTTCCCCTTTTACTACAGGACCATCTAAGATTCCGTAATATGTTGTTCCCCTTGATTGTTCAACATCTGGTGAGAAGATGATATCCCATTTCAAGCCTGTTATTTTCTTACGAACCGCAATATGTGCCATAGGGTTAAAGAAAAGCCAGGGATTTGCAATATACTCAAATACTACGGGCGGAGGTAGTGGGAGTTGCAGTTGAAAACTATATTCATTCTTCACGAAAGTAGAATGTATTAAGTTGTTATAAATATTCGTACAATAATTCTGTACAGTTTTACATACAAACTTAATAATAATTGTATTAAATTTAAATCTTATGGTAATAATTCAAATCTTAACAGGTCGAATTACATTATCCTTTCTCTACCCGGCCAACGTAAACTACTTATTCGATGAAAATCGGCAAAAAAATTTTACCTTAGGTAATTTGATTTGACACTCTGTGCCAATACGGGTACTAAGCAGGGAAGTTCTAACTTTCCTGCTTTGAGTCATAACGAATCAGGCCCCCTGAGGATACATATCCAGATGTGTTAGGTTCACTGTACTTTAATCATTCCTATTACCTTCTATCTTGGAAACCGCTTCAGACATATTCAGGAGCTTCTGGTACCCGACCTGGATACTTCTGGTTCGGAGACCACAGTCCGGGTTTATCCTCAGGATCCTGTCATCATCCAGTATTTTTCTTGCTGTGTTGATTCTGTCTGTTATCAGTTCCTCGCTTTCGATCTCATCTATATGTACATCTGTCACCCCGAGCCCAAGAAATCTCTTCTTTGCAACTGCATCATTTGCTTCCTTGAATCTTTTTACATCCGCATATCCCGGTCTTTTATCAACACCTTCACCAGGAGCCATGGAATCCCTGTTCGCAAATTCAAGGTTATAACCCTCAACCTTGAGATCCGGGATCACGTTGAAAAGGTACCCATAATCAATGCTATAACAGACATGAATTGAAGTCTCGAGTCCCCCTATTCCTTCGAATGATCTGTTAACCGATTCCACAACAATGTCCATTTCAGAAGGATGTGTTGTGGCAGCAGGCTCATCTATCTGTATCTGGAGTTTTTGATCTCCCCTATATTTTACCCATAAGGACCTGATCTCCTTTATTTCCTCCCTGATGATCTGCGAAAATGCGTTCGCAAGTTCTCTTCTGCCGGGATACTTCTCGTTGAAAGACCAGTCCATCATGGTATATGGGCCAGTTATGGGAATTTTCAATTCTTGCTTGGTGTTCTTTAACAGGAATTCCACTTCATCCTTATGCAGGCTGCTTTTGCGTGAAATCTCGCCGGTCACGCTCCCCTTTCTGTAGTACCTGTTATCAAAGGATCTCACAAGGCCGTAAAAATTTATATTTTCAACACTGTTGGCAAAATGCTCATACATTTCCCATCTGAACATTTCCCCACCAACACCGAAATTATTTATTCCGGCTTTCTTGAAGAGAGCCAGGGTTTCCAGGCTTGCCTTGGAGGCTTTCTCAAAATATTCCTGAGTCCCAAAAATTTTATGGAAGTTATTGCTAAGGTAATCAGGTTTTCTGAAACTGCCTATTTCTTGAAGAATAAATCTGTTTTCACTCATCTATCTCACCAACTTTCTGCAGCAATTCTAACTTTCTATCTGCAACTTTCCTTGGCAGAAAGTCAAGATAATCATCAGGTGTTACGAAAATCCTATCCACATCGTATCCTGAAACTACGCTCTTAACGTGTTCCTCTTCCTCTATTCTTGTGTTGTGCGATTCTATGATCTTTACTCCAGGCGTAACGGAGAACTTCCTGGATATTTCTATATTTTCACGGTTAGGATCTGTTATGATAGATCTGAATTTTCCCTTCTGCCCCTCGAAATAGGAAGACTTCATTCTTCCTGATGTAAACAGGTATACTTGCCCGGGATTGAAGTATTCCTCGATCAACCTTGAATAGCCATCTCTAAGTGGTACCCTTTCCATCAGAAAAAGTTCACTTTTACCGCTTGCTTTTGCGATCGCGGACATAATTTCTGTAATTTTTTCTATAAAGTTCATTCTGCTTATCCCGCTGTTGAATCTCGAATATTGAGCAACCGTAAGAGGGCCAGGAAAGAAGAGGATAGATTCCTGTGAGCCCTTGAAAATTGGTAATGGGGGAGAATCTTTGATTTCCTGATAAATAAACGGATCTGTATCAAATGAGACCTCCTGTTCAAATTCTGGAATTCTATAGAAAGTGTTGGTCTCTTCAAATCTTGTTAAAGGTCCAAGATTTGCGCCATCAATAAGAGAAATCAGTGGCCGGAATATATCATACCAGTTATACAGTGGCTCTGTATGAACAACCCCTTCAGCAAGGCTGTCGAATTTTTCCGTATGGAAAACTATGTCTGATTCGATCTTCCTGCTATCAATAACCCCTCTCTCCCACCGACCAATCGCCAGCCTCAAGTCGTCGCTCTTCGGGTATATCCCGCCAATTATTGTTTCTATTTTTGTCATTTATATACTCTCCAGTAACTCGCGTGCCATTTTATAGTCACCCATTGGCATTACATGAATCCCCATCGAATATCCCCTGATCTCCTCGAAAGCGTCAAGGAACATCCTCCTGGAAAGGCTTGCTATATCATCTGAATCCTGTAATCTTCTGACATCTGTAATGTCCAGGTTTACTCCCATCCTTTTGAGAAAATCAATCGCACCTTTACTCCTAATCGGAATGAACCCGGGAATTATTCTAAAATTCCTCACCTTCATCAATTCAGGATCAAAATGTCCGGGGCTGTACACCGGTTGTGTCATGAAAAAGTCGGTTCCTGATTCCATCTTCTTCATAGAAACCTCTTTCTCAATAGTTCTGTACGGGTTGAACGCAGCGCCTATGTTTATTTCCAGTCTACCTCCATAATCTTCAAGCTGCACCCTCCTGATCTCTCTTATTAACCCGATCACATCCAGTTCCCTCACCTCAAATGTGCTTATTGATGCGTCAATGGGGTCCCCTCCGACAACAAAGAAATTCCTGATTCCATCCTTTATGGCGCTGATGATCTGTGAAATTATGAAAACACGATTTTTATCCCTTGTTGACAGGTGGGGAACTGCGATTACGTGAGAAAGTGATGAAACTGTCCTGGTAGTAAAGAATGGATCGATTCCTGGTCTCCCTCCGGGGTTTTCTGGAGCGGTTACCACATTGGCAACTCCATCCAGAATCTTTGCTGCCTTTTTGAGATCATCTATGCCAAACTTCTTATCCGGTAGAATTTCAACGGACTTTACGAATTTGAGATCGGTGACTAATTTATCTTCTGGCAACAAGTATTGATAATCTTGGATGTTATGAGGTTTTCTTTATAAAATATTACTTGGAGTGATTGTATGTTGTTTTCCATATTAGCATTAAAGAGAAACCTGCATATATCCTGCAGTCATAAATCAACCTCTGGATGTATGATTGAAGGCTCTGCCATCAGGAAAGTATCGGGAGTTTATAATTGCAGGAGCGGGATGTCCATATGAAAATCTTAGCGAGTTCACTAGTATCAATGGACTTTTTCAATTATGCAAGATTAACTTTTATATGGCACAAAAGTGGGTAATCCTTCAGGGGGTAAGGACATGGGGCAAAGAACAAACGAATCAGTGTTGAGGGGTGCCAGGAGAGTGACAGGCATGAGGTGTATCCTTGTCATACAATGGACTTCTGGCTCTCCATAAAGGAGGCAAACTTATTAGGGAGTGATCCGTGACTATTTCTTGTACTGTGGCTTTGAGATGTACTGTTCCTTGAAGATAAGGATTCTGAGAGGAATATCATAAGAAAATTCTCAGAGGCTGATGCAGTATACCTTCCAAGTGAAAATACAAAAATCCCGTATCATGAAATGATCAGTAGAAATGTGCAGGATATCCTGTTGAACTTTTCCGGTATAATAATCTTGAATTCTGCAGGTGCAATCATACTTTTAAAGGGAGGATGAGCTGACGGTAAGTTCTGACCTGGCATCAGTCTTGTTGCTTAATATGTGTCTGTTCATCATAATCCCGGCCAGGAAGGTTTTAAGGAATATAATGACGCGATCAGAGTCGGCATATCAGAAAACATGTGGATTGAAGCACGACATGGAAGATAACAAACTCACGTAACGTCTTCCTGTGTTTGGTAAACCGAATTCACACTGGAGGAAATTCATTTTGCAATCTGAATTGTAAAATTTTCGGACGTTCCTTGCTCCGACAGATATTAAGGGAAAATCCGGAAAAATTTACCATTGTCTTCAGGAATTCAGTGTGCTGAAAAGTTGTTGTGTAAGTTTATTAAGATCATGAAAATTATTTAACATGTTATGGGTTAGGGGTTATGAACTTTGATCAGGACATTTTTAGCGAGTTGAGAAAAAATGTCAGGGATTTTGTTGCCCAAAAGGTGGAGCCATTAGCATTGAAAATGGACAGGGAGGATTATTTTCCGGAGGATGTTTTCAAGGAGATGGGAAGAATGGGGTATCTCGGCATCACTATTCCGGAGGAATATGGGGGCACCGGTCTTGGATATATCGGACAGGCAATAATTGAGGAGGAACTTGGGTATTCTTCTCCCTCATTGGCACTTTCATACGGGGCTCACAGCAATCTTACCCTCGACAATCTTTTCAGGAATGGAGATCGCATGCAGAGGGAAAGATTTGTTCCTGATCTCTGCAATGGAAATAAGATTGGATCGCTTGGACTGACAGAGCCATCTTCAGGCTCGGATGCGCTGGCTATGAAGTCTTCCGCCACGTTATCCGGTGAATATTATATATTGAACGGTTCAAAAACCTATATTACGAATGCCCCGTACTCAGATATCTTCCTTGTATACGCAAGAACCGGTGATGCATATACAGCATTTATAGTATTAAGTGATGATGAGGGATTCTCCAGGGGCAAGAAATTTGACAAGATGGGAATGAGGGGATCACCTACAGGTGAGATATTTTTTGACAACATAAAACTGAACAGGGACAGGGTTGTCGGCGAAGAAAATGGTGGGAAAAACATAATTCTTGGCGGCCTGAACTCTGAAAGGGTCATACTCTCATTCATATTTGTCGGCCTTGCCAAAAGAGCACTTACTGAGGCTACACAGTATTCCATCGACAGAAAACAGTTTGGAGAACCTTTGCACAGATTCGAGATGATTCAGGATAAACTGGCAATGATGTATACAGAATACAGGGCCTCGAAACTTCTTGCTTATGATGCTTTATCAAGTGTGGAAAACAACAACATGGACCTTAAAAGTGCAGCCTCTTCCATACTGTACTCAGCAATTGTTGCAGAGAGAGTTAGCAGGGAAGCCATCCAGATTATGGGTGGAAATGGATATATGAAGGATACAGGAGTCGAGAGATTCTTGAGAGATGCAATTCTGGGCCAGATCGGAGCTGGAACTACTGAAATAAGGAAAAAGCTTATTGCCAGCTCACTGATAAAGGATTTCCGGAAGGGTCGGGGAATAGAATAAATAATGAAATGCATAAAGTGCGGGAAGCACGAGGCAGTAGAGAAAGGTTTATGTCAGATTTGCCTGTGGGATTCTTTGCATATTGAAGTGCCGGGGTCCATCATTGAAAAGACATGTCCAAAGTGCGGTGCTTACTTTGTTGGTAAAGGCTGGGTATACAGGGATGGACGGGATAAATGGGAAAAGAAGATTTTTGAAAATTTTTCAGTAAATGAACCATTCAGGATAACAGGCGGTGAGATAACAGGCAAGAACAGCCAGGGAAATTATATCAAGATCAGGATTGACGTTCAAAGAAGTATAAACGATTCAAGGGAGGAGCAGTTCGAAATTCCCTTTATCAAAGAAAGTATCAGCTGTCCAACATGCAATAAGGTAACAGGGTCATATTACGAGGCAAAGGTACAGATCAGGGGAATGACGGGAGGCATATCCAGTGAAATGGAACGGATAGGCAATATCCTCTTATCTATGGTTGAGCGAAACCACAGGGAAGATCCAGAGTCATTTGTCTCAAAGACAGAATATGTAAAAGATGGCGTGGACATCTATCTGGGAAAGAGAAAGGACGGAGATTCGTTTTCGAAAGACATGAAAAACAGGGAAATCTGTGATATAATCGTATCCAAAACATTAGCCGGGGTACGCGACGGGAAACAATTTTTCCGTTTTACCTATCTGGTACGGATTCTTGATTTTGAGAAGGGGGTAGTCATATATGTAAATAACAAGCGCTACCTTTACCAGGGAAAAAGTTCGTTTGGGATTTATCTGAATGATCTGGAAAATGGAAGAGAAATTCAGATAAACAAGAAGAACCTTAACTTTGACAAAATCCTTATAACTGGCGAATCGGCTGAGAGGCGAATTTTTGTTGTTGTCAGCAGGGAAAATGGTGAATGCAGTCTCATGGACAGGGAAAATTTCAGCCAGGTAACAATCAAGGGTGAATGCAAAGGAAGTGAGATTTCCCTGTATGTGATAGATGGGGAATTTTTCAGAATCAGAGGTGAATAGATGTTTATAAGGAAAGAGTGGGAAAATCTGAGAAGCGTGGTTATTCACAGGCCAGGGATTGAGATAGATTATGCAATGCTCGCCCCCAGGGCCTTCCTCTTTGAAAGGCCTTTCAACAAGGAAAAGGCAATACGTGAACACGTTGAGCTGGAGGAAAAGCTGAGGGAGAACGGGGTAAACGTCAGGCTTTTGAGGGAAATGTTCAACAGCCAGGCCTCCACAAACAGAGTATTCAGGACAGCCATGGAGGAGAAGGTTAAGGAGAGGGTTGTGTTCTATGGCGAACTGGACGATTCAAAAAGACTTGTAAATGACTTTTCAAAGAACATAAGCTACCTCGATTCAGATACGCTGTTCAACCTAATGATACTCGAGCCATCAATCGATGTCAGGATGGATGAATCGAATAATATGCAGTATCCGAAAATCTTTTCAAACATCCCGCTTGCAAACCTGTATTTCATGAGGGATCAGCAGGCAACAGGATCCAATGGAATAATATCTGGAAGGATGAAACTGCCACAGCGAAGGGCGGAACCCCCAATTACCGGTTTCATCATGGAACATATTATAGGCAGGAAACACGTCAGTAAGATAAGTGAAAATGCATTCTTTGAGGGGGGCGATTACATTCCATGCGGTGAGTTTGGGCTTATAGGCACAGGACCAAGAACAGATATACAGGGTGCGAAGGATGCGATTGCATCCGGGATGCTGGCTCATGATGAGATTTTTGTTCTTGAAAATCCAAAGTACGACTTCATGGTTGATGACCTCTTGAATAACATGCACCTTGACACCTATTTTAACATTGCATCAGATGGTGTAGCCATATGTTCTACAAGACTTGCAAAGAAGGCCTGGGGACAAGTTTACGAGAGAGATGGAGAAAATTACACCCCGGGAAGGAAAATGGTCCTGTATGACTACATGGTTGAGAAGGGATTCAGCATACTGGATCTCAGTGTTGTGGAACAGCTGTCCTACTCCTCGAATTTCCTGACCCTATCAAACGGTAAAATTCTCTGCGTGGATTCTTCAAAGGTTTTCAGAAAACTGCTGAAGAACAATATCATTAACAGGGAAATCGCCTCCAAATCATCCTTCGATTTACCCGGATCAGATGATCCGATGTTCCCTGTTCCCGAGAAAATGCGGCAATTCGGGATAGATTACATAACCATCGATCTTGAAGAACTCACGGGGGGTTATGGTGGCGCACATTGCATGACAATGGCGCTTGAAAGATCCTGAAATTTCTACCTGTACTATTTATATTTTCTAAAACTGGAATTCATACCGTATTTTATTTCATTTCTATCGATTCAAATGAAAAGTTTAATTAAAAAACAATTTATATGGTAAGTATGTCCGCAAATTACAAGATATATGTCCTGATCACACTCGCAGGATTACTGCCAGCCATATGGGGATTTCTGATGGTCGTGGCTCCACTTTAGGTGTTAATAATATGAATTTCAGTGATCCTTTTTTTAAGCAGGTTATGGATATATCTAATCAGGTCAAGATAAAAGACAAGTTCGGCCTAATGGATCATTCCTCAATAACCATAGCCGGCATGGGCGGTTCAGGAGTCTCAGGGAGGATATTTTCATCACTTTATGGCAAGGAGCCGGTTAATGTTGTGGATGGATATGATCTTCCAGATTTTGTTGATAAAAACACATTCTTCATTGCTGAGAGTTACAGTGGAAACACCGAGGAAACACTGTCTGTGGTAGAGAAGGCCAGGGAAAGGGGCATAACCATACACTCTGTCACTTCTGGTGGAAAGCTTGCGGGTATGTCAGATGAAGTCATACGAATCCCTGTGGGCCTCCAGCCAAGAGAGTCGCTTGGATATCTGCTTATGCCACTTCTGAACACCTTCCAGACGGACGAGGTGAACGATTCAAATCTCGGTAGCGCTATTTCCAGTGCATTCTCCATGTCAGACGAAATAGGCTCACTGGCTAATGAAATAGTAGAATCAGACAGGATTCCTTATATCCTGTCATGGGAACCATTCGCGAGCCTCAGTTACAGGTTCAAGACGCAGTTTAATGAGAATTCCAAGATGTTTGCGATCAGTCATTCTCTGTCTGAACAGAATCATAACGAGCTTGTCCCGATGGCGCTCAACAGGAAAATGAAGGAAAGATTTTTCTACCTGTGCGTTGAGGGAGATATGAATTCAAGAAACGCCAGGCGCATGGACATGGTAGAATCGATATCTGGTGTTAATTTTCACCGGATAAGAGCGAAAGGAAACACGAGGCTTGAGAAGCTGATATATCTGATTCATTACATAGATATACTTACAGTCCAGGTCGGCATACTCGGAAATTATGATCCAGAGGATGTAAGGGTACTTGAAAACCTGAAAAAAGATCTTTCTAAGCACTGACAATGTCTGTGTTTCCCGTGGGGAGGATCTGGATGATTTCTTCGGGGTCAAACTCAAGATAGTCCCCTATTTCCTTAGCGATTTTATCCTTCTTCTTGTTTCCGGGAATGATCTTGACGCATTTTTCATCACTCTTCCATGGAGAAATCATTGGTATCCTCACGCCTCTGTACTCGATCGGTGAAATGTAAAGTTCGATAGGCAATTCAAAAAGATATGTTCTCTTTCCCCGGACTATCCAGGACCCCTTTCTCACGTATTGCCCGGATTCTGGCGTCTTACTTACCTGTTGGGACGTCACCCAGTAGGCTGATCCTGATGCCAGGCCATTCTGCCACGCACGTGAAAAGGAGACGGCAAAAATTCCTGCCTCACGAATATCATCCTCTGAAATTGGAGTTCCATCGTCCCCCTTCTTGATCACAGTACTGGGGGCACCATACATATCAGCGTGAACATAGATATCATTTTCTTCCAGGTATTTCTTAACAACCTTTTCATTAGAATCAGTATTCTTTCCAGAAAGTACAAGCTTTCCTCCCTTCGTGAAGAACCAGTGATAGGTTTCAAACCAGAATCTCGGCCTGTTCTTCTTTTTCCTCTCCTGCTCAATGACAATATTGCCCAGAGAATTTTCCATTGCAATCTTTGCACCTTCAATCTTATCCCTGTACTCTTTTGACATGTTGAATAATCTCTCCATGTTCTCCCCGGGGGTCTTCAGGTATTCTATTTCGAACAAAATATCTCCTGACGAGAGAGTTGCTGTTTTAGAAGCCAGGTCCTTTTTCACCACATCAAGTTTTACCTGTCCAAGGTTTATTACGTCAGACTGGGCTATATTACCCCTGAGTATCTTAATTGCTTTCCCAATTTCCTGAAAGTTTCTGGCAATGAAGTTTCCCGCATTTTTATATTCCTCCACCTTTTTTTCATACTCCTTTATTGCCTTCTCCTGGCTCTCCACGATTCTTCTTATCTTTTCATTAACAGGATTTACTTCCATTTCTTTCTGCATCGTTTTTTCAAGGGCACTGTTGAATGTGTCAGTTATCTCATATTTCTCAGGTTCCCGGTGTTTCATCAGGGTAGGAGAGGCAGTCCCATCACTGTAAATATAACCCCTGTTCTGCACAGACTCTGCAAGGATTTCCCTTGTGGCATCCATCAATCTCTTTATTTCACTTTCGTCAGGTTCCAGCTTTGAATCCTTTTGAATGGAATTCCTGAACAGTACTTCTTCGGCAAGATCACCACCAAAATTCATCCTCGTGGCAAGGGTTTGAACAATTGATGCCTTGCTCTTTGCCAGCATTTCCCTGGCCTCACTGTATGAAATTGAGAGAGGATCAAAACTGGAAGGTGGAATGTACGCCTCTCCCTTCAGTATCTTCCTGTTCTTCCATTCCCTCGGGAAAAGCGCATAGTCAATTTTATCATCCTGGAGAACGATCAGGTTTCCATCCCTGAAAAGCTCAATGACAAGTGATGAACCACTGTAAGTATCAATTCTGATTACCCTGTCAAAATTAATCTGGCTGATTTCCCTGATTTTTCTGTCCATAAACAATTTTCTCAGGTACATTGCGGTCTGCCCTGCATCTTGACCCCTTTCAGTGTCCATGAGGCAGACACCCCTCTTCACATCAATATATAGAGGGACTGTCTTGAGTGCAGAGCTGTGAATCTGAAAGATGAATCTACCCTGTCCCAGTTCATATATCTTCTTGAAAAATGCATCCTTTATATCATTTCTGTATATGTTCACAAAGGCAAATATGTCCAGGGAACTTTCTTTTTCTTTCATCTCAAATCCCAATCACTTTCTGCAATTATTTATTTTGCTTTGCAAAGGATTGGGAAATAATGAGTTCATGGCTGGATGGAAGGAAATCATTATATTTATAAATGAATGTAATATACTGTTTTACTTTGTATCTCGAGGTATATGGGTGATTCTGTTTGTATGCAATTATTGAGGATGATTATTTGGCAAGAGTGCCTCCAACGTTGTTGGGGGAGGACTATGACAGCGCCGTTGAGGACGTGACAAGAAGGGAGCTTCAGGGCTCAATTGTGGATTATGTCCCTGACAGCAATTCCAGGAATGACATGCAGAAGTGTTATGTGGTAACCATTCTGGAAATTAACAAGAACGGTGATGGGATAATAGTACACGGTGATGGGGGTGTTTATCAGAACATAACATACAAGGCACTGGCCTTCATCCCGAAAATGAACGAGATAGTGGAGGGTGTAATAGTTTCGGTGGTTCCGAAAATAGGCGCATTCGTCCGTTTTGGGCCATTCGAAGGGCTGCTTCACGTCGGGCAGATAATGGACGACAGGATTGAAATAGATGAGGGAAACAAGAGGCTTATCGGGAAGGACACGAACAGGGAGATGAGGACCGGCGACAAGGTCAGGATAAGGATAGTTATGCTTAATATATCATCATCCTCGCCAAGCGACAGGAGAATCGGATTCACAATGAAGCAGCCTGGACTGGGCAAGCTTCAGTGGCTGAAGAACGATCCTTCAGAGGAGAAGAAGGTCTCAATCCCGGCAGAATCAAAGACAAAGAAGCCTGCAAAAAAGAAGCCGTCAGGGAAATCTGCTTCGTCAGAATCGAATCTTGTGTCCAGTTCACCGATCCCGGAGGAAGATTCAGAGGAAGAGAATCTTGGGGAAGAAGACCTGGGTGAGGAACTATGAGCGTAAAATCTACCAAGAAGAAATACATGGCATGCAAAACCTGCAAGCGAATATACCTTGATCAACCATGCCCTGACCACGGGGATTCCCACATGACCGATGACTGGTATGGCTTCCTTATAATTGTAGATCCAGTAAATTCTCAAATTGCCAGGAGAGCAGGAATCACTACCGAAGGGACGTATGCAATTAAAGTTCGACAGTGATTACATTATAAATGAGGAAGTCCGTCAGCTGATTCAGTCAAATGATGGTGAGCTGATAGACCCTCTGAGTCTTAAGGAGACAGATTTCAGCAACCTTTTTGCAGTTGGGGATTTCACCTGCAAGATTCTTGAAGAAAACGGGATATTCCCTAAAATTGAAGTATACGATCTCAGGACACAGAGGGGAAAGGAGACATACAGCGGCAAAGAGGGTTCTCGAAAGGTCAGGAATGCACCAGGCGTTGTTTCAGGGGAATTGATTAAGGAAGTATCCCGGGCGATTTTAAGTCGTGACAGGACGAACATAGAGGTTGAGGGTGAGGAAGATCTGGCAGTATTACCAATAATTTTTTATGCTCCAATTCATTCACTGGTAGTTTACGGCATTCCGGATGAGGGAATGGCAGTAATTCATATTGAAGGGAAGACTAAAGAACTGGTTGAGAAGATATTTGATAAAATGGAAGTGAAAAAGCATGAACTTTAAGATAGTGGAATCAAAGGAAAATAAAATTTTGAAGAGAAAGGAAATTAAATACACTCTCGAATACGAGAACAGCCCAACTCCATCTAGGGAGGTAATTAAGGAGATAATAGCAAGAAACACCAACAGCAACAAGGATCTTGTGATAGTTGACAAGAATCTCCAGAAGACTGGACTTCATTTACTTGAGGGATATAGCAAGATTTATTCAAAAAAGGAAGACGCAATGCTTTATGAACCAGATTACGAGCTTTTCAGGAATGGGCTTAAAACAAAGGAGGCGAAGCAGTAATGCAGAAGAGGGAATTTTATAAGCTGGAAAACAACAAGCTCGTAAGGCAGAAGAGAAACTGCCCCAGGTGCGGTGTTGGTGTATACCTCGCCGAGCATGAGGACAGATTCACTTGTGGAAAATGTGGATATACAGAATTCAAAAAGAAGAAATAAGTCCACTGTATTTTTTGCCACTCAATTTATCCCGGTTCACCAGAATCAACTCAAGATTGATATTAAAATTTATTTAATGATGACAGGTTGTTTTGATTTTCAGGAAGGAACCTCAAACATTCGGGGACATCATAACCGGGAAACCCCGGTGCTGTTATTCTATAGTTCCACAATCTTCTTCGTGGTTTCGCCTGCGCTTTTTTCGATATCCTTATATTTCTGGTTGTGGTAAATCTTCTCGTCATCTCCCTTTGGTTCAACTCTTAGGAGATTGAGCAGATGAGTCAACTCTGAATCAAGAATCAATGAATATGTCCTTAGATGCTCCTCTTTGGAAGGTTCAATAGTTCTTCGCTTGGCGGATATGAAGCAGTCAAAATGTACTGCACCAAGTTTTGTGAAGGTAAACTTCTCCCCTGTCCTGACCTCTTTCTTGCATTCGTAACAGCTAAACTGCGCCATGCTTTAGGGATATCCCACTCGTACTAAATCTTTATCTGAATCAACCAGCCGTTCGTGATCAACAGAAATTGTTTATATTGCTGTTTTGATTGGTGCATGCATGGAGAGGGGGGGTGTTTCATATCTACCACTGCATTACGGCAAGCCTCCTGAAAATCTTTACAGGAAGATGGTAACCCTCACGGGGCAGATATGCACTCTCATCAGTGAGATATATTCTCCCAAGGAACTTGTCAGGCGTTTTTCAGATCCTGTCTGGTTTCATTCACTGAGCCTTGTAACAGGCTTCGACTGGAATTCAAGTGGAACTACAACGACCACAATTCATGCACTGAAGGACTACCTTGCAAACCACGATGAACCATTTTTCATATCAGGGGGAAAGGGAAAGAGCATGAAACTTAAGTCAGGCGAGATTGAAAATAAATCGCAGCACATGCAGTCTGCATCAATTGCCAGAAGGCTCATCCGTGAAAGTGATTACATTGCGAAAATTGACAGCAGCCTGCTCCAGGATGGATTTGATATCTACATACACAGCCTGATCGCAGACTACAGGGGTAATTACAGTGTGGTGCAGCAGGGCCTGAATGCTGACCGGAGACTTGCGAGACGTTACCACTGGAGCAATCTGGAGGAATACAACCCTGTGGAGGAGCAGAGGAATGGCATAACTTCTGCAACAACAGTTCCCAGTGCTCTTGATCTATCATCTCATCTGAACGCTAGAATCAGGCAGAACATGCTGAGGGCAATAAGGGAGAAACCAGCGATCATGCAGGGAAGCCAAAGCACACTGGATAATTTCTCAGGCTCTCCGGTACTGAATCTTGGTGTCAGGGTACCTTTTGAAAAACTCAGGGAAATTTATGAATATGAGCCATCAACTATTATGGATCTTGTATCATTTCCAGGGGCCGGAAAGAGTACAATTAGAGCAATAGCATACATTTCTGAAGTCATAACCGGCGAAAAAATAAGCATGGAAGATCCAGTGCGTTATTCCTATGCCCTGGGAGGCAAGGACGGTATACCAAAACCGGTAGACCATGAGGACTATGACATGGTGATCGGATTTTTCAGGGAAGTACTTACTGCTTACGGCATGGATAGATCCAGAATTGAGGATAAAATTCAAAAACTCGCAAAGTTTTCATCGGATCAAACGGAATATGTTATCAAGCGACAGCAGGAATAGGAAAATTACGGAATAAATAACATTTTCAGGTAAACCTTTTATAGTGTTTAAAACTGAACCAAGGATCAACACGGACGGAAACGAGATAATAAAGAAGGGAATAGAATATGAGCTACCATTTCTCGATGATGTTATTGTTGAGTGGTTCAACCGGAAATATGATTCCCTTACCATTCCTCAGCGAAAGGTTATTCCCCTTGTTCACGCAGGAAGGAATGTACTGGTTTCGAGCCCGACTGGAACTGGAAAGACCCTCACAGGGTTCATGGCGATATTGAATGAATTGTTCCTGAAGGCAAGGTCCGGTGAGCTGAAGGATGAAATACTGTGTGTTTATATCAGTCCATTAAAGGCACTCGCAAATGATATAAATAAAAATCTCAATTCTCCCCTAGATGAGATTTACAGTATAGCAAGGGAGCATGGCCTTGATCTCCCACCAATAAGGGTTTCAGTCAGGAGCGGCGATACACCACAAAGTGAACGCCAGAAGATGCTGAGAAAACCACCTCACGTCCTCATTACAACGCCGGAATCATTTTCTCTTGCCCTCACTGCACCAAAGTTCAAGGAAAAATTTACCACTGTAAAGTATGTGATAATAGACGAAATTCATGAGATTTCTTCATCAAAGAGGGGAACCCTGTTATCCCTGAACATGGAAAGGCTTGAAGAAGTTTCGCCATCATACGTTAGAATTGGCCTCTCAGCCACACAGGCACCTCTCTCGCTCATAGCCCAGTTCCTGTGTGGATTTGAGAATGGGGAACCAAGGAAATGCGAAATTGTTGACGTGGACATCAAGCGTGGTCTTGATCTCGAGACGATAACTCCTGTAAAAGATCTCACAAGTGCCGGCTTCGAGGTTGCAAACGAGAGGATGTATGACATTATTGCCAAGCTCATTGAGGATCATAAAACAACACTAATCTTTACAAATACAAGAAGTGCAACAGAACATGTCGCAATAAGACTGAAGGCCAGAGGAATCGAGAGCCTGGAAGCACATCATTCTTCATTGGGAAAGGAAACAAGGATTGATGTGGAGGAAAGATTAAAAAAGGGGGAGTTGAGGTGCGTCATATCGTCCACCTCCCTTGAGCTGGGAATAGACATTGGAAGCATCGATCTGGTGATCCAGATTGGAAGCCCAAAATCCGTGTCAAAAGGATTGCAGAGAATCGGCCGTGCTGGACATTCCATCCATGAGCTGACCATGGGAAGATTTGTGGTATTCAATCTTGATGATCTTGTGGAGTGCTCCGTCCTGACCCGGGCTGCATATGACAGGAATATTGACAGGGTGAGCATACCGGAAGGGGCTCTTGACGTGCTCTCCCAGGCAATAGTGGGAATGACCCTCGAAAAGACCTGGAAGATAGATGAATGCTATGAGATCATAAGAAGATCATTTCCATACAGGAATCTTTCAAGAGAAGAATACATGTCAGTTATTTTCTACCTTGCAGGGAAGCTTGAAAACAACAGTGTCTACTCAAAGATCTGGTACGATGAGAAGGAGGGAACAATCGGAAGGAAGAAGAGCACCAGGATGATATATTTCATGAATGTGGGCACCATCCCTGATGATTCTGATTACAGGGTAATTGATATCAATGGGCGGCATCTTGGGCAGCTGAGCGACAAATTTGTTGAAAGGATGGTGCCCGGTGACATATTCGTGCTTGGCGCAAGAACATATTCCTTCATAAAATCAAGGGGAAACAGGGTAATTGTAAGGGATGCCACAGGTTTGAAGCCAACAATACCTTCATGGACCGGAGAAATGCTTCCACGTTCATATGATCTGGGGGAAATGATCGGAAGGTTCAGGGAGAAGATTGCCGTAGATCTGGAAAGCAATGACACAGGCAATATTGAAGAGTGGCTCAGGGAAAAATACCACGTGGATCAGAACGGGGCAAGAAGCATAGTATCATATGTGAGGGCGCAGAAGAATTTTGGAATACCAACTGATCGCCACCTGCTGGTAGAGGGATACATAGATGAGAATCTATTCAGTGCAATATTCCTGATTCCTCTTGGGAGGCGGGTAAATGACGCTCTTTCAAGGGCCTATGCACAGGCAGTTTCGAACAGGTATGAGATCAGTACGAGGGTAACTGTAACTGATGATGGGTTCATGCTCACATTTGAACGGAAGATAAACCTGAAAGAATTGACGAAACTGATAAACAGTAACAATTTTGTGGATTATGTAAAGAAATCAATATTCAACACCACTGTATTCAAGGAAAGATTCAGGCAGTGTGCAACCAGGTCACTGATGGTACTGAGAAGGTACAAAGGACATGAAGTGTCGGTGGTCATGCAGCAGCTCAGGAGCGACAAGGTGCTCCGGGCCCTTGAAAATATACCGAATTTCCCAGTTGTAACTGAGACTTACAGAGAAATAATGAATGACATGATGGATGTGCCTTCAGCGCTCGCATACGTATCCGGTGTAATTGACAAAGATTCGATGCACATCAGGGAATACAGCAACGAATCAAGCCCATTCTCACTGTCGCTTGTGCTCGCAGGAGTTTCAGACGTCGTCCTGATGGAAGACAGGGCAAAGCTGCTGAGGGAACTTCAGAGCAGGATAGTTGATAAAACGTATGGCTCAGAATACATGGATTTCAAGATACGCGAACCTTCAAGGGTCGAAGCCTTTTACACATCAAAGGTAAAGAGGATAGAAAACAGAGATGACCTGATCGACCTTTTTGAATATTTTCCATTCGTGGACATATCTCGCTCCAGGTTCAATTCACCGTTCCCATATACTGGTCTTGACGTTGCGGAAATGTGCAGGGAACTCGCCAATGAGGGAAGGATCAGGAGCGTTTATGTAAGGGGCATATACTGGACACTTCCAGACAGGGTCCATCTTTTCAAGAATCTTTTCTGGAGAATGAGGGAGGCGGGTAGTGATGATCTGAAGGTTCTGGAAGACTGTAACCTGAGGACAATGGCCGAAATATCGAGGGAGACAGGACTCGCAGAGGATGCAGTAAAAAATTCCCTGGCCAGCCTCGAATCCATGTACCTCATCGAGAGAAAATTCCGCGGAGACAGGATCGTTTATGCAAGATCTGTCGAATCAATTCCGGGCGACTACAGTGCCGAGAACCTTGTATATGACACACTGAAGTCAATGGGGCCAATGACGTCTGATGAACTATCAATAAAACTTCCGATGGACAGGGAGATACTGGAAGAATGCCTCGTAAACCTGAAAAATGACAGCATGATAATAGAAGACTACATAACTCCGGTATTTGCAAAGCAGTATATGATAAAAGGGGATCTTGAAAAAATCCTTGGAATGGAAAGTGTTGAACCTTCTGAAGTAAGGCTCGGGAAATTCATGAGGCAAATCTCTTCCGCCGAAGAATATTTTGATTCTATCGGATTCTACACGAACATTGAATCCATGACAATGAGAATCCGGGATGCTGACAGGAGACAGGAACCTGATGGCCTCATCAGTGGGAGATTTTTCAGGCACAGGTATACTGTAATGAACAGGAATCTTGGAATGGCACTGCAGAAGTTGAGGGAAGATGACACAAATGAACAGGAGGATATCATTTATGAGTTTCTCAAGTATGGAAGGGCAACAGCGGAGGCCATTTCCCGTGGGACATCCATCCCAATCAAGGAGGTCAAGCAGGTTTTGAAGTCCCTGGAGTTCAGGGTGCTGATCAGTTCAGATGGAAATACATATGGAAGACTCCCGGAATCAGGTCTGGACAGGAATGAGGCAATGCAGGTACTGCTGAAATTCATCGGCCCTGCCACACAGAGGGAAATAATGCGAAGCTTCTGGTTCAATATCCGCAAGGAAGATCTAAACGGCATAACCGTGACTCACGGGAGGGATGGTGCTTATTACGGTGAACCTGTGAAGAATGATGCAGAAGAAATAATCCTTCCTGTATCGGATCCTGTGATGATATTCATGGGAAGGCTTGTAACCGAGAACAGCGGATTCACCCATGCCTTTTACAGCAGGGGGAAGCTGAACGCAATCATGAATCTAACCATCATGCCGGAAGCACTCTGGATTGACCAGATTGAATTCGAACAGGCGGAGGCACAGGAAAGATTCTGCTCATACCTGGACAGGGAATATATCTCAAAGGAAATGAGTGTCCTTGTGACGGAACCAGTTGAGAAGATAAGACTCAGGTTTGTTGAGCTGGGATACAGGGAATCAAACGGAATACTTATCAAGGGCTCTGACAGTTTCATCGCACTTTACATGGATTCACTCTTCAAATATTCCGTGATAAGTTATGGAAATTCCATCCCAAAGTCAGGCAGGGTTCTTGACAATATTTACGAAGCCTACCTTGGAATCAGAGATAACAGTGAGGCAACAATGTGGGGAATAAAAACTGTGGATCTGGAAAGCTACTTTGCATCCGAAATAATATTCTCGTTCAACGGCCCTCTCGGACTCACTTCAAAGGGTACCCTTGAGACAGTCTCTCTCTACCGGACTCTGAGGAATACCGTTCTGACTGAAATAGATCACAGGGTGCTTAAATTCATTATGGAATATCCTGCAAGCGAGGAGGAAATAATTGGAAGCCTCGCTGGGCAGTATGAAAATATCCGGGAATCCATACAGAAATTATGGGCAGGTGGCATGATTTGCAGGGATGCAAGGGCGAAATACAGGTTTGTAGTTGAAAAATTTACCATGGAAGAGGCTGCCCACGTCCTCATCACGAAGATAATTTCAGTATTTGGATATGTAAATTATGACATGTTCAGGAAAATCTCACTCTGTGAAGATCAGGCAGTATATGACCGTGCAATGAAGAAGATCAGCGCGAAGCGGAAACTTTCCAGAATATTCATCCTTGATGCAAAGATGTTCATATCCGCCACCGATACGTTCATGACCCAGAAACCCGGAAAGGGAAGGGAAGTGATAATCAGTCCCAGGGACCTGATATATGCCATTTTCAAGAATACCATCAAGTCAAATTTTGGAGGAACGAGAATGTTCCTCTATATTGTTGACGGAAGCCCGGTGCTTTCAATGGAGGCAAGGAGGAGCAAGAACGATCTGGCGATTGAGAATTTCAATGGAGACATGACAAGGAGGAGGGAATGTATCAGGGCACTTTCTGAGTTCGGGTATTCCGTAAAGTTCGACAAATGATCACGTCAACTTTATAAATATCCTGATATACGATACTTAATGACAGACTACCTCCTTGTAATAACGGGCATTAATGCGGTGATCTCAGCTTTCCTCATGATAGTTTCATGGAAAGCGCTCAGGAAGGGAATTTCCATTGTAAAATACATATTTTTTTACTTTGCTCTGATCCTGGTCTCCTCCATTGTAATTTCCCTACAGTATTTTGGAATCGACTATTTTGAATCGTATACACAGATCATACTTCAGGCAGTTGATCTTGTGATGCTGGTGCTTGTTTACCTTGGAATAATGAGGGGAAAATAGTTTTGAGTAGTGAAGGCTCTCCCCGGGACAGGATTCTCCAGTTAATCAGGGAAAACCCTGGAATGCATTTCAGGGCAATCCAGAGGGAGAGTGGCCTCGCAATCGGCCAGCTGGAGTACCATCTCTACCGTCTTGAAAAGGATGAGGAAATAACCATAAGAAAGGATGGGAAATTCAAGCGTTATTTCCCGTATTCAACGGGTGAATCCCTCAAGAAATCCCTTGGTTTCCACCTCAGGAACAAGGTCAGCAGGAATATCATCTTCCTCCTTCTCAGCAGGGGAGAAGCTTCCGAGGAGAGGCTTAAGGACAGAGTCGGGGAAGGCTGGGCGGAGTCTGTGAAATCTCTTATGGACGATAATCTCGTGATCAGGGATGGTGAAGTTTACAGGCTCAGGGATCCCGGAAACCTGAGGGAGTTCATCCGGCGTTCAAAGAAGAGCTTCATAGAGGAACTTGCGGAGAGCCTTATAGACCTGTTTGACGAATGGAAGGAACCCTAGGCATTCCTCTTCCTGTAAGAGACATATCCCGACCCGATAAGAAGTACTCCAAGTATTGCACCACCTGCGAAGGCATATATATTGCTCTCAACCTCTCCAATTGCTTCTGTTACGGGCGTGGAAACCGTGATTGACCTGAGTGGAATAGAAGCTGGAAAGGTAATATAAGGATCATAACTGATATTGTTATAGGCTCCAGAATATGGCATGAGAAGATAAAACATGTAGAATCTTCCGTAATGCATGTATTCCACGGTAGAATTCATTGTTCTGCCATTATCAAGGTATCTCGTGCCCATTGAAAAAATGAATGACTGGGTCGAATTCTCCATCGGCATCATCAGGCCTTTCAGTTCCCTCAAACTGGCTCTCTCCACGAATCTTTCATTTATTGCATTTCTGAACCCACGACCCTGGTAAAAAACCATCGGGATTACAAAGACGCCACTGCTGATTATGGGTTCGTGAATATTGATGCTATAGGAAACTGAGAGTGTGTTGGTTCCATTGATTATCAGTGAAGTCCCATTCGATCCTGTAAGGTTCAATGATGACGTAGACTTATCAATATTTACTGAGATATTCTGGTATTCTTCATCAAGGCTAAGTATCCCGCTTGCTCTGCTGCCTGTAAAGGGAGATGGGATGTTGCCAATTGGGACACTCGCATTAGTTGTGTAGGAATAATTGAGTTTTCCGTTTTCCCTCATTGTCCATTTCAGATGTGGATAAATATTTGCAATACCTATGTTGGAATCAAATTTCAGGAAATAGGGATTGAACCAGTTCAGGCTGATATTGCTGTTATCAAGCGTGACATTCATTCCCGGGGAATTCTCAAATCCAAGATTTATGCCGGCACCTGCATGATCCAATGGCATTGATACGGGAACCAGAAAAAGCGACACTGCAAATATGACTAATATCTCCTTCAACATAAAAGTATTTCATATCATATTAAACGTTTTTTGGTACAATCTCTTCAGGAGAATTCTTCTTCCAATTCTATTATGACCTGGTTGAGGACATCTTCAAATGTTACCCCCGAATACTCCCTCAGACCGCCCATTTCTGTTCTGAGCTTCGCGATGTAATTTTCACCGTTTTCTTTTTCATCGTCCTCTTTGGATAATTCGATGTTGCAAATCATCTCCTGCATAAACTCACCTGAATCCGTATGAATTTACAGTTATATAATAATTACTTACATGCAAGAAGAGGAGATGTCATTGATGGCTCCCCCAACTGCACTCAAAATTTTATAAAGACCCTTCCAAGATTCTTTCTCTCCTTTATCTCTTCAAATGCATGGTTGACTTCCTCGATAGGTACTTCCTTTGAAACAACTGCCCTGATCTTTCCCTTCATTGACATATTCAGTGCTCTTTCCAGGTCATATCTCGTAGAAGATATACTTCCAAAGATACTGTTTCCTTTCAGAATGAGGATTCCAATGGGAAGCTGGGGTGCTGCAGGCTTGAGATTCCCGACAACAACCATCCGACCACCAAACGATAGTGCCCTGAATGAATCTGAGAAGGTTGCATCTCCTGTATTTTCAAGGGATATGTGGGCGCCCTCGGGCCATATTTCCTTAACTTTCTTGCTGAATCCTTCCCCAGCATCTATAACGTGATCAGCCCCAAGGTCGTAAAGGCTCTCCTTCTTCCACGGTGAACTTGTAACTGCCATCACTTCTGCCCCGTAAGCCCTGGCTATCTGAATGGCATGGGAGCCAACGCCTCCGCCTGCGCCGGTTATAAGGACTCTTCTCCCCTCACTGATCCCCCCGGCAGTATCAAGCGCATGAATCACCATTCCTGTTACGCATGCTGCAATGGTAGACAGTTCTTCAGGAACACCTGCTGGAACTTTTACGAGGCTTCTTTGGTTTATCTTCACGTATCTTGAATAGGCACCATCAATATTCTCGCCAAGCGTTTTCTTGTATTGGCAGAGATTTTCCCTTCCGGATATGCAGTTCTCGCAATGCCCACACGGCACATAAATCAGGCTGGAAACCCTGTCTCCCTTCCTGAAATATTCTACTCCTTCCCCAACCTCACTGATTATTCCGGAGACCTCATGTCCTGGAACGATGGGGAGGGTAAGTCTCGGAAAGAAACCATCCCTTGTGAGAATGTCCCTGTAACAGATACCCGTGAACTTCTGCTCGATGACCACCTCGCCTATTCCTGCATGTGGAATTTCCCGTTCTTCAATGTTCATTTCTTTTCCTATTTCTCTTATTACACTAGTCTTCACAGAGAGAAAAGTGTTAATTCCTATTTATGAATTGCCGGGTTTGAAATGGTCAGGGGAGGATATAATGATATCATTGCAATTGCTGGATGTGGTGGAAACGGGCAATTCGCTGCACAAATCCTCTCATCTATGGGATATTCCCTCATATTGATAGATGGTGATGATGTTGATGAGACGAATTTACATCGCCAGCCACTCTTCTCTGTGGAAGACATGGGAAGGAACAAAGCCATGGTGTGCAGTGAAAAAATAAGTCTGCTAAACGGAACAAGCTCCGCGACTGCAATTGGTGAATATGTGGATTCATACAACGTTGAATCCATTCTCGGTGATGCAGGTCTGATCATAGATGCAACGGACTCATTCAGGACACGGGAATTGATCAATGAATTTTCCGTAAGGCACAATATACCCATGATATTCAGTTCAAGCTTCGGATCAATTGGACAGATCAAATGCATCATTCCTCATGTAACATCGTGCCTTCACTGCCTTACAGGGGAGCATGTCCTGAACCCGCTGAACTGCCATAATGACGGTGTCCTGCCATACGTTCCCCAGATAACCTCAGCGTCAATTGCGGGCTTTGCTGATAAAATATTGAAAGGCGGGGAAGAGGATGGGAAATTGTATATCTTTAACTTCAATGGATTCACAATGGATCAGTTTGATGTGAAAAGAAGACCTGACTGCAGCGTATGCGGGAAGGGAATATATGTATACATGGATGATAAAAAATTCAGGGGGAGGCAGGTCCTATGAAGAGAAGCATTAAAGGCATAATATTCGATCTTGACGGGACTCTAATTGATTCTTTCTCTCTGAGAGTCGATTCATGGCACAGGGCCCTATACATGAATGGGGCAAACGTGGATAAATGTGATATTGAGCCATTGATAGGACTTCCCGGTATATCTCTTGCCTCAATTTTTTCTGATTCACCTGAGAAGGTTGAAACTGACGAGGAGAGGATATTCAGGGAAAGAATCGCGGAGGTGGGCTTCTTCCCAGACGTGATACCGACCCTGGGCAAACTTGAAAGCATGAATGTGAAATGGATCATAGTGACATCCGCAAGACGTTCCTTTGTTGATCTGATTCCAGTATCTCCCGGGAAGGTAATAACTGTTGATGATGTGGAGACTGGAAAACCCGATACAGAAGCCTATGAGAAAGCGTCAGAGATAATGGGTATTGATCCGGGCGAGATAATGGTTGTCGGAGATTCAATCAATGATATAATTCCTGCGAGGGCGATGGGAATGCTATCGGTACTGGTTACCCACGGTTTCAGGAAAGACATAAAAATTCAGGATCTGACAGTAAAAGAGATTTCAGAAATAATACAGGTTATCGGTGAAGGATCAAACTGAGGGTATGTTCCAGGTATTTCCCAGGAACCGGAATGAGAGGTTATCTGAACTGGATGCGAGGGTTGAATTTGTAAGGTCACCTATGAGGCTAACTGTACCCGAGAAGAATTCTCCTGTTCCATTTGTTGATAAATTTCCAAGGAAAACGTTCCCTGCATAAAGTGAAACTTTCAGTAATGTCGCAATGATTGGGATCACTCCAGACATCATGAGTTCATATCCTCCACTGTTATTTGTCTTCAGAAGCTTTGCTTCTGTGAAGAATGGGGGTATTAAAGTCGATATGTTCTGGCTGTCCGAGCTCATGTTCATTCCTGATAGAAACTCGGATACCACCGCGACGAATATATATTCTATGGAATGAAATGACCATCCATCAACCTTCATCTTTGTCAAATTTAATGGCAGGGAAACATTCCGGCTCATTGAGGCCTCAGGGTTTATTGTTAAAACATTGTTCATGATATCTACATGAGATGGCAGGAAGCCAGAATTTGACCCATTCAGCCTGGCCTGCACAAACACGGTACCATTTGTTATTCTCAGATCTTCGAATGCCATCTCTATACTTTTAAGATCATTCTCTGTCGTGATATACACAGAAGATGCCGATATGACAAGGAAAGCAGCAAGAATAGCAAATGCCATCAGGCTGACCATTTTGCTGATCTTCATTCGCACATAAATGCATATAAAATGAATTAAATAAAGTTTTCATTGTTACCTGTTTCTTTTCAGATCAGGACAAAAAAATTATAATTATGTTACCTATCAAGCGTGATCTATCCTGTATTTTGAAAAAATCACTAAAAGGAAGGAATTTTTCTATACATTTGTCTCATACAATCTTGGAAAACTCTTTATTTTTATTACTCTCCTTTATCTCTTCGGGTACAGGATAATACAGGGAATGAATTACTGGGACAGCACTTATTACGTTGGAATCGCAGAATACGGATATTGCACACTGCCTTCACAGGCTTTCAGCCCTGTATTTCCAGCGTTTATAAGGGTTTTTGACCTGATACTGCCAAGGGGGAATTTCTGGTTCATAGTTTCCTCCATTGTTGTTGCAAACATCTTCGGAGAAGCATTTGTCATCTATTTGTATATGAAAAAAGGCTATAAAATCGCAATACTGGTAGGTCTCTTTCCTGTTTTTTTGCTGTTCTCCACAATCCCATATTCTGATGATATAGCATTGCTTTTTCTTGCAATATCCATGGAAAGCACAGATCTTATAGCACTGGGATCTTTCTCGATTGCCCTCGCAACTTTTTTAAATCTTGCTTACGCTCTCCCAACATTCGCATTCAGGCTGAAGCGCTGGTGGACATTTATTTTTCCCGCAACTGTTGGAATCATAGCAGTTCTTCTTTTCTGGCACTATGACGGTTCTCCATTCATGTATTTCACAATTGAAAAGAAATACTGGGGAGTTTTCTTCGGGACTCCCATTATCCAGGAAGGGAGCATCATGTCGTCATATCTCCATTACGGCATCCCCTCCATTATTTTTCTAGTAAGAAATTATGCATTTATGTCGATTTTCTTCGTAGGTACATATCTTCTTTCGAGAAGCGAATATACACATAGATTTTTTTTAACATTGTACTGCCTCTCAATCGAAATCCCCCTGATGTTTGTTGTAGGTGTACCTGAATTTTCAATTCCAAGGCTTCTCCTGCCGGCTTTCCCTGCGCTTTTCCCATATGCAAGCTATATCAAGAAGGACAGGTTCTTCATTTTTTACATAATCATAGGGACTTTGTTTGGAGTCATATTTACGATCTGGCAGTTCAGGTCATTTTTCGCATAATGTGTCAGTAATCTGATGAGTCCGGGCATCACCGAAGATAAGTTTTTCAATAAGGGAAAGTGAGGGTGATGGAAATGCATTTTTCGTGAGGGAAACAGAGAAGTATTTCTCCCTGTTCTCTGGGGAACACTGCAAAAAAGAAGATTTACGGATTCAATTCCTATATATGTATAGTAATGTAGAGTAATGTAAATTTTTATATAGTGTAATTTGATCATGTCAATATGACCAAGGTGGGGCTTAAAATAGAATCAGGAACATATGAAAAATTGAAGTGGCTGAAAACAAGATTCGATTTTGCATATGAATACAGTTTATCATGGGATGAATTTTTCCAGGCGATAGTGAAGGATGGCATCCTTATTCTGGCTCAGGACTTGATGAATAGCAGGAATGGGAATCTGAAAGTTGAGGAAATCCTGAATCTTCTTACGGGAAATAACGAGGAATTGCGGAATGACCTGAAACATCATCTTGCAGGTGGCACGGTCCTTTCCGGAAAAAGGCCTAATAAGGAGGGGTAGATTATGGATGGGGAAAATGATCGGGATTTAATTTCCTTTTCCAACGATAAAAGCCATAAGGGATCAGAAGGAAGGCGATGGATTACAGCACTTATTGATATTGGGATCGTAATTACCTTCGAATTAGCAATTATATTACTTGCATCAATCAACATCATCAAATTCAGCCTCATCCTCCTATTTTCAGGTTTTTTGGCATTTCCTGCAATTGCTCTTGCAATACTCCTGCTAACTCTACCTTCGAGAACCAGCACGCTTCGCAGGAAGAAATTTGTCTCTGTACTCAGGGTTGGCTTAATCATCCTGAGTTTAGAATTATTTAGCATTTATGTTGTATACATCTTAGTCCCTGCATGGTTCACCGATGGGAATTTCCTGGTTTTTCTAATTCCACAGGCAATAGGCTTAATCGCATTTTCCATCATAGTTTCAAGTTATGGATTCAACCACAGGTTTGTGAAAATTTCAAGAATATCATCCCTGAGATTAACGTCAGATTCAAATGGCATGGTTCAAGGCATTCAGAGAGATAATATTCTGGACCAGAGGTCTTCCAATCTCATCGAAGCAAAAATTCGTGGGGATATCTCTGATGAGGACTTCAGGAAGCAGCTGGACGATATGGACCCTGTTAAAAGGAAACTCATAGAAACAGTTGTCCAGAAGGCCGATGAGAAACTCAAAGGAATGTATAAGTGGTGATTCAGGGGAGACTTTCTGGAGATCATGACTGTTTCTTCTATTTATTATCAAGATTATTGAATCGTTATGTCCTCAAAAATCCACCCATAGTCATTTTATTTCTCGGCCCAGGGGTCAACTATCTTGTGTTTGACAATCTGATAAGAAGCATTTCCAATGCTTCAAAGGGAAATACCTCGACATGACTCCATCACTCACCGTTGAATCATACCAGAGCACATCACTAACGAATCCTGTAATTTATTTACTCAGCGAATTATATGTGGTTTCATTAACTAGCAAACCTCACTGATAAATACAGTGAAGAGTATGTGGCATTGAAAACATTCGATCTCAAGACTGCAAGAATGCATTAAATAAAGGCGAACAAGAGGGATTTATGGAAATATATCGCAGAAGGGAAAACACGATCCTTTCAAAGGAAGTGACAGAGGTATGCATCATATTGATTTTCATTCTGTAAAAGGGTCAGCATGATCAAAGGCTGTGCTTACTGAAGATTCCATGATTTCTTTGTCTGTCTAATGAGAGTAACGATGAAAGGAGTGATTTCCAGGATTTCAGCAAATCCGAAGACGGAAAATTCCAATTATAACTGGGAGAACCCGAAAAAATGATTATCTTCATTTTGAGAACATGCAGATTCCACTCAAAGCAAGATTAAATCCTGAATTAATGAACCAAAAGTTTATTATCGCTTTCCGATTTCGCAAGAATGCGCGGAGGAATGCTTAAATTCTGGATTCTTAAACTTCTATCCTCTCAGCCCATGAATGGCACAGAAATAATCAGGGAAATGGAGAAGAGGAGTGGAGGTCACTGGAGACCAAGTCCAGGGAGCATTTATCCTGCTCTGGCCTCTCTCGAGAGAAATGATCTGGTAGAAAAGAATGAGGATGGCAGGTATGAAATGACGGGCAAGGGAAAGGAAACAAGGGACGGCATGAATGACATCCTGGAAAATTTTAACGACAGGGAAGAGGAAGATGACATAATACAGGGAACTGCTGGTAATCTTCGGTATTTGATCGAAGGGCTCAGATCCGGGTTGGTAACTAAGTCACAATTGGGGAATCTTGTAGATGAGTGCAGGAAACTGTTGGAGGAATATAACAATGGAAAGTAATGAAATAATCGTGGAAACGAAGGATCTTGTTAAAACATATCCCGGTGGAATCAAGGCTGTTCAGGGAATTAATCTAAAGATAATGAAGGGACAGATATATGGTTTTCTTGGTCCAAATGGAGCGGGTAAGAGCACAACAATCAAGATGCTATCCACATCAATAAAGCCTACTTCCGGAACTGCAACAATACTGGGATATGATATTGTCAAGGATTCAATGAATGTCAGAAGGGTGATAGGTGTGGTTCCTCAGGACTTGACCACTGACGAGGACCTAAAGGGAATAGAAAATATTGAAATGGTCGCCAGATTCTATGATATCCCGCGGAAGGAGGCCAGAAGCAAGGCGGAAGAGCTCCTGAGCCTTGTAGACCTCTCAGAATTTGGAAACAAGTATGTAAGTTCCTATTCCGGAGGAATGAGGAAGAGGCTTGAACTTGTCGTGGGGCTGGTACATAGTCCACAGGTACTTTTCCTTGATGAGCCAACACTTGGACTTGACGTGCAGACAAGGACAAAGATGTGGGACTATATCAGAAAAATCAGGGATGATCTGGGTGTTACAATAATTCTAACCTCCCATTATCTGGAGGAGGTTGACTCACTTGCGGACCTTATTTCAATTATAGATCATGGAAAGATAATCGTTACCGGTACATCTGATGAACTTAAAAGCAACCTGAAAGGTGATATTATCCAGGTTGAGTTTTCTTCTGAAGAAGATGCCAGGAAGTTTGGGGAATATGGGAACAAGATAGATGTCTCATACCCGCATCCCAATGAGGCCAGGATGAAAGTAAAGGATGCAGATACAGAGTTGCCAGATATAATGAAGTATCTTGTTGCAAACGAAATAAAACCATTGAAGCTGAGTGTTCACAGGCCATCCCTTGATCAGGTTTTTCTTGAATACACAGGAAGGGAGATCAGGGAGGAGGAAAGTGGGGATGTCAGGAGGAGTGAATTGAATATGAGGAGGTTAAGAAGATGAGCGGTTTAATTCCATTAACTGTTAGGGAATTGAGAAAGTGGTATCGAAATCCAGTGTTTTTCATCGTGGGACTCCTACAGCCAATATTCTGGATTGCTCTTTTCGGCAGTGCCTTTGACATAACCCGGCTTTTTAGCGAGATACCCGCCAGCACAGGAATTGTCAGCCCATTTGCTCCAGCTCCAAATTATATCACATTCATTGTGGGAGGAATATTGACCACAACCAGCCTTTTCACGGCAATGTTTTCCGGTACCAGCCTTATTTTTGACAGGAGACTGGGCAACCTAGGAAGGTTCCTTGTTTCACCAATCAGGAGAAGTTCAATTGTATTCTCCAAAATCCTGTCAACAACAATAAGAATACTGGTCCAGGCAATCATCCTGATAGGAGCAGCCCTCCTAATTCCAAACGGGCTTGTGCTGGCTCACGGAATCAATATTCTGGATGTAATCATCATAGCTGCGGCACTTATCATGGTCGCATTTTCATTCTCCTCACTATTCAGTATTATTGCTATAAGGCTGAGGAAGCAGGAAACAATCTTTGGAATCATAAACCTGATAAATCTTCCACTTCTGTTTGCAAGTTATGCCCTATTTCCATCTGGATTGATGGCAACATGGCTGGCCAATGTTGCAAATTACAATCCAGTTTCCTGGTCAGCTGTATCCATCAGGACCGTGATAGAATATGGTAATGTAATGAATGGCTCCCAGTTCAATTCCGTGATGCTTTATCTCCTGTACCTGTTTCTTCTAAGCCTATTCATGATAATACTGACCATATTCCTGTCGGAGAAGGAAATAAGGGACTAAATAAATATTTTAAAACTCATTTTATTTATTATGCAAAAACTACAAACGACCCTGCATCATTGAATTTATCCATAATCATGAAGACTTAATCTGTTCTATGAAAGTTTTTCAAATTGCGTATTTACCATTAAGAGGTGAATTATCCTGACCTGATGGAATTTACCGGACAACTAAAATTAATTGAACCTGGCTGGTTCTGCCTGCTATAACATGCATTTTCAGTCATTGGCTATTAGTTTAATTACGAGACTTCCATATATTATGGCTACGAACAGATCAATTATATCCAGTACATCATTTGGAACAATGAATACAAGGATCAGAATAAATAAGAACAATCCTGTTGTTGCCTCCTTCTTGTAATAGTCTGTAAGTGTATTTGGCATCTCAATGATATTCTGAATGAAACCCTTCTTATTGATCAGGGAGATAATTATTGAAAAAAGTGCCACAATGGAGAATAGTGAGTCAAGGATTCCGCCGACAACCGGAATATAAGAAAGGAGTGTTGCAACAATTGAGATAAAAAGCGAGATGCCAAATATGGAACCATAGGAAGCCATTGAGTCAGACAGTGAATTTCTTATGGAGAAATCCCCGGAATCAATTAGATCCATGGCGGAAAATGTTTGCCAGAATATTGCCATGACTACAAAGAAATATAGTAACAAACTTTCTATCTCATGGACAACGAGGATTGAAATTTCATCCACAGGAAAGTTACCGTTCGAAAAGGCGCTGATTGCAACGTAAGATATCACTTCTGACGCGATTGTATAAATTACTGCAGCAATGATCAACCCAAATATGAACGGAAATATGATCTCTGGCCTTTTTCTTATAAGACCAAAGGCAGTCGTCATTGATTTTGACTCGTCAGACATCCAGAGCTGATTTTTCTATACAATATATATATTTCTAAAAATGCTATCCCTGATTATAAAATTACGGGGAAAATCCATTGTATTGTGCCCTGATTATTTCGCAATTTTCAATCTTCCTGGACCTGAAATCCTCACCGGTAATGATATTCAGCATTATTCCGATCATGACACCATGTGAGACAACCAGTATCTTCCCATATCTGTTATTTATGAAGTTTAGAAATTTTCTAGCTCTGTTGAATTGCATCTCGATCGGTTCCAGACCCTTTACCGGCAGATCTTTTCCAACAATATCCGCAATTTCAATATTCATGCCAACGATCTGCGAGATTTGAAGCGTTGTTTTTCCCTCGATTTCCCCAAGATTCCTCTCCCTTAGATTCATGTCAATTATTATGCCATCAGTATCCAGGTTTTCAGCAACTATCCGGGCTGTTTCATATGCTCGTGTCAAATCACTTGAGAAGATTGCATCGATCTTTTCTCCCTTCAACTTTTCCGATGCGACCTTCGCTTGATTCCTTCCAGCATCACTGAGTGGAACATCTGTATGTCCCTGCCACTTTCCGCTCCTGTTCCACACGGTTTCTCCATGCCTCAAAAAAATTATTTCCATTCCTGGAGATCATCTAAAAGGAAGTTAAAAAAATTGCGTTTATCTGGTTGAAAGACCCATCCAGAATTTTTCCTCAAGATCAAGTATTCCCTTCGCGCCCTTCAGGAATTTCTCCCTTGCCTCTGGATCTGACTTGTGTGTTCCCAGGACATCTTCCATCGCTTCCTCATGGTGGGATTCAAGTTCCCTGTGAAAGGTGAAATACTCTATGTCTGCATTTGAGAGGTCCTTATGCTTCGGCAGGAAATTATTGAAACCAGCCAGAATTTTATCCCACATTGGAATCGCCATGTTCTCAAGCCCGAATTCGGCACCAAGTGCCTCAAAGTAGTCGCCTGCAAAGTACTGCCTCATGCCGTCCAGCCACGCCTTTGTGGTCGGGAGCTGTGGATTTTTTACCAGGGAAACAGGATCCATCCCGATTGACCTCAGGTATTTCCTGTACAGGAGTTCGTGCCTCTTTGCAGGGTCCATGTCTCCAAGCTCTGACACAAGTATTGTGGTCAGGTTTGCAGCGTCTTCCTCATAAGGGGTATTGACCAGTAATGTTCCCAATATGGCCGGCCACTCACGTGTGAAATGGTAGAATTCCACTGAGAACCTCTTAAATTCCTCCTCGGAAATATCCCCCTTTGCGAACCTGTCCAGAAATGGGTTATTTGTTGCATTGTGCTTCTTCACATAGCTGTATGTCTTCTCATAGAAGTTACTCTCATTTAATCCTTCTGACATCATAATTATAATCATGTTAAAAGCATTATAAATAAGTTCCCTCCTTAATATAGTATGCACAAAAACATGATGAACATCTTTTACTCTGGCAGTGTGAAAGAATATCTCACTTGTTAAAATTATTCATACAGATCACTAAGGCAAATCTCAAAGGATAATTCAGAATTTCCCTCTATCCTACCTGCAATCTCCGATGCCCTGATGAATGTATGGTGCTTACGTTCCCTCTCCATTTTCCTCAGGATTGCAAGGGCCATCCTTTCGTCGGGTGCATATGAAACTTTAAAAGTCCTTGATGTTCCTTCCCATGATTTTTCCACAGACCATCTCCTGAGGCTTCCACCATGAACAAAGAAATATCTTCCTCCCCTTTCCTCAATTATTGTAATCCGTTCCGGGTTGAAGAACGTAAATTCCCCATGGCTTTCTAGTTTTTCAAGCATTTTCTTAATTTTTTCACGGTCCTTGAAGATCCTGTAAAGCAGAAGGCCACTATCCCGTGGGCATAGAAAAATGAGGTCAGTTCTTGAGTAATTGCATGCTTTCCTGACTGTTCGTTCAACTCTGAGCAGGTCTGATACTTCTATCTCGACAATGACCGGGTTTCCCTTTATGAAATACAGGATGTCAGGTCTGAGTCCATTTGCGTATTCCTCATCTAGAACAGTTATGGACTTCTTTCTGAGATAGTCTGAAAAATTATTCTTCAGGAGGTCATGCGTCCCTTTTTCCTCCTGTTTTATTTCCAGTTCAGGTATTCCTTCAGAATTGCCATGTTTTTTAACGCTTTCTTCGATTGCCGCTTCCACATATTGCCTGTCGGGCATCCGCCTTATCAGCTCAGGTTTGAAGGTGTTTATGGATATGCCTCCTGTGTTCATAAGATCCATTGTTGTAACATTATGAATTTCACCAAGCATTATTGATTTCATGGCTCTACTTTTCATTCTGCTGTCAGAGATCAGGGAACAGATATCATCCGCATCATCTTCTGACATGTTGAAGCAGTAGATATTTCCGCAGTTTGATATCATTGCATCCCTGAGTCCCCTGTCGTACTGTCCTAGATACTGGGATGCGAGTGTAATGTAGAGATTAAATTTCCTTCCTTCACTAAGAATTTCTGATACCAGTGAAGAATTCAAATTCTGGGCCTCATCGACTACGATCATTGTATTCATTTCATTTCCATTCTTCAGTATATCGTTCCACAGCTTGTTCAGGATCATTGAAGAAATGATCCTGCCCTGCTGTATTGAGAAGTGGGTTTTTGAGGCATCTATCACAACCAGCCTGGATCCCGCCCTGAGTTCTTCATGAAGGTTTACGGTTTCATTTTTTGAAGATATGAATCCCGAAACATCCGGATCGGACACAATCGGGAATAACTTATTCACAGTACTCATCGAATATTCTATCCACGAATCCCATCTCCTTATGAGGTTTGAAAGAATTGCTGCGGTCTCCTCTCTGGAATCTGTTTTCAATTTCTGCATTTTTTCCCTGTCCATGAGAATGGCAAGAAATTCCGATAACGTTGGATTTTCGTTCTGCCTCACCACCTCCCTCAGGACTGCGGTAAAAATTGTCTGGAGCCTTGGGCCCCAGGTACCACCTGAAAGTGACCCCTCCTGAGAGAAAATCTGTGACAGAAGGTACATGGAGATTGGTGAATCTGCCGATCCTGATAAAACGTTCATCCTGACCTTATACTTCTCCGAGCCTGCTGGAGAAAGGTACACAAGATTTCTGTTTCTGCACAGATCTATTACATGGGAAGCCATATTTCCGTGAAAATCTATCACAATCAGATTTGAGTTTTCCATCCCGGATATTTTCATAATAAGGTGTTTTAGCAGGTTTGATTTTCCAGTGCCTGTTCGGCCCATAATCAGCGAGTGGAACATCAACCTGCTCTGGCTATCAAGACCATCCTGGCCCTCAGGCCATTTTTCATTTTTTGAGGATCCTACGGAATATCTGAAAGGCAATTTCTACGGAAATCCATCAATTAAGTTTAATTTTTCGATCAGGTCTATATATTTCCACACATCTCCCATTTCAATATATGGCAGCGTTACTGTATTAACAAGTTTCCCAGTTTCCGATCTGAGTATGGCGGGCCCGTATTCTGATAGCAGAAAAACTTTCCAGTTATTCATCTCGGAAACATCCGAGAAGAGGGTTCCATTCACGTCAAACCTGTAATAGAGATTCTTTATTCCCGTTCCTTTCATGGCCTGATCTACCCATAAATAATCACCATCTGTGTTCCGGTAAATTCTGATTGCATGCATATCCTGAAAATTGCCATGGGAATCTCCATAATAATCACCGAGTCGTTCATTCAATAGGGGATTCCACTTCATCCTGCCAATTCTTTCCTCTTCGAACCATCTCCATCCCTGGTTATTTATGTAATATGATAGTTCAAGGAACTTCTTATTAACGGGTCTTGGATTGATTCTTTCAATGAGATCTCTTGCAATTTCAGAAAAATCACTATCTGACCTGATTTCAATATTCAGTCCCCCTTTATTGAATGAGGCCGCAAATCTTCCTTTGTAATCCTTTCCAAAGAACGCGGGAATATTCCTTCCGTTTATCATCACCATGGTTCTCCACAGGTTTGAATACGGTTCAGATGAGGTTTTCATGAGATTCTTCGGAAATCCAGAATAAAACCAGTCAAGAAAGAATTCCTTTACGGATATCTTCATGCCTCCTAGCTCAAGATCCTGTACCAGCGTAATATGCCTTACATCGTCAATCCTTAATTTGACTCTCCCATTATTTTCCGGAAACAGGTATGGAACAAATGGGAGTTCATATTTATTGATTTCTTCAGCCGGGATTTCTCTTATCATTATCTCTCACCATGTTTGATATATACCCGATTTTTTTAGATTCTACCCTTACAACATCTCCATCCTCAAGGAACGGGTATTTTCCAGACATTGCCACTCCAGGAGGAGTACCACTGAGGATCATGTCCCCCGGAAAAAGAGTTATGAATTTACTGATATAACTGATCATTTCAGGAAATGAGAATATCATCTGACCTGTATTTCCATTTTGCCTTTCGGCCCCATTGACGGAGGTCCTTATATCAAGGTCATCTTCCTTCCCGATATATACCTGGGATGAAACAGGTAGGAATGTGTCGGCAGCCTTTCCCATTATCCAGTTCTTGCCCAGGCCTTCTGAAAACTGGTTCTGGATATCTCTTGCACTCACATCATTCACGACGGCATAGCCAGCAATAGATTGGGAAGAGGCCTGGATTCCTGCATCCCTGGTTTTCCTGGAAATGATGGCTGCAATTTCCCCTTCATAATCCAGTTTCCTGACAGGTCCTGGCCTTATTATATCTGAATCGTACGATGTAACAGAACTTGGAAATTTTGGAAAGAAGTATGGAAATTCCGGTGATTTCTGTCCAGTTTCCCCTGAGTGATCAGTGAAGTTCAGGGCAGGGCACAGTATCTTGGATGGATTAACTGGAATCACGGTGTTTCCCGTGTTTTCAACCATCGTTCCGTTATTTTCGAGTTCATCTAAAAATCTTTCAATGTTTGCATAGAAATCATTTATCTGTATGTTTCTTTCGAGAAATTTTACTTTCTCTCCTGCAATAAGCACAGGACAGATCATCCCCCTACTGCTTGAAAAGCCGATTCTCATGCATATGTATTATCTTGGAATATTTACACTTTGGTCATTCCGCGGAAAATTTGCGTATATTGAATAGTTAGTTGCCAGCCACATAAATGGAAGGGAAATCCCGAGGAGAACCAGGGAAAAAATCTCCTGGCTGGCCAGGCTGTATATGGGCCAGATAACGCTCTCCGTGACAACAGAGTAGTAAAGGGCTAAAACGAAAATGACAGGAAACATGCCTGCAGCATACTCAAAAGCAATAACTCTATCTATCCTGTCAAGTCCGGTCAGAATTACGGAAAAGATAAAACCAGTCAAAATTGAAGTAACTCCCATTATTGAGAACAGGATTCCACTTCCCACAGTCATTACAAGTACAGCAGGCCAGTACCAGATGACCATCAAAAACAGCATGGCGATTATGAGCAAGGACATCACGATCTTTCCAGGTTTCAATCCAACTGTTAAAAACTGCATAACATTTAAAAAAATATAGGTGGAGACAACAAAAACGCCAATACTTGTGCCAAAGTAGAAAAAGAGATTAGATTCCAGATTGAAGGAAGTGCCTAACGTTATGAAGACTGGTATAAATAAGATGCCCAACACTGATGCGGTCAATTTTATCCTTGTTATATGATTCGAATTCCATAGATATTCAAATAATCCTGTATTTCCACGCTTCTCAAGTATCTCTATATAAATGAAAGTCAGCAAGGAGAGAATAAGGCTTTCAAGAATAACCGGTACCGAAATGACCCCGAGAATTTCAGCTCCGATTGCAGGTATTATGGATGTTGTTGTTTCACACTGGCAGGAAAGCACAGAAAAGGACATGGATGCCAATCCAAAGGCTTCCCCAGTTTTGCCTCTACTCCTGCCTGCAATTTCTATTATCTTCCTGGAGTTCTCCATAAGAAGGAATCCGAGAAGAAGTATGATTATAAGAAACTGGAAACTTATACTCAAAACGAAGAATCTTTGAGAAAAAATTACAATACCATCCCTGAAAAAGATCGGGATCCCTGAAAGCCTGACATCATCAGAAATGTTCGCAACAAGGACATCATTAATTTTCTGAATGGGATCATACCTCAGGAGAGATGCAATAAACAGCATTATGACTCCATATGTTACATAGGCTATTCTGTAAAACTTCCGCTTATTTGTCTCCATAATATACCTGAATCCGAGGATAAAGGCGAGGATCTGAAGTATCATTATGGAAAGGTTTGAAAAATCAAGAAATATTGTAAGAGTATCTGCAATCAAAAAAACTGAGATGAAATAGCCTGAGAGTATTTCGTGAATTTTTTCAGAGAAGATCTCCAAGATGGGCATCATCATGATGATCATCAGAAACAGGAATGTCAGTTCCTCAGATCCATGGGAAAAAACAAAATCTCCCGAATAGTTGAGTAAGATGATGGAAACCAGGTACAGCAGGTCTGAAGTAATGATAAGTATGTGCCCTCTCTTCAAGAGATCACCCTGACGTAATACCCAAGCAGTGTCATCAGCAGTCCAAGAATTACCAGCGATGTTGACCATAACAGTATTTTCCCGCCAGACTTCCTCCCAAGAATGACGCCCATCAGAATCAGGGTTAGGTAGGAAATTCCAATAGATATCCCCTGAATCCTCTCAAAGAGGGAATATGAAATCAGTGGAATTGCAGCACCAACAAAGCCCATGAGCATCGATATACTCCCTCCCCTGAAAGCGTCAACGAAAAGTTCTATATCCACTTCATTTCGCAACCTTCTGGAGCCCTGTGGCCTCAGGTGTCTATATACCAGGCTATCTTCTGCCCTCAATTTTCCATATTCAGCAACAAGATAACTTGATGCTCCCACAACTGATGAGCCAAGTGCTATTCTCACGGAGAGGTCAAGGGACATTGCAGTATCACTCAGAATAGCCCTGCTCGCAATCATTAGGGCTGTGATGATTCCATCTATTGTCCCGATTGTGAAGGCAAATTCCAGGTCGGAATTCACTGATAACGCCTTATATTTTCTACAAGCCTGCTACCAGCTGCTATCTCGTCAACAGAGTGGACAACTGCACCTGTGGCATCTATTTTTTTAACAATTTCATCAAAATTCATGTTGTTGCCTTCTATGGTGATATTCGTGCCCATTGTTTCCATGTCAATTTCCGTGACACTGATATTTACTCCTTCAACACCCTTCACTGAGCTGATTGCCTCTGAAAGTTCCACAAGAGTAGGCCTGTTTAAACCCTTCCCTACATCCAGAATTAACCTCCTTATGTTCATATGCTTATTCTCCGAAACTATACTCAACCTTATTAATGATATTAGATAAATGTTATGAAAACCTTTTGATTACATTCATGTTGTTTTGTACCATTTGCATTGCTTCATGAATATAATTGATAATTACCTGGCAACCATTATTGAATCTCACGTGAGGGTCTAAAATCGGGTCTGTAAAAGAATGCACACACGAATTAAGATACTTCAAGTGAGTACCAAACTGCAAATTGGGGAAGATCACTCGATAATTGCCTGAATCCTGATTTAACTCATCTTAAACCAACCGGCTATATGCCTCATCTTCAATTTACTTCAGTATAATGAAAGGCAGGTCAAAAAAAGAATCAATGATATATGAGAAATATTTTTAATCACGACACAATAGCAACTCATGGAAGATCGCAGAAAGGAAATGATAATCGTCATGCTTCTGGTGATCATGATGTCTGCCATAATGTTCTATGTTTCGTACCTTAACACGGCGACATAAGATGAGGTTTGGAGTATTATCTATCGGGAACGAGGTTGTTAAAGGGAGGACGGTCAACACCAACGCTTCTGAAATATCGAGGAGTCTGATAGATAGCGGCCATGAAGTCATCTATGTGGTTACATGCAGGGATGATGAGGGGGAAATCTGTAAATCCATTAATTTCCTGATGCATGACTGCGACGCAATCATCACAAGTGGAGGCCTTGGTCCAACACCGGATGACCTCACATTGAGGGCACTTTCTTCGTGCCTGAGTCTACCCTTGAAAGTGGATGCAGAAAGTTTAGAGATGCTTCGCCGGAAATATAAGGAGTTTAATCTTGAACTTACTGATGAACGGAAGAAAATGGCAATGATGCCAGAAGGCGCTGAACCGATGGAGAATAAAGTGGGCACAGCCCCTGGTATGTTTCTAAGGCATGCAGGAAAACTCATCTTCTCAACTCCCGGTGTTCCCAGGGAGATGCGTGGAATGCTGGACAGTATTGTTGAACTTGCGGGAAGGGGTAACCTGAACTATATTTCAAATGAAGTAAGGATTTCGGGAATAATGGAAAGTACATTTGCTCCTTATGTAATGGAGATAATGGACAGGTTTGAGGGCAGGATTTTTGTAAAGTCACATCCAGAATCAATTGAATTGAGGGACCCGATTCTAACCATTGAAGTTTATGGTTATTCTACAAATAAGGAGGAACTGAGTAGGGATATTGAGGAAGCCATTAATTCAGTGAAAGAGATATCCAGAAAGCTCGGAGGGAAGATATCCCAATAGCCTAAGGCCATCATGCAAACTGCAAAATTTCAATGGAAAATCTTTCATGATATCTGCGATCAATCATGCCTTTGCCCAGGATAATAACGATTCGTTGAAATTTTTAATGTATTTCGGGTAAATATTTTTATTCTCATTGGAATTCGTTAGGAGATCTGAATGAGAGAACTTGAAAAATTTGAACTGAATGCACTTGAGCTCTGCAAGGATGAATCATTCAAAGAAAAAATGAGGGCAAAGCTCCAGAAAAAACCGGAACCGATAGATGCTTATGAGCTGAAGAAACTCGAAAACAAGATCGAAAAGATAAATAAGAAATTTACTCAGTGATGGCCCGGAGGGAAGACTTCCATGTCAAAATCGTAATATTCCTTCTCATCGAATCTTAATATGTCGGGGTTTATCTTCAATTTCACAGCCATGTGATAGGCGAAGTAATAAGTGTAAGCAATAGACTGGATTGGAAACTCGAAGTCATTTCTTGTATCAAAATATATTTCAAAATCACCGGTTCCGTTAATTGTAAGTGACCTTGACCCAACATGCCTTATGCCCTTCACGATCTGTCCAGTCCTGTCACGGTCCTTATGCCCTGATATTGTGATTATCAGAGTATTCTTATCCGTAACGGAGGTGCATCCGTGATTGTATTCTTCGAGTTCAATACCTTCCGAGTGAATATGAGTTGCCTCCTTGAGTTTCTGCGCTGTCTCCCTTGCTGCTATGAAATTATATCCTGCACCGAGGACAAAAATATTCCTTATATCTTCAAGTTCACTGACGACGCTCTTCATTTCACTATCAGCCCTATACAGTGTCCTGTCCATAATATCTATGAAACCGTTAAAATCATAATCATCACCGGATATCTTCCTCGATATAATTGCGCTCGCAAGAACATTGTCAAAAAAAGCCTTGGTATTACACAGTGATCTGTCTCTGGCATTGATGATTACGGGTATACTGCTTTCCTTTGCGAGGGGGGACTCCGAATAGTGTGTTATCCCTATGACCTGGGAGTCATGGTGATTCCTTATCGCCTCCATTGTGGAATATGTCTTCCCTGTATGTGACACGGCAAGTATGTTTGGAAACGGTGTATAATAATTTGCAAGCTCATAACCCATATAAGAGTTCCACAAACCATTGTTATTTCCTGTAAACTGGAAACCGAGCACTCCCGCATGGTAAGAGGTCCCATTTCCGGTAACCGTGACTCCAGAACGCCTCATGTCCAGATCAATCCTGTCCACATCCCTCTGGGTAACCTTCAGTGCCTCTGGTGTCTCCTTCAGCATTTCATACATCAGGTAGGGATGGCCTCTTCTTATCTCTGGCAATTCATCAGTCATAAGGGATTAAGTTGAATATCAAATAAAACCATTTGGTAAATTTTTTTTCACAAAACATTATCACATCCTCATTTCACGGGCACTTTCTGTGATTGATAATCACCGGAATCTGCCAAGTATATTTGTTGAATTATCAACTGATATATACCTTCATCGGATAATGGTTTAATGGGGGCAGTTACGAGAGTGGATGGCGACTATTCAAACATTATGTCCTACTTTGGCCAGATGCTTTCGATCAAGAAGCTGAGGGAGTTTGACCTTCATGACTTTCATCTTCATTATGAAGGTTTTGAGTCCATAATAGACGCAGATAATGGACTGAAGGTGTTTGTTGATGAATTTCCCGATTCAAGAGACCTGGACAGAATAACATTCCTGAAATTCAATGTAAGGTCTGCTTCTCATTCATTCTCATTCATAATTTCCTGGGAATATTCTGAATTTGAAGGAATAGGTAATGAAAATGCCGTAGCATTCCTTGATCTCATGGATCAGTCAACCTTTAGATTCTTCTGAAGATCTGAAATTCCCTGTTCGGGTTTTGAAGGAAGTAGTATCAACAAGGAGAGGCAAACAAAAACATTAATTCATTTAATCATATCATCCATATAATGGCTCAAATCAAGTTGAGGGGAAGACTGGATACGTTTTACAAGGTAAGGGTTGTCCTGATATTGTCATTCGCAGTATCGTTCATACTGACAACCAATATAGGACAGAGGTATTTTCCAAAGTCTGATCTTGTGACCAATAATATCGTAGCCTTTTACAGTAACTCCAATATTCTGAATTTTTACGGGACAATTATGGGTCTTTTAATGGCTGCCTATACTGTTCTTATATCGATGATACCCATATTCCACCCGGACAGTCTGAAGCAACCAATATTTGGGCAGATAAACAGGCTATTTGTATTCACCATAATGATCGGGCTGGTATCAATGCTGCTCAACTTTGCCAGCTTCATTGTTGATAAGTCCTCATTTTATTTTGTATTTCTTGAGGTTTTCCTTTTCATATCATTAATCACAGGTATAATATTCTCAGTGTTATCACTATCTGATATATTCAATATACTCAGGGGCAAGAAGATTTCCAGGGAGATTCCCAGAGAATCTGGAAGCCGGGGTTCAAGAACAAATCAAGAGAGCGAAAAAAATGATTCAGGTAGATAGATGGATCGAAGTTCTATGGTTTATATTCATATTCATAATAATACTTCTTTCCATCCTAAGGTTGTACCTCATAAGATGGTGGAACAAGCATGAGGAAATAATAGACCCTGAATTTAATCCAAAGGTTCACGTTGTAATTCCCTGCAAGGGGATTGATATAAACATGGAGGATAACCTGAAATCAGTACTTAAACAGAAATACACGAATTTTGACGTCACTGCTGTTGTAGATTCGGAGGATGACCCATCCGTTCATTTGATAAGGAGCCTGAAGATAGGAATAGTTATTACAGATCCAGGCTATACTGGCAGCGGAAAAGTAAAAGCAATCAGCACGGCCATAAGAGACATCCCCCCTGAGGATGTAATTGTCCTCGTTGATTCAGATACCATGGTTAGTGACCAATGGCTTTCATATCTTATCAATCCGCTGAGAAACGATAAAATGGGAGCAGTAAGCACATATCCGTTCTACATTCCAGATGATAGCAACAATTTTTGGGGTCTGGTTAAGAAAATATGGGGATATCTTGGCATAAACATGATGGAGTTCAAGCCCGCTAGATTTGTCTGGGGAGGATCTGTTGCATTCAGG
The DNA here is from genome assembly GCA_023381355.1 of Thermoplasmatota archaeon. GTDB lineage: Archaea > Thermoplasmatota > Thermoplasmata > Thermoplasmatales > Thermoplasmataceae > Cuniculiplasma. The sequence goes on along the minus strand of JAMCUL010000016.1, from coordinate 34,940 downwards.
AGATCATTACTGGACGAGAAGGACTTCAGAAGATTTACTGAAGCAGTCTCTGATGATGCAACGCTGACTTCGATATGTATGGAAAAGAAGCTTGACCTCGAATATTCCAAGAAGGCAACACCAACCGTTTTCGTAAGAGAAAGTAAGGAATCATTTATGGAATGGTCAAACCGGCAGATGGCGATCAGCCTTTCTTACAAAAAATCCGCATTTCATGTCGGGATACTCATGTATGGGCTCATAATAGCTTACATACTGACCCTCATTCCACTGAGCTTATTTGTATGGTGGCCATTTGCTCTCGGTTACATACCATATCTATTCAGCATCTCTGTTAATGTAAACCGCGACAGGAAGCACATATCAAGAACAGTACTGATAACACTCATCATGCCTTTTATTTTCATTTTGAATATGATAAATGGAAACAGGATGAGCCACATAGAATGGAGAGGACAGAGGTATTCCCTCCAAAAATAGATCAATTCTCCTTTGGCAGGAATGATTATTATATATAGAAAACATAGGGAGACAATGGCATCTTTGAAGTTATACTACAAATTGGGCCTCATCGGATCGCTGGTTGTCATATTGCTCGGCGTTGCCGTTATATTCCTTCACCAGTTAACGTCATACATATCGTTCTTCGGAACTGTCTCAATAGGGGCGGATGTTGTGTCCAACATGGTGTTTGGAGTGGTGGCACTTCTTGGAACTGAAATCAGCAGGAAGAAAAGAAACATAGGGCTTACGGCGATGACGGTAATATCGTTTGCTGGAATCGTGGCTTATCCGGGAATATTTACAATCGGTTACATCATAGTACTTGCAGCTGTTATTGTTGCACTGATTCAGAAGTAATCAGGATAGAAAACTCTTTAATTTTCTCTATTTTGAAGTACTTTTTTTGCAGTTCCATAGTCCGGGAAATTTCCATCATCTCATTTGATATAACAAAATATTAATACAAATCAAAAATAGACCTCTATGGCGTACGAAGCTGAAATAAGCAGAAGAAGGCCGGGACTTTTCATATTCCTGGTGGATCAGTCAAGATCGATGAGTCACAAGATTTCTGGTGGACAACATTCAAAGGCACAGGAAGCAGCTGATGCAATAAACAGGCAGCTTAATGAAATTATAAGCAGGTGTACAAAGTCAGACGGTGTCAGGCCATATTTCGAGGTTGGTGTCATTGGATATGGATACAGGAGTGGCGACGCAACCGGGCTGATATCTGAACAGCCCATCCCGATAAACGAACTTGAATCCCATATCCTGAGAATGGAGAAGAAGACACAGACCATAGATGGAGAAGAGATCGAGATTGAGTTTCCTGTGTGGTTTGACCCCGTTGCCTCATTTGATACACCAATGGTCAAGGGTCTTACAATTGCCAAACAGTGGATTGAGGATTGGGTACAGAGAAATCCTGAATCATTTCCACCCGTGTTGATAAACATAAGCGATGGAGGGGCCACTGATGGGGATCCAGTTTCAATTGCCGAGAATATAATGAATATAGAAACATCTGATGGAAAGACGCTGATCTGGAACTGCCACATTTCCGAAAGGAGTGAGAGGAGCATAAGTTTTCCAACAGACCTGAGCCAGATACCTGAAGAGAAGCATTCCAAGGAAATGTTTGATATGAGCAGCATAATTCCGGAATCAATGCTTGCAATAGCAAAGGAGGAGTATGCAGACGTTGAGACAGGAGCAAGGGCATACGTGTACAATGCCAATTTGGAAGATCTCATAAGACTTCTGGATATCGGTACAAGGGTTGTATATAACAAGGTCAAGTAATGGCCATTAAATCCTTTAATTTCTCAAAAGCGGGAAACCGTCAGGAAGAGTCAGAGGACAGCTTTGCATATGACGAAAAAAGTGGAAAATATGCAATCTGCGATGGCGCCAGTGATTCAATTTTCTCGGGTTTATGGGGATCATGTATTGCCAGGCAATTTGTCTCCGGAAATTATAATCTAAGCAATCCGGAGGATTATTCCAGCATGTTGATTGATGCAAGAAGGGTCTGGTATTCAAGTATAAACTGGGCAAGACTCCCGTGGAATGTGAAGAACAAATCCATACGGGGGTCATATTCCACATTCCTCGGTATCAATCTGATTGTGGATGATGCCAAGTACTGTGATGCATGGGCAGTAGGGGATTCCTGTCTTTTCATACTTGATGACACTAACATTGCAAGTTTCCCGGTGAGCACTCCTGACGATTTTGGAGTCCATCCAGATCTGATATGGAGTGGATACGGTCATCCAATGAACGAAAGAAAAGAATATATCCCTGATTACAAGGTCAAGAAATTTTCCGCTGAGATAAAGGAAGGTAGCCAGGTTGTGATTGCCACAGATGCCTTATCAAAATTCTTAATGGAGGGCGGTTTACCCGCATTTGATAAGATGCTGGAAAATATTGACAACAGGGAATTCTTTGACCATCTGAGAAGCGACGGCACAATTAAGAACGATGATCTCGCCGCCATCATCATTTCATCTTGATTATTTTCTGGATATCAACACCATCCCAGTCGGGTGAATTTTTAACATATTCCTTGAGCAGGTTTGCAAGCCTGCTAGACTTTCCACCGAGTTTTTCTATATCCTTGAAGACACTTGACTTTTCGGGGGAATTGTAGTCGTTGATATCAAAGAGAAGCTTGTCAGGGTCGTTCTGGTTATACTTCCACAGATCGGGTGATTTTGACATTGCGAACAGGGACAGATAGATCACAAGTGCTGAGAAATTGTCAAGCCTTGGCCCATAATACCTGCCCCTCTTAGGGTGCTGGAATGATTCATGTCCCAACTCTTCCGAGCCAAGGTTTTTAAGCGCGGGCACAAACATGCCATCGTAGTCGATTATTTTCAGCTGTAACTTTTCATCTATGAGGATATTATCCCCGGACAGGTCACCATGTGCTATGGAATTGGTCTGCATGTCAATCACGCACTGCAGGAATGATTTAGCAATGGACGACATCTTTGCGGGATCCCTGTAGTTTGCGGTTATGTAATTGAAAAGGGTCTGGCCCTCTATCCATCCCATTGTTATAACAGGGAAGAACTCAGCAGGTTTGGACGGAGTCCTGACTGCATCAGCATAGTACCTGAAATCTATCAGGAATGGGAGCCTGGCGCTTTCAATTTTCTTGCTTATCTGGTAATATCTTGTATCGATATACTGGCTGGCCCTTGTAAAACACTTCATTGCATAATAGGATTCATTCACCTGGAACTTGAACACGACACCGAAGTTTCCGGCTCCATGTATCAGTGTCCTGTATTTTACGTTAGAGTTGGGTATGAACTTCGATCTCCTGAGGTCCTCGTATTTCTTTGAAACACTGAATTCCACGTTCTGCAGTGCCTGAGCATAGGAAGATGAGTTCGGCCAGTTCCTTTTTGTCTTTGGTGGAGCTGGGTTAACAGGTTTTTCCTCTTCCCTGATCTCCTGAGTGCTCTTGTTGAATTCCTTGATCCTCTTAATATCGTCCTTCAAATCTTCCAGGCTCTTCTCGATCCTGATGAATTTTCCGTCTTTCCCGAGAAGATAAAAGGAGAAATTATAACTCTTCGTGAGGTCAATCTTGATTGAAATCCTGAACGAGCCCTCCTTCCGCCTCAGAGTCTGAACGGAATCCCTGCCCCTGTAGTCCCTCACCGTAACTTCGACGACCCTTATATATTTCGAATTTTCCGGGACGACCCTTATCAGCATCTTCTTCTTTTCATCGTCATATGAAATGGCTTCAACCCTGCCTTCTGGCTTCATATTCTTGAATTTCCTGTAAAGAATTTTCTTGATCCCACTCAATTCGGGCTCTTCTGTTTCCATTACACTCCTCGCGCAAACACTTTATGCAAAATAATATTAAAAGGTATGCCAGTATGATGGAGGTAAATGGAAAATATTTAACCAATATTCCATTGAGGTCTCTACATTATGGCAAGAAATGAAAATGTAATAATATCAGCAAATCCCGGGTCTGGTAAGACTGAGAAAATTGCAGAAGAGGTTGTGGGGAAGCTGAAGGAAGGAGTCAATCCAGCTGATATACTCTGCATAACATTTACAAGGAAGGCTATGGGGGAGATGCAGGAGAGGATATCAGGAAAGATTTCCGGGATGAATTTAAATATCAACACGCCGAGAATCGAGACATTTCACTCGTTTGCACTTTCATTGCTCAAGGACAAGGGAAAATATCAGGGTACTGTTTCAGAAAGATTCATGAGGTATTCGATCTTGCAGAGCATGAGCAGGAGGAATCTGATGAATTACGGAATTGAGGTCCTCATGGAAGACTATCCCACCATCATAAACGTGGGCAAAATTGTGAACGCAATTAAATTTCTGAAGAGCTATGGAATATATCCAGGGAACGTTGACAGGCCATCCCTCCTAAACAGCATCAGGCACGTATATGAAACGGAAGGTGGCGTGCGAGGATACACACTGGAAGAGATGGAAATTCTGGCCGATAAGTTTCTCTATATTTTCAACGATTATGAAAAATCAAAGCGTGACGGATACCTTGACTATAACGATTATCTGATCAGGGCAATAGAATCAATGGAAAAGAGTTTCAGCAAATATCATTATGTGTTCGTGGATGAGGTGCAGGATATAAGCGAAATCGAATCCAGGATAATCAGGCTTGCAGGTGAACGGTATTTTCTTGTTGGTGATCAAAAACAGGCGATATTCGGTTTCCAGGGAGGTAATACAAGGTCCTTTGACAGTTTCCTCAATGACTCAAATTTCTCCAAGGGAAGTATAGAAGGTACCAGGCGGCTTCCAGAAAAAATAAGGGACTACTGCATGAATTTCTTCCTGAAGTCAGAACCAGGATATTCAGGCGATGAATTCTCCCATTTTGGGTCGCATGTGAAGAGTACGGATGGAGAGGTGAGGCTGATTATACCTGAGGATGAGAAATTTACCGAAGAACTGACAGCCCAGACCGTTGAGAAAATGCTCTCTGAAGTAAGGGAAGGTGATACAATAGGGATTATCTCGCGAACCAATTCACAGGCTGATCAACTATCATCCATTCTCGATTCCCACGAAATAAGGCACCAGAAGATCTCCGGCGAGGGTATTGACGGTGATGCCGGAAGAGAGATATACCTCTTCCTGAGGGGTCTTTTCAGCAACCGGAATGAGGACATTATCGCCATGCTTTACACGCCATTTTCAGGTCTGACGCTTAAGGAGGCAATGCAGCTTTCAGACAGGATTAAGTTTGCAGAGAGTCCTGGAGAAATGCTTCCAGACGAGCTGAAATTTGCAAGGACCGAATATACGAGGGATAAGCAGTCACTCAAACGCTTATTTTCAGATTACATAATACCATTGAGTCTCAGCATTTCATCCAGGTATTTCATTACTGCAAAGGACATATCCAATACAATAGATGAATACTTTGACTATCTTGGGATGGAGAATTTTACCAGTCTTGATGATTTTCTCCTGTTCCTGCTGCAGGATAACGTCATTGATGATGACATCCCAGATTATTCAAGGGTTTCCGTCCTCACAGTTCACAAGGCGAAAGGGCTTCAGTTCGACCACGTGATATACCTGCCAAAATATGTTCGTGGCAAGGAGAGATCACCAGTTGACACGGTTGTTGAGATGATTCTCAGGCAGGCCGGCTACCATTACGGGTTTGAGGAGAGGGAAAGGGAGGAGAGCAGGATTGATTTTGTGGCTCTTTCAAGGGCAAAGAAGTCACTTACGTTGATAACCGGAAGGAAGAATATTGATAGATACAATATCCCTCCATGTTCCTTACAAAGTGGGAAGATCGAGAACAGGGTCAGGAATGAGTTCGTTTCTCTGAAGAGCCTGATGGAAAAGAAGAAGGAGAGCAGTGAACCATGGCTGATCAGTTACATATACCGGAAAATCAAGTCTTTCCAGAACCTCAGTTTCACGATGATGGGCAATCTGAAGAGAGGAAGGCTTGAAGATTTTGTCATAACATATATTCTTGGTATCAGAGAGAGTTCCAGTGCAACGGAATTCGGGACTAAGATTCATTCCTACATTGAAAATTATATAAACATGAATGAGAAGCCCCAGAACCTGATTGACCCGAATGAACTTGAAGCATGGAAGAATTTCATGGAATATGACCGTACGGTAAGGCAAACATATAACGGGAAGTGGATTCACTCCGAAATAAGGGTACGGAAGAACGTGAAGGATCTGATTCAGGATGCCAGAGATTCCGTGAATATAGATGGAAGGATTGATGGAGTATATTCGTATATGGACGGTGGCATCGAGAAGTTTGTCGTGGTTGATTTCAAGACCTCCAAAAAGCCGAATTCCGAATATTCCCAGCAGCTATCACTGTATGCATACCTTTATTCTCTGGAGAAATCAATCAACCTGAACATGATTGAATCTGAAATATCCTACATTTCCCTGAGAGACGAGAAGATAAATACGGGAAGGATGCAGTGGAGGAATGAAAGGATTCCATACGAGATAGAGCTCAGGAGCTTTGAGGAGGTAAAGAATTACATAGAGACATTCTTAAGTTACAGGATGTCGGCAGATGCCCTTGTAAGAGACATCATGGAAGTGAACGCAAGAACAGAATTGTTCAGAAAATTCCAGGATGAACTTAGAAAGGAGATTGAATCTCAATAACTTTCAAGACATGACTTTGAAGAAGAATCCGAACTGCTGTTGCACAATGCCTGGGTTCCTTTAAAGGATGATCGAATTACAGGGGAAACAATGACAATTCTCCAGCGTCAATATTCTTTTCAGATATTATTCGCCAATGCTGCATACACTCGTTAAATGCCTGATCTTTTGGCTTCCAGCATCTTTGCAATGTGTTGATTAGCTGGAGCGGCAAATGAAATTGCGGAAGCGGGCGGAATTCAAATTGGCACTGGTATACACAGTGTTCAGTTGCGCCTGATCATGTTCCCAATCACAACTGCATAAACGACAAGGAATATCACTATTGCAGGGAAGATCCCGATGTTGACTTCCGGACTGAAGACGAGAAGCAGGATGAAACCGAATGAAACAAGCAGGACTGCCGTCTCAATCTCGGATACATGCATGGAAAATTTCTGAAGCTCGGTATCGATCTCCTCAGGATCATATCCAGCCTGGATCATGGGCCTGCTAATCTTCCTCACAGTTTCATCCGCAATCATTGCAATCAGTGCAAACTCCATGACAATCAGGAAGAGGGAAAGAAGTCCTGAGGAAGATGGGTTTATGGCAGATAGTGATGGTACAAAACTTCCCACATAACCAGATGAGAAGACTACTGCAAGGATCGGGAATAAAAACAGGAAAAATTTCACCTTTGAAAATGTTCCAAGTTCATTCGTTCCATCCTTTGAGGAGGCTGGATGTAAAAGTGCATACAGGAAGAACACCAGAAAGAGCGATGCAAGGACATATCCAATGTTGCTGTCTGCAGTAAGGATGAAGACGAGGAAGAAGATTATTCCACCAGTGGCGGACAACAGGAATGTTATCTTAATCCTCATTTTACCACCCGCTCAACCTGCCCAGTTTTAAAGCGGCATGTCCGAGGGTCTCGTTGACAGGATCCCAGATGACATCGCCCATGTAACTGTTTTTTCTCCCGGACATAAGGGCAGGGCTGAAGAAACCCTTCAGTCGCTCATCCACCTTCCTTGCCACAATCCCTTCGGGCCTGATATTTACCGTGGTAACTATGCCACCAAGGGAAATCAGTCTCCTCCTGAGTTCCTCAATCAGGATTTTGTTCCGTTCATCTATTGAAGTGACAATTGCAATCCTTGCCTTTGTCTCAAGAACAAGCCTGGCCATAGTCCTGTCTACAGGATATGATGACGTGATGAGTCGTGAGGATTCAACACGCAGGAGTATCTTCTTTATCTGGTTGAATGTGTCTGTTCCTGATGAAGGGACCACGAAATCCTGCCTGCGAACCATTCTTGAAGAGATTGGCCAGTACCCAACATTGTAACCCTTAGAGATCAGGTAATTGGAGCCTGAAAGAATAAGGGAGATGGCGTACTCCAGGGGATTTTCATATTCCGTCCCCCTCCGCATGAGCATTGATGTGTCCAGATAGAATATGTAGGTTTTCATTCCCTCCCTCTCATACTGGTTTACCAGCAGGCCACTGCGAGTCTGAACTCTCGCAGACGCTTTCCAGTTTATGGACTTGAAGGGGTCACCAGGAGCATATTCCCTTATGCTCTCGAAATCGGTTGTTGGAGGTCCCAGCCTTGTGGTTGAGCTTCTTGGCTTCAGTTTTCTCGTCTTGATCATGAACTGGCTCTTCTTGAGCATTTTAACCTCAGGATCAACCTGGATAGTCTTGCCAGTTTCCGTAACAGTTTTCCTGCTCTTTCCTGTACCGATGAGGGGACTGAAATCAACCCTCAGTGGCGACCACGGGAATACGCCCCTTCTCATTGCTTTCGCATGATAAGTCACGGTTTCCCTTCTTTCCTTGAAGCCCTTGTAGAAGATATGCACGTTTGTTCCAACCGTGATCTCCATCTCGTCATATACTGGCATAGAAATATTTACAAGACCGTACCCTCCCTTTATTCTTATGTCCACAGCCACATCGAATTCATCTCCTACCCTTATCCTTTCCGGGAGGGTATAGGATGAATCAATCCTGACATCCATGTCTGCGTACACAAGTATCGCCACGAACATAAGCGGGAATATGAAGACTGCAACCATGATCTTCTGCGTTGCCACAAGACCTGCAAAGGTAGTGGCACCGGAAAGTATGGTGAAAAGTATGATCTGCTTATTCCAGGAACCTATCAACGCCAATCACTTTGGTACTTCAAGCTTCTCAAGGAATTCTGAAACGACGTCCTCCTGCCTAACCTCATCCATTACCTGTTCAGGCTTCAGAACAAGACGGTGTGCCAGGCAGTTTACGGCCATTGACTTCACATCATCAGGTATAACATAATCCCTCCCATTCACCATGGCATAGGATCGTGAAATCCTGAGGAGCGAGATTATCCCTCTTGGGCTTGGTCCTGCCATCACCCTCTTATCATTCCTCAGCTCCCTGAAAGAGGAGATATACTTCATTATCTCATCATCGACTGTTATATTTTCACTGATTCCCTGAAGCTCAAGTAGAGAATTCTGGTCAAGTATCTTTGCTGCTTTGGAAGACGGGTCATCCGTTTTCCATTCCTTCCTCCTCCTTAGAATTTCCAGGTCATCCTGTGGATACCCGAATGAAAGTTGAATCATGAACCTGTCCATCTGGGCTTCCGGCAGTGGGTAGGTACCCTCGAATTCAATCGGATTCTGGGTTGCAATGACGAGAAATGGGAGTGGTAGTGGTATGGTTTCTCCCTCTATGGTCACCTGTCTTTCCTCCATTGACTCAAGAAGGGCGGCCTGCGTCTTTGGTGGTGCCCTGTTGATTTCATCCGCAAGTATAAGATTTGCAAAAATCGGACCCTTCATGGTTTCGAACTGTCCAGTAGATGCCCTCCATATTCTCGTTCCTGTAATATCACTCGGAAGTAGATCCGGTGTAAACTGCACCCTCCTGAAAGATAGCCCGAGAACTGATGACATTAGCTTGGCGACAAATGTCTTTCCTATGCCCGGGTTATCCTGAAGCAGGATGTGCCCGGATGATATAATCGCGGATACCATCTTGGAAAGGTTCTCCTTGTCGCCTACAAAGTACCTTGAAATTTCATTAACAATTCCTGTTGTCTTTCCCAGGCTTTCCTTTACATTTTCCTCAAAATTACTGTTCATATATTTTTTCACTCCTTGCAATGCTCCTTAGCAATCCATCGACTATCCTGGTCCTCTTATCTATTTCCCTTCTAATCTTATCCCTTCCATATTCGATGCCAAGTACGTACCCCACTGGAAGCTTGTATTCCAGGATAGGCTTCAGGAATTTTTCAACCTCATCGCTACTGAAGCCTGCTTCTGAAAGGTATGTTGAAATCATGATGAGAATCCTTTCCTTATTGCCCTGTACCTCAAATTCCTTTATGCTTTCTCCCATCCGGCTGATCTTCATAATATCCGATACATTCTCCTTCTTGTTGAATTTCTCATAGATCTGAAGCGAGTTTCTCTCTGTCAACAATGAAAGAGAGCCGTACCCCTGATACAGCCCCCGTCCTATTATACCGATCCCTGCTATGAATATTATGATAATGAGTGCATCTCCGAATGTGGATTTTGAATTCTGTATGTACAGCCCCGTAAGGAACCCTATCAGGGCAAATCCAGACAGGTAGAAGTCCCTGTTTGATATTACAAAGGACGAAAGCCTGATGAGTCTCTCCTTCTTTCCATCAACGAAATAAAAGAAAGGCGTCGTTGCAACCAGGAGCAACCCTGCAAAAGAAAATGCATAGGTAAGCGAGATCAGATAGGTCTTTGTAGCGGAAAAGAGTGCAAAGATGAAAGGCACCAGTGAAATTGACAACCTCCTGGTAAAAGCAGCCAGGTTTTCGTCGACGAAATACTGCTCCCTGTGTGAATCAAGGAATCCGGATAAAAATATGAAAGTCATGATTAGTGAACCGTACAGGAAGGCGGCCTCAAGGCCACTCAAATTCCTGTATGGTGAAAAGATTATTGAAAAAATCTCAAGATAAATAATAAAGAGTGAGAGGAGCGGTGCCAGAATTATACTGACATATGCAGAACTCTCCTTCCTGTCCCTCCGAAAAAGGGCATGCGAAATCTGCCTTCCGATAAGATAGACGGAAGTTGCCAGAATAATGAGTCCAAATAAAAGTGGGAATATCGAAAGTACAAAAATCAGTAGGAGGATGATTCCCGCTATACCCTGAATGGGCAGATCTTTCCCGGAATTACTGTCCAATTTTTTCACTTCTCCATATAATCAGGGGATTCTTCATCGAATATTTCAGATTTCTGAGGAAGGTTTCATATTCACTTCTTGAGATGTTTTTCCTGCCGTACATAACTCTCTCAAAAGTTTCTATCAGTTTTGGCAGATTCACGAAATCCCTTATCTTCTCGTTAAGCGCAGGACTGCCAAGAATCTCCCTGATTGTTTTTGCAGATAAATCATTGAGAAGGCTCACACCAATATTTGCCTGAAGAGCATCAATCACATCCTCTTCATACACATTTCCAAGTATTTCCAGATGATTTTCAAAGCTTCCGGACTTGACCTTAATCTGGTTGATTCCCCTGTTGATTTGAATGCAGTCCTTTGCGGGTCCAGTACCTAAATAGGCGGAATTGAGTTCCATTGAGAATCCACCTTCAAGTTCATACTGCAATTTATCTGTGTACCTCCAAAGAGGGGGAAGATCCCGGTCTATTGACAGATGAAGCCCATTGGATTCGTCGATTGAAAAGTATGGCACTGCTGATTTGCCATAAGATCTGTGTTGTTTTGTATCATCCTGATCCGGATAGATCAGGAGATTTTCTTCCATGGCCTCCTGGGCATTAGCAGAAACACGACCGATCTTAGATCGGGGTTTTTTAGACGAGGGTTTCTGCCTCTTCATCATTGCAATAACAAGGACAATTGCCGTCATTGCAATTACAAGGGCTATGAGGATAAGTGGATTTAAAATCAGCCTGATGATGTTATTCTGAACCGGTGTGGTCTGCGTTGTTTTTCCGCTTCCAGTGCTTCCTCCACCACCGGGTGGGCTGGGCTTTGATGAACCCACAAGGCTTAAATTCAATGGGGGAAACTTGAAATGAAATGGATCGGGAAATGAGAAATTAATTATCGGGATATTGAAAGGATTCTTCAGGTTGAGGTTAGGAAAATGAAAATTTATCGGGAAATTAGGCAGATTCAGACCAAGACCAGAACCGCCGCCTGTCCCCAGGCCATTTCCTGAACCAGAGCCTCCACCTGAGCCGCCTCCGGAACCGAGAGAACCACTTCCTGAACCGCTTCCTCCCTGCACCGGCTGTATGACGCTTATCGCAGATATCAAAAGCCATGTAACTGCGAGAATCGCAATTATGGAGATCAGGGCACTTCTCCAGTTCATGAATCATGAAATAATTTGATTTATTATAATCTTATGTTTTAACATATTCAATTAAGATTTCTCATTTTCAAAGATAGGGACGAAATGGAATGTCTTGATCATGGCTTATGAGATAAAACCATGGACATATTTTACAGATAGGATTGGGAAATGCACCCTTTGCAATGAAATCCTGATAGGTCTCAAAGTCCCGGATCACCTGCCTGAGATCTACGTCGAATCTGTGTCCTGTAATGCACGATCAATGCTCCCGCATTCCAGATATGCATCCGGTTCGGTAAATAACATCGATCATAATCGCAGCAGAATGAGTTTCGAGAGTTGAGAAATTTGGTTTCGAAATTCTGGTTTGATAGCGCTGTCGATCAGCAGTTGCGTGTTCACTCCAGTGAAAATCAAATACATCATAGCGTTAACCGTGGCCAGTGGAACCGCAATTTGCCTGCGCTGTCGGGTCTGAATATCCCTCTGGTTTTACACAGTAATAAATATATATTAGAAATGGCTATTTCCCTGTATTATGATAGTTCTTGATCCAGATGAAAATGAGATTTTACAGGAAAAAAGCGTGATGATTCAAAACGGGGCAAAGGTGGAAAATGGCGTCCTTCATATCACGAACAAGAGAATTCTTTATGAGAAGCAGGGTGAAAGAAAATTAAGGAGGGCAGACGCATCCCGGATATTCCTTGAAATTCCCATGTATGAAATTGTCAATGTGGCCTCAGCAGTTCCAAAAATGAGCCTGATGACCAAGAAGAAGCTCAGTGTTGAATACCGTGATAATGGCGACATGAAAGTAGTTGAATTTGAGATAAAGCATCCGGAAACACTTGTTGATACAATCAAGAACTGGGCAACCACATCCAAGAGGGAGCACGAGGACAGGATGAAGTCTGAGGACCAGGAAAGATTCAGGAGGGAAGTAGAACTGGCCAAGGCTAAAGCAACCAAGAGCAATGTAAACATGATCAACCTTGGGACAGGAACCCAAAGGAAAGATATCCAGACAGATCAGGGAAAGAGCAATATGCCAAAGAAAGTGGATACAATTGAAGTATGTCCGGAATGTGGGGAAGTGATACCGGAGAACAGTAAATTCTGCCCTCACTGTGGATACAAGATTCACGACTGAGAACCTCCTTTTTCAAAAAAATTAGGCAAAATCTTAATAATTGTTTATTGATTAAGAATCGTGGATACGAATTTAGAGTCTGTAGAGGAATGGGTAAAAGCCCAAAATATAAAATCTACAAAGGATGTAGAGGTACCTAAGATTCTCTTCGACCAGGTCATTGGTCAGGAAGGTGCCAGGGAGGTTGTCAAGAAGGCTGCCCTCCAAAAGAGACACGTACTTCTCATAGGTGAACCCGGTACTGGAAAATCTATGCTTGCCCAGTCCATGGTAGATTTCCTGCCGAAGGAAGAACTTGAAGATATCGTTGTTTTCCACAATTCCGAGGACAATAACCGGCCAAAGGTCAAAACCTTTCCTGCAGGAAAGGGGAAGGAAATTGTAAGGCAGTACCAGATTAGGGCAGAGCAGGAGCGGAGGGACAAGTCAAGAATGTTTGTGACTCTTGTATTCTCCATCATACTGGTTGGCCTGATAATCTCGGTTGTAACAACTGATTATTACATTGTATTCGTTGCGATCATGGCGGCAGCCATGGTATATTTCATCTCTGCAGTAAACCCGGCAATGAGAATGGAAAAGGCAATGGTTCCCAAGGTTCTCGTATCTCATTCACCTAATGACAAGCCTCCATTTATCGATTCGACAGGAGCGCATTCAGGTGCGTTGCTTGGTGATGTGAGGCACGACCCATTCCAGTCAGGCGGATTGGAAACTCCCTCCCATGAAAGGGTTGAGGCTGGAAACATACACAAGGCTCACAAGGGTGTACTCTTTATTGACGAGATCAACCTTCTCAGGCTGGAGAGCCAGCAATCACTCCTGACAGCAATGCAGGAGAAGAAATTCTCAATATCCGGCCAGAGTGAGAGGAGTACTGGCGCTCTCGTACAGACGGAGCCTGTACCATGCGACTTCGTTCTCGTTGCGGCAGGGAACCTTGATGCAATCCAGGGAATGCATCCCGCATTAAGGTCAAGAATACGCGGTTACGGATATGAGGTGTATGTGAAGGATTCAATGGAGGATAACGAGGAAAACAGGAAGAAACTTGTCCAGTTTATCGCGCAGGAGATTGTTAAGGACAAGAAGATACCGCATTTTGATGAAAGTGCGATCATAGAGATTATCAAGGAAGCACAGAAAAGATCTGGCAGGAGGGGCAAACTGACCCTGAGGCTCAGGGAGCTTGGAGGCCTGATAAGGGCGGCAGGAGATGTTGCAATCTCCGAGAAAGCTTCAATAGTGACTGCTGATCACGTAACAAAGGCAAAGGAGTTCAGCAAGCCACTTGAACAGCAGATTGCAGACAGGGCACTCGAGGTCAAGCGTCTCTACAAGACGTTCAGCAATGAGGGAACCTCAATCGGCACTGTGAATGGACTTGCAGTCATGGGTGGAAATAACGGAATGGCAGAATATACCGGTATAGTAATGCCAATAGTTGCTGAAGTAGCACCCTCCCAGACAAAGGGGCATGGGAGTGTCATCGCCACTGGAAAGCTTGGCGAGATCGCAAAGGAGGCTGTTCAAAACGTTACAGCTGTCTTCAAGAAGATAAGTGGCAAGGATCTGTCAGATATGGACATACACATCCAGTTCATCGGAACGTATGAAGGCGTCGAGGGAGATAGTGCAAGTGTTTCGATCGCAACCGCAGTAATATCTGCAATCGAGGAGATACCTGTAAACCAGAATATTGCAATGACAGGGTCCCTCAGCGTAAGGGGATATGTGCTGCCAGTAGGTGGAGTTACTGCAAAAGTGGAGGCTGCAATAGAGGCCGGTCTCGAGAAGGTAATCGTGCCTGCCTCTAATTTCGGGGACATAATCCTGGATCAGAATCACAAGGACAAGATACAGATAGTCCCTGTAAATACAATAGAAGAGGTACTGGAAAATGCACTCGAAAAGACGCCTGAAAGGCAGAATCTTCTTGACAGGATAACCGGAATATTGAAATCGGGCACAAATATCACACCAAAGGGTAGCCGTGCAGGACCTAACATCGCTTAAGATATACAGAATACGTTCTACAAGGAAGATTTCCGAAATTCACTCGGAATATGGGAGCAAGGGTGTGTTCACGGTATTCCTTAAGTCCAGTATTCAATATCCAGTGGAATTTATCAACGAGGCCTATATCCGATCCTCTGAGTACAGGAGAACAAGATTTCGTGAAAGAATGTCATATTTTATATGCCTCATGTCCGGCGAAACAAGGCTTGAAAGGGCTGTACTCAGAGTCGGTTTCTCTGAGGAAGATCATGAGGCGATTGTGGTTACTGATTCTCCGGCACTTCGCGAAGAGTTGTCCACTGCTGGAATATCACTGGATACTTATTTGCCGGTCATTAAGGACAGCAAGGAATTATATGGAGACATGACTCTCGTTCAGATGGAGCTGGTGAAACCTGACAGGGAATAGTTTTCTCGCATACGGAGGCCATTTGAATATTGATGTCCTGATATACGTGAACAGGATAACAGATGATATAACGCTGCCTGTTAATAAGGTGGAGGAGGAATTTGGCGGAACTGCCGGAAATTTTACAAGGGTCGCTGCAAGGTTGGGCCTGCCATTCCGTCTCTATTCCATTGTTTCACGGATGAGCCACATGAACTACCTGAAATACCTCGAAGATATAAAGGTGGATACATCGGGCATCATTGTTACGGGAGATGACTATGGCCCTGTATGCTATGCAGTTAATGATGGGAACGATCAGAGATACTTCATGGCTGAAGGGCCGATGAAGAAGCTACCTTACAGGATTTTAGATGAAAAATACAGGTACATGCATCTGGGTACGGGTAATCCTGAACTCAATTATCAGCTCATGAATGAATCCAGTTATGATATCCTGTCATTCGATCCATCCCAGGAAATATTCTATAAATACACAGGTGACCAGATAAGGGAATTTCTTGAAAGGTCTGATTTCATATTTGGCAATGAGAAGGAAATATCTTTCATGGTTGAGAAAAGCGGTATCAGTATCGGCAATATGACCGGGCATGGAAAGACTGTTGTCATGACTGCCGGATCCAGCGGGTGCAGGGTATATTCTGGCGATTCTACGCGCATTCCTGCATTCGGATCCGTCATGGATGGCAACACCCTGGGTGCAGGTGATACATTCCGTGCAGGATTTTACCTTGGCCTGTACAATAACCTCGGAATAGAAGAATCTGCCGCATGCGGGAATGCTGTATCATATCACGTCGTCAGGGATGGCCTGAAAAACTTTGACATTGATGCCGGAACTATATTAGAAGAGGGAAAGAAATTAAGTCAAAAAGCTATTCACGAAGATGGGAATTTATAGTTTTGAAGGGCGAGTTCCAGAGGTTTCGGATGAGGCATTTGTATTTCCGACTGCATCCATAATAGGTGACGTAAGGATCACCGGAAAGGTCTGGGTAGGACCTGGTGCAGTGATCCGCGGGGATTACGGTACGATCATCATAGGTGAGGGAACTGCCGTTGAAGACAACGTAGTGATCCATGCAAGGCCAGGGAAGGAAACGAGGATTGGAAAGAATGTTACGCTTGGTCACTCCTGCGTTATTCATACTGCCACTATAGGTGACAATGCAGTGATAGGGATGCATTCAACAGTAACTGATTTTGCAGAGGTAAGGGAATGGGCTGTCGTAGCGGAACATGCACTGGTAAAGACAAGGCAGGTAATTGAGGCTGGAACAGTAGTTGGGGGTGTTCCGGCAAAGCAGATAAGGATGGTAGATGATGAGTACAGGAATCTCTGGGCAGACTACAAGCACAATTACACATCATTCTGTGAAAGATATAAGAAAAATCTGAATGAAAAAATATAAAATCATTCATTGCCTTATGCATCATGGAAAAAGAATTTGAAATCTCCGGTGCAAAACTAAGGGCAATACTTGATTCAAGGGGAAACAAGACAGTTGAGGCTGAGATCAGGCTCCAGTCAGGGGCAACAGGAATCTCATCAGCACCCGCAGGGGCAAGTACCGGTGAAACAGAGGTCATACCATTTCACGCTGGGAAGGTTGAGGAGAGCATATCAATATTCAACAGGACTGTAAGAAGTGCAATCATAGGTTTCAATGCGCTCAACCAGTCAGGTTTTGACGATCTCCTGAAATCCCTTGACGGAACCAGTAATTTTTCAGAAATAGGAGGGAATGTTTCCACCGCACTTTCAATTGCGGTTGCAAAGGCTGTTGCAAACCATCTTGGAATCCCGTTATACAGGTATGCTGGAGGCAATTTCAGGGCAAAGCTTCCCAAACCAATAGGAAATGTGATTGGAGGAGGAAAACACGCAATCAACGGCACAACAATACAGGAATTCCTGGTATCAAACGATGCCCACTCATTCCTCGAGGCAATAGAGATTAACGCAACGGTACACAGGAGGATCGGCCAGATAGCCAAGGAGATATTCAAGGATATCAGCATCGGCGTTGGGGATGAGAGGGCATGGGTCCTTTCAGTGGATGACGTAAAGGCAATGGAGATTATCAAGCAGGCTGCTGACGAGATATCAAGGGAAAGAAAGATAAAGATATTCCTTGGAATGGATGCAGCTGCATCCACGTATTTCGAGGGAGGAAAGTATGTCTACAAGAAGGAGAAACTGAGCAGGGACGAGCAGATACAGTACATGATAAAAGCTCACAGGGACTTTGGTTTCAAGTATATTGAGGATCCGATGGATGAAAGGGATTTTGAAGGGCATGCAGCCATAACGGAAGCCATAGGAAAGGAATGCCTTATTGTGGGCGATGACCTGTATACCACAAATGTGAAGAGGATAAGGGAGGGTATATCGAAGAAGGCTACAAACGGTGTTCTCATAAAGGTAAACCAGATAGGGACATTGAGTGATACGTGGGATTCTGTAAAGGCAGCAACAGAGGCCTCCATGAAGAATGTGATCTCCCATAGAAGTGGGGAGACAACGGACGATTTCATCGCCCATCTTTCTATTGCCTTTGGCTCAGAATATATAAAGAGCGGCACGATCGGCGGAGAGAGGCTGGCAAAACTCAATGAGCTTGTGAGGATACAGGAAGACCTTTAATGAATCTCAACATAATAGGTTCAGGCCTGCGGGGTACCAGGAGCATAACCCTGGAACAGAAAGATGTCCTCCTGAAAAGCGACAGGATATTTGTTGATTCATACACATCCATCTTTGAGCCAAACTTTGCAGCAGACCTTGAAGAGATTACGGGCAGGCCTCCGGTCATTCTGGACAGGGAAGGCGTCGAAAGCTTTTCTTTTCTTGACAGCGGTTTTGAGGTCGGGTCTTTCATAGTTTCAGGAGACCCTTTCACATCAACGACTCATTACGCCATCATGAATGAATGCAGGACGAGGGGTATTGGGTGCAGGATCTATGAGAATGCATCAATAACCGGATCCATTCCTGGAAGAACCGGGCTTTCACCATACAGAACCGGCATCGTGGTATCCATCCCGAGGATTTCCGCAAATTTTGTTCCCGTAAGCCCGGTCATGAAGATAATTTCAAATATAGATAATGGCCTTCATACAACGCTCCTGATCGATCTTGACAGTGGGAAGAACATGGATTCCAGTGTTCTGCTTGAGACACTTACGGCAATGACAGAAAAGGCTGGAATTGAAGCATTAACAGCAAGGCCTGCAATTTCCCTGGAGAGGCTGGGATGGAGTGATGAACAGGTCAATCTCAATTTTCTGGAAAAGATCCTCGAAAACGACCTGAAAAGTCCCTATTCCATAGTGATTCCATCGAAACCTGATTCCAATGAACTTGAGAACATGAGGGGAATATTCGGCCACAATGCCGTGAATAATACATTTGGAATGTTTTAATACTTATCTGGAAATCAGAGCCATTAAATGGACAGGAGGGTTTTTTATCTTAGCGTGGCACGTTTTATAAGGGTTGTTGGAAGGATGTCAACATTCATCTTCCTTCCCATAATCTTTGTGAATTCATACGGTCTCAGTCTTCTTGAAACAGGTGTAATTACGGCCTCTGCAACAGCCGTAATGGCTGTGATCCAGTATTTTTCCGGTCCCTGGTCCGACAGGTTTGGAAGGAAGTTCTTCCTTGAGGTTGTCCCATTCTTCACTGCCATTGCATACATGGCACTTTTCTGGGCAGTTGGCTACTCAAGCAACCTGGGATACATGATCATATTCTGGCTCTCAACCATGTTCCTTGCATCACTCCAGTTTCCGGCAATTCAGGCATCAGTTGCGGACCTCACTGCATCTGGTGACAGGCTCGCAGGCTACACATATGTCAGGGTGTTCGCCAACCTTGGGGCTGCAATAGGACCAATGATAGGTGCATTCCTTGCAGTCTACGGCTTCCAGTGGATATTTCTCATCGCCGGTGTGACGAGTGCACTTGAGGGTGTTCTCCTCTACTTTGCTGTGGGTGAGACATTTACCGGTGTGCGTGTAAAGAAGGTGAAGGGGGCAAAGGAATCCTCAAGATTTTCAATGAACCCATTCCTCATCATGTTCACCCTTGCAGGAATCCTGTTCGGGTTTGCCATAAGGCAGACAGGTCCTGCATTCACCCTGTACATATTCGATGTGAGGGATATATCGATCATCTCTGTTGGGATAATATACAGCCTGAATGGACTTCTTGTCGTGCTTCTCCAGGTGCCCATATTCAGGCTGATGAACAGGAAGAGCAACGTGATGGTATGGCGTGCGTTGGGCACAATGATATACGGTATTTCATTCCTGCTTCTGGTCATTTTCACTGGAGAACTTGCCTTTCTCTTTATAATGGGACTCATAACGATAGGAGAGGATTTTTCATCTCCAACCACCCAGACCATACTCATGGAGGTGGCTCCCGAATCCCTCCGGGGTGATTATGTGGGAAAGTATTCATTCATTACGAGCTTCGGGAGGATCGCGGGAACCATTGTTGGGCTTGGCCTGCTGCAATACTTCTATTCAGAGGCCTCAATTTTCTGGCTCATAATATCGATCCTCACATTTGCATCCTCTGCATGGTTCTTCTCGATGTCGGCCTCGTTTCTCAGAATAACGGGAAAGAGCCAGAATATACCTGAATCCTAAAGAATATTAACCATTGATATAATTCACTCCCATGACTTTTGAACTCCAGGTTGACGGAATTAAGTATGGAGAGAGGATTCCAGACAGGTACACCTGCATGGGAGAGGATATTTCACCGGAGATAAAATGGAAGGATGCCCCATCATCCACGAAGGAGCTTGTCCTGTTTCTGGATGACCCTGATGCACCGAGGGGCAATTTTGTGCACTGGGTCATTACCGGGATATCTCCTTCTATAACAACTCTCCACGAGAATATCGAGAAATCAGAAAAAACACCGGATGGGTGGATACAGCTGAAGAATGACTTCGGGAAGACCGGATATGGGGGCCCCTGCCCTCCCGGCAGGCAGGTTCACAATTATGTATTTACTCTGTATGCACTTGTATCTCCACTGAATGAGGAGGACAGGAAGGACAGGGAATCGCTACGAAAATTGTGTGAAATGAGAATGGTTAAAAAGGTAACATGGATATTCCCCTATGGAAAAAAGTGAGCCCCCCTTCCGCATACTGGTAATGGCAGGTGGAACGGGTTCAAGAATGGATTTTCCCGACAAGGGGATCCTCCTCATACAGGGACAGACCCTGATAGGAAGAAACCTGTCAATGCTCTCAGCATATTCAGATGAGATCTACATTGCTGTCTCCGACAAAACCGAGATAACGAGGAAGGTGTTTGAGGGAAAGCATGAGGTGATTGAAACACCTGGCAGGGGATATTCAGAGGATCTTAATTTCTGTCTCAAGAAGATAGGCAGGTATCCTGTGTTCACAATTGCTGCAGATCTTTTCATTGACGATCCTGACGTTATAAAGACTTTCCTGAATTTTGCAAACTCAAAGGGAAAAGGCATCATCTCAATGCTATCTGATGGGCTTTTCTGTGGTATGAGTTATTTCTTCTCTGATCCTGAAAAGATTCCGGAGGATGAATTCTTCACTCTGGATGTTAAGGGGAAGCTGGTGAGGAACATCAATACAACAATAGACTTCTTTGCATTGATAAACAGGATGAAGAGACCCGCAAAGTGATGGAAAATGGTGGACAGGGAAAAGGCCAGGAAAATCATCTCATACTTTTCAGTATTCAGGAGGAACCGGGACGCATCCATTGTAACCATTGCAGGAGGCGCAGTCACAATGGTAGTTGCCCTGGTGATAGCTGACCTGATTTTGCCCGGTGGACATGTTTCAGGCGATGAGGTATTCCTTCTCATGATAGGTGGAATAATTCCTGCATTGATGGAGATCTGCGGTGGAATAGGAATGTGGCTCCGTGAGGATCTCAGCAGGATCCTTGGAGGGATTGTCATCCTGGGTTCAGTCCTTTCCCTGCTTGACACGGAGGGCGGACTTGCAATCGGGTTCTTTCTTTCAATATTCGGTGGTGTAATGAGCTTCATGTATCACCCGGAAGGCGCCAGAATTCATCAGGACAGTTAATGCGCAGGATGGAATTTTTCATGTTATGTACCAGGAATAAATTGCATGTGTTCAAATTTTTTGAGAACCCGTGAATATTCCCGGGCAAAGGAACCGGTATCTAAACGTCCTTGATATAATAATCAACGCTGTTCCGGGTTGGTGTTCAGTGATCCCGAATTATCCATTTATCTGTTTCATCCGGGTAAAGTTCTGGACAGACGATATCTGATAGGATTTAATAATAAATTAATAATCCACATGGCATGAATAACGTCACGGCTTATCTCATATTTATGCTCATAGCCATCGTTTTCTTCTTTCTTGGAGCCTGGTTTTACCGCTTTGTTCTCTGGTATCCGAGGGGAAGGAAGTCAGTAACTGGGGCTAAAAGCCTTGTGGGAAAGGATGCAACAGTCATCAGGGATAACGGGACTGTTCTTGTGGTAAGGGTTGACGGTGTCAACTGGAATGCCCGGTTTAACGGGAGCAACCGGCCACAGGTTGGGAGTGTACTCAGGATTAAGGATGTAAATGGTCTTTACCTAATTCTGGAGGAGAATACCGGTGGGAATTGATTGTTCTGATCTTGGAAGGGCACTCATAATAAGGAGGGATGGTTCCAGGAAGCTCCTTTCACTGGAAGACACAATCAGGATATGCAGGGAGGCCCTTGAAACAGGAAAGGAGTTTCACGAAATAATAAAGAAGGAAGAACCGGCTGTGAAGGTTATTCGTTTCGTGCAGGAATGGGACAGCGAATGAAGATAGCGTCTGACCTTCTTTCAGTTGGGGTCAGCAATGATGGATCCTACGTTGAATACATCACATATGGCGAAAATGATATCATAAAGAGGACGGGGGATGGGCATAAGACTCACGGGGGGATAGCACCGCTTTTTCCATATGCCAACAGGATCAGGGGTGGAACATATTCCTTCGAGGGTAGGGAATATGCTTTTCAGAGGGGAAATGACGGCAATTCAATACATGGTTATGCAAAAGACCTGCATTGGGAAGTCGTGGAAATAGAAGAGGATGCGGTCACATTGAAGACTGACCTGTACAGGGAGAAGGAATACCCGTTCAGGATAGGATGCACGGTTCATATATGTGTCTCAGGCTCCAGATTCTGCGAGGTTGCGCACTTCCACAACCATGGTGACAGTGGCGCCCCAATCTCTCCGGGATTTCATCCATATTTCATTGTCAGGAATGAATGGACCGTTTCACTTGAAAAAAGGGCACTCAAATCGATAAAGATGGATGAGTACTTCCCGTCTGGAAATTACCTTGAATTCTACAAGAATATAAGGAAGAAGAAGGCCGGCCATTTTGACGATCTCTTCAGGTATAGTGGTCCTATAAGGGTCCTCGGAGAGAGATATTCTTATGAGATTGAGACAACGAACTCAAGGTATTTCATGATATACGATGGGGAATATGCCGGTGGTGAGTCCGTTGCAGTTGAGCCAATGTCATCAACAGTGAATGCATTCCAGTCTGGTGAAGATTTGAAGACATTGAATCCTGATGAAATATGGCTATTTGGTTTTTCTTTCACAGTGCAGGAAACTTCACTTTGAACGGAAATGCTTGAACATGATCCCTGCGCTTTCTCCGAGCAGAATTCCCGCAAGGAACGTGAACACGACTGTGATTATGGGATCGAAGAAAGAAGGCATTGACGGATCATAAAGGTAATAATACCACTTTACAAGGAAAAGGAATGACCAGGCAAGAGCAACTGATCCGGAAGACTGGTATAGTTCCCTCCCCTTCCTGTCCTTGAATTCAGACAGGTCACCGATAATGAAACCCGCTATGAAACCGAAGACGTATATTGAAATTGAAATTTCAAACTGTGTAATCGTCAGTGTTATTGATGAATAAAGTGTAAGAAGCATGTACAGGAGAGGATACAGGATAATTTTCTTTGAATACACCTTGCCAACTTTTGCCCTGACGACTCTTACAACAATCATGACGAGAAACAGTAACAGGAAAATGTAGAACTGTATCTTGAAAGTCCTTAGAAATCCGATAAGTGTCTGTTCATTTAACATGCCCGACAATTATCCCTGAAATACATATAATGTTAATTAACCTGTGGATTTTTTAAACTAAAGGTTCTTCCACTTTCTTGTGGGTAATTTCGTCTATCATTTAGATATATCATTTCATGGACGAATGCAAGATTTATTCTGCGTTGCCTGCCTATTCTATGAAGGAGAATATCAGGGAATTATGGAATGCCAGATTCAGGCATAACGCCATGAGATAATTGAGCAGATAGTATTCATGGGTCATATACATTCCTCAATGTATGTAATGAAGGACGTTGCAAGGATGATAAAGGCACATCTGGTCAGAATACTGAGTCACTTCATCCATCACATAATAAATGTAAGGACCGAAGGGAACAACTCGGGGATAGCGCTCATAGAAAAGATGGCCTATGGATACAGGAACAAGGAACACCTGACGACCCCCCATATACTTCAGGTGCTGTTATCTACGGCATTATCCATGAACCCACATGAAATTGCGATGACCCTAACTATATTACAAATAATTAAATTTCGCATTATGTTAGTTAATATGTGAGAAATAAATTTTAAATATTAGTATTACTTATTCCAAGTAAGGGGAAAAAATATGAAACAGGTAATTAATAATGAAGATAAGGCCGTTTCGCCTATAATTGCTACCATTCTTCTGATAGCAATAACGGTGGTTCTGGCTGCAACTCTCGTAACAATACTTGGAGGGTTCACACATGGAGCGAGTAATACCGTGGAAGCAGCTGGTGTAACTACTACTCTAAGCACAAATGGGACAATCGTTACAGCATCAGTAAGTACTTCTTCTCAGGCATTAACTAATTCACAGGTTACATACACTCTAACCGTTAATGGGACTATTGTATATACGGGATTACTCTCGCAGACCAGTGATACAAGCTCTTCAACAGTAGGAGGAACTCTTTACATAAGTACTGCATCGTCATCATTCACCGGTGGCTCTGTCTATACATTCTTTGTACATTCAAAAGGCGCAACATCATCCGGAACATCTTTTGCTAATACCATATCAAATTACGAATTAACCTTGAACTATAAAGGAACTCAGTTTTATAGTTCAGGAACACAGACAGCATAATCTTTAACTACAAACTTTTAATTTTTAATTGTACTATCTTTTTATGGAAGATCAGAGTAATGAATTGTATATGTTGATTCTTTCTATAAAGGAATTTCAACATGCAAACGTAAAGGACATTTTAGATAAAGAAAAGTTGAAGCATAATTCAGGGTTGAAGCATCTTAATTTATACGAATCTCTAAGAGGAGATTGCGACATTATTGGGTGGGCATCTGCCGATGATCCTTCCAATATCTTATCACTTCTTAAGGAATTAAAGAAGGTAATTGAAGGAAAAGGCGAGATTATTCATTCTTTTCATTCAATATATCAGAGATCACCCTATTTGAAAAATTCAATGAACATAGAAGAACAAATACTCAATAGCCGAAAGAAGTATATGATCGCTTATCCAATGTCAAAGTCAAATGACTGGTATCTTCTTCCATATGATGAAAGGAAAAGAATAATGGACGAACATATAAGAGCAGCAATGACAGATCCAAACAATAAGGATATCCTCTCATACACAACCTATTCATTCGGGATAGGAGACCAGGAATTTGTAGTGATTTACGAAACCGATAGCCTGTATTCATGGATGAAGGTCACTGAGAAGCTTCGGGAGGTCGAGGCGAGAAAATGGATTATTAAGGAGACACCAATACTCACTGGAATAAGGATTGAAGAGAAATGAATATTTTCCTGGTAAGATATTCTGAAATTGGGCTTAAAGGCCAGAAAACCAGAAAGGATATGGAGACCCGGCTTGTAAGGAATATTAAGATCTCCCATAAGATGATGGGTCTGGAGGTAGATGTGAAAGCTGAACGGGGGCGGATATTTGCTTATAGCAATGATCGAAACTCATCCATCAAGTGTCTTTCAAGGGTAATGGGAATCAAGTCGTTTTCCGAAGTGAATCTTGTTGAATCCGGAAGTATGGACAGGATTGTGGATGCTGTGAAGACCATGTTTCTTGATAAGGTCAGGGGCAAAACATTTGCAGTCTCTACAAGAAGAACAGGAAATCATCCTTTTACATCCATCGAGCTGAGCAGGGCGGTTGCTGACTCTATATATATGGAATCAAGGGGGGTTGATCTGTCCAATCCAGAAATTCAGATAAACATTGAAGTGAGGGGAAACTCTGCATATATAATCAGGGATAGAATCGATGGCCCGGGAGGTTTACCACTGGGAAGCGAGGCAAAATTGACTGCCCTGGTTTCTGGCGGAATTGATTCCCCCGTTGCTGTCTGGATGATGCTTAAGCGTGGATCACCAGTTGACATGATATTTGTTTCACTGGCGTATCCACTGGATGCCAGGCAGTTCCTCAGGAATGCTAAATCCCTCTATGATAACTGGTACTTTGGTTACGATCCTATAATTTACATTGTAGACGCTGGAAGGCTTGTAGATCAATACCTCTCCAAAGGAAAGATGAAATTTTCAAATGTGAGCTTCAAGAAGATCATGTACAACATTGGGGAGAAATTAGCCAAAGAAACTGGATGTTACGGCATAATTACCGGGGAATCATCCGGGCAGGTATCATCCCAGACTCCTGAGAACCTCATGCAACTTAGCAGGATGATGGAAATCCCGGTTCACCGTCCACTGATCGGTCTGGACAAGGATGAGATTATCCAGATATCACGAAAAATAGGCACTTTTAGCAATGACGATTTTGGGGAGTTCTGTTCCCTGTTTGGCGAGGTTCCAATTACACATATAAAACGTGAAGAATTGCAGCAGGACATGGATAATCTTTACGATTATTTTCCTTCCAGAGGTGAAATCCATAAACTAAGAGGTTCGCAGATAGATTCTCTGTTGAATACATCTGATCAGAACTATGAGAAAGATGTTATTGAAGATGGCGACACTGTCATTGACCTTAGGGACAGGCTGTCATATAAACAGTGGCATCATCCAGGTTCCATTAATGTGCAGATGGATCAGGTTTTTGAAAAGGTCAGGGAAATGGAAAATAAGGGCAGCATCATACTTTATTGCCAGAAGGGCCTTCAGAGTGCCCACGTTGCTGCTAGGCTGAGGGAAATGGGATACAGTGCGTTCTATACAAAAATTGACAGAATCAGGAATCAAACTCAGTAAAATACTCTTTTGCCCTTTTTCTATACTCTTCTGCAGAGGTTAATGCCCTCTTTATGGCTTCCTCAGGTGTCTCAACTGGATAGAAATTCCCCTCTTTCTGCCTTGTCCTGTTAAGAGGCAAACTTCCAAGGCTTATAACATCCTTCCCCTCACTGATACCAAAGGATTCCTCAGATATGGTACCGTTTGAGCCGTCTATTGCTATGAGTGCATCAGAAGCTCTTGTTATAAGAAAATTCCGGGCATATCCCATTCCTGATGGGATTGAGTAAGTGAGAAATTCATTTTCCATCTTTCTGGTGAAACCGGGGAGTATTCCAATCGTAACCCCTCCATTCTCGTGGGCTCCCCTTGCGACTTCCCTCATCACTCCATTCAGTCCACCACATACAACAACGCATTTTGATTCTGCCAGTAATTTGCCTACCTTATACGCAATATCAAGGTATTTCTCCTGTGGGTTGGCTCCGCCTATAACCCCAATGTAAAAACTTGTCCTCATCCTGAACTGATTATATCGCAGTATTTTTAGGTTGGGCAAACATAACATCCCAGTCAAAACAAACGTTTGAATAACCAATGATACTGGATCAATCAGGACAATCTATTGAGGAATTTCAGTTGTTACCTAAACTCCCCCCTAATTTAACCCATAGGTATCATGTCTTTGAACAGCTCAGCAATCCTTTCAACCTTTTTCGGAACTGCAGCAAAGTATTCTGTACCTTTCTTTTCAACAATCCTCTCCATCTTTGAAAGTTCAAAGATGATCTCGTTCACAGACATCTTTCCCAGCAGATCATGTTCCTTCAACACCTTCAGTATATGGAATCTTATCCTCAATGCGAGAAACATGATGAAGAAGAATCCCTTCACCTTCTCATTGTCCCTGAGATATGACCTGTCTGATTCAAGATCACCCTTCATTGTATCGAACACCTGTTCAACCTCTTCCCTTGACTTGTACTGTTCGCATATTTCTGATGGATTCCGATCAAGATCAGATATTATTGCAAAAACACCCAGCAGATTCTTCTTATCATGGAAATATTCCATATCCTTTACGGAGGATGCAACATCTCTCAAAATGGATGATTCCTCCTCTGCCCTCATCAATGGATCCTGAAACACGTAAATATATCCTAACCTTGAGGATTGTATGGGTCTTCCGTTGTACATGAATGCTGAATCGAATTTCACATTGTATGGAACAAGTGTGGAATTCCTTCTCAATGGGACAATGTAATGCATCCTCATTTTTCTAAGATCCCTGATTATGGTTTCTGAGAAAAGACCTCGATCCATGATGAAACCAATATTCCCGTCATGGAATCGATCCATGAAATATCCAGGAGACTTGATGTCCTTTACTGATCCGTAGAACACATCAACTGCAACAGGTATCCATGACTTCACAGAGAAAGCCATTATTACGGTGGCCTGGTTCTCATGTGCATGATCAGGATTGTATCCTTTTTCGGCAGGCTTCAGGTTCTTCGAGTATGATATGATTTATGTCATATCATAAAAGAGAAAACCGCCGGGTTCCATGAGCTTCCTGAACATATCATACAGATCAGGAAGATGATTGCCCACATATCCCAGTATTCTTGATAGTTCACCAGGATCAAGATCAGGTTTCAATGATCTGGATATGTAGAGCTTCTGGTATCTTTATGCAATCATTCTCAGAGGCATTGGATCAATTGCCTTCACCATGGCCATTGCAATGATCTGGTCTCTGTATGGATACTTCTCCATGATCGTGTACATGTCC
This sequence comes from Thermoplasmatota archaeon, assembly GCA_023381355.1. Taxonomy (GTDB): domain Archaea; phylum Thermoplasmatota; class Thermoplasmata; order Thermoplasmatales; family Thermoplasmataceae; genus Cuniculiplasma. The sequence goes on along the minus strand of JAMCUL010000016.1, from coordinate 6,181 downwards.
TGTGCAAGATTCCATGCTAATTGTGAATTTCCATATTCATATATCATGGTAGAGGAGAACATTCTTTTTGTCCTCTTCTCCCTGTATGTTCCATTTTCATCTGTTGATCCCATGAGCACAGTCTTCTTCACTGACTTCTTTTTCTTTTTGTCCCATATTCCCCTTGCAACATACAGGTAATATTCCCTCCGATCACTTTCAGTTCCAGATTCTTTCCATGCTCTCCTTTCATCTTGAGATATGTTTTCCTAACTGCTTCAGGTGCACTGTCGATCATGGAACATGTGTGTTAGTACACTTGTTAATACCATTTACATGTTTCCACTGGAAATGGCTGAAATGGAAGATTGGCAGAATATCGTAGTATTAAGAATGAAATGATCAAATATTTGATCTGGTACTATGTTTCACTGGTTCATGAGATTAAAGTAGTATGTGTTAATTTAAGCGAGTTTAGATACCTAAGAGTTAGCGAGTTGGGAATTATAAAAGTTCTTTAATTCGCAACCTTCCATTAACAGAAGATTTCATATATATAGAAATATTCTTTAAATATGTCTAAAGTAAATCAGTTTGTGGTTGTTCTTATATTGGTACTTTTCTTAGGAGCATCTTCTACGGGTTTTGTTTGGGACAAATCTGTATCTAATGCCTATACTCCTAAAAATACAAATGGACAGTTAAAACGTCTAAAAATTTTTCCCTTAAATGTTGAGTCGAGTAAAAAACTGGATATTAGAAATGTGAACAACGTACATAATAGAATGGATAATTTTCCGATTAGCAATAATAAATTTATCACAGACACTCAAGGGAATAAATTAAATTCAAGTCTTTTCACAAACCTCAGCTCTTATTATGAGAATAATTTCAACAGAACCATTTTGGGTATTGGCTATATGATCTCAAATTCCTCAAGTATATTGTATGTGCCAGAGTTGGGAAATTATAGTTATTCCCTTGTTTCGATATTTAATGGAAATAGTGTTCATACTTTTGACATTAAGAATGATGATATATGCAATGTATATAGTCTAAATAACGGTTATCTCTTAGAGGCAAAAAATTTAACATCAAGCAATGAAGGGCAGATTATATTTTATATTATAAATTTTAATGGTTATAAAGAAATCGACCTAAGGTCAATTAACACATCAATGGTAGGCATAGTATCAACAATTGGTGATATGATATATTTGAACTATATCTCAGAAAACAGTACCTATCTTTTGGCTTTTTATGAAAATGGTACACTGGACTATAATCTCACAAAGCTTGCAAATATACCCACTTATTTTAGCACTTGTGATATAATCACCTATCAGGGTTTACTATTTTTAGGAGGCTCAATTTATAAAAATGAAAGTATGTATTATGCTTTTGGTTCAATCAACCTTTCAACAAATAAATACACCTTGCTTAAAAAATGGGGCATCTTAAACGAAAGAAATAACAATTACGGGGAGGCAATCTCAAAAATGTTTCAACATGGAAACAAAATTTTCTTGTTTGGAGAGAGGTATTATTTTTATATCGCCGATAATGGAGCAAATGCCTCATTTGCATCTCTGGGTTATAACCTGAGCGTTTTCAACATGACTTCGGGCAACTTTAGTTCTTATTCACCTCCCGTGCCAAATAATTCTATATTTGGGACTTTTAATGGTAATGGTGATTCACTTGTTGGTAATTTCACTTTTTTGTACATGGAAGATTATAATCAAAATTATACTGAAATGAATCAGTCATACAGTTATGATTATGAAATCCTATTGAATGTCAATTCATTAAAATTTGAAAATATAACGGACAACTTCTCATCAAATTTCCCAATTAATGGTGCCACATCATGGAAAGGGAATTTCTACATTTCGGCCTATAACGCTGGTATTCCAGGAAATCCAACTATAATTGAATATAACCTAACAACAGGAATGAAAAGTATACCATCATTGATATCATCCACCGGTTATATGGATTATCCAAGATACTGGAACTCTCAGAGCGTTCAGGGTGATGGCGGAATAATGACAGTTGGAGGGAATGGATTTGTTTTTTATAATAAAACAGGTATTTACACAAACGGAACAATAGAAAATAGCGGTTTCCTAATAAGTGGGGCATTTCAGGACAATGAGTTTTTGATGGTTGGACAAGATTATTTTCCTGAGGAAGGGATAATTGCTTACCTTTATTACCCATCAAATAACAGCGTTGATAATGTTACTTCCTCATTTGCCAAAGGTCTCTCCGAAAACGCTACGCTATTTTCAGTTTCCCCAACGAATGGTGGATTTATAGTTGAAGGAATAATGGAAACCACAACTAAAGGTTTGCCACTTTTATACTATTATAACACCACTTATAATAAAGTAACAAACCTTAGCTCTGATTTTCCAGCCTGGCTCTCAGGTGTCAGTGGTGGTCAGACGGCATATTCTGCAGGGTACACATATATAGCGTATAAATACCAGGGCGGAATTTGGGTTTCTTATTATCACGATAATTATATGAATATAAAGGGTAGTAATGTTACAGGGAATTTTAATCCACTCCAAGGTCAGTATTCTCCATATCGCTTCGATTTTATGGTAGCAAATGGTACCTATTTATGTATGTTTGGCTCCACGGGTATAGATTATGATCAATTAGAAGAAATTGGGTATAGCGCAGATCATAATCTTATCACTCTAGGAAGCATGATTACTAAAAATAGTGGTATGAATTACCAGTACGCGATTCTTTATGGCGGTAATGCACTGATCTTAGGCGACGAAACATCATCAGGTGACACATTTGCACTCGAATACAAATCATACAATTCTAATTTCTCCTCAGCCTTCTCGTCAAATTATTTAAAGATGGATAGCCACTTTGGTTCAATATTTAGCGCCTCTGAATTCAATAGTAGCATATTCATTAGTGCGGGTTCTTTCTCAAATCTATTATTTGGAACATGGGATCTAAATTTAAGCAATTTCAATATAATAACTTATGGAGTTACGTTTGAAGAATCAGGATTGCCATCAGGGACAACATGGTATGTGAATCTCAGCAATGAAATAGATTCAGGTGCAATAACCGGATCATCGTATTCCCTATCACTTCCAAATGGAACATACACATACGAAATAGCAACATCCAATCATGAATACAAACCTACTGCATATACAGGATCTGCAACTGTTAATGGATCAGCAGTTTCAGAATCAGTACAGTTCTCTCAGATAACATATTCAGTAACATTCACAGAAACAGGATTGCCATCAGGGACAACATGGTATGTGAATCTATCAAACGGAACGGATTCAGGTGCAATCACAGGATCATCGTATTCCCTATCACTTCCAAATGGTGCGTACACTTACACAGTTTCCACGAGTGATAAAGCATACAAACCGAATATTAAATCATCATCATTCACAGTAAATGGGACAAATATTAGCTTTTCATTTTACTTCGGAATGCCATATTCAGTAACATTCACGGAGTCCAATCTACCTTCAGGAAACACATGGTATGTGAATCTATCAAATGGAATTGATTCAGGAGCAATAACAGGAACATCATATTCACTATCCTTACCAAACGGAACATATACCTATACGATCTCAACATCTGATCATTACTTTTCTCCAAATGTATATTCAGGATCAGTTAAGGTTAGTGGTTCATCAAAATCAGAAGCAATATCATTCTCATTGGTAACATATTCAGTAACATTCACAGAAACAGGATTGCCATCAGGAAACACATGGTATGTGAATCTATCAAATGGAATTGATTCAGGAGCAATAACAGGAACATCTTACACATTCTCACTTGTCAATGGATCATACACATACACAGTATCAACATCTGATCATTACTTTTCTCCAAATGTATATTCAGGATCAGTTAAGGTTAGTGGTTCATCAAAATCAGAAGCAATATCATTCTCATTGGTAACATATTCAGTAACATTCACGGAGTCCAATCTACCTTCAGGAAACACATGGTATGTGAATCTATCAAATGGAACGGATTCAGGTGCAATAACCGGATCATCTTACACATTCTCACTTGTCAATGGATCATACACATACACAGTATCAACATCTGATCATGAATATGCTCCAGGTGCTTACTCAGGATCGGTAACAGTTTCGGGTAAGTCTGCATTTGTGTCAATATCATTCTCATTGGTAACATATTCAGTAACATTCACGGAGTCCAATCTACCTTCAGGAAACACATGGTATGTGAATCTATCAAATGGAATTGATTCAGGAGCAATAACCGGATCATCGTATTCCCTATCACTTCCAAATGGAACATATACCTATACGATCTCAACATCTGATCATTACTTTTCTCCAAATGTATATTCAGGATCAGTTAAGGTTAGTGGTTCATCAAAATCAGAAGCAATATCATTCTCATTGGTAACATATTCAGTAACGTTCACAGAAACAGGAATAGAATCAGGTCAGTCCTGGAATGTTGACATAAACGGATTTACACACACAATCTCAGGATTATCATTTACAATTTTTGGAACCAATGGAACATTCTTCAAATACAGTATAATGAACTCATCTAGTTATTACACAACTGGTGTGACCAGTAGTGTAGTTAACATCAATGGGAAGGATATCACAGTAACACTCTCCTTTGAACACTATGCATACATAGTTGGTTCATTTAACCAGACAAATGTCAATGTAACAGTTAACGGCGAAAACTTCACAGTAACCTCAGGCAAGTTCATGTATAAGACAACCGCAGGAACCTATTCAGTTGAGATATCAGAAAAGGGATATATTCCGGTATACAGGAACTTCACATTACAACCCGGACAAACAGTAAACATAAGTGCAAATCTCGAAAAAGTACCAGCACAAAACTCAGATGACATATACTATGTAATAGGTGGATTTATTGCAGTCATAGTAACTGCATCCGCTGTGATCGTATACATAAGAAAGTTAAAGTAAATAAAATAAAGAAGAGGAAACATCAAATTTCCATAATTATTCAAAACATTATTTCATTATAAGTGAATTCGTGATTTTACATCTTATTTTTATTAGTATATCATAGAACACGTAATTTAGCCGTTTTCTGTAAATCTGTTTGTTGTGAACGCTCATCTAAATTTACCATTTTCTGCCATTTAATGGTTCCACTTTAATCTGCATTTATCTAGGGTTTTTGTATGATAGTATCCCGAATTTTGTGTAAGAACAAACGAAATGATAGTATCCCGAATTTTGTGTAACAATATATGGAATCGTTCCATTGATCTGCCCCCTATAAGTTTGGACAGTTTATTTGTGAGCATGATTAACCTTAGAATCATGCATGCTGAATGCGGTAAAGGATGAAAATTTGCTTATTTAGGGATATTAATTACTTGGCAATGACATAATCATATTCACTGAAATTATGACAGAGATCCATCAAAAGAATCACATGATTACCCTTGGAATGGAGTGAGATTATGGCAATTGGGAGACATTGTATTGCAGGTTAATAATCAAACATAATCTCACTTCAAAATGTGTCCAGTATTAAGGGGATCGCCTCAATCTCTTTCCGCACCAGAGAAATCGCAAAGAAACTGTAATCAAACCGTTTGAAAACTGTCTTTCTTCGCATTTGATTGCTCGTTTTTATTCATTTTTCGCAACTTGTCAGTATGATCCAAATCAGAGGGAGGCCGAGATATACGCAAGGAAATATTCCATTTACTATATATCAATAGGGTGTCTCACATTTTATGAATAGTCAGACAGACGTCTAACATTATCTACAAATTCATAATTACGGGATATGCCGGACAAGCATATCCCAATGATTATGCAGATCATAGACAATATGGTTTCCATTGATGAAAGAAAGAGAAAGTATATTGACAGGCAAATATTGAAGATACTTGTGCTATTGCAGATATTCAATATCTCATACAGATCTTCAGGTATATTCCTCAGAAACCATGAGGAATATATGAAAATGATAGGTGTAAGGAAATTATCCTCATTCCAGACATTATCAAGAAGAGCCCGTTCATTCGATATCCATGCAATAAGCAGTCACATTGCCATGACTTATTCCATGGGAACAATTGCAGCAATTGATTCCTTCATGATCCACACATGCAAGTATTCCACCGCAGTGAGGAGAAAGTACTGGAATAATT
>JAMCUL010000015.1 GCA_023381355.1 Thermoplasmatota archaeon | reverse complement strand
TGTTTCCAGTTTAGTGTGAATAAGTGAAATGATCTTTTACAAATGAACATAATTAATATCAACAACGCATAACTAAGCATAATCTAAAAAAGCACTTTCAAGTAACATCTCAAATTGGCTGAGTGTTTACTTAGTATTTGGGCAAGTAAACAATACTCAATTATATAACTACCCTATATATTCACATTAGGAAATAATGAGATGGAATCATTGGCCAACGAATATTATAAGCCTATACTGAAGTGGGCAGGTGGGAAAAGGCAGCTGTTGCCGATACTGATCAGGCACATACCAGATAAGTTCAATACATACTATGAGCCATTCATAGGGGGTGCAGCCTTATTGATATCCTTATATTCGTTGAATAAGATCGGTGAATGCGTAATATCTGATACAAATGAGGACTTATATCTTTTATATAAAATCATCAAAGAGAATCCCCAGCAGTTAATAGATAAACTGGCTAACCTGGAATTCAGGAACAACAAGGATGATTACTATAATGCCAGGGAATTATTCAATTCAATTACTGATCCATGGAAAAGATCTGCACTTTTAATCTATCTTAATCGTCACGGTTATAATGGTTTATATAGGGTCAATTCCCGGAATAAATTCAATGTGCCATTCGGGAAATATAACAACCCTGGAATGCCATCACCCAGGAATATAATGGCCTTATCCAAAATATTTCAATCATGCACTATTATGAATTCCGATTTCGAAGTAACAGTTAAGAATGCAAAGAAAGGCGATTTTGTATATTTTGACCCTCCTTATATACCTTTGAGCAAAACATCATATTTCACAGGGTACACAAATTCAGGATTCGATGAAAAAGATCAGGAGAGGCTTGCTAAATCATTTCGCGAACTATCCAATAAAGGAGTTTATGTAATGGAATCAAACTCTAACACAGATCCCATAAAGGAACTTTATAAGGATTTCAATGTTTTAGAAGTCGAGGCGAGAAGGAATATAAATTCGGTAGGCACCAAGAGGAATTCAATCAAGGAATTGATAATAACAAACTACAGTGATGCATAATTCCCGAAGGGGCAAGAAAGAGAACAGGAATAGGGCAGGAAATAATGATTGCGACCCTGTTAAAGTACAATAATTAAAATTATGAGAAGCAGATCTACATTGGCAATCAATTATTCTATATTAGATACAAGGCAGATTTTGTGATAAAAAATTCCATTATTATTAGTTTAAAATGCTAATAGGTTCCTGGAATAGCTTAACAGAAGATAATTTGTGAAATGAAAATGCATTAATTACCCTGTTCATAGATAATAGTAAACCCGCTTATGAGCCCTAGACCATAAATCTATGCTTGAGTCGCATCAAGGAGTGGAAACGTAAACAAAACTAAATCATTAAGTTAGCAATTCGGAATTATGGAACTAATCCGTACTGGAAAAGTTAAGGATGTATACGATCTTGGGGACAGGTTATTATTCAAGTTCTCTGACAGGATTTCTGTTTTTGACAAGATAATCCCTGTGAAGGTGCCAGATAAAGGCGCTTCAATATGCAAGACCTCAGCCTTCTGGTTTGACAAACTTAACCATATGAGAATAAACAATGATCTAATTGAAGTGAAATCAAACAATGAAATGATTGTGAGAAAATACAAAATTAATGAGAGTGGAGGCTCAAAATTCTGGATCAATTATCTGGTCCCTCTGGAATTCGTGGTAAGATATTATGTTGCTGGAAGCCTGATGGATAGGATCGAATCAGGAAAGATAGACTTTCATGACCTTGGGTTCAGAAGTGTTCCAAAAATTGGAGACCCTCTTGAAGAGCCATTTTTTGAGATGACCACGAAATTTGAGAAAACAGACAGGCCGCTAAGTATTACAGAGGCAATGGAAATAGGTGGGTTGTACAGGTATGAAGTGTTGGAGATTAAGGAGGCAATACTGAGAATTGACGATATGATTCAAAAACAAGTTTCAAAGGGAAAACTCATTCACGCTGATGGAAAAAAGGAATTTGCAATGGACAATGAGAGAAAGATTACAGTTGTTGATACGTTTGGTACAGCAGATGAAGATAGATTCTGGGAGCTTGACGATTACAACAAGGGCAAGATAACTGAGATATCTAAGGAAATGGTAAGGCAATATTACAGATCGACTGGATATCATGACAGGCTTTACGAGGCGAGGGCGAAAGGTCTCAGTGAACCGGAGATAGATCCATTGCCACAGGATCTCATTAAGAAGACATCTGAGCTCTACAGATCATTATACACTAGAATTACCGGAGAAAAATGGGGAAACTAGAAACCCATATCCACATTCCTCTCAATGTTTACCCAGAGATGGTGCTCTATCTCGTAGGCCCATAGCGATTCTGGCGTATCGATGAATACTTTGGATGGGTTCACACTTACCTCCCTTGTCGTTTCTCTCTCTTCCTCTGGTACCCATTTTCCTATTCCTAACAGGACTTCAACATCGTTTGGTTCCCCTTTTATAATCACCTTAATACATTTATCCGTTGAAAGGAGAGTACGCAATATACCGCCCTTCCTGGCTTCCACGATCCTGCTGCCATCCACCTTGGACTCCTGGACGACAAAACCTTCATCCTCGAAGAAGATAACTACAAGATCCTTGAGTTTCTCAACATCAACATTTTTGCCAACATACTGTCTTACGGTATACTTCATAATCAGGTGATGCAAAATAACATATAATATTTGATGCGATTACAGGGAATGGATTACTCACAGGGACTTAGCAGAATATCCTCAAGAATAGGGAAAGCCACGAGGGTGATTTCAATCGATCTGGAGACTCTCGTCAGGGAGCATTTTCTCAATAACGAGAGGATCATAGCCATCTCATATGCAACCCTGGACGGAAACTGGGATGTAAAAATAGGAAACCCTGCAAGGGAGAACGACGAGATTGAATTGCTTCAATGGTTCAACAGGGTTTTGGAGGATTATTCTCCGGAAATCATAATTGGTTATAATCACGCCTCATACGATGTTCCTCTCATAAATACAAAAATGCTCAATATTCCGTTTGACAGGCAGTTATGGAACCTGAGGTATTATTTTGGAACCGCCTACCTCCTGGACATGATGTATGTATGCGCCCTCCACGGAATGTTTCTCAATGGCGAATACAGGATAAGGAGCCTGAAAAATGTCGTTAATGCCCCCGAATACAGCTCCCTTGACCTGATCAGGGCAAAAGAGGAGGTTGAAATTGAGGGTATGGGCAAGGGAGAAGCAATAGAATGGCTCTGGAGGAACGATCTACAGAGATTCAGGCGATATTGCGAGGGAGATGTAGTTGACCTGATCACCCTGTACAGTTATATTTTCAAAAACCAGATTCAGTAAGTTAGAGCAGGCCATACTTGCCTGCAATATTCTCAACATTTTCCACGTAGTCCTCAAATATCCTCAGGATATCCCGGGAAGTTATTATTCCCTTGTATTTCCCATCCTTGCCGACAAGGATCCTTCTTATCCCATTCTTGCTCATTATAACTGTAACCTTCCTTGTTGGCGTTTCAGGTTCAACACTCTTGATCTCCCCACTCATTATATCACCAAGTGTTATGTGCTTCGGATCCTTTCCGAGAGACAGTACCTTGCTGACAAAATCCCATTCAGTGGCAATACCGGAGATGTTCCCATCCTTTCCTATAAGGACAAATCCCCTTTTTTCAGAAACCATTATCTTGGTTGCTGCTTCGACTGTTAGGTCTGGCGGGAGTATTTGAGGCAGTGAGCTCATTATGTCTTCAGCAGTTAGAACCATATTTCGTGATGTTTATGAAATATTTAAAACAGTTGCTGTATGATATTGTTTTATGGAAAATACCAAGAAAAATTAAAAAGTATTTAATACATATTGTGAATTGTCAGTACAGGAGTGAAATTAATGGAAAAAGTAATGGAAACTGGAACAACTACAGTGGCAATTACACTAAAGGATGCAGTTGTTATGGCCACAGAAAGAAGAGTGACTATGGATCACTTTATTGCCCACAAGAATGGCCAAAAGCTCTTTCAGATTGATACCAGGGCCGGAATGACAATTGCCGGTCTTGTAGGGGATGCCCAGGTTCTCGTAAGATACATGAAGGCTGAACTTGAACTCTACAGACTCCAGAGGAAGATAAACATGCCAATCTCAGCAGCCGCCACACTCTTGTCGAACATCCTCAACCAGACCAAGTTCTACCCATACATGGTTCAGATCCTCATTGCAGGAATTGATTCAAAACCACACGTATTCTCAGTGGATGCGGCTGGTGGATCAGTAGAGGATATATATGTCAGCACAGGTTCCGGTTCTCCTTACGTTTATGGCGTGCTTGAATCCATGTACAGCCAGGACATGAAGGTTGAAGATGGGATCGATCTGGTTATAAAGGGGATATCTGCGGCAAAATCTCGTGACTCAGCATCAGGCGGAATGATTGATGTTGCAGTCATTACAAATGATGGATTCAGGAAAGTGGAAGAGAATGAAATCCTGGACAGAATCAAAAAATTAAAATTGACCCTTTAATTTACCATTTTATAAATTGAAAATTTTTCAGGTGTTTTTTTAGATGGCTTTCAGAGATTATATTGAAGATGCCAGGGCAATCTTTAACAGGCTTGTCCCCGACAATGGAATAACGGATGTTGTGTACGAGGGACCAAACATAGTTGTCTACACAAAGAACGAGGACCTCTTTGCGAACAGGGACGATATTGCAAGGCAGGTTGCCCAGGAGATCAGGAGAAGGATAGCAATACGCCCAGATCCATCAATTCTTGAGGATGAAGAGACTGCAGCAAAGAAGGTCCGGGAAATTATCCCTGAGGCAGCGGGCCTGAAGGATATCTATTTTGAACCTGACACAGGTGAGGTTGTGATTGAACTTGATGAACCCTCACTGATCAATCAGAGAGATATGGAATACATAAAGAACATAAAGAATGAAACCAGGTGGGCACCAAGGATAGTAAGGGCTCCGCCAATGCATTCCCATACAGTGAAGGAAGTGAGGGAATATTTGAGGGAGGTCAAGGACGAAAGGAAGAAGTTCCTCAACAATCTTGGCATGAAACTCAACTCTCCCACAATGGTTGGTGAAACATGGGTTCGCCTGACCGCACTTGGGGGCCACAGGGAAGTTGGAAGAAGTGCCACACTTGTGTCGACGAACAATTCCAGGATCCTTATTGATTGCGGAATGATGAATACAAACAGTGCAGGTGAAAGGCCGTGGGAGGGGGCTCCTTATCTGTACCTTCCGGAAGTCCAGCCACTGAGCTCCATTGATGCAGTGATTCTCACCCATGCCCATCTTGATCACTCCGGAATGGCACCGATGCTCTACAAATATGGCTACGAGGGGCCAATTTACATGACACAGCCTACAAGAGACCTTGCAGTTCTACTTCAGAACGATTTCATAAAGGTTGCCCATGCGGAGGGCTACAAGTCGCCTTATGATACAAAGCATATTCGGGAGGAACTCAAGCGGACAGTTGTGCTGAAATATAATGAGACAACGGATATAACCCCTGATGTGAGATTGACATTTTACAATGCAGGCCATATTCTGGGTTCGGCAAGCGTGCATCTTCACATAGGTGAGGGACTGTACAATGTTGTTCTTAGCGGGGATGTAAAATTTGAGAAGACCTGGCTGTTCAACATGGCAAACAACCATTTCCCGAGGGTTGAAACGTTCATGACTGAGAGCACATACGCAGGCAGGGACGATTATCATAAGACAAGGAAGGATGCATCTGAAACCTTGGTAAATATAATCAGGAGGACCTTCGAAAAGGGAGGTTCTGTTCTGATACCCGTGTTTGCGGTAGGAAGGAGCCAGGAGGTCATGATGGTTCTCGAGGAGGCGGTTAGGAAAGGTCTCCTGCCTGAATTCCCTGTATACCTGGATGGCATGATCATGGAGGCTACATCAATTCATGCGGCATATCCTGAATACCTTAACAGGGATCTGAGGGAGCAGATAATGGTCCAGAGGGAAATCCCATTCATGAATCCCATATTCAGGAAGGTCGAGACACGTGAGCAGAGGATGGCAATATGCGATTCCACTGAGAACAAGGTTGTCCTGGCAACTTCAGGAATGATGAACGGCGGCCCTGTCATGGAATATTTCAGGTCATGGGTAGATTCGCCAAAGCATGCTCTCGTGTTTGTAGGATATCAGGCTGAAGGTACTCTTGGAAGAAGGATACAGAGGGGAGCAAGGGAAATCACCCTGAATGAAGGTGGAAAGCAGTCATCATATGAGGTGAAGATTGACGTTGAAGTTGCAGAAGGTTTTTCGGGGCACTCAGACAAGAAGCAGTTATTTTCCTATATTGCAACTATGATGCCAAAACCTAACAGGATACTTGTCAATCATGGGGAGAGTGAGAAGGCACAGGACTTTGCAAGGCAGGTTCGGCAGAAGTTCGGAATCGAGGCGCATGCACTTAAAAACCTGGAAACCATAAGGCTGTACTAGGAGGAAACATGACAGGAAAGATAGTCATATACGAGGTTCTGAATGATCTCGGGAAAGATGGAAGCATGAAATCCCTTCACTCATATCTTGAGGAAATGGAGCCTTCACGGATATTTATATCGCTTGATAATTCTGGCCCTGATCTTCATGGATTCCTCTCCTCGAGGTACAGCAATACACCCATAGAATCACTGGAATGCAAGAATATCGGCAATAAGCCTGGAAGCATCTCGCCGGATATTGATGTCAAGAAGAAGATCCTTGATCTCGGGCTGCAGACTGTGGCTGATTATGTCCAGGCCAATAACAGGAGCATAAGGGAGGCAAATACCGAAATCACGCTAACTCTATTCAGGGCATTCTTCATCTTTTATTCTACTGCAATGCCTGAAGAATATGAACTGCTCTTTGAGGAGAGAAGGATGTGCATATATGGAAAATTGATAGACAGGAAATTCAGGGATGGAGATGTGCTCATAACTTCCCCATGGGATGCCTACTGGTTCTACGATAAATTCAACTGACCTATTCCTTTCGCTGCTCCTCAAATCTCCTGTACCGTTCTATCACGTTCCGGTTCACGGAAGGCTTAACAACCTCAAGTGATTCTATGAATGTATCCATGGTTACCATTTCATCGCCCTTTCCTTCCACTGATTTCATGAAGGCTTTCTGTGATGAATACTTGCAGAGATATTCCATGTCTGCTGCACTGTATCCCTGCGTCATTTCACCGATTTTCTCGAAATCAATCTCCCCCTTTCTTGAAACCCTTGACATGTACTGCCTCACTATTTCGGCTCTTGACCTGCTGTCCGGAGGAGGGATATAAATGAGGCGGTCAAACCTTCCAGGCCTTGTTACAGCAGGATCAAGCTGCCAGGGAACATTTGTTGCGCCAAGTATCAGAACGGGCTTTGAAGGATCCTCCCTGAATCCTCCCATTTCATTGAGGAACTGTGAAACTCCTCTTCTCGAGGCATCACTGGTGCTCTGATCCCTGGACGGAAACAGGCTGTCAAGTTCATCGAAGAAGAGGATTGAGGGGGAAAGCATCTTCGCAGCCCTGAACAGTGATGATATATTCTTCTCAAAATTCCCGAACCACTGGCTGAAAAGCGATGACGGATTCACATATATGAAATTCATGCTGACCTCCCTTGCCAGCGCCCTGACTATGAATGTCTTCCCATTTCCAGGTGGGCCATATAGAAGGAGGCCACCTCCCGGATTGATGTTGAATTCCCTTGCGAGATCAGGAAATTTCAGCGGATATATGATCTTGGTGAAGAGTTCCTTCTTCAGGTCATCCATTCCCACAACCTCATTCAATGCTGGCCCCTCGCCCTGGGATACGCTGAGGCCAAGCTCCTGCAGGATTGCTGAAGCCTCATCCTTCGGTCCTTCCTCAACAACCTTCCCCTTTCCCGGGAGATTCATCTTCTGTATTGCACTCTCGAGTGACCTTATCTGCCTCTTCAATACCTCCTGCTGTATAAGGTCCGACCTCTTCATCTCATCCCTCAATATGAGGATCGATTCGTCATAGCACTGGGCTGCTTTCTCCTTCTGCCCTGACGACTCATATTCGAGCCCATCCCTGAGGAGGCTGCTCAGATTCCTGCCTCTGCTCATTGCCATTCACCTGATTCACCGGCTGTATATCTGGAGATGCTGCTTCCAAAAATGGCGAGGAATGGCTCATCTATTGAGGCAGTGAAAGAAGATAGCCCTTGTCGCAGTTCCCTGACAAGATCGGGAAGGCTTTTCATTTCCACATCCAGGTTCACAAATTTCATTATGCTGTTGCTGACTGGCTCAATCCCATAACCCTTCCCGATAAGAGAATCATCCATCCCGAATGTGCTCTTCAGTGAAACAAGATATGAATTGAAGGCAAGGCTCTCTGAATAGCCATTTAATGCAATTGAGCCTGATGAACTGCCTGTCCGGGATGTTCCTGGCCAGTTTTCCGGAAGGTGTCTCATAGTCTCCGTATCAACTGGAAAGAATTGCAATCCTGATGTGATTTCCGTAAAATCCACGACAAGGTCCTGCATCGGGATGTTGAACATGCTCACCCCGAGTTCATCATAAAAGGAAGAATTCCCTGCACACTGCCCGACCGAAACGAAGGCCGTAAAAAGTGACGAAATGCTGCCTGCGGGCATGAACCTGATTGGAAAAGAATCAGCCAGGAGCCTCATCTTCATCAGTGATTGCCTGGAGAATTTGGCGCTTCCCTGGAGAATTACAAGAATTCCTCCACCTGGATTGCCACCTTCCTTGTTATCGGCTGCAATCCTCTCAACGAATTTCAGCGCCATGTCCACAGACCTTTTCCCGGGTTGCCTGAACAGATCCGAGACAATTACGATAACTAAGTCCCCTGTCATCTTCTCTATCTCTGAGACCAGGACCTGTATCCGCCCACTATCAGGAGATATCATGTTTTCTTCCATCTTTAATTCATTATTAAGATTTTTCCATCCTTGGGGAAAGCAATATATATAAACGCTTTCATATTAGGTTGTTGAGGGTCATGATGGAAAGCGACTGTTTATCAAATTTAAGAAGATCTTACACCGAATCTTCAAGGGATTTCAACGAAATTCTGAGGTTGGATCTGATTTCCAAGAAGAGATTGTTTGCAGAACTTGAGGCACTTTATTCCTCCATGGAGAGCCGTTGTGGAGAAAGCCTTTCAACCCAGGTCATGCAGAGTGGACTGGCCAACTTCAAGCTCGCACAGCTGAAGATTGCTCTTGCGTTGAAGAAGGATATTGAGGGGAAGATCATCAACGACAATGATATTTCAAGAATCATATCAAAGTTCACAGAGGATGAATATGAATCTATGGAGAAACTTGATAAATTCTCAAAAATCGATTCACTTAACAGCGAGTCCATAACAACACTCCTGATGAACAAGGATGACCAGATATACAGGCTGATAAAGGAATGGTATGAGGAGAACATGGAGGATTTCCTTGGCTCCATTGATATACTGTCGGGTAAGAATGTGAGGGGAGAGATATCCAAGGGAATGGAAGAGAAGTACAGGACAAGATTCGAGAAAATTTCAGAGGGAATCATAGGTTACATACAGAAGGACCCAGGCCAGATTAGGAAGATGTTTGTAAATTACGAGAACGCCATAAAGAGGGTCATGAACATAGAGAACAGGAGGATGCAGGTTGAGAAGGAACTGAGGGAAATCCTCTCATCAGCGGAACTCCTCAGATTGAATGATGAATTCAGGTCCCTTCTTGCCCTTGCCCAGGCTGGAAATGTGGATGAACTGAGGAAGAGGGACGTTGATGCACTGATAAGGGGGTTCAACGATTTCAATATCAGGATAAAAACGAAGATTGCTGAGGTTGAGAGCGAGAAGGGGAAACTGGAAACAGATTTTGAGATGCGTTCCAACCCGTTCCTCAAGGATATTGAGGGAAAGAGACTCGATGCCCTCCTTGAAGAGGCTGATGCCACGTATCCGGCTCTTGTCGTAAATCCACTCAGGTCACTGGATTCAATCAAGGAGCTTACGACGGTACTCAGTGGAGGCACAAGCACCTCTTTCGATTCTTCATATTCTGTGTCAGAGGATCAGGCAAGGCTCAGGAGGGATTCATTCTTCGAAACCACTTTTCTGTCCTTTTCAAGGAGGGATTCAATTGAAATCTTCGTACCACCTGTGTCATATGAGGCTTCAATCAGGAAGAAGGATATGGCAAGGAAGATCAGGGAGATGGAGGAAACCGGCAAATCGTCAGGAATCACCAGGGGAATGACCGCTTATTTCAATATTTCCCGTATATTCAAGCCTGATGTCAGGTTCGGTCTCAACTTTGCATTCATCGCACATGATGCCACCTTCCAGGCTACTGCAAAGGCGGGTACTGGAATTGACCAGACTCCTGTCAATATAAAGGATATATCAGGACATTATGCAAAACTCCTCTCAATGGCATCAGACCTGAATATGTATATCGTTTCCATAATTGGGTCCCCAAACGGATTCTCCCCTGACGTGATACAGTACGTACAGAACATCAATAATAATGGCCTTTCAGGGTCAAGTGTTTCGATGATACTCAGGGATACAAGGGATGGCAGGATCTACTCAGATAAAAACGACAGGACATCAGAGCAGGTCGCTAACATACTGACAGTGGCTGTTGATGAGGGCGAGAAGAATTACCAGGCTGTGAAAGGCGAGACAATATCCGAGTGCAGCATAACAGGAGTAACAAGGAACAAGACCATCGCAAGGTCCACCGGTCTTGGAGAAGGTGATGTTACGGCTGCCTGGAAGAGAATGGAAAAAGAGGGCCTGGGAAAAATAGACAGCGTAAATGGAGAGGAAGTGTTCAGGATTTCAGAAAAGGTGAAGTAACCCTGCTGTGGTGTAACTAATGTCTCCAACCGGCCAACTTCAGGAAGCAGTCACTGTACTGGCAATACTGGTCATGATTATATGGTACGCATCAAGGTATTCGGTGATATCAAGATCCAACCGCGCCCTGATGTCTTCGCCAGATATCTACTACAGGCGTGCAAAAACAGGACTGACCAATACAGGAGTGTGGATAATACTTTCAATTATTCCATATATTGGGTTTGTATTCATGTGGGCTTCTGCATCCTCCTCCAGGAAGATTGGGCAGGCGGGTGGATCCCTGCACAGAACCCTTTCAGGTGCTCCAAGGATGTATTCCTTCATCGCTTTTCTTACAGGAATTGGAATGATCCTGGAACTCCCTCTCATAGGGCTTGGCACCGGTTTCAGTCCATCCCTGAACTCATTCTACCGGAGCTCATTCAGCATTGGACTGATACACCTCTGGTTTCCCCTCTACATAGCCGCGGCAATTCTTGCCCTCATAACAATATCCCCTAGAGGGCTTGGAGTGGCTTCGCTCATACTGGGAATAATATTCCAGATCATTCAGGCAAACGTGAATAACCTGACCGATCTCATGGCTTTCCCATTCATTATTGGACTGATGTTTATCGCCTCAGGCTCTATCACGAAGAACTCGAGGATAGACTTCATAAAGAATGGAGGAAAAGTTGGCAGCAAGTCTGAACCACTGAAGACTGAGAAGCCAAGGCCTGCCGAGCCCTCTCCAGCCCCACAGCCGCAGGCTGCTACAGGTGATGTTAACATGGAAAGTAATGCAAGAGAAAAAACGAATGTTGATAAAAGGATAGATCCGAGAGAGTTAATAGCCATGGTTGGTCCTCCGGCCTCCGGAAAGACCACATTCCTGGCATACTTCTTCCACTTCATGCCAGATATTGAATCAAAAACAAATCTTACAATTGAGGTGAACCCGGGAATTGAGCTGATGGAGGAATACCTGAGAAGAATAATTTCTGAGCATAAGTTCCCTGAATTGACTGCCGTGGATAAGGTTGGGGAAGTCGTGTTTAATTTCTCACGGAAGAAGAGGTTTGGCATAAACAGCACCTACCTGCGGGTCAATGATATCGCAGGGGAGAGGTTCAATACCCTGCAGGGAGGGAAGGAGAATGTAAGATCACAGCTGATGAATACAAGATTCGAGTATCTTCTCAGATCAAGGGCCTACCTGATAATGATAGACTGCTCTACATTCAGGGAATGGGCCACCAAGGACCTGGAGTACATGAGAATACTCCATTCAATAATCACCTCGAGAATTGAGAGGAATACGCCCAGGATCGCATTCATATTCACAAAGACCGACACACTCCCGAGTGCTGTTATAGATTACAGCCCCATACAGCTGCTTGAAATATTGAAGAATACAAACGCTTATGTGAAGAAGTACATCAGGAATCCGTCTGCGTTCAAGATTTACATCAAGACCGAAAGGGATACAGACGGAACAATAGTCCCGAAGCTGGATGTTGATATCGGAGGCAGGCTTGACATAAAGTTTGATCCTGAATTCAATGAGGGCTTCCTCTATGTTGCACAGTGGATAGCAGAGGTGGGAGGAATTTGAGCTCCATTGTGAAAGGATCACAGGTCATATACGGATGGGTTGAGAAGGGATCGAAGAAGGGCCATCAGCTCGTCACAAAAAGTGCAGGGGTTGAGGACATAGATATCCAGTTCCTGGATACGCACAGCCTTCCCGCCTCCCTTGACAATACCACTTTCCGTGAATGCAGGCGCTTCTTTGATCTGCCTGATGGAAAATTTGCCTTCAATTATATAAAAAACATCGGTAAGGACACCTATGGAAGGGATGGTGCGCTTCTTTCACATTTTATAATCATGGATTTTGAGAACCTCAAAAACCTTGGGAAAAACTACGATCTGGTTGATTCACAGCATCTCAAGGGAATCAATTCAGTCAATGATCTTCTCAAGTTGAAGATCGGCAATGATTTTCTCACACTTCCCGAGATAACCATTGACGTTGAGAATGATGGAAAAAGGCAATTCCCGGAGGGAACAACAAAGGAGATGATATTTCCCCTGCTTCTTTCCATGCATTCCGGCAGGAAGAAACTGGTCCTGAAAAAGAACAGGCCAGATGATCTCTTCGACGTTATAGTCAATCTTGAGAACCTGTTTCCGGGCGCAATTTCGTTTACATATTCCACATTCGTTTATGACTTTATGGCAGACCAGTTCGTTGATATAGGTGCCACATCCCTGAACGCAAGGATTGGACCTGATACATACATAATTAACATGGATAATTCTCCAAAATCCCTCATGATTTCGAGGGGAGGTTACTGGGAGAATCTTGAGATTGTGAAGAATGATAACAGCATATTATGGCAGTTTGCAGTGCTTCTTGAGAAGTATGGAAGGGAAATACTGGAATCCATGTATTCAAGGATAGAGGAGATAAACCGGTTCAGCACCATGGAGACCATGTTCGGGGAATACCTCAAGATCCTTGCCGACTCATATTTCGACTTCCTTGTGTCCGGCGAGATGGATCTTGATTCGGGACTGAAGGCTATATTCAATGCCATGGAAGAGGGCATGATATTAACAAGGGAGCAGTACATCCAGAAGATCAGGGAGATAGTCAAGGAGCACCCGGATCGCATTGGGAATCTGATAGACTATTATTCGGATTCCTTCAGGAAGTCAACAGAGACATCTGATGCTGCAATGAAGGTCAGGGAGATTATATCCATATTATTCCAGTATTCTGTGAGAAGTGAGGATGTTGAAAAATTTGTTTCCATGTACATGAATGAGCCGAGGCTGTACAAGAGCGATGTGATGTCTGGAGTCATCACAAACGAATCCGGCAACCCCCTGAACAATAGGAGAAATGTATCGCTCATATTTTCTTCCATGCCGGATGTCTTCGAGGAGTGGTACCGCCTCAAGCTCAAGGAGAAAATGACCATGGAGCAGCTTGATCAGGCCCTGAACCTTATGGAAGATGTCAGGGATTCATCAAAGCAGATGTACTCGCTTTACATGAGGGTTATAGAGGATACCCTGAAGAGGAAGCCATCCACACTTGGGCAGTTCATTGACATACTTGAAAAGTACAACCATGATATGAGGGATGAGGACGTCAATTCACTATGCAGGACACTTATATCAGATCTCTCAAAATCTTCCATTGAAGAGAGCGATGAATACATAGAAAGGCTCCAGAGGATAGTATACGGCCCGTACAGGAACGTGGAGGAGACAGGGCACGATGAAAGAAAGCAGAAGAAGGGATTCTTCGGCAGGAAAAAGGAGTGATCTAAATGAAGAAGGATTCGAGAGATCATGATATAATAGAGGCATGCGAGCTTGCGATAAGGGAACTCAAGAGGATGCTGAAAAGGAAGGAAGTGCCCGTCCTTACAAAAAATTCCATAAAATTCCTCATACCTATCTGCGAAAACACGCTGAATGGAACCAACAGCAGGAAAACCGGACTTGAGAACGCACTGATCGTTATCAAGGGAATTCTCACAATGGGACACATTTCCGACAAAACCCGCCAGGTATTTGACACCTACAGGACACGGTTTGAGAAGGAAATAAGGGAGATAAACCGGGATACGAGGATTGATCGTATATCCACCATGCTTGACTCCGGGGACAGATCTGAATTTACAAAGGGCTTGACCGATCTTGCTGATTATGCTGTTGAAGGATTCAGGGAATCCATGGCCCCCTTCATATTTGCAGCTGTCAACTCAATCTCGGCGGAGGAACCGGACGTAAGGAAGAATGCAGCAAAATTCATATTCTATGCGTCTTCCTACAGGGACAGCATATTCACTGAAAACCGGCCAGAGATACTTGAGGGACTTAAGAGCAGAGATCCAGATGTGAGGGCCATAATAGCACTTTCCTGTGCAAAGGTCAGGGATCTGGAGACAATAGACGCCCTGGTGAATCTCCAGACTGACCACTCACTCGCAGACATAGGCATCCTGTCAATTCCAGACTATATGATAAAGTTCCCGCATAACGGGACAAAGGCTAGAATAAATGATATAGTGACCGATTCCATATACGAAATAGTCAACTCCAAGAAAGACACAGGGCTTTACCTTACAAAGAGCATAAGGAGGAGCATAAGGGGAGATCCCTCCAAGGGGAAGGGGCTCTCGCTTGTAATAGAGATTGTTCCTGTTGTTGACCTTCCTGGCCTTGTAATTGATTTTACCAATCTCAAGGGCTCATTTGACATTGTTGGTGAGACAACACTCAACCTTGATCTCCTCAAGGCTGGGGAGATGAAACTCCTTGAGACTGGACTCATCCCAGAAAGAACTGGACACCTAAAGGGATATATAAACTGTACAACCTCAAATGGCTGGAATGCCTCAATTGCGATTGAGGTCATAGTTGAGGATGACGCTCCGGTTCCCGGTACAGAATCATCCAGTAAGGGTGAAAAGAATGGACAGGAGCAACGTGAGAGCAGATCATCGGAAAAGACAGGATCGTCAGCCCTTGACACCCTGATATCAGAGATTGAATCCGGGAAAACCTCAAAGGTCGTCAATGCGCTTGAGGAACTGAAGCGATATGTCCCAAACGATAAATCACTCAGCGATAAAATATCAGCCCTCGCAATAACTATCTCACTGAGGGGTGTTGAGAAGGTGAGCAAGTCGGAGATGGACAGCTCACTGGAACTGGTCAGGAACGTGAAGAGAAGGATAGAATAATTTTTTCAGGTTCCTTTTTCTCCCTCTCCTGTTATCTTCCTTATCAGCTCGTCAACCTCCTTCTGTCCAACACTTTCTTCCTGGGCACCGGATGAGGAACTCTCTCCAGTTATGCTTTTTATTATGTCCTCAGCGCCTTCCCCTCCCCTGTTGGCGAATTCATTGAGGGATTCGCCCAGGCTGGAAAACTGGTCTTCAAGCCTCCTCTCCAGATCTTCTGTCTTCTGGTTTATTGCCATTATATTTGATTCTATCTGCCGTGCCTGCTGATCCGTCAGCATCCTCTTCCCCAGTTCACTGTGTGCCTCCGATAGCGTCTTGTTCATCCTCCTCTCATTGTATACAAATTCGAAGGTTATCTCAAGATTGTCAAGATACAGCGAAAAACTCTTAAGGTAATCTATTGCGCTCTTTATCCTTGTTGCATTCTGGGCAGCATTCATCATTCCCTTGCTATCCTTGATCGCTGCGGCTTTCTTCACATTTGTTATGGCCTGGGCAAGCAGCTGCTGCTGCCTCTTGATATCCCTGTCAACCTCTGACTTGTAGTTCCTTATCTTGCTTCTTGTTTCGAATCTCTTATCCTCTTCACTTTTTCTTAAATTTAGAGCCATTCTATCCCTTATAAATGCTTTTGACAGTTAATAAATTTTTCCATCGAAAATACATTGCTGGAAAGTTGTATGAAACCAACTGGATGATGGAGGATAAAAATGCAGGTCTACATGAAATATGCGGGCACCAGATGGGATTCACGATGTTCACTCCTCTGCTGATCTTGAGGATAGTCATGGATTTAAAGGAGAGATAATGGAGATTGGAATTCCGGGATATTCTCCATTTATCATTTCAGATCATTGGCGACACTTTTGTTCTGTATGAAATATGGGAAGTACAACAATCACAACCACCTGCCTGCGAACGGATATTGCAATAATTCAGGTTGAGGATTCTATTGAGGGAATTGCCTGTTTAATGAAGTACGCCTTCCATCCAGAAACTCATGACTCCTTATTCTTGAGAATCATGGACATTATCCTTGAATATTGCTCCATTATTTCCCTGCCCTTCCCGGTCAGTTCAATAGATTTACCCGGGCCAGCAATGGTCAGTATATCCTTCATGGAGATAATGCCATTATCTGCCAGCCTGTCCAGGTGGTTGCTCAGGCTCCCCTTTCCGATTCCAAGTGTGCTCTGCAATTCATAGAATCTCATCTTTCCGTTGATCCAGAGTATGATGATGATCAGGAGCCTCTGAGAGGACTTCATGACGGGCTCTCCAAGCCTGGTCGATAATTCTTCCAGGAGTTTGCCCATCCCGTCCGGAATATCCGACTCACTCATATAGCCCCAGCTCTCCAGGAGCCATGTAGAAGGCATACATGGATGAAAATATCCATGCAATTATTGTTGGAGACCATGCAAGCTGGATTGGCATCTCTGGAAATGCTACAGGCCGGAATATGAGGATGATCAGGATGGAGGCAAGACTGCTGAACATGTAGGAGAATGAGGCAACATATCCTTCGAGAGGGATCCTGGACAGGGAGATCTTAAGGTAGAGCAGGAGATACAGTGATATTGCAAAGAGCATGGAATACATCACGATATATCCCAGAAATGCAGATCCAGATGACCGCAGTGAAAAGAAAACCACTACTGACAGGAAGACTGTGATGAACAGGATATTTGATAACTGGTAGGCTCTTATCCATATGTGCTTCCTGCCTGTGTGAAATACATCCTCAAGATTCATTGCCTTTCCGGCCCTCGTGAAAACCCTGACCGTAAAATAGGTTGCAATAAAAAACACACCGAAGAACATTAAGATTACAGATATGGCTCCCGGGATATCCTCCGGGATGAAAATGGTCAGCTGAGGAAAAAAGAACACGAAAAAGAATATTGCCATGGCCCATATGGAATAATATATCCCGAAGGCCCTTCTTGTTGAATACCTGTACAGGGACATGGATTTTTTTCCCATGGCTGAGAGGAAATCCTTTATGTTATCGTCGCTCAAATCTGCCTTGCCTCCTCCACTGGAACTGGTCTTAGACCGGGGATCAATGATATGAAGATCACGCAGAGAAATCCGATCCACAATATTAATCCAGCTGAAAGATAGGTCAGGCTGAGGAATGGTGATGATGAATTTGTGAGGACCTGGTGTGGATCAGCTCCAGAATATGAGAAGTAGAGGAGGTCTACTATTTCTGAAAACGGGTTTCCGTAAATCATCCAGACTGGAAGCGCTACACTGATCTGTGAGAAACCGAATATGTACGACAGTATCGTTGTAAAGAGAGATAGGAAATTTATGTTCTTCAGAGTGAAGAAATTGTTGACAATTACTGTCATGCAACCTGAAATGGAGAACATTATTATGCCTCCTGAAATTGATGCAAGTATGGAATAATACGGCATTGCTGGAAGTACCAGCCTGCCGGACCTGATACTGAAGAGCGCAGCGGACAGGGCAAGCATGATTGACCCAAGCAGGAATGACGCTGTAATGACCGCAGAAATTATTGAAATCATGAAATCCCTGATTCCAAGCCCGGTGAATCTGAATGCGAAATTGAGGGAAGAATTGGCGTAATAGAGTGAGTATGCAACTGTCGTTCCAATTGTGCTTATTGAAAAGAGTGCTATTATGGAGAACCACGTGGAGGTATAATCAAGATCAAAGGTATACCCTGATGGGACATACCCGAAGAGGAACGCCCCCATGAAAAGCCAGAAACCCATGAATGCTATACCCCAGAAAAACAGGCTCCTGTTCCTGATTACTGACTTTGCATAGTACAGGGCTATCATTCAGCCACCTCAATGAGTGAGTCAAAGCTGTGGACTTCTGACATCCTCAAATCTCCCCTGCCCGAAGTGATGGAAAAAGTCCCATATCGCATTCTGATCACTGATAATGCATCTTCATGCACACCCTCAGTGAAATAAAGGTTGTTAATATCGGCTGTATTGAACCGTCCATAAATGAACCCATCAATTAAGAAATAGAGGTCCCATCCCTTAAGACTCCTGACAATATTGAATTCATGAGTATTCATGAGTATTTCTCCCCGGAAAGAATCAATCTTATTCAGAAGGATCTTCTTCCTGCCCTGATCGATACTCTCAAATGGCTCATCAAGCAGGATTGTCTCCGGACTGGAAGAAAATGCCATTGCATCACAAACAAGTTTTGCCTGCCCGGTGCTCAATGAGTATATCTTCTTATGCAGAGTGTCGTCAACCGAGAATTCGTTCAGGCTTTCGATAAATTTCGACCTACGCGAGCCCGTTATTGCAGAATAGAGCCCCGCAAGCTCTCCTATATCCAGGTTCAACAGTTTGTAAACATCGATGAGGTTTGTGGAAACACCCTTCATATTCCTGATCTTCCTGACATCGATTCCATTGATCCTCACATCCCCCTCGTATATCTCCATCAGGCCAAGGCATGCCTTGAGTAAGGAGGTTTTTCCCGATCCGTTCGGTCCAACTATCACAGCTTTTCTTCCATTTAGTGAGAAATCCAGGTTCCTTATTGCAGGAATGTTTCCGCTGTGAAAATATCCGCACGATAGATGATTCACTTCAATCATGCCACATAATTCATACCATTCATATTATGATGCAAATGAGTCCAGAAACTGGACTCCTATGTCTTCTGAATATACTTCTCCATGAAATCGTGATACTTCCTCATCTGTGCATCCGTGATTGATGGGTGTGACGATTCCAGCGCCTTCCTGATGTCAACGTCAGATATCGGGGATGCCACTCCAGAATCTACGGCACGCGAGAAGGCATATTCTGCTGCCGTCCTGCAGACATACTTGATGTCAGCAGCAGAGAATCCCTCTGAAATGACTCCAAGTTCTTCATAGTCTATACCATCGCTCAATTCAAGATCCTTCAGAAAAATCCTGAAAATCTCGGATCTTGACTTCTGGTCAGGTGGCGGAATGAATATCCTTGTATCGAATCTCTCAGGATTCAGCATGGCTTCATCAACATCCCATGGATTGTTTGTCGCAGCTATCAGTATTACCTGGCCATCGTTCCTCTTCCTGAGATCAGTCATCTGCCGGAGCATCTCTGGCACCCCCCTCTTCATATATGATGAATTGATTGAAGATCTCCTGGGAGCAAGTGACTCGAACTCATCAAAGAAGATTATTATGGGTGCGTGGGTAAGGGATTCCTCAAAAAGGCTCCTGATATTCTTCTCGAAGGCTCCAAACCTGTTATCCAGGATATATGATGGTGTAACCGTGACCATGGGATAGGAAATCTCGTGAGATATCGCCTGAGCGATGCTGGTTTTTCCAGTTCCAGGTGGTCCGAATAGAAATATGTTCCTGCCAGTAATTCCATATTTCCTTGCAAGATCAGGCCTTTCCCTGGCCTTGATCACCTGGCGGATTATGGTATCCTTGACTTCGTCAAGGCCTGCTATATCATCAAAGGTGGTTTCATAGATCTCTGGATGCAGATCGACAATGAATTCTGTTCCAGGACCATACTTCTCAATTTTTTGGGATTGACCTGCTGGTACCTTTGCTGCGGGTTGCCTATCATCTCCTGCCCGGTTAGGCACCGGCATCTTTCTCGTGATCTCATCCCGCCTGTTCAGGGATGTGTCTGCAATCTTCATGAACTTCTTCTTCTGGTCTGGATTCATTGATGATGATCCATCAAGGATTTTTCTTGATATTTCAAGATACTTTGTGGCCGCACCATGGGGATCAGAAGACTCCATGGACATCGCCTCTTCTACCAGAGCCTGAATCTCGGATACAAACCTCCTCTCTTCGTCAGGATTCATGATTTTGAATGCACCTAAACAGTTTAAGATTATGCATTTCCAGTTCCTATTCCGTCTTTTCCCTGTCGTCTTCTATTGATTTCATCCTTTCCCGGAGCCTCTTCTCCATGTTTTCTATATCTCTTGACACCTCTGCGGGTTCCCCTGGGCTGTCATTCTTCATGGAGGGGGGCACATTCTGTCCCACATCATCCAGTAAACCGCCGAACAGGTCCCCGACCCTTTCACTCTCGGCAATGGCCTTGTCCAGCTCTCCTTCCATCTGGCTCATCCATGCAGGACTGACCTGGCCCTTTGACATTGTCTTGACAAAACTCTTCATGGCATCTGAAAAACTGCCCATCACGGAAGACTGATCCTTCATCATCTCCATGTCCTCAACTACAAGAACGAAAGACCTTATCTTTGAGGCCTGGTCACGCAATGCCCTTGCCTTTTCCGAGAATACCTTGCTCAGGTTTCCATTCCCTATCTCTGCGGCCTCCTTTGACTTCTTCTCATACTTTTCTGCCATTGTGTCACACTGCCTGGCGTGATTCTCGGATTTCTTCTTTAGCATCTGGATATTCATCTGCGTCTCAATTTCAAGTTCTTCCCTGGACTTCCTGTTCAATAAGCTCATGATAACATCACGTCCCCATTTTCATCCTCTTCCTGATCCTTCTCCTCCTTTTCCTGGATTTTCTCGGCAAGATCAGCCTGGATGTCCCTTCTATCAGTGGAATGCCCGTCCTTCATCGCATCAAGGTAGGTGTCTATCGTATCGAGGTTACGTTCAATCTCTTTCGTTTCCATTATTGAAGCTTTTGTTTCACTCTGCAAAATCTCCATGTTCTTCCTGTTCTTCATTATCGCATCAATCTTCTTCATGAACTTGCTACCGGTTGATAGTTCCTGGATGGCATATATTGTTGAAAGAAACTTGTACCTGAGATGAAGGTCTGAAAATTTACTCTCCGAGACTGCAAGCTGATCACTCGCCCTCTCGATCTTGACCTTGTCCATTTCATCATTACCATTATTGCTCTTTTTAATTTCATCCTTCAGCTTCCTGATCCTGTCAGATTCCATGCTCATCATGACGTAGGTGTCCTGCATGGACTTCTTTACAGTCTGCATTCCTTTCTTGCCCAGGAATTTTTTTGACCCAAACCTGCCCCACAGTCCTGCAAGGTTCATTGCCCATTCCTGCTTGAAATCCCTGGATGGGGAACTTTTCATCATCTTCCTGATAATGTCATCAACATCCGTAGCCATTATTATCCCTCAATTATTAGCAAACCGTTCCTTCCATTCGAAGTATCTATCCAGGCTCGATCTATCGGATACTGGCTTCACCTTAGAAAGGGCAAAGCTGAAATCTTCCTGCAGGATATCTGAAATTCTGTACTTGACATCATTCCCACCATCAGATACGAGTGAATCGACTTTCTCCATCAGATCCCTGTTAGACCTCCGGAGCATATTCCTGATTGCCTCGGAACAGACATAGAACAGGTCTCTTCCGGAAAAATTTTCAGTGGCTGCCGATATCTGCCTTAAATCTGCCCTGACCTTATAGCCTTTCATCTCCGTGTTAATGCGCAGTATCTTCTCCCTTGTTTCCCTGTCCGGAAGGCCAATAAATATCTTCTTCTCAAATCTGGAAAGAATTGCCTGGTCCAGCTCCCATGGAACGTTTGTCGCAGCAACAGTCATTACAAACTGATCGCCTGTTCCAAACCCATCAAGCTGTCCCAGGAATTGCTGCAGAACAGAGCCGGAACTCCTGTTGCCGTCATCCCTCTTCCTTACGAGAGATTCGACTTCATCCAGGAAAACTACAGAGGGAGACTTTTCTCTCGCGACATCATAAAGGCTGCTCACAATTCTCTCGGAATCACCAACATACCTGGAGAGGAGCTCAGATATTGTGACATTGAAGAATGTGGCTCCTATGTTCGTGCTTATGGCCTTGGCAATTGTTGTCTTTCCAGTACCGGGTGGCCCAAACAGGAGGATATTCCTTAACTTAGGAACCGTAACATTCTTGCTGGGCGAGGCAAGTGCAAAGAATACAGCTTCCTTGATTACGGCTTTCTCCTCTTCCAGTCCCCCTATCTCATCCCACCTGACATCAGATTTGGAGATGAGCGCCTCTATTCTTGACCTGAATTCGCCTTCCATCTTTCCTATGAGCCCTGAACTACCCTTCTTTGATGTATTCTCCGTCGACCTTCTTACCTGGCCTGAGGAAAGGCTTTTCTTCTTCTCTGCCCACTTTCCGGCAAGTTCGGCATATCTCACGGAATCCCTCTTATCAATCTTTGCAAGAAGATTCAGGTTACCGATAATAGAATTCACATATGCGAGAGATTTCTCCCGATCCCCCCTGCCCTCAGCCTCTTCCTCCATACTTATATCATTTGTGAGAACCTTCTTGATATTCTCGATAGTAAGGTAGTCGGCGTCCATCTGGATCACTCATTTTCTTCGCTTGAATCTTTTTCCTCACTCTTTGAAGATTCCTGCTTTCCTTTCGTCGGTGATAGATTTTCCCTGCTCTTGTCCATCTCCCTGAAGATATCCATGTACTTGCTTTCCTCACCCTTTTCGTCATCGTCCAGAGATGACACATCATCTATGCTCGAAAGCAGGTTTTCCCTCTTTCTCTCGTTCAGTTTTTCTTTTGACTTGCTTTCAATCAATAAACCCTTTACCTTTGCAGGGTCCATCCTGTTAATGAATTTTTCAGTTGGATCCTGGGCAGTGGTTTTTGCCCTCTTTACCTCATTCAATATCCTTACTGTGTCCCTGTAGGATTTCATGCTCTTGTCTATTCCTGCGATGTCCTTCTCTATTGACTCCAGTTCATGGGCGATATTCCTCCTCCTTGAATCTGGCGCGTCAACTCCCTCCTTGAATAAGGAATCATACCTGGCTTTCTTCCTATCTCTCTCCTTTTCCAGAATAGTCAGGCTTGATTCAGCCTCGATTACTAATTTATCCAGATCTTCAGGGGACATTGACTCAACGTCAGTGTCTTTATTTCTGTTGAGGATTTTCATTTCGATCTGATTAATAAGGTTAAAACAGGTATAAAATTTTATGGATCACCCCTTGAGGTATCCGATAACGAAGCCAACTATGAAAAGGATGAGGCTGGTTCCTATAGCGCCTATATTTGAAAATGGAACTATTTTTTCTATGTTGTCTATAACATACACAATATGATTCTTAACGTTAGTTTCAAATGTCTGGAGTGATGCACTCGGGATTACGGAATAATTTATGTACTCTCCAAGAAGTACAGCCAGGACTATGAGCAACACAGACCAGACACCTTTCTTGATGCCCAGACCAAAAAGAAGCCCATCGACGAAGATCAGGGCAAGTTCAACCAGAGGATTTGAAAGTATAGAGGCTAAATCCATGAATTAACATGCGTGATTGGAATAAAAATGTTGTGATACAATGGTATGCCAGAGTTGGATTTGTGACGGAAAGTGTGAACCCACAAATGCCCGACCCTTTCATTACTACATATAATCGAATACCATTATAAAAAAATCGATTTTTTCTTAGTTTTCAGGAAATTACTCGATCTTAAGAGTCTTTATTCCCTTTATAGGTGTTTTTATCACCAGGACACCATTGGTATACTTAGCAGAGACAGGCTGCTCCAGATCGATATCCACAGGGAGCCTTATTGACTTGAACAGCCTGGATGGCCTCTGGTCAAGATAGACATTGGCATCCTCCTGTTCTTTCCTGCTTGCGGAGAGTTCTATTGAATACTTGTTTGCTGTTACCTTGATATCCTTCTTTTCGAACCCAGGCATGTCTGCCTCTATAACGAGGTCCCCACCTGATTCATACATTTTGACTGGAGGATACAGGAATGTTAAAACTTCCTTTGCTCTTTCATTGACATTTTTCATAAACTCATCGGCCATAAATCTCAGTGGTCCATAAACAGTAGTCATATCTGATTATCCTTATAGATTATTTAAATATTTTTTAGCTTTGTAAATCAAATTATTTTGTCTTCCTTTATCTCCTGCATAGTTTCTGAAAAGAATTCTCCGATGCTTTCAATGATGCTATAATAGTTCTTGTTCCTGCTGTTAGCCGGTATCTTACTCATTATTGGCTCGATTATCCTGTTCCTCAATTCGTCTTCGATCATCCACTGTATTCCCATCCTGAAACGCTTTTCACCTATCTTGCCGGACTCCTTGAGATACTCCCCATGGAGTTTGATCAGGTCTATCAATCCCCTGTATGATTCCATGTCCTTCACCGTAGTCCCGACAACCTTTCTCGTAAAGGGCCTTGCATCATCCATAGCAAGCGTATCTTCAATGTCCTTCATTGCAAAATATGAATCGTCCCTGTCCATCTTGTTGATCACAAAAAGGTCAGCAATCTCCATTATGCCAGCCTTGATGGCCTGAACCTGATCTCCCAAACCAGGACCGAGTACGAGAATTGTGGTATCAGCGAGATCCATTACGTCCAGATCAGCCTGTCCGGCACCGACAGTCTCGACAAACACAATATCAAAACCAGCAGCGTCAAGTATTGCTGTGGATCCTATGGATGATTCTGAAAGGCCGCCCCTTGCCCCCCTGTTTGCAAGGCTTCTCATGAAGATTTTTTTCTCGTTCAGAGCCTCCTGCATCCGAATTCTGTTCCCGAGAAGTGATCCACCGGTATAGGGGCTTGAAGCATCGATGGCAAGAATTGCTACGTTATATCCCATATCAGACATCAGGGAAGCAACATTGCCTATCAGAGTACTCTTGCCGATTCCAGGCGGCCCTGTGATACCAACTACCTGTGACCTGCCGGTGTGATTATACAGGAGGGCGAGCATCTCCTTCTTTATTTCCCTGTTTGCCCCCTCTGCATAGGATATGGCTCTTGCTATGCTCCTTCTATCTGACCTGAGGATCCCTTCTATTAGTGCGTTTATATCCGCTTCAATCACCTTAATTTACGGAGTCTTGATTCAGTTGCCCTGGAAGTCACATGATCTATGATGACCGCCAGTGGTGTGCCGGGCCCGTAATTCCCCGTAATTCCCATGGATTCCAGGGCAGGCTTGTCCTCATCAGGAATGGTGCCGCCGCCGACCAGAGCAATGTCATCTATATTGCGTTCCCTCATCAGGTCAGCGACCTTCTTGAATACGGTCATATGAGCACCATTAAGAAGACTGAGGGCCACAACGTCAACATCCTCATTTACGGCTGTATCAACAACTTCCTCCGGTGTTGGAAGGAGGCCGGCATAAAGGACCTCCATCCCGGCATCCCTGAATGCCTTTGCCAGTACAAACACTCCCCTGTCATGTCCGTCAATCCCAGGTTTTGCTAGCAGTATCTTTATCGGTTTTTCCTTAAACAATGACTGGTTCTTTCCATCCACCATATATCTCCCTACCTACGTTAGATATTTCTTCTATTGTTGCGTATGATTTTACAGCCTCGATTACATAAGGCATTATATTTTTATTCTCGTCAAGGAAGGCGTTCCTTAGATCATTAAGGGCTTTCCTTACACTGTCTTCATCTCTTCCCGATTTTACTGCTTTCAGTCTGTTGATCTGCCTTTCCTCAGCTTCCTTTCCTATCCTCAGGATATTGAGTGGCTTCTCGTTATCCTCAACATGTCTGTTTACACCTACCATTACTTCCTTGCCGTCCTCAAGTCTCTTCTGCCTCCGGTAGGACGTTGCAGCAATCTCCCTCTGTATATATCCGCTCTTTACGGCTTCAAGGATGCCCCCCATTGATTCTATCTTGTCAAAATACTTCATTGCCTCCTCTTCCATCTTATTTGTGAGCCACTCCATATAATATGATCCTCCCAGTGGATCTACGGTATCTGCAATCCCGGTCTCCTCCGCAAGAATCTGCTGCGTTCGCAGGGCAATCTTTACCGCATCCTCCGTTGGCAGGGCCATTGCTTCATCATAAGAGTTTGTATGCAGGCTCTGTGTACCTCCAAGGATTGCAGCCATGGCCTCAACTGTTGTCCTGATTATGTTGTTCAGGGGCTGCTGCCATGTAAGGCTATATCCTGAGGTTTGCGTGTGAAACCTGAGCATCATTGTTCTTGGATTTTTGGCACCAAACTTCTCTTTAAGGACTGTAGCCCATATTCTCCTTGCCGCCCTCATCTTTGCAATCTCCTCAAAGAAGTTGATTGAGGAGTTGAAGAAGAACGATAATCTGGGCGCGAATTTATCCACATCAAGGCCAGCCTTCTTGCCCATTTCAACGTAATAGAAACCGTCTGCAAGCGTAAATGCAAGCTCCTGTACCGCGCTGGCACCGGCCTCCCGAATATGGTAGCCCGAGATAGATATGTAATTCCATTTTCTGGCGTGATCCGTGCAGAAAGTCATCATGTCCCGAATAATTCTCAAATGTGCTTCCGGTGGATAAATCCACTCCTTCTGGGCTATGTATTCCTTTAGAATATCTGCCTGGACGGTGCCACCAACTGAATTTAGATCCAGTCCCTGCTTCTGGGCAATCGCAAAATACATTGCGGTAAGGACATGGGCAGGCGCGTTTATGGTCATGGATGTTGTAACCTTTGACAGATCTATCCCATCAAATATCACCTCCATATCCTTAAGGGTTGTCACATTAACCCCACATTTTCCAATTTCACCTACTGCCTTCTTATTATCACAGTCATATGCATATAGCGTTGGCATATCGAAGGCTATGCTCAGGCCTGTCTCCCCGTGTGATATTAAGTATTTCAGCCTTTCGTTCGTATCTTCAGGTGACCCAAAACCTGAAAACATCCTCATTGTCCATAATTTTCCCCTGTACATATTGGGATATACACCCCTGGTGAACGGGTATTCCCCGGGAAATCCACTAATTTCTTGAATGTCGGATGGGAGGTCATTCTCAGTATACAGGTCCTTTATCTTTATTCCTGAGGAATTCTCATAATCACCATATACGGGATTGGATATTTTCTCCCATTGTTCGAGGGTTGTGTCCCTCCACCTTTTAAGGGATTTGTCTTCCCTCTCATTGAAACGACCTTTAATTTCTTCCAACTTCGTATGATAATAATTCTGCTCCTCGGCCATACTGTCATAAGGCAATTAATGGATATATTTTTTAGGTATGCTTATCACATCATCATGCTGAATGTTCTTATTTATACTTGAGTAAATTACGTAACAATCTACGAATACATTGATTCATATTCGTCTTCCATGAAGTCAGTTTTCCAGAATCTATCCGAGTTTGCCAGTATAATCTCTGGAATCTCCTCTGGAGAAACTTTTCTCAAATAAACCCTGTTCCCCAGTTCCCTAAAGGAGTGATAATCGAACGGACGATCGAGAATTTCAAGCCTTTTCTCGTTTGTAGTTATTCCCACATTAACTTCCCGTTCAGTTTGCTCTTTCCATTTTTTGCTCATTGCTGCAGGCTCTCTAAGTGTCCCGGTATGCCAAACTTCACAGCATTCATAAGGCTTAGTGGTGAGATAATGTGGCTTATTTTGAATCCCAAGTTTTCTCTTTCCGAATCTTATATAGGATTCAAATTTCTTCCTGTTTTTCCATTCACTGTGAATAAGATCTCCCCCATCGCCCTTAAATGGCCTATCTCCATACGAGAGACGGAAATAGAATGATGGGAACATATCATTGATTATTTCTGTTAATGGGTTTCCATAAAGGTTCCTCATCTTTATTGCATAAGTTTTCCTCCTATCAAGCCTGGAAGTATCTATTTTCTGATTAAGAAACTCATCTATATCAAGAGCCAGTTTCCAGTCTGTGCTAAGTAGATGCTGCGCTTCTGTTTTCCCAATAGTATAAAAATTGAAGTCCTTTCGTGGTACTTCATCCATCACCTTTACTATTACATTTGATGGGGTCTCAATTGTAAAATCGCCGTATTTCACCAATGCTATTTGGTCAAAGAACCTAGAATTCCACTGCATCCATAGATCCAAGGGAAAATTGAGATCCTTCCAATCTGAAGTTGCAAATGCATATGCTCCTACTGTATCCACGGATGCACATTAACTTGTTATATTTACAAATTTCTAATTAATTATTTAGTGTAATATGCTAATTCCTATGCAGCAATGGCATCAGTTTAGTATCCCTTCTCTTTCGCAAAGGTGATAAAGGTCCGGATCCAAAGATCCAAACTCCCGATATCATATCTCTTTCCGTTTATTCTTTCACCATAGATTTCTTGATTCTTTAACATCATGCCCAAGGAATCTGTCAATTGAAGTTCTCCGTTTTTTCCGGGTTTCGTCACCTCAATGAAGTCATAAATCTCGTTTTGTAATATATAAATTCCAGTGATTCCAAGATTACTAGGAGCATCCATCTTATTTGGTTTTTCGACAAACTTATCAATCCTTACAATTCCTGGTTCGGTTTCTTCACCACCTATTATTCCGTAGTTCATTACATCATCATATGGAATTTCCTCGAGGGCTATCAGAGGCTTTGCAATACGGTGGTATGTTTTTAGTAAATGGCTCGTAACTGTTAAAGAATCATCTGATCTATAGATTGTGTCTCCAAGTAAAACCAGGAAATCTTCATCCCCGGTAAAATTTCTTGCGTAACTTATTGCATCAGCAAGCCCCTTCTGTTCCTTTTGCCTCACAAAATAAATATCTGGAAAATTATATTCTCCATTGGCGTCAAGTTCATCGTCCATTTTATGCCGGTCAAAGTAATTTATTATTGCCTCCTTCCCAGCGCCCACAACCATCAATATTTCATCGACGCCGGAACGTATAGCTTCATCCACAACATAATGGATTACGGGCTTGTTCAATATCGGCAGCATTTCCTTTGGCTGCCCCCTAGTGAGGGGGTACAATCTTTTGCCCATTCCTGCAGCCGGAATCACGCATTTCTTAATTCGTGACATTCAGCCCAACTCCATAATCTAGTTTCACGGTTTTATTATCTATGATTCTTCTCAGGTCTATGATGTGCCTGTCCTTTACTCCTTCAAGGTACTCTGAAAAGGACGGCCATTCTGTTGCCACGATCACAAACTCTGACCATTTTATTGCGGTTTCTGCATCCGCAACTATATCTATTCCCTCAACCTGCGATGTTACAGGATCAAAGGCTTTCAAATTATTATACCCCCTGCGTTTTAATTCTGTTATCAGTTCAATAGATTTGCTCTCCCTAAGATCTCCAGTATTTTCCTTGAAGGACAGTCCCAGCACAGTTATCCTAGAATCCTTTTCAGGGATTATGTTTTCTATTCTGTTAACCAGGTTACCAATACGATTTTCATTATATTCGATCGTACTTTTAATTATAGACAACTCCACCCCCATATCGTTCGCAAATGACGCGATTGCCCGGGTATCCTTTGGAAAGCAAGAACCCCCATAACCTGTTCCTGCATTAAGAAACGCCCTGCCAATCCTTTTATCCATCCCCATCCCGTCCGCGACTACTCTTATATCGGCGCCCGGAATTCTTTCACAAAGATCAGCCATCTGATTAATAAACGATATCTTTGTCGCCAGAAATGCGTTACTGGCGTATTTTATCAGTTCAGCATTCTCGTTTGTTGTTATTATCATATTAGAATTAGTGAATGACCAGATTTTTGAGAAATCCTCAACTCCTCCATTACCTCCAATTACGACCCTATCGGGTTTTGTCGTGTCCTTCACAGCATTTCCTTCCCTTAAAAACTCGGGGTTAGACAGAATTTCCCTGTTGATCATGGAACCTAACATTCTCGCCGTTCCAGGAGTTACCGTACTTTTTATAACGATTTTTGATTCCGGGTCAATTTCATTGATCTTCTTTCCAGACTCGATAACGTAGTGTACATCAATTCTATCATTGACAGTTGGTGTTGGAACACATATCAATGTATATTTGCTCCCAGTTATGGAATCATATGAATTTGAAAATTCAAGTCTTTTCCTATTTTTCTCGATCAGAGCTGAAAGTCCGGGCTCAAAAATTGGGATCTCTCCTTCTTGAAGTCTGCGTATTTTTTCTCCATCGATATCGATTCCCACTATCTCATGACCATTATCTGACAGAACGGCCATTGTAACAAGGCCAACATATCCCAATCCAACCACTGAAATTTTCATTTATTTACCACCTTTAAACCAGCTTATTGTTTTTGAGAGACCTTTATCGAGATCTATTGCTGGTTCAAAACCGATTAGTTTCCTGGCTAAACTTATATCTGCTGACCTCCTTGTTGGATCATCCACCCTTGATGGCTTATAAACTATTTTCGACTTTGACCGCGTAAGTTCTAAAATTCTCGCAGCAAGATCGTTGATTGAAATTTCCTTTGTGGCTCCAATGTTCAGTACTGTTCCAGAAAGACCTCGCATTGTCAAAAACTTCCATGTGGCAGATACCCAATCGTCAATATATAGAAAAGACCGCGTCTGTTTTCCATCTCCGAATATTATGATGTCCTCATCATTCAGGGCAGCTTTCACAAATCTAGGAATTACCCTTCCATATTGCCCATCCTCTCTTATTCTTGGTCCGTATACATTGAAAGGCCTCTGTATTCTAGTGTCCATCTTGTAATATCTATGATATGACATTATCAAAGCCTCGGAAAACCTCTTTCCTTCATCATAACAACTTCTTATCCCGTTAGGATTTACATAGCCATAGTATGTTTCAGGAGTGGGTATAACACTAGCGTTTCCGTAGACTTCTGATGATGATGTGTACATAAATGTTGCACCGGACCTCCTCGCGATTTCCATAGCATTCTGGGTGCCCCATGAATTAGATGATAATGTATCCAGTGGATGATCGATATAATCTTCTGGGGAAGGCCTCGCAGCAAGATGCACCACATGGGTGTATTCTTCCTCATCATTGTAAGTTTCCACTTTAGCCCTGATAAATTTAACACCGTTTTGAATGTTTATCCTGTCCATAGTTGATAAATCATCTATAACTGTCACTTTAAATCCATTTTTCAAACAAAATTCTGCCAGATGGGAGCCCAGAAATCCGTTTCCACCAAATATTAAAATATTGTTACTCACACATCAAAATTGCTTGAAATTATTAATAACTATTGCCGTTTGTGAAACAGAGTCTCAGCTGTTGGATTGTACAGCATCCCAATGATCTCCGGTTCCGAGATATTTTTCCTGTTTCCATATTTTCATTGATTTCTTTGATGTTTCCTCCACACATAACATTTCTATTTTTGAGAATAACATAAATAGGATTGAAGACGTATTTCGTCTCCCATTCTCATTCCTGGATTTTCCTCGTACACATTATTTGCACTACACATTTTTAAAATGTATTCTTCAATGTTTCCTTTATTCATCAAAAAGTTCCCATGTCATCTCATTGGATATGTTTAGACTTAATTTAAGGCTCCTTATGGTTTTTCCCCATCTGGTCATGGATCTACTGAAAAAAATGATCCATACCTAATTCTATCGTAAGTATAGATGACATAAACATGAAATGTCTCTGATTGTTCACGATTATCAATTATCAGGAAAGTGTAAGATAATAAATAGTATGAGATAATAGGTATACATGGGATTCTTCAAAAAAGAAATTGATATTAACAGCAGTAAGGATCTGTCAACGCTGGTAAATGATTTTGTGTCTTATTTGAAAGAGCAGAAATGGAAAGTACAGAGTAACGTAAACGATGACAAGGCGATAATTCAGGCACAGAAGCCGGGGATACTCAGGGATCTGGTTGCTGCCGATAGGGCACTGACATTTGTTTTTGAGAAAAATCAATCTGGAGGGTTCCACATTACTACGGGAGTCGGAAAGAAGGCTGAGAATCTTGCAATAACTGCCATAGAAGTACTTCTTCTTTCAGAAATATTTATCTTTATAGATATACCTGAGATTCTTTTTGCTGAAGTGGTTGAAAAGGATCTATTGAGACAACTTGAAGCAATCGCTATGTAATTATCCGGCGAATTTTTTTATATTTTTTAGGAATCTTTTAATAACTTTCTGGTGCATAGTGGTTTGAATGCCTAATATTAGAAGATCATTTTCCGAAGGATACCTTTATCCGGCTGAAAGATCCGAAATGGAAAGGACGCTCACAGATCTTGATGTATCCCTGCCGGGGGCGGAGAGACTGGGAGAGTTAATAAGTATCCTTCTGCCTCATGGGAATCTGAAGAACTGCGGGGATCTGATTCTACAAGGGCTGAAACAGGTGGACCTTAATAGATTTAAAAACCTGGTGATAGTGGGAACAAACCATAAAAAAACGAATCAGCCAATTTCATACTGTGAAGGAATCTCCTTTAAATTTTATGATGAAATAGTGGAAATAAATCAGGATCTTCTGGAAGGTATAAAGTCAAATCCATGGCTTATTAAAGATAATTTGATCCACGAACAGGAATATTCAATAGACGTTTTCCTGCCATACCTGAGGCATTTAACCGGGGAAAATTTTTCAATAATCCCCATAATGGTCAGCAAACATACCGTTGAAGAATCAAGAAATCTTGCCAGCACGTTCGGCATGCTAAAGAATGAAGCACTCCCGGTAATATCATCGAACCTGAACCAGTATGAGGACAGGAATACCACAATAACAAAGGACGATGAGATCATAAAATCTTTTTTGTCACTTGACACTGCAGAATTTTTCAAGACTGCAAAAGAGATCGGGCATACTTCCTGCAATTTGGCAGGAATGGGCGGCATGATGGAAATTACCCGGAAACTTAACGGGAGGATTAAAATCATTGCGAGAAAAACATTATGCTACAACAGCAATGGAATCGAAAGATGTACAGGTTATATTACAGCTGTATCATCAATGTAGATCCGATTATGAAAATGGAGTTTTTTCTCTCATTTTTTTGCAGACCCATCCGTTTGGTCTCTCGTTGCTCATTTCTGGAAGTGAATTTTCGTTCAGGAGTTTGTATATGAACACTTCTTCCCTTCCGTTATGCTCCCTTAATATCTTGTAAATTTCGTTTGCATATTTCTCAATCTTATCGTATTTCTTTGCATCCAGTTCTTGATGAATCATATTGAATAGCCTCCAGAGGGCTGCATGTTCAGTCTGGAAACCTGCTATCTCCAACCTCAAATTCTGCATCTTGCTCATTGCAGGAAAAATATATTCCTCTTCCTGGAACATATGATTTTTAAGATGGTTCTCAAGCTCGTCCAGAAGATCAAGATTCAGTTCACCCCCCTCAATCTGCTCTATTATCTCTCTCATCTTCATCTGTTCAATTATGTGGTCGTCTTCGAAATCTTTCCTGACCTTCATGACATTTGAATATTCAGTAAAGATAAATAACCTTAACCTTATATTTTAGCCAGTCGAGGTTTACTCAAAAATGTAACTCCCCGTATCTCCAGAATCCAGAGAATCTGATGCAGATAGGGTGGTTAAATCGATTCATAGACCTTGATTACCTCCCTGGCCCAGTTATCATATCGTTTAATGTAGGCTTCAAGGCCTTCCTTCTTGGGTGAATGAACCCCTTTAAGGAATGTTTCACGGTCCGAATAATAATATGGCTTGTCCCCCATTGTTTCCCTGAATACAGGGATATCGTTCAGGACTGGTTGTGTGTTTAATAACATTGCTTCCATTGGGGGAAGCCCTTGCCCTTCGTTAATTGTGTTAAACACGAAATAGTCAGCTTTATTCATGTAGTCTGCAACCGTTGTTGCATCTTTATATCCTAAGTAATAAACGTTATCTGGCTTGTTTCTCATGCAATCTTCATAGTATTTTTGATAAGTGATATTCCCTATGTGGTAGAGCGAAATGTCCTCACTCCCCCTGACATAATCATATAAAACATCAAATCTCTTTCTAACTCCAAATTCGCCGAGTGTAAATAAATGGATTTTTCCATCGTCAGGGTATGGATTCTTCCCAGAGGGTTTCATCTTGCGTGCTGCACTGGGTATGACAGATATCTGTTCCTCATTTACATATGGGAGAAGAGTCTCTTTGACGACATTTGTCTGGACAATAATTCTCCGGTCACGGATCCTGTTTAAAGCGCTTGTATAATACCTCTTCAAACCAGGAGACAGATTATAAATTTCAGGATACACAAGTGGCATTATATCATGGACAGTTACGATGTTAGTCTTGGGGCTAAGCAACCAGTGAGATGTTGAATGAACAACTTTCGTGTCAAACTTTTCAAACCTCATCATAAATTCCTGGCTTATCCATCCTCCTACCGGCTTACCACGGATGTGTATCTCTATTTTCTTTACCGGATGCTGATGAATTACAACTCCCTCCTTCTGCAAATCCTCAATAAGATTCATAGAATATCGGTATATCCCGTGCATTATTTTGCTTCTGGCAAAGATCAAACTGATTTCCATTCAGGGCGTATTTCTTTCTAATTATTTAGCGTATACGTTTTTAATATTGATTTGCAAAAATCATTTAGGGAAGGGATGCCAACATTTCATCCGGTACATTCTGTAACCTCACATAAGGCCTTGAAGTTGGTAAAGATCGGGGTCGAACCCATTGAGAAGCCATGATATTATAACCCGCTTCTTGAAACTCATTAACTACACAAAAATGGTAAAAAACTTAGGGTTTTCACCATCCATGCAAAATTCAATATGCATGATTACATAATAGTCTGAAATGCCTGTAACTTCATCCGGTTCGATATTGAGATTCAAGAATGGATCTATGTACTTTATACCTCTCTCAGTAATTTTCCTGCTTTTTGCAGTCCTTATTCCATTCTATATCTATCCCGGATATTTCCTTGAAAATTTCCTTAATTTTTTACCGTATCCTCTAATAATAATTGTCGTTATAGTATATGATATAACAAGATACAGGAAAATGGCAACAATTGAAGTCTGGGAAAACAAAATTGTAATCGCCAGCAGGAAGGGAACAACAACCGTGCTTTATAAAAACATAGAAAGTATTGCACATGATGACAGGGTTAGCAATAAATTGCTGATAATCAAAACGAGAAACAACCTGGAGATAGGGATCTTTGACAGACCAATTAGAAAAAAAGGGTCAACGGTTCACAACTTTATTTTATCCAGAATAGGATAAATTTCAAATTTCTTCTTGTCATTCCAAAGTGTTCTTTACGGGATTTAATAAAAGTTGATTGACACATATTTATATACTTTTATGTAAATGGCGTATGGCATATGTCAATACATCATGTCAATAATATTTAAATACATCTTTGAATATAGAGTCTTGATGTATCCATGATTTCAGATTCAAAAGACATCAAGATTACCTTGCGGATCTCTGAGGATGATCTTGATGAAATTGATACGTTCCTGGAGAACAACCCAAGGCAGGGTAGCAGATCTGAATTTTTAAGAAACTGTGCGCTTAACTATATCAGCAATAAGAGCTCGAGGAAGGGGGGCGGCAATTCCAACTCCGTTATTCTTTCCAGGAAGCAGCAGGAACTTATAGAGAGGATGGTTGATCTGGGTTATTATTCCGGAGAGGAGGAGGCCATTAAATCGATTATAGAGTACGTATTCGATAATGGCATGATAAAGACCATTTTTGAGGACAGGATAAGCAAGTATGGACAGATTGAAAAATCACTTTTCAGAAATATTAAGGATGAAGAAGATAGAATAAACAGGAGCAGGGGTGTGAGATTGGATGAATAGTTTGAAAATGAATCAGGAGATATTGGAACTGGTTAAGGAGAAGAGCGCTTCCTTTTTTGACATATATAACAGCATGGCCATTGTCCTGATCGGGAATAACATGGAAACAACGATCAGGAAGGTAATATCTGAAATCAAGAATGGAAATATGAATTCAAGGGTTGGAATATATGCCATCAGTGAGGATAGCAATAATGCAAGGATAAACATGGAAGAACTCAGAAATATGGACTTCTTCAAGTATAATCAGAACGAGTCAGCACTTTATGGCAGTGACTTTCTTGAGGTAAGGGATGAAAATGGGATTATTGCGTCCGAGGAGTCATACGAGAAGATATCAAATCCGGACATAAAGTTCCTCAAGTTCAGGGAGCTTGTATCAGATCAGGACAAAAGGAGAGCGGCAGAACTGGCAGCAGCGTACATAGATGCCTCATGGAATGTGGTTTTAATAAGTGATAATTCAGATAAATTTTCACTGGATATGCACTCCACACTTGTGTCCAGGATCCCGGAGGCTTTTGCAAAATCAGCTTCAATAACTTTCAAGAGTTCTAGGGAAACTACCTTTGGTATCAAGGAAGTCTCTGAAATGAGGCATATTCAGGAGAAGTCAAACAATTTTGTGCCCATTAAAGCTACCGATCTGGTGACGGATGACACAAAACTTCTCAAGCCTGACAGGAACGACATAGACAGGAAAGTGCTGCAGGAAGTGAGAAAAATTCTCTCCAGCAGGCCGGAGATCCGATAAAAATTAAAAATACTTACCTAATGATCGATTTTCTTACTTCGGGTAGGGACATTGTCCTGTCACAGTAGTGGCACCTGAATACTTCTCCATCCCCTGACTTTTCTTTCTGGAAGAGGGTCTGTACTGGCTCCTTTGAATTTGTGACGCAGTTCTGGTTCGAACATCTTATGACGCCTGTGACTATCTGGGGGATCTCTACGGTAAATTTTTCCCTTATCTCATAATTGGAGATAACATTGATTGTGGCATTTGGAGAAACAAGACTGATCTTGTCCAGATCCTTTTTTGCAAGTTTCTTCTTTTCTATTTTAATTATATCCTTCGTTCCTACCTTGCCACTCTGCACGTTCATCAGCAGGCTGACTGTCATTCCTTCCTTTCCGGTTATCTTGAGAACCTCAAGAACATCAAGGGAGACACCGGGTGAAATGTGATCAATGACAATTCCATCTCCAATCTTGTTTATTTTAAGGACTTTATCTTCTGACATCTTATCTAACCCCCAGAATCATGCTGATTATAGCCATTCTTACAAATACACCATTAGAAGCTTCCCTGAAATAATATGCTCTTGGGTCCATATCAACTTCCGGATTTATCTCGTCTACCCTTGGAAGCGGGTGCATAATTATTGAATTCTTCTTCATTTTACTTACTGTTTCCATATCAAATGAGTATGAACCAATAACCTTTGCATAGTCATTGAGATCGACAAATCTCTCTTTCTGAATCCTTGTTACATAGAATACGTCACTCTTTGTCAGGACATCATCAAGGTTTTCAATCCGTTTGATTCTCCTTGCCTGTTTCATTCCAGAAATAACATGATCTGGCATCTGCAGAATCTCTGGCGATATCAGGTTGACAGTATTATCGAATCTTGAAAGCGCCCTTACCAGAGAGTGGACGGTACGTCCATACTTGAGATCTCCAACAAGACTCACATCCAGATTATCAATCCTTCCAAACTTTTCCCAGATTGTAAAGAGATCGAGCAGGGTCTGCGTTGGATGCTGCCCCGAACCGTCTCCGCCATTAATCACTGGTACTGAAGAAAACTCCGATGCAAGACGCGCGGCGCCCTCCATGGGATGCCTCATGACAACAATATCAGAGTACGATGAGGCCATTCTTATGGTATCTGCGATCGTCTCCCCCTTTGATGCAGAACTTGATTTTGCCTCAGAGACTGAAATTACGTTTCCTCCCAATCTGTGCATTGCACTTTCAAATGACAATCTCGTCCTGGTGCTGGGTTCAAAGAAAAGTGTGGACATGATCTTTCCTTCCAGTTCCTTAACATATTCACCAACTGAAAGACGCTTCTTGTATTCCGAAGCGAGATCAAATATCCTGAAAAAATCTTCACTTGCAACGTCGTCGATATTAACGAGGCTCTTACCTTTAAGCATTAAAAATTATGATGTTACATCATTATTTAAACATATGGAAAAATTAAAACTCTCTCGCAGAATTCATATTTTCAACTCAGGATGATTTCTGATCCATCCTTTCGGATAAAACAGCTGATAAAGGCAGTGTGCATCACCCCGGTTGATGATGGCCGTGTTGCATTCTCCCTTACTATGATCTCCCTTTTCAGGATTTCATCAGTCTCGAAATGGTAGAAACCATTCCTTTCGTATTCCAAAACTGCCCTCTCGACCTGGTCATAGTTTGGGAGATAAGTTACCACCCTCCCACCGGGAACAATATATTTTCTCTGGCTGGATATGCTTGCCCATGGTTCGGGCAAATCCAGGAAGACGCAGTCAAATACCCTTCCCATTCCATCAAATTCC
Source organism: Thermoplasmatota archaeon (assembly GCA_023381355.1). Lineage (GTDB taxonomy): Archaea > Thermoplasmatota > Thermoplasmata > Thermoplasmatales > Thermoplasmataceae > Cuniculiplasma. The sequence goes on along the minus strand of JAMCUL010000015.1, from coordinate 28,970 downwards.
TCAAATCTCATGTTTACGATTTCAATTTTACGATCCGTGGTCAGACCAACATTTTTTCTGGTGATCTCGACTGAATCCGTGCTCTGGTCAATTCCAAGATACGAACCATCAGGGGACAGGTAACGCAATATCATTGAAGTCAGGAATCCGGAGCCGGTTCCACTTTCTAGTATCCTGCTATCCTGCTTCATGTCAGAATACATCATCATAACAGCAGCATCTCTTGGATCTATGATCTGTGGACCTCTCCTTGCAACGCTCTTTAATATTGATGGACCAGGATCCAGGATTAGATAACTATTTTTTTCCAGTCGTACGGTTGAACCAGCTGAAATCACAAAACCTGGGGAAATATCTATTTTCCTTTTTCCATGGATAACATGGTGCCTTTCTTCATCGAGAAATAAGCTTTCACCGTGTTTATTGAAGAGAATCTTCATCTGTCCTACCTCCATAATAACCAAGAATTACATCTGAAACGTTATTGCCTGTTGGCCCTGTCCTGACTCCTGTTCCACATTTGACTGCAAGTTCCCCTGTATTGCTATTCCTGATGAATTCATTGATTGTAGAGGCATCCAGGATATCCCTGATCTGCTCATCAACCAGGAAGCCGGCAAGGCCACTATTTCCATCAGATCCATCTGTTGCAAAGGAAAGGAAGGAAAAAACTTCATCCTTTTCAGCTTCCTTTAGTATAAGCGATGATAGGTAGGTATTCCTTCCGCCTCTTCCATCTCCAGTAACATTTGCAGTACTTTCACCATGTCCTGTAAACCAGAAAGGTCTCTTCAACTCGGAATACCTTGTTCTGATGAGCCTCATCAGATATGGTGCCAGATCTTTCACGTTTCCCGAGATTACCTCGCCAAAATTTACCTTTGGCGAGTCTGTACTGATTTCCTCCAGCATTTTGCTGGAATAGATGTGCCCTGAAAGGATTATAGAGTAGTCAGGTAGCGTTTCCATATTCCTCACGTCCCCATCTTCACTATGCCTTATTGCTTCAACAACTTTCTCAATCTCATCAGGAATTTTCACATCCCTTGCCGTAGGATAGAATGGATTGGAGCCTATAATCGATATATCATCCCCAGGTACATCAGAAATGGCCATTATCTTAACCTTTTCATATCTGGTTAAGCGCAACATTTTTCCACATTTAACACGGGATAACTGACATCGTACCTCGTTGATTACATCGATAGGATAATCTGCTGTTATGAGTTTCTTCATCAATTCGAGATACTGCTGGTCCGTTATATCTTCTACTGGAACCTCAAATAAGGAGGAAGCCCCTCCCGAAAGCAAAAATAAGAGGTTTTGAGAATTATCAGCTAGAAGTTCGTTTAAGATCACTTTCGAGGAGGAAAACGATTCCTTTCCAGGGTAAGGATGGTTCCCATGAAAACTGGCAAAACCTTCAGGGTCCTCATATCCGAGCGGTGATAAACAGATTGCCTTTGCAGCCCCCCCAATAATTTGTCTCTTCAACCCCTTACACATTTCCACTGAGGCTTTTCCAACTGCAAAGATTGAATATCTGGAAGCCGCAATAAAACGTGACACATCCTGCGTCTTCCCCTCCATTATTGACTTTGGGCTAAGTTCATCTATACTGCGCATGACCGTGTCCATGATCATCTTTCTTCTTTCCGGCAGTGAGGTTAGCATCATATTGCCATCTTTAAAAAGTATATGACAATTTAGGTAAGATTTCAATTTTTTTCCTCTATTGTTTCGTTTTTCCAGCTACACACAATTTTTATTTTTGTAATCAATGAACCACAATGGCCGATGTTGCGGAATTTGTTGAAAAATTTAGAAATGAGAAACTCGAGGTTATAGATACCAGGGATTTTGATTCATATTCATCAGGACATGTACCCGGAACAGTGCTTGCTCCGTTTTATGAGCGACGATGGCCGGATGAACTGGCAGAATACATGAAGGGAAAGAAGACTGACATTTTATTCCTTTCAAGCAATGAGGAGATCGGGGAGAAGATAGTGAAACTATTGTCAGAAAGAGGGGTTGCTGCCAATGTAATAACATATGAGGAGTTCAAGAATAAAGGAGGTTTCGGAGAGGCAAAAATGCAGAACATTACTGCATATGATTTTTCGAATTACATCGATGAATATACGGTGATTGATGTCAGGGAGCCATATGAATGGTCTGGTGGGTATATCGATGGGGCAGAACTTATCCCTATGGAGGAACTTTTCAGTTCATATGGTAAACTTGACAGGGATAAGAAATATGCAGTGATCTGCGAACACGGAAACAGAAGTATATATGCTGCAATGTTCCTGGCTGATAAGGGCTTCAATGTGGCCAATGTCGAGGGTGGAATGAATGAACTCAGGGGGAGAGGAATAATATAGAATTTCTATGGGTGATAGAATCCCACACAATAAAGATGGAACACTACACGGAGAGGAATAATATAGAATTTCTATGGGGGATCGAGGTACTCCAGATCTTCAAGTATACTCATGATCTTTTCCTTCATCTCCTTTCCAGTGATTGCAGGTGCGGGCTTCGTGAGGCTATCCACTAGGGCAAACAGCCATGTTACGATCACGAGGCAAAAAAGCTCAAGAATAAGGACAGAGATCCCAAATACAAATGATGGCTCTGAAGAATTGAAAGAAAGCTCGAATTCCTGGAAGAAAATGAACGGAGTTATTGCCATGGACACAATTGTACCCCTTGAGCTAATATAAGTTCCCACGCACCAGATCAGCATAATCGAAATGCTGAGTATTAATATCATTGGAAAGAATGGAGGATATAATAGCGGGAGATACTTGAATTCCCAAATTGCAGTAAGAGTTGAAATTACAACAGAGAGTATGTAGAATTTCATTGCCTCACCTTATGAAACCTCTGGCCGTTTCCCAATCTTCCTTGCTGATCTTGAACCGTTCGATTGCCTGGAACAGGTCATTTGGGTGCTTTACCAGATACTTGTGAATCTGAATGAATTTCTTCTCAACAGACAGTTCATAGCTATTCAACAACTCATTTTCGATTATCCCGCCCCTTATTCGTATATAAAATTGCAGAATTGCTTCAAGGCTTGAAACAACCGTAAATGTCACATCTAAATTTGACGCCTGCTCTTCCCTGTACTTCTCCAGCTGCATGAGATTGAAGTACGCTGACGAAAGCCCCATCCTTACTTTTGCCTCTTCAATCTTGAAATACAGGCGCATGATGTCTGAAAGATCTGAACTTCCAGATATAATTCGTGTCCTTGTTTTCTCCGGAATGCTGGCATAAATTGAGGAAGCCCACTTATGCCTTGCCATATATGAGAAGAATGTGTTCTTCCAGGACTCTATACGTTCCACCTCCTTAAGTCGTGAGCTGCTGCCTCTGGAATTTCTTATTACCGTTTCCTTCCTCGTATAGGTGTATCTTCCTTTTTCTTCACTGTTCGACATTCCGTCGTGTATTCCCAGACTCTGATCATACTGTTTTCTCTCTGATGGATTCATCAAAACACGGTACGCTTCGTTAAGCTGGCTGGTTATCAGCGAAGAAAGCGGTATATTGTCCCTGTTTAAATCTGGATGCCACTTTTTGATTGCTGTACGGTAAGCCGCCCTTATTTGATCGGGGGTGGCATTTCTGGAGATTCCCAGCAGGGAGTAGTAATCCATTCATCTTAGATTATGACAATTTAGATAAATCCTTTGGGGAATTCCCTTGAGGTTGCACCCAGTAATACCTGCAAGTGAATGGAAGGTTAGGGGAAAATAAAACTTATTCCTGCCCTGTCTTACTGGTTAATTCAAATTCTCATCCGAACCCGGGATTCAGTTATAATCAGCGTTCCTCTTGATGAAACGCATTTATTGCACTGCCATAACGAGCGTATTTTTTCCCATATCATTCTTAGGGAAGACGTCGCCTGGTGCCTCATGGTTATTGTTCATCCCCATAAGGAAGATAATGTGTTCCTTCATGCATAGACAATCTGAAATGCAGTTCGGTAAAATGAAATCTGCAGGCGCCATTATGGCAACTTTCTGATTAAATCGGAGAAACAGAAGGAAACATGTATGATGCCAGTCAAGTGTTTTGCCAGATTAATCACCAGGAATTATATACTTTCCGTCATGAAATTTACATTGGGTTGTGGGAAAATAGATGAAGGAAATTGGCCATATATCCAAAGACATTGAGTTTCTCGCTATCAACAGTGAGCCCGACAGATGCGAAAGAATAATAATTGCCCCTCGCATACATTGGATATGCATGCAGATATCGCATTGATACACGCTCCGAGTATTTATGATTTCAGGGAGCGTAACATAAAATCCGGACCCATAAGTGATGTTATCCCTTCCACGCCAGTTTTTGAGATGTATCCTGTTGGTTTCATAAGCATGCTCAATTTCCTTCACAGTGAGGGGTACAGCGGAAGGATATGCAATATTGCAGCAAGGATGGTAGATTCTAAAAGATTTGATGCTGAAAAGTATCTGAAGTCAATCGATACTGATGTTTTTGGAATTGACCTGCACTGGCTTCCACATACACAGGGAGCAATAAGCCTGGCAAGGGTCATAAGGAGGTTGAGACCGGATGCAAAAATAATAATGGGTGGCTTTTCCGCTTCCTATTTTTGGAAGGATATAATGCAGAATCATCCTGAGGTGGACAATATCCTTGTCGGGGACTTTCAGGAAGAGAACCTGAAGAAATTGCTGGATGCATTTAATGGCTCAAATGACCTCTCCTCGATTCCAAGCATCGCATACAGGGAGAACGGGATGATCAAGAAAAATCCGCAGCTATTTAAAAGGGAACTGCTGGATAATGAAAAACTTGACTATTCATTTCTAATGAAAAATGCCATAAAATATGCAGATGTAAAAGGACATATGCCCTACAACGACTGGATTAACAACCCGGAAGCTGTAACCCTGATCGAGCACGGATGTGAGTTCAACTGTGTATTCTGTGGCGGGTCTAATTTTGCCTTCAAGAACAACTTTTTCAACACGAGTCCACTCTTCAGGGATCCGAAACAGATAGCACGGGAGATACAGTCCGCTTACGAGGTACTTGGGGCTCCAGTATTTGTTGTAGGGGACATAAATCAGGGCGGAGAGAAATTTTATAATTCACTCTTCAAGGAGATCCGGGACATGGGAATAGACGTCCCACTCCTGACGGAATATTTTAAGCCCCCATCACATGATTATCTCACTGATCTCTCAAGGACCTTCCCTGATTTTACGGCTGAAATTTCACCCGAATCCTCAAATCAGGCACTGAGGGAAAAGAATGGCAGATCATACACCAACAGTGAACTCGAAAAGAGCATTCAGGATGCAGAAAGCATGGGATGCAAGAAGTTTGATGTTTACTTCACCCTGGGAATAAGCGGGCAGGGGCTAAAGGAACTTAACGATGATATAAACTATGCAAGAAACCTCATGCTGAAGCAGAAAGAACGGAGAATGAAGGTATATGCCTTCATTTCTCCCCTCACACCATTTATAGATCCTGGATCTCTCATATATGAGATGCCGGAAAAATACGGCTTCAAGATCACAACCAGAACTATCGATGGTTATTTTGATCTCCTTGATAAGGGGAAGAGCTGGGTTGACTTTCTTAATTATGAAACCGCATGGATGAGTAAGCAGGATATTGAAAGGAATACCTATCAGGCTGAAATTGAGATGATGAAGGCCAGAATTGAGGCAGGATTGATAAGCAGGGAGGAGGGAAACAGGATAATAGCAAATGTGACCAATTACGCAAATGGAGAAGAGTATGTTCCAAACTCAAATCTGAACTCCCACCTATCATACATAAACAAGGATCTTGAATGGTCAAACAAGCACAAGATCACAAAAACCTCTATCCTGGTTTACTGGTATTCAAAACTGAACAGGATTGAGAAAGAATTTGAAAAATTATAGAGTGATGATTCACGGTTTGTTGAACGAAAGGTTTATAATGAAGAACAAATTTACTTGCAATGACCTATATACCGGATGAAGCACAGATCCTGGTCGATCCCCTTGGATATTCCATTGAAAGGTCAAGGAGAAGGAATTTGATGAGACAGGTTAAAGTAGATATTGAAGGCGAAAGTGTTGAGGAACTACGCAATAACAATGAGAAACTCCTGAGAACCTTGGCCGAACTCCAGAATTACAGCAGGGTTATGGAGAGAAACTTCGAGAACCAGAAAAAAGCTCTGGGAATGGACATTGTTAGGGATATGCTTCCTGTTCTTGACAGTCTTGACGCCGGGATTGTTTCCGGCAAGGATGTGTCCACTCTTGAAAGCATCAGGAAAAATATAATGTCTGTTCTCTCAAAATACGGGTTGCAGGAAATAGAATCTGAGGGGAAGAAGGTAGATCTGAGACTTCATGAGGTGGTTGGTGTTGTTGATGGAGAGGACAATATTATCGCAAAGGAAATTCAAAAAGGATATCTTTTGAATAATGAAGTAATCAGGACATCGAAGGTCATAGTTCAGAAAGGTGAATAAACATGGGAAAAATAATAGGAATAGATTTGGGAACGAGCAATTCAGCTGCAGCTGTTGTATTATCAGGAAAACCCACAATAATACCCAGCGCAGAAGGTGTTTCAGTTGGGGGGAAATCTTTCCCCAGTTACGTTGCATTTACGAAGGATGGCCAGCTTCTGGTGGGAGAACCTGCAAGAAGACAGGCACTTCTTAATCCAGAGGGAACCGTTTATGCTGCAAAGAGGAAGATGGGAACTGACTACAAGTTCAAGATATACGGGAAAGAGTACACTCCACAGCAGATTTCAGCATTCATTCTGCAGAAGATTAAGAGGGATGCCGAAACCTTCCTGGGAGAGCCAGTTACAGATGCTGTGATAACGGTTCCAGCTTACTTTGATGATAATCAGAGGCAGGCTACAAAGGACGCAGGAACGATCGCAGGGCTTAACGTCCAGAGAATAATCAACGAGCCGACTGCCGCATCTCTGGCTTATGGCATAGACAAGCAGAATCAGTCAATGAAGATACTTGTTTATGATCTTGGAGGAGGTACTCTGGATGTGACAATCATGGATTTTGGTGATGGGGTATTCGAGGTTAAATCAACATCAGGAGATACCAAGCTTGGCGGTACTGACATGGACGAAACCATAATCAAATACATTGCTGATGAATTCAAGAAGAAGGAAAATTATGATCTCACGAAGGATCAGAAGGCGTATATAAGGTTGAAAGATGCGGCTGAGAAGGCAAAGATAGAACTTTCTTCCACCCTTGAAACTGAAGTGAATATACCCTACATAACTGTTGTAGACGGTGATCCAAAACACGTTCTTGTCAAGCTGACAAGATCAAAACTGGAAGAACTTATAGCGCCTATAGTTGCCCGCTCAAGAATACCACTTGAAACTGCAATAAAAGAGGCAGGAATTGACAAGAATGGAGTTGACAAGATTATCCTTGTTGGTGGCCCCACAAGAATGCCATATGTCAGGAAGTATGTTGAAGATTTCTTCGGGAAGAAAGTTGAGGGAGGCGTCGATCCCATGGAGTGCGTCGCAATCGGAGCATCGCTTCAGGGTGCTGTTCTTGCTGGAGACATCAAGGATATAGTACTTCTGGATGTTACACCACTTACACTTGGTATTGAGACTCTGGGCGGGGTATCAACTCCAATTATACCCGCAAACACTGCAATACCTGTGAAAAAATCCCAAATATTCTCCACGGCTGCAGATATGCAGACAGTTGTTACAATTCACGTTGTTCAGGGAGAAAGGACAATGGCAAACGACAATGTATCACTTGGACAGTTCAACCTTGAAGGAATTCCTCCAGCACCAAGAGGAGTTCCCCAGATTGAGGTGTCCTTTGACATAGATGCAAATGGTATCCTCCACGTTACTGCAAAGGATAAGGCAACCAACAAGCAACAGTCAATATCCATAGAAGCTAAGAATAAACTCAGCAAGGAAGAGATTGAGCGGATGAAGAAACAGGCTGAGGAGTTTGCCGAAACAGACAAGAAGAGGAGAGAAGATATAGAGAAGATGAACCTTGCTGAAAATATCGCGTATACCGCTGAAAAGACTCTCAACGAGAATAAGGACAAAATCAAGAAAGAGGATGAAGAATCCACCAGGGAAACAATTGCAAAGCTACGGGAGGCAATAAAAAACGAGAAACCTGATGAGGTTGATACCCTCTCGAAAGACCTTGGAGAGAAGATACAGAAGATAGGTGAACAACTTTACAAAGCCCAGGAAGACACAGCCCAGAACACTGCACAGCAGGAGGGATCTTCTCAGGAGACCAGCGAAGAAGAGGACGACGGAGAACAGACGGCCCAGTAGGAGAATGATAGGACTTGGCCAAAGACTACTATGAGATCCTGGGTGTTCCCCGGGATGCTTCCCAGGACGATATAAAGAAAGCCTTCAGGACACTTGTAAAAAAATGGCACCCCGACGTGAACCCTGACAATAAGAAGGAAGCTGAAGAGAAGTTCAAGGAAATAGGGGAGGCATACGAGATTCTCTCTGATGTAAATAAGAGGAAAATATACGATCAGACGGGCAAGGCAGATTTTGGGAATGGCCAGGGTGGATTCAACTGGCAGGATTTCGCCCAGAACTCAGATTTTTCGGATATTTTTGACGAGATTTTCAGGAACTTCGGGGGTGGATTCGGCGGAGGGGATTCGATCTTTGGAGGTCGAAGAACAGCCAATCTTGATCTTTCAGTTGAGATATCGATATCAATGGCTGAGTCATATAATGGAACCAAGAAGGAGATAAAATTCAGGAGAACCGTTGACTGTGACGTGTGCAACGGTACCGGGTATGAAGGAAATGTCAGGAAATGCCCTACCTGCAACGGAACAGGTTATGAAAGGATCGCCCAGATGCAGGGTCCCATCAGATTTGTGAATACAATTGTATGCAGGACATGTGGCGGCAGAGGCTTCATAGGAGACAGGAAATGCCATGAATGCCACGGCTCAGGAAAGAAATCAGTTGTTGAGACAAGATCTGTGGACATCCCCGCAGGCGTTAACGATGCGGCAAGAATCGTTTTAAGGGGAGTTGGAGATTCTGAGAAAGGAAACACCGGAGACCTGTATGTTTTCATCAGGGTAAAACCGGAAAGGGGAATAAGAAGGGTGGAGAACGACATAGTAGTTCTTAAGGATATATCCTTCCCTGAAGCAGCCCTTGGGGCTGATGAAAGCATTGAAATATTCAACCAGAAAATTGATCTGAAAATTCCTGCAGGAACACAGCCAAATGAGGTAATCAGGATCAGGGGGAAAGGGTTTCCTAAGATTCACGGAGCAGGCAGAGGTGACATCCAGGTAAGGATAAATGTCCAGATACCCAAAAAACTCACGCCAGAACAGAGGGAACTTATAGAGAAACTTAAGGAAAACCCCATCCAGAAGAAGGGCTGGTTCGGTAAATAACAATGGGCACCATTACATCTTCCATAGCTGTATGGTGGCAGAATTTAAATATTAAAAGCTTCTATATCAATCGATGAACATAGAATTGGCATTCGATAATTCACCTAGTGCAATCAAGGCGATAAATTTTGCAAGAAAGATGGGTCCTGTATGTGACCTTCTAAGCATAGTTTACGTGAATCCCGGAATCATTCGAACACCTACCGGGGCGGATACCATAGTTCCAGAGGCAGTATTTACAGATCAGGAAAAATTTGCGGAAAAGGTAGAAGAATCGGTAAAGTCCATGATGCAGGATTCCGGTATCAATTATGAGTTCCTTAAAATAGATGCAACGGGGGACGAGGTCGCTAGGAAGATTGTTGGAATTGCAGGTGAAAAGAAGATTGACCTTATCATTACTGGAACCAGGAAACTTTCAGGATTGAGCAAGTTCATACTCGGCTCTGTGAGCTCAGAGATCATCAAGCTATCAAATGTTCCTGTCCTGGTTGTTCCCCCCGATGATTCAACCTAACGCGCCGGAACAATAAAGTTTCTCAGAAGGAGACAATTATCAGCACGGACAGGAATGCAACTATTATGTAGGCGATATACCTGTTTATGCTCCCGTTCATGACCACCTTCCCGAATCTTGAGGAAAACTTCCTGATTATAAGGGCAAAATCCACTATCATTATCCAGAATATGTCAAATGTCCTCTCATGATATTCACCACCCGTTTTTTCCTCTCTTGAAAGGTATACCTTGCTGAGGATTATCCTGAGAACATTTGCATATGCAAAAGAACTCATTTCATCTTCCTGGTCAATACCGCCATTCCACACAGGAATTGATCTTCTCTGCCTTCCACCAATAGAGAAGGTGGCAAGGGCTGCGGTGGCTATGAACATCATGATGAATAGTGGAGATATGAACCCAAAAGTTGCTGTGGTCTGTGATACTGAGTAAATCAGGAATGGATAAGGAATGCCCTTCAATGATGACAGAAATATCAATGAATGTTTATTCAAAGTTATCTGGCTAACGGAAACAGAATAAACATAAACCAGGAACGGTATGAAAAGAGATATGCCAAGAACAATAGTACCCCCAATGGAAAGTGGAACGCCTATTCTCCTCTTTCCGCCTTCATCCACACTCTTTCCAGTCATGAAACTGAAATACTTGGTGAATGTAGGGATTGAAATGCCCGCGCCAAGCGATGCAAGGCTACCTGAAAGGATCGCCACAACTGCAAGAAGCACATGCTGGTTAGAACTTGCTGAAATGAAGAGAGATTCAAGGAGGAACCACTCACCTATTCCACCTCCGAGTGGAAGGAGGCCCATGAGTGAAATTGCTGCAACTGCCGCAGAGAATTTGGAAAATTTCCCTATTCTTACCCCCCTCCTTGAATTGATATCAGGATCCAATGAAATTCCAGAAATCACGAAGGCGGTGGATTTGGACCAGGCGTGGGCTGTCGCATAGATCAGGATGCCCAGGAGAATAAATGAATAGAGCGGCAAATTATCATAAAGACGCCAGGAAATGAACAGTCCCACCATCATTATCATGGCTCCGGAATTTTCAACAGTACTGTATGCTGGGAGCATTTTTGAGTTCTCAGATGATACTGCGAAAATAGACCCGAACAGGAGTGAAAACGAGCCAAAAACTATGAGGAGCACACCTAAAATTATGTCTGGTGCTGACGAAGTGGCAAAAACAAGCATTCCATAGAGGGCAACAGTAGTCATTGACGCACTGAACAGTATTGACCCGGAGGTTGGAGCATTCCCATGTGCGATTGGAAGCCATTCAACCATCTGCAGTGGGACTATTCCCATCTTGAAAATAAAACCAAGGAGTATTATCAGCGTGATGTATGGGTTTGATACAAAAGCGCCGATTTGAAGCGAACCGGTAGCAAAGAAATACGCAGCAAAGCCTACTGTCAGGAAAACTGTACTTAGTTCTCCAAATGCGAAAAATACGAATGGTGGATATGATTTAATCCTGTTCTTGTATCCAATGAGAAGATAGCCGCTGATTGACATAGATTCCCAGAACATCAGGAACAGGATCACATTTCTTGAAATGATTACCGAATTTACTGTAAAAACTGCAATGCTTATGAAAAAGGCCAGCCTCCTGTCCTCCGGCATATAATAGATTGAGAATACATAAACAACAATCTCCGTAACAGCGACAATAAATTCAAAGATAACGCTGAGGCCCTGAAAACCTATAGAAAAATAGTGAAATGTTAATGTACTGAAACTTAAATAACCGGAAAGGTCAACCAGGCTGATCGCTGCAAGAGTTGCAGTGGAAATCACACCAAGGTAATAGGATAATTTAGGGAAGGTGAATGATATGGCAAGAGGAATTAAGGGTAGAACAAATAAAAAAATGATCGAATTCATCTTCCCCTCACCTTCTCAAGAGCCTCTATTATTATGAACGGATCAGGGGGGCATCCACCTATGATAAGGTCAGGATTGAATTTTCCTTTCAATCCAGTGCCAATAATTCCTCCAGAAAGAGCACAGGCTCCAAAGAGGATCACCACTGACGGCTTTGACATGGCTTCGATTGCCCTTCGGATCACAGGTTCCATCTTCTCCGTGTATACGCCCATGATTGCGACTGCATCCGCCTGCTTTGGCGTGTTTGTGAAGAATATTCCGAGCCTCGAAACATCATAGTATGGATTGGCAATGGACATCATCTCTGTATTACATGCTCCACATGTTCCAGAGTCAATAAGGAATATCTTGAATGACTTCTTCAGGGCAGGCTCCTTCCTCAACACACCATAATTGCCAGTCTCCAGAGATGGCTTCATTGCATTGTCGCATAGCCCGCAGGAAATGCACCTGTTAATGTCAACCCCTGCATCACTGATCGCATCAACCGGACAGTATGCCTCCTCGTCATTCACTCGTACCGGAAGAGTGCTCCATGGCGAGATCGTTTCATTTTTCTTCTTTGGGAATCCTGTTGTCAGAATGCCTTTCTTCGCGGATTCTAGCGGCCATAATTTCATGCCACATCACCCAGCTCACTAACCCATATCCCGAAACTCTCAAGGGCAAATGGAATGTCGGTTTTCACATTGCCACGTATGCCCCTTGCAAAGGCTTCAAGATTAAGTATAGATGGCGTTCGCAGATAAATATGTCCTATATGGTCATTATTTATACTGAAAACCATTCTTGCGTCACCTGAGGGTGTCTCTATTCCGTAGGCCTCATTCTCGTGAGATGGAATTAAGAAATTGCCCCGTTCACCGGGAGTCATGCATTTTTCTATAATTTCCATTGATCTTTCAACCTCTTCAGAAAAGACAAGAAAACGCGAAAGTGAATCACCGCCATTTTGCGTAACGGGGGTGAAGTCGATTCCAGAATAATATGGGTCATGCATGCGGAAATCATACCTTATGCCTGCAGCCCTTAGAACCGGTCCACGGGCAAATGAATATTCAGCCCTGCAGGTATTCTCTATCCTGTCTATGAATATTCTGGATACAAAGAGACCATTCCTGATGTTTACATACTCCTTTACCACTCCCCTTGCCACTTTTACAATCCTATCCAGATCGATCTTCCTCCTTAAACCTCCAATTTTATTAACACCAAATAAATAGCGATGGCCTGTGCCTTCCGCAATTGCCCTCATAAGCCTTTCTCTCAGTCCCATGAGGGCATACGAGGCAATGTTCTGGGAAGCAGATTCACAGAGTCTTGCAGTCTTGAATATATGTGATGTTATCCTTTCAATTTCAAGCAGGATTATCCTTGCGTACCTTACTTCCTGGCTGACAGGTATTTCCAGCATTCTTTCAACTGCGGATGAAAAGAGGGTGCTGTATGAAAAACTGTGAAAACCATTTAAGCGTTCAATCCGCAGAAGTGCCAAATCCTTGCTTTCCCCTGCGATTCTGATTTGTCTCTGCTTATATCCGGGCAGGACATCGAGTGAGAGAATCCTCTCCCCGTAGGTATAAATCTTAAGATCCAGAGTCTCTATCATCCCGCCAGTACTTGGCCCATAATTGAATTTGAACACATTTTCACCACTGACCGGATGACTGTAAATCCTCCTGAAGGATTCAGAATAATCAAGAGTACCGATGATATCATCAGTACACTCCTTGAACTCCCTGTCCGAATCAATTATGCAGTATGAGCGGCCATCCCTGGTGAAATAACCAGATACTGTGTCTAAAGCCATCATATCAATCCTCCCAAAAAGAATACGGTAATAGAGAAACCCAGAAGGAATGATATCATTGCTACCGACCCCTGGGTCATGTCTATTCTGGAAATTTCCGCCACTTTCTCATTCCCATCGAAAATCATCCTTGAGACCTTTGAAATAACGGACAGGGATATTACAAGCAAACATGTTGCTATAATTCCAACCGCCAGGTAATTCCCGTTTTTTATGAGCTGGTAAAATATCAGTAGTTCACCTGCAAAAACAGTAAAAGGTGGTGCGCCTGTAACTATCAGTGATGAACCGAGAAGCGTAGCAGCACTAGAGGGCATCCTGTCCCTCAAACCACTGATGTGATCCATATCTTTTGTTCCATATGATTTTATGATATTCCCAGATGTAAAGAATGCACCTGATTTCCCGAATGCGTGCGTTATAATGATCAATATTGCGCCTATCAGTGCAAGACCTCCGGTAATGAGTCCAAGTAATATGAGAGCCATGTTTTCCATTGTTGAATATGCAAACATCCTCTTCAGGTTTCTCTGTGAGGGCATTATTATGGCAACAAAAATAACAGTGAAAAGTATAAAAAACAGGAAGAGTTCGCTCACAACTGGCGTGACTGTCGCCTGGTAAAAACGGTAAAGTACATAGGCAGCAACTGGCAGAAGAATACCGGAAAACATTGCGCTTATCTCCGAAGGTGCCTCCCCATGCGCATCGGGCAACCATGTATGCATCGGGAATATGCCGATTTTTGTGCCAAACCCGATCAATGCGGTTACACCTGCTACTGAAAGTAACAGGGATACACCGTGACCACCAGAAATGATGAATGAGGCATCCAGTGAATCATAATTAAGGTAGAGAAGGATGATTGAAATCAGTGCTATTGTCAACCCGGTTGATACTATAAGCACATAACGCCATGCAGCTTCCATCTGGTTTCGCTCCCTTTCAATAATCAGGAGAAGAGCACTGGATGCCGTTGTTGCCTCAATTCCAATCCACATGAGGCCAAAATTGTTTATCAGAAGGGTAAAAAGCATGGTGAAGGTGAACAGGTGCATCAGTGAATAATGCATCTGGAGATGTTCAGGATTGCTTATTCCCTTATGATATGTAGATGCAAAGAATACTGACATGGAATAGACTGCGGATACAGAAATTATAAGAACCCTATTTACCTGGTTAATGTCAAAGTACGAATACACAGAAAGTGGTATGAACAATATAAGTACCGACAGAAATACGGTCAGAAGGGAACCGATCATTGAAACGATCTGGGTGTGATTTGTGAAATATGATATAGATAGAATCGGCGGTAATATAAGCAACAGATATATCATGATAAGATAGATATTCATCCAACCAGCTCCTCTATCCTTTCTGATGTCATGTTTCCAGATAACAGTACGGATGAAACTATTACAAGGGCCAGAACATCCAGCAGGACACTTATTTCAACTATCAGGGGCAGTGGAAAAATCCCGAGACTCAGAAGGATCATTGCATTCTCAACCTCTATGTATCCGGTAAACTGGCTTACCTTACTTTTTCTGGTTGCGATCAGAAGCATCCCCTGTATTACAATGACAAAACCTATTGCTGTGACAGGGGGATTTGCTTTCGTCAGTATTCCGCTTGATGCCGTTTCCATTATTGGAAAAATTGCAAATTGATATACCACAAGTGTAACAATTATCATAACAATGCTCAGTATTATTACCGATGGTACTGTTGTAGATCGTTCCCTAATCAACTGGCTACGTGCGGGAAACTTTCTCAGGAGTATAGCTGCCGTAAGGACTCCCCTCAGGAATATGATCAGGATCGCCAGTATTACGAGGTCAAGGCTCAGGGTATATATTCCGCTTATCAGTGTGTATACTGAAAGAACGGATGTTTGAACCACTATCACCTGTATCTTTGAAATCACATAACTCCCCACCTGGGCCCAGATTGCTATGAGAAGCATCAGGGCGGCAAGGAAATCGAGAAACTCATTCAATGTCGTCACAGCGCAAAACCTCCAAGTATAAACATTACCAGTGCAAGAATTGACATGGTGAATGAGATCGCAAGAAAATCAGCGATCTTGAACAGCCTGACCTTGGCAAGAACCTGTTCCATGAACACGAGAATTAGTATCAGAATTATCCATTTCCCAATCATTATAAATACATCCATTACCGATCCGGCAAGACCTGTTTGCATGAACCAGGGGAAAATGAAGACGTTCAGTAGAACTGAACCAAGTAGGAACTGTTTTACATATCCACCATATTTAATAAAGAATAAATTTCTTCCCCCATATTCATAACTCCTGCCCTCATCGATCATTCCCATCTCAGAAAGACCAGAACTCTCAACAGGAAGCTTTCCGGTTTCGAAGATGAATATCATGAAAAATGCAACGCTTGATAGAAGATGTGTAAGTGAAAGGTAGATAGAGGAACCAGAACTAACGAAGGATGCAGTAATATAAGGATTGTCCGTCCCTGTTTCTAATGCCACTGAGAAGAAGACAAGGATCAGTGTCGGCTCTGCGAGTGCAGAAAACGACGCTGATCTTGACGCACCCATTATGGCCAGATTGTTGTTTGAGGCAATCGCTCCCAAGATCAATATTACTGAGGAGAGAGTAAAGAGCATAGCTCCACCTAAGAAGTCAACCATCGGTGCAAACATGGTAGGAAACGGAAGAATAACAGGAATCACGAACGAAATTGTGAATAGGACAGAGAAAGAAACGATCGGTGCCCATCTATAAACAAGGGCTGATTCAACAGTGTAGGAATTCTCCTTTCTTAAATACTTTGCAAGGTCATAATAAGGCTGGAAGATGCTTGGACCACGTCTGAATTCCGTTTTTGCCTTTAAATTTTCATAAATTCCTGCAACGAGTGGTGCTAATAAGAAAACTCCTGCAACCTGAATGAATGTTTCCCAAATTAAATATCCCATCTATCCCAATACTCCAAATCTAAAGATAGACGTTATCAGCCAGGCTGGCGTTTAAAGGCTAACGTCATAGCCGCATGCTTACTTATTCTACAGTCTGTCCTGTAAATTCAGCTTCTTTCGCTGCTCTGTTCCTCTTCTTGATTACATATCTTGTGCAGTATCCAGTTATGAGATTCATATCCCTCTTGGATGCTCCTTCTACAACTTTTATTACGATTTCCTTATTCTTATGGAAATTCTCTGAAAAAATATCAGGTCTTGTATTAACCAGATCTATTGCGATTTTCTTTACGTATTGTGATCTTATACTTCCCATGCAACCGCATCTGTATGCTTCGTACCTTTAAAAATATTTCCAAGCAAATGGAAGATATTCTTACTATCTATCCCCCATTTATTGCGGTTATTCAATCATCTATCCCATTGTCATACCCTTATGCTTTAAACGCAAATCATCTTAATCTGTTTCCATATTCTGTTGAAACCTTAGTATCTTTACTGTTTTCATATCCTGTTCCAGATCACGTTCATGGTATATCTATTTCTTGATATGCTCTGGTTTTCGGGGACTATCTATGTTTATTTAGCATGACATTCTATGAAATATTCATTGTCCACATTTCAATTTCACACATATCCCCCTTCTCAAACTCTTCCATTATTCACAGCCTCCTTAGATTGTTCTTAGGAGTCATCTTTTTATGTTTCATGAAATTTATCCTTTGTCGAGAGAATGATTCGATGTATTTTTTCAACTCCGGTATTTAAAGTGGCACGAACTCCGGCCATGAAATCCTTTTTGAATCATCTGTATATAATAATAGGAGAGTCAACATCAAAACATGCCACTCCTGAATTATGGCTTTTTTTACATGTATAGTATACCATGCTACCAAAGGTTTCGGGAGAAACATCGGAATCTGCGTGGTTTCTTTCTGTAATCCTTTCTGTGTTCTTTCGATAATTATCCATAAGATCGCAATTGGGTAAGATAAGGGGACCCCCTATCGAATCATATATATAACAATAGGAGGGCAGCCGATGCCGCTTTACATTTTCATTCTTTCATCGTTTATTACCCCAATATTCCATATTTGTAATACAGATGTAATATTACATTCTGTCAGTTTGTCTATTAGATTTTAAAAGGTATTTCTATAGCCCTGATCGTGTCTCTCAAAAAGATCAAAGACAATGATGCAGTCTTCTTCTATGTGGTAAAATATCACCATCCTTTGATGGTTGACTTTGACAACGTATTCATCTTTAAGGTTATATTTCTTCTTCTCTCCTATTGTTGGGTTAGCCTTCACTTTCTTTATCTTTTTAATAATCTGATCCTTAATTCCATTGTCCTTGACCTTCTTTAATTCGGTTTCGATACCGCTTATGTCAACATAATACTCGCTGCATGTCATAAGAACTCAAAAAAATAAAAGATCTATTTCGGAATCACTTTTTAGTATCTTTCTTTTTCCAGCCCCTTCCTTTTTCTTTTCATCTCCCATTTTTATAGCCTTTGTCCACAAGTCTTCGCTCAGCAAAACTTTATAGTGGTCCGCATAACCATCCAGATCGATCTTTTCTTCAAGTTCCTCGGTATCGATGAAGGGCTCGGTTTCATCTGCCAATTTCTCAAGTTCAGCCCCGCTCAGGCCTTCATATTTGGATAGAATATGGTCTATCTCTTCCTTAATAGATTGTTCTATCCTATTCTCTTGGCCATCTTTGCTTATTAACCTTGAAAATTTTGCGTTATAGATAGTATTGGATGTAGTAACTATATTTTCATCCTCTTCTTTTATCTCCGTTATTCCTTCCGAATAGGGACCAAAATAATACCTCTTGAACTCCAGATCACTCAATCTTTCACCATGTTTTTTCATATAATCCAGTTCGGTTAAATATGCCAGTTTCTGAAGCTGCTTCGCCTTCACCTGGTCGAAATGACCTATGATATATTCTACAAGGTCTTTTCCGCTTATCATTAAATCAGCCTCGATTCAGCTAATCAAAGGTTATATTTAATGATTCCGAATAAAAAGATAAATGTCGCACAGAGATAATAGGATTGAGTAGGTAGTTCTGTTTCGCTTCACAGTTAGACAAGGTACAGCAATCTAAGGCAGCCACCCCATGATGGTCATCCGTCAAGCACATCTTTGAAGTTATCCTATATCTATAGATCCGAGGGGGGTAAGAGGTAGCCTTACGTTTTCAAGGCTTCCCTCGATCGAACGATCTGAGGGAGTGGGTACCATACGCATATGCATGAATAATCTTTTGACCTAAGATCGGTTAATTACTAAACTTTTTATGTATTTTTGATCACTACATCTAAGATTTGCTTCTGTACTACCGACAGGGCAACCATTGATTCCCATTTGATCTGACTCTTCTGATCCTCCAGATATACCATGTAACAGGTTCTCATTGTGTCGATGGCCTCCGGTCCTTATATTCCCTTCGTCTCCAGTATGTAAGAAAGAGAACTGAGTATGGAATATGCTGGATAGCATATCTTCACATGACCCTCGATATAGGGCTTCAGCAACACCCTCACAGGTCTCAGGTCAAGAACGCCTTTCATCTGCTTGAATACCCTCTCCACGGAATCCTTGTCATAGTATTTTCTTAGGACATTGTCAATGCCGAGATCCCAATTGTGGAATATGAGGGAATACCCAAGATATTTCGCTATATCCTCATTTGAAGAATGTTCATAATAATGATCCTTCTTCAGGGATTCCATGGCTTGGTTATATACGACGACAAGCCTGCCAGAAAGGAAAGTGACCTCGGTGCAGTATACCTTTGTGTTCTGTAGATTCCGTCGATGATCCCTTTTCAGGTCTGGTATTTTCGTTAGACCTCTGATCATGGTGAATTCCAGTTCAATCATGGATTTTATTCTCTTTAGATGTGACACTTCCCAATCTATGATAATTGCAGTATAATCCTTGAACCATAGATCCTTTACAATATCGTCCATGATGGATCTGTTGGAAACATTGCCCAGGTATATTGCGATGGAATAGCGGGAAAACTCTCTTTCCCGTCACAACGAGAGCTATCTGTATAGGCTTCTTTATTCTGCCCCCCTTTCCCTTTCTCGTTCTCGGATCAATGGAATCCCCTATGAAGTATGTGTTAGTCACGTCTATTATTACGGATCGTCTATCCTTCTCTATGCCAAGGAATATAGATGCTAGCTTTTCCTCCATGGCCTAGAAATCCATATCGTTTATTTCCTGCAGTGATTCATAAAGATCAACGGTATCAGCACTCTCAATGTCAAGATACCTCAGTATCTCTGTCTCCAGCTGATATTCAGGCATCCGGTTTATTGCAGGGCGATCAAGAAGCTGTGAATATACCATGATGGATACATCTTTGGAAATCATGGCGTTTATTCCCAGACTGGATGATATCCTGTGAACGATCTCAACGTCCAGTGATCTGCGAACCTATATTGCTCTCACATCATCAGACGGCACTTTCCGCACCACGTAGTTGTTTATCTCTTTGCTTACATATCTTATGAATTCCTGTTTCACATTTCCCTCCGCCCTCTTATTGTGTACCTTGGCAAGATAGGTTCCGGTTTTGTCTTGAGTTTTCTTACAAAAACGTAGTGTATAATCTCAGTTAAAAAGATAGATAATTAGCTTATGTTGCTACAAAAAGTATCGTTTTTAACAAAAAATTAGGTCTATTTCCGTTCTTATTTTATATGTGTGAAACCTTAAAAAAACCAATATTCATACGGGCTCGGTGGGATTTAATTCTTATTGGGTATAGGTTGAAAAAATTTATTAATAAACTGCGTTTGTCCAAGTATGACAGGAAAGCGAAGACACTTCGACCTTTTGAAGGATCCAGATGTAAGGCGATGGTATAACAACATAAAGGAAGGCTCACAAATAACGGCAGACACGAGTATCAGGAGGCTCGGCCTTTTCTGCGAATTTATAAAGAAGTCGCCGGGGGAGCTTCTTAATCTCAGCGACAAGGAAAGGAATGATCTCCTTGTGGATTTTATAGGTGCATTCAGAAATCATGACGGGAAAGAAAGATCGGGTTCATACCTTCAAGCACTCATTAAGCCAGTCAGATCATGGTACGCTTTCCATGGCGTTCCTGTAACAAGGAAGGTAAAGATAAAAGGGACCAACGCAAGGCCATCCCTGAAGAATGAGAGAGTTCCTACTCAGGATGAGCTTAAGAATATATTCCTCGCAGGCGATTCAAGGGAAAGATTAGCATGCGCCATAATGGCTTTTTCGGGTGTAAGGCCTCAGGTTCTTGGAAATTATAC
The DNA here is from genome assembly GCA_023381355.1 of Thermoplasmatota archaeon. Taxonomy (GTDB): domain Archaea; phylum Thermoplasmatota; class Thermoplasmata; order Thermoplasmatales; family Thermoplasmataceae; genus Cuniculiplasma. The sequence continues at coordinate 7,997 of JAMCUL010000015.1, read as the reverse complement.
CGGATCTGATGGCCTAAGGGTATCTGATATTCCTGATATGGAGATAAAAGAGGGGACCGTGTCATTTACAAAGGTGCCAGTCAGATTGGTAGTACGATCTGAACTGTCTAAGAAAGATAATGAGTATTTCTCATTCATTGGCGAGGAAGGAGCAAGGTATCTTAAATTATATCTCGAAGAGCGCATGAAGGATGGCGAGCAAATAAGAGCAGATTCTCCAATTATAACCCCATCAAAGAAGGCCATAAGGGAGTCTGTGCCATTCATAGCGACTACAAACATAGGGGACCTAATAAGAAATACCATAAGGAGATCGGGATTAATCCAAAGGCCCTATGTCCTTAGGAAGTATTTTGATACTCAACTACTTCAAGCCGAGAGCAAGACAGGACTCAAGAGGGATTATAGAGTATTCTGGATGGGCCATACGGGTGATATGGAACATGAATATACCCTAAACCACGGTATTCTTCCTGAAACCGTTATCGATGACATGCGAGTTCAGTACGCCAAAGCGGTAAGGTATCTGGAGACTGAAGAACATGGCATTAAGGAAGAGGACGTAGCTAAGATAACAAACAACACAATGAAGGAGACAGCATTAATGATCCTTGAGACTGCATACGGCATGAACCTGACAGACAAGGAAAGAGAGGAACTCATGGGCTTTGAGAGGGACGAACTTCTGGAAAGGTTAAAGCAGATATTCAGGGACAAGAAAGCGCAGATCCTTAACAATGGCAACAAGCATAAGACCATACCTGAACGAGATCTTGAAACATATCTAAACCAGGGATGGGAACTGGTGCAGATATACCCAAGGGGAGACAAGGCAGTTATCAAACTTCCCTCATAACGTTTTGTTGCGTCATCATCATGAAAGTGCACTATCAATTTTTTAAACTTTTAGTCTTACAATATAAAGAAGATACAGATTATCAAAGGAATGGTTTAAAGGCACATCAGAACGAGGACCAGTTAAAGAAATCGCCATAGTTGATAGATATTATCGCCATATACTTTCAATGCGCCTTAAATCGTTTTAAATTAGTGGCATATATTAATCCTTTATCCTTTAGGTTAAAAAACTGTACCAAATTTTACTCTTTAAACCGATATTTCCGTTCCTGAATGAACAGCGAAAAACAATGTAATTTAAACGTGGTGCCAGATTTTTAAGGTTTACGACATTTACATTTAAAATGCCGTAACGACATTCCAGCTGGGAAATGCCGAAACGATTTTTTTCCTTATAAGAAAACTGTATAGATAACGTGCGCAGGGAAAATCAAAAACGCCAATGCGGCTTTAAATCAAATCGTATCACTCCGTTGGGCCTCTCCCCTCGGATTTATTTCCTTTTCAATCGCCACGACGGATGATTGAGGAACAAATATCTCGGCATTGGCTATTTGAATCAGCAAGCCGTCACTATAAATGTTTTCAAGGGTTCCTTGATAAAACGACTCCGCATCCCCCAATGCTATCCGAACCTTGACCTTATGTCCACGCCAACTGAAAGGCGGTTCCAGTTTATCAGGGGGGTCCAGTTTACGAAACGGAAACAAGGATCATAACCCCCTCTTACTGTGGCAAGGGCATTCGCAAAAGACAGTTTCAAGGCCCGTCCCTTGATATTTCTCTACATGAGTTTTGCTTGGATCGCCCTCATTCCTAACTAAGGATCCGTAAACTGCACATTTTTCGTGTTGCCCAAGAAAGCAGTAATGCCATATATGACGACTCCTCACATGAGCACTGGCGTAATGGTTTTGAAGTGATTTTAAATGAAATGACATTTAGATCACCGATACCGTGATTATGGCCCCTTTGTTTATGATAAGGTCCCTTCCATTGGCTCCATTGATGCTGATCATGTAAGCCCCGACTGCCTTCAATATGCCTGATTCGATCCTCCCATTCACCATGGTAATTGTTACCGATCTGCCTATATGGGAAGTGTTTAACGGTTCCATGTTTTCATGGTTCCTGGGGTTCGAAATCTCCTTTTTAGCCTCCTTCATTCCGTCCCTTATCATTCTTTCATTGCCTCCGTTATTCTTTCCGTTACTGGCTTTTGCCTTCCCTTTACGCCTTCAGGAATAAGGCTTACAAACTTCCTGAATACTTTTACTATTGTTTCCTTCATGTTCATTCTATCACTTCCATCATAGAGATTATTGGCGTTTCTTCACCATCTGATACATCGCCGGGATCCTCTGGTATGATTGGTACCTCTGTATCAGGTTCCAATTCCCATGGCATATGCGGGTTTTTTCTTTCTGGGAGTGGACCAGGCGATTCTATAATTTGGTTCCTCAAATTTTTTATACAATGTTCATTCATTCGATCACTTCCTCTTTGGAGCATAAGGCTGCTCCATGCCATCCTGTAAAAAATTAAGGATCTTGAATTCCGGTTCAATTTCGGTTACCGAAAGAATACTATCAAGGGATATCCTGTGTAAATATCCCGTCCTAACAGATGCCAGTATTATGTGCTTCCATGTTACCCTCTTTAATTCCCCTGTTACTGTGTACGGCCCCCTCCTGTGCGATATTACCTTTACTGAAATTGTGATCCCGATCAATTCATGGAAATCTGAACTCATTGATCAGCGCCTCCTTTCATTGTCCTTGTGAAAAACACTGTTCCAAGCGCTCCTGAGCTTATTTTAACAAAGCCGAATTCCTGCATGGTTTTGTCCACAAAGTCGCTGTTCTGTTTGTAGTATGTGTCAGGGATGGCAATCCGATAAAATTTCGAATCGCTTGTAGGTCCGCAATCGTTAGGTTTTACGTGAATCCCTATGTCTATTATCGTTTCCTTTATTTCGTTGCCCTGGTCGATCGTGATCGGATTTTCGCTATTGACATTGGAATTTACTGCATCAATTCCTAACTCTGTATCGTGATGTCCAAGCGTTCCATAATTTATGGAGGAAGTATTCGTGTGTTCGTCAATTGCCGATATACCTTCATTATCTCCTTCATGGGGTTTCAAAAACTCGGTGTTTAAAGTATCTGCTTTCAATTTGGTATTCACTTTATTGTCTTTGTTGTCCCCCGATTCATGGTAGTTAATAGCACTAATAGCACTTTCGTTCTGCACTTTGTGTTTTTCAGGTTCCCTGTTCGATGAAATTAACGAATTTCCTAAATCCGTATTTTTGTTATTTTTATTCTCGGCGAACCCGATATTTGAAGGGTCATTTTCATTTGTGCTATTAGTGCTATTAACTTTGTATGTTTCCCCTATTTTTGATATTTTTTTCTCGTGTTTATTGTTCTTTAATTCGACAATTGCTAAACCAATCTCCCGGAATGTTGGGATAAGCTCACGCAATACCCGCCCCAGTCTTCTTTCATCCTTTGGAAATGCCTTCGATTTACGCTGATTTTCTGTAACGGATCTTTCGAGTTCATCGAGTAGATCTTTCGTGGTTCCTACCCATTCCTCACGGTTAGCCATAAGCCCTTGTATAGCCGATATTATAAGCGTGTCTCTTGCAACATCCACCGTTTCCTCATGCTTTGCTTCCATGTATGCGTTATAAAAGGACATGGCCGGGAATCCCATCGCCCGGATTCCGCACTCCCCCCATATAACAAAGTCGGCCATTCTTGGAAGTTTTCCTCTAAGTTCAGATTCAACTTGAGAGTACAGTTCCATGGCCTTGGGAATTATGGAGATAATGAACCCTCTCACTTTGGGAATAAGGGCTTCTGCCTTCGCCCGGATATCGGCATCGGTCATGCGCCTTGATTCTGGCATAACGCCGAGATGTATGGGGCATTCCCTGTCTATGAAATCCGGCTTATATGAAGCCCTGTTTATCCCATTAATGATTATGGGGCGTTTCAGCTTTAGGATAACTTCCCCCGTGTTGGTGTACAGTTCCCTTGTCCTGAACCCCTGACCTGTGGTAAGCCGGCAGATAATATCAGATATGTAATCAGGAAGCGCAGCGTTCACGTTGTCGAATGCAATCATGCCTTGATGCACAGCAGATATGGAAAGGTCCCTTTCGTCAGATTTTAATGATTGCGTAGGGGCCCCGTTAGGGTCAAATAAGGACCTATGGATTTCAGTGTATGAAGTCTTGCCAGCTCCATGGGGTCCGTCTATATTCTCAATGGCATGGGGAATGTCGGGAATAAAGCGTGAAAAATCAAGGCCCATTGAAAGAATTTCGCTTTTAGAATCAAGTTGCCATAGGCGTACAAGGTCAAGATGGTCCTGAAGCGCCCCGTCCTCAATTACAGATTCAAGCATGCCGGTATATCTCACAGTATATGGCTGGTCCGAGGACTTAATCTCGCAACCTTCTTTGGTGATAAAATAAACCTTCCCATCCGGCCTTATCGGATCATAGATAATACCGTCCTTGAATTTCGCAGTCCTTACGCCTATCTCTCGCAGGTTCCTGGAAGCCCAATACCTTGCAAGCCTTCTTATGCTTGCTATTTCATCCCCTGACGGCAGCCCCTCGCCAGCATTGTATTTCCTGTCAGAAATCAAGCCTTCAAACGATTCTGATTCGATTTCTATAGGTATGCCTTCATCTTCTACATAGAATTTTAGGCCCTGAGGAGTGCTGAAGAACTGTCCGGTTAGGCTTTCTATGGATTTGGAACTTGACTTCGTCTTAATCGGTTTATCGGGCTCATAATTCACAATGTCAAGATAAAGCCCAGGGTCAAGAACGGCGCCGTAATCCTTCAGCATCTTCTTGGCTAACTTGAGCTCTTCATAGCTCAGGGATTTCTTGGCATGTAGCACTTCTCCTAATTTTTTATCCTTCTCTGTGAATCTTCCATTATCCGCTAAGACTTTCAACCCCTCGCGGATTGGCCTGCTATTATCCTTTGCCTTTACTGCATTTTTGAAATTGTTTATATCCCGTTCTGTGTTGCTTTTTGTCATTGCTCGGTTCCCTCCTTTGATTCTTCGATTTCCTCCATAAGTTGAGCAAGCGAGTTGAATCCCTTGACTGGTCCTTCTCTGCGGAAAGCATATTTAGCCCCCGAGACGTGATCCCTTCCCTTGCCTGTCATTCTTGCAAGTTCAGAAATTATGAAGGTAGCGTCATCCTCAGATCCTCCGGATCTTGCTATAAAACCTGCAATGGCCATGGTAAGGTCATTTCTCCGGCCGTCTCCTTTTGCCCAGTAGGGTTTGAGGATCGTAATGATCTCCTCTCTGTCTATATTGGCGCTTCCGGCTGGTAGTTTCCTGAACTCTCCCTTTGGTTCCCTGAATTGAAGGACCCACTTCAGTAAGGGTTCCGGAATGGGCCTTATTTCAGTAGGAATTAGAAATTTGTATTTCCCAAATTGCCCCTCTGAATTGGGCAATATGATGTAACCCCCTTCCCCCTTCAGGTCAAGGCCTTCCATTGCATGGGTACGGCAAAAAGAATACACTCCTTCGGGCATTCTGTATATGAAATGCCTCGCTCCTGACTGAGTTTCTGCGATCAGTGTCCATAATTCAGAAAGTTCTATATTCAATTCAGTTGCGAGTTTTCGCAAAGATTGAATGCCTATTTTATCCAAATGCCCATCTACCTGCACTGGCCTTTTGTTTTGATCCTTCCTGACATCCGGGTCAAGCACCATGACATCCTTAGGGATGGCCCAACCGATGGCTGCGTTCGGGTACCTGCTCCACGTTTTAATGATGAGCCTTGCATCGTTGGTCGCATCCTTATGCCCCCGAATGAACCCGAGTGAGCGGTCCACTATGGGAGCCTTGTTATGATCGCACGGAAAAACCTTAAAGCCTATCTTGCCGTACTCTAAGGCCAATGCCTGCTGGGTTGGTTCCGTGAATATCAGTAAATTTATTAACTCGTCAATGTTATATTTATTGGAAATCTCGTTTCCTCTTTCGAGGGAGAACCTGCTCCCTCCCTGTTTTTCATTCATGTTTTTTTACCTCCTTATTTTTCATTAGGGTTTACCCCCTTGTTTCTCGCTTATTTTAACAAGTTTCAGCCATGTTCCCAGCTTCGAAATGAAGTCGCTTGCATCGAGAATATCCGGCTCGCTCAGAATAAGTGATTTTAAAGGCTCCGGGAATACTATCGCCTTTTGTTTCAAGGGCTTTATATCAACGTCCATGGCTTTCATCCTCCAGTTTACGAACTGCCATCCTTACGGCGTGGGATCTGCTTGCCGCTCTACCCGTGCTTACTAATTCGTCCAAGAATTGCCGTTCCTCACGTTTTATTGATACGCTTATCTTGATCATGTCTTCGTCCATATTCTCACTTCTTCCTACCAAGTAATACCTACCTCTTTATTAACCTTTACTACTTTTACATACTCAGTAGCAATAACTACTATTAAGGCGTATGCGATGCTCATTAGTGATGAAGAAAAAAGTATCAGTGTCTTTGGATGAGGAAGTGCTGGCGTGGGCAGAAGAAGAAGTAAAAAAGAAGCGTTTTGCGTCTCTTTCGCATGCAGTGAACTTTGCGCTGAACGAACTAAAATTGAAGGGGACTGAGAAGTAGCTATTCCGTGTCTCCTCCGGTCGTTGGCATAATAATGCCTTTCAGACTGGCAGTATAAGTTTAAAATTTTCCTTATACTTTCATAAGAATGACCGAGAAACGAGGAACTGGGAGTTTTCATATTGGAACCAGGGGTGAAGGAATGATCTATGTGTCTAAGCGGCTTGCCGGTGACCTTCCCTTCAGCGATAAGGACCAGATCAAGATCACGATTGCAGATGATAGAGTCAACGTTGAAAGTTTTTAATCTCGTTTCTGTCCCTCCTTAGCCGGCGTTACAATCAGCGTTTTCCGGTTTTTTAGTTCAATAAAAACAGTCGGATCTTCGTCTATGCGGTTGTCGAGAACCCAATGCTTCGGCAGCGAAACATAGTACGAGTAGTCTCCGATCAGCTGTGCATGCCTTTTGATTTTTCTTGCCATGCATAGTATAGCGTAAACTGTATATTAAGTAATTTTATTGCCATTTTTTTAAGATTAGTTAGCCTTATATTCACGGTCATATCGTATTTAACTGCTTCGTCAATAATTTTTGCGTTTACAAAAAGCTTAAAGTATAGTTTGTTACATTACCATGCAATGGACTATGGGGACCATGGCAAAAGAGGCGAAACGAGTTTTAGCATAATTATGGATATCATGAATGGGCACAACACTTCTGAGGAGATAAAGAGCATATACAGGAGGACAAAGGTAAAACAACCAATTAGCACTAAAGCAGTCGATTATCACCTGCGCCGCCTTGTAAAAGAAGGGCTAATAGTGAAAAGCCGTAACAGATTTTACATTAATTACAGATCGTCGAAGGCTATCAGGAAGATTCTCGTAACAATGCATGATTTTAGGCCTGATGTTATTGGCTTTCGGGAAGGGTTCTATAGCCTGATGGGTCTCTGGTCGTCAATAACGGGGTTCGGAATAAAAGACGCAATACTTTCACCAGAATCTGTCCAGGAAAATTTCTGGAAGTACACAGTCGAATTTATGTCCGTGCCGAGAAACTTAAAAGATTTCTATGCAGTGTGGGCGTTTGTTGAACTCTTATCTGTTGAACGCCTTGCGCTAAAAAAGGAAATGGAAAACAGGTTTCGTGCGCATTTTGACCCTAAGAAGCATGCCTTTAACCGTAAATATTTTGCAAAGTTAATCTATGAAATTCCCGAACTCGTAGAGGAACTATCGCATACTTCCAATAAATCAATAAAAGAAATTGTTGATAAACATGAAGCGTGAGGCCGTGATTATTTTATCTTTACATTAATATATTCCAAAAATCGAACCCTGAGTATATAAAGAAAAAATGAAAAACCCTGCACAAAAAAATAACCTAAACCGTATAGAGAGCGGGCCCGGTGGGATTCGGACCCACGATCACCGACTTAGAAGGACGGTGCCTTATCCAGACTAGGCCACGAGCCCTTAAAGGGTAGTTCACACTGACATAAATATTTTTGAGTTGAATGCATTAACTATTGAG
>JAMCUL010000014.1:80950-82998 GCA_023381355.1 Thermoplasmatota archaeon | reverse complement strand
ATTGGCTTTTATTTCTATCTCCAGTATCCTTTAATCGACGTTTATCAGCCATACTATCTTATTCAGAGAGTCATGGGTTTCGCCATTTTCACAATCGTGATTGGCGCCGCACTCTGGTTTATTGATGAAATTTTATATCACAAGGAAATCCATCAAAACCATAGCGTGGATCTTAAAAAAACATTCAAAAGGTTGTTAATTGAGAGACTTCTCTCATGGATAATATTGCTCTTCATATGGATTTATATAGCAATATTGATATTCATGTAAAGTTATTTAAATTACCATTAAGTTTTTTTTCCTTGAAATTGTTCAGTCGTACTATTAATTTGTGGAATATAATAAAATAAAAGAATGCCCTAAAGAATAAAATGGAAAAATTTGGCGTTTACACCTGTTCAGCCATTACGGGTATTTCGGTGCATTCTTCATCCATATTGATCTCTTCCAGAGCTTGCCATTTGTTTCAATTACAGTGAGGATTGTTGCATGGAGTCCTGTTAAAAACATGATAGTGAAGAAGAAAAGTCCTGTGGCGATGAAATCCCTATCAGAAGAATATTTCCAGTCAATATATATGTGGACGGACCATTCTCCAACCAGAACCGGTTCCCCTGTTTAAATTTGTTATTTTCCAGATATGGAATAGATTATGAATGTGTTCAAATGAAGGTTGAGGAATTATTGTATATTCATTATGTCTTGGGCTTGTGGATTTGCTGTAAGATGTTGGAGAAAGCGCTCTATTTCACATTTTGAGACACGATAAATGCTCAAAGATTTAACTGCCAGAATAAAGGGCCTACGATTCCTCATCAGTGTTATATGAAGGAATCAGTTCGCTGAAATACCTTAATTCGTGCCCTTCAATTGTCGTGTATATGGAGGCCCGATTGGTAAATCAGTTATTCTACAAATAAATGTAATCGTGGATTCTAGTTACGTTTTCTGGCAGTCAAACATATCCTCATAAGGAAGATAGAATTTTTCAGAATTTGGGAGTTCCCAGTTTGCTCCGGGTACTTTCGGCCTTATTTTCTATCAAGTTCACTGATCTTCTCGTTATAGTCCTCCATAGTTATCAGGTCGGAATCAAGTAACGTCTTTAGGAATTCCTTCTTCCTGTTAAGTGAAGAAATGTCATCTTTACCAGTTGCACTGCCATCAGCATTACTCCCATCTTTCAAACCCGTCCCCTTGGGATTCTTATGCCTCCCGCGAAGCTTTGTGTCGTATCCAACAAGAACAGCCACCAGCAGCGCGGCAATTAAACCAACAGGTATGTACCATATGTAATTTACTGGTTTATGTATAATCCTCAATGCTCCAGTTTGATATTCATTTGTTTTCGACAGCGTCACGGAATATGAAATACCAGAAACGGCAGTCGAACCCTCTGTACTGGAAAATATGCTATCTGAAGATGAATGCATATATAATAAAATTCCAGAGCTTGATACATACCATGTGGTCACATTCGAGGCAATTTCATAAGCGATTACATCGCCAAAGGGCGTATTATATGTAGTATTTATTATAGATGTTATCCCTGAATCTCTCAATTCTGAACTTATTTTTCCGGATGTGATGTTTTTCATTAAGGAGCTGGGAAAAAAAGGCATGACCGTTGAACTGGAACTAAAGTTGTAAACGATGTTAGATTCAGATGGTATTGGAGCAAAATCCGAAACTACATCCACATCATACGTTTTATTATATCTGTTCACTTGGGATATGGAATAATTAACGAAGAATTTTGGTGTTGTAGCCTGAATATTGATCGAGAATGTGTAGTTCAGGTATGCATTATTTGATATGTATACAGGAGGAGTATATTCAGGTCTTTTGATGAAAGTTAAGCGTATGGATAAATTGGCTCCCTTGACGGTAAACGAACCTGTATCTGAATAATAGCTATAATTTGCCAGTGCAGTATAACTATAATCTCCATCTCCTAACAAAAAGGTGTAGGATGCTCCTGTTATTTCTACTGAATGGAAACCATTTGATAAAGATACATTCCACGCAGTTCCATTTGGAAGTCCCGC
>JAMCUL010000014.1:0-80420 GCA_023381355.1 Thermoplasmatota archaeon | reverse complement strand
CACGTAGTCGTATAGGGGGTTTGCCTTAGAAAAGTCATTTACTGCCTTAATTGTAAGGATACTGATTCCAAGTAAGATAGAACCGGCTGAAAACAACAAGAGAGATACAAGAGATAAGAGGTTGAATGTTTTGGGTCTTATTAGATTAAAACCCTGCATAATCAAAGCAGCACCAAATAAGAGTCCTGCTGTAAGGCCCAAAAATTCCCATGATCCGAAGAAACCAAATATGGAATAAAAGTGTGAGGGAATAAAGAAAGAAGATATTGACGTAGATAAGAATGACCTTCTGAAAAATACCAGGGGGCCAGAATAATTATTAATGTTAAATTGACTCGGAACGGAATAAGTTCCGACAAAGATGAAGACCCCTCCAATCATTCCAGATATAGGAGCGACAAAATTTGTGATCCTGCTTTTACCTGGAATCAGGAGTATGGCAGTACCTGCCAGAATTCCTCCTGCTATTAATAACGTCCCGTATAGAGTCGCATGAAAAGCAATGGTTGGGGAATAATATTGATTCAGTGAATCTGGTTTGTAATATTTAATTGAAGACTGAATCGCCGACATCAAGTCAGCTATGCCTAAAGTGATGAAAGTTGCCATGAATGGCCAACCTGCTCTACGGGCTTTCAAATAATCAAGGCTCACTGCGACCCTAATGATCATGATTCCAAATACAATGAAGAATATGTCTGAAAGTATCTGGAAAAGATTTCCATAGATGAAGAAACCAAGAGGTACCAAATTTGGATTTGAGGAAGTCGCGGGAACCAGTATGAAGAGGTCAATAAATATATATGAAACTGCTGAGGATACTATGGAAATTCCCATTAATATTAACCCGGTTTTCCAGTATCTACGTGCATAGTTGATATCCATTCAATTTCACATATAATTTTTATATATATTAATTTCGATAATGCTCAATATCCGGTATCCATTCCTGCAGATTCCCTTTTTAGGTTAAGGATAGTGCTAGCATGGTTAGAACTGGCGACATTGATTTTTCAGGAGGGGCTATCCTGGCTTTCAGTTTTGTATTATAATTCAGCACTGATTCTGATTTTTATAGTCGCCAATTGGAATGCCAGGATATTGGAACTACGAACATGGCAGGTCACTGAGGGATATTAAGAGGAACGTTTCTCAGGTAATCATGTTTTTTCACTGATCCATCGTATCTTCCGGGGCAAAGTTCAGCATAATCATCGAATCTTCCGATTATAATTTGATACAGGCAGAGATGTGGCAGGGGAGGAATCCAGTGTAGCATGTAACTTAAGGAATTGCAATTCATTCCATCCACGAAAGGAGTGGATTCAGTGAAGGGAAGGAATCGTGTGCCCTGAGATGCCTGTCCTTGATAAGATTCCGTAAATCTGCCGTCTTCCCAATTCAAATCCATTAAGTGAGGCGAAAATGATGGACCTCATTGTTCCGGGTGATTTTGCATCTTCATGAACATATTGGAAACCTCCTAAATATTGACTTTCTGTGTAGTCTCTTCCCGACCAGCTGTGCTGAATATGGAACTGCATTTTCCCTGGATCAGCATGCTCAAGGGGGATACCTGAATTTCAACCGCAAACAGTGATTTCTCAATTATTTCATGATGTCCTCAACTGCATATACGGGACTTCTTGAGGTTCCCAATCAGAAATGGCAGGCAGTTCACGAAAGTCGGGCAAGGGAATATTCCGTACGAAACCTTACGTGTCTTTGTCCTGTGAAAGACAGTTTCAACATATTTTGTCCCAGTAGAAAGGCCAGGTAATTGACAGGGGAGATGAAGGAACCTGGGAATTAGGCAAGATGAGTAATATGGCATCCTATATTGATAAACTGGAGGATGAGGGAGAAAATTAATTAACCCATCATATTATCATTATGTGTTGAAATCTAATTCTGATACTGTAAGACGTTTCATTAACAGGAAAAAGCGAAATGAAGGCAAATCCAAACCAGAAGAGGTTGTTGAGGCCGTAAGGCCTAAGTATATCTTCAGTTCCATAACACACGCAGGCAAGGTTAGGGAGAATAATGAGGATTGTCTCATTGTTTCGGAAAACAGGTTCCATGCTGAAAACAGGGATATATCATCAATATTTGCTGCAGTGGCAGATGGACTTGGCGGCATGAAGGATGGGGAAAAGGCAAGTTATATGGCTGTTACGAGGGCATTTGCATATTTCATTGAAAACGCTTCATTCCTACTTGACGGAGTCCCCTACGATAAGGTTCTGGTGAAGGCCCTCAACAGGGCAAACATTTCAATCAGGGAATCAAACGGGAAAAAGGAGCAGGATGATCATATGGCAACAACCCTCACTCTTGTGGCGGTTTCCGGTGATAGGGGCTATTTTGTGCATTCTGGAGATTGCACTATCATGCGTGTAAATTCCCGTATTGAATCTATAAACAGGTCACACAGGATGCCAAAAACAAACCAGATTTATTCCTGCCTTGGAATCACCGAGGAAGTGGAGGTAGACACCGGCGAATTCAAGATATCCAGTGGGGATACCATATTGATGTGTTCAGATGGCCTCACAGATATGGTTACCAGTGGCGAGATCAAAAGTATTGTTTCTGAGTTCAGGAACGATCCAGAGAAGGTTTGCATTTCACTTGTTGAGGCGGCACTTAATAAGGGTGGGCGCGATAATATTTCCATCATTGATATATACTGTACAGGCAACCCATAGTGTGGTTTCTGCATGAGGTTGAATTCCAGAAGCCCTCCTTTTCTTCAATGAGATGCAGGTTGCCTGCCATATCCAATCCATTTCCCGGCAAGCCAAAATCATGCAGGGATCTTCATTAGTATCGGAACCTTTCGGCCCAAAGAAACATTAATCATTTATAATAATGAAATATCTCATCCCATGGTAACGGCTGAGGAATTTCAGAAGGACATGATAGGAGAGATCGCTTACAACTCTGCAGTGTCTACATTGAAGGAAGTATGCGATCTCTTGAGCGAACGGAATCCAAAATTCAACTGGACCGGAATATACGTGGTTTCAGGTGATTATCTCATACTTTCAGCCTTTCATGGAGAGGCAACTGAACATACCAGGATAAGGATAGGAGAAGGACTTTGCAGCCTGGCCATAAGTGAGAAAAGGACGGTAAATGAAAAGGACGTGAAATCAAATAATGAATATCTTGCGTGTTTTGTCAGCACGAATTCTGAAATAGTGGTTCCAGTAAAGTATGGAGATCTTGCGGTTGGCGAGATTGATATAGATTCCGATACAAGGAATGCATTCGACAGTGACGATGAAGCATTTCTCGAGGAACTGTCATCATCTTTAGCCCCGCTGGTCAAGCTAATATATGATCATTATGCGCAACAGGCTTGACAGGACAACATTCACAAAGCTTTCAATTCTTTCCCTGATCCAGTTCCTAAGGCTCAGTGGCGTCTTCTTTGTGATTCCGGTACTGGCCCTTTATGCAACAAAATTCACCAGTTCTGGATTCCTCATAGGCATGTCACTGGCGGCATATGAAATATCAATGGCTATAATGCAGATACCATCTGGAAAATTATCGGACAGATATGGGAGGGTACGCATCATCCGGGCAGGACTCCTTATTTTCATGATAGGAAACCTTCTCAGCTGGCAATCAACCAGCATATACGAACTTATAGGGAGCCGGTTTATAGCAGGTCTTGGAGCGGTAAGTTCCCCCATCACTGCACTCTCGCAGGAGATTGTGCCTGAGGACCGTAAGAATACCGCCATGGCAATTATTGGGAGTGGAATAGGCGCTGCATTTCTGCTCGGAACTGCTTTTTCACCGCTTCTCGGTTATGCAATTCATATAAGGAATATTTTCCTCATCTCTTCTGTGATGGCGCTTGTGGGGCTCATTGCAGTCGGCTATGTCAGGGATAGCCATGTCCCCAGGCCTCATTCAGGGTACAGTATAAAGAGGAGCACAATTCTTCTCTCCCTTGGCTCACTCACGTTCAGCATTGCCAGTTTCATTATAGTCTACGCAATCCAGATATATGCAGGAATTTTATTTGGAATCCTGGAATACGGGATCGTGCTGCTTATTCCCGTCATATTTTCCGGCATGGTCGCGCTCTATCTCAGTGAGGTTTACGGCCGCAGGAGGCACATGAATTTTGTGAGAATTTCAGCAGTCACAATAACACTGGGAATAGCGGTGGTATTTGCCGGAATATTCTTCTCCTTTCCATTCCCCATTATCACCCTGTTCCTCATACCGTTTTATATCGGTTTTTCACTGTACGAGATCTCAACAATACCTGCACTTACCTCATCCCTAAGGCGGGAATCATACGGCTCCAATATAGGCTTCTTTTATGCGTTGCAGTTCGTGGGAAATGGCATTGGAGCATCACTTGGAGGGTACATAGGGGGCACAGGTCTGGGAAGTTCAAGTACACTCATTCTCGGTGTCATAGGAGTTGGTGTGAGCATAGCCGGCTCCTTCATTTTTCTATTATCACAGGCGGTTCTTGATCCTGTCGAGAGTCCTGCCTGAAGGCCTGCCTGCACCAATGCATAGAACTTTCCCCTTTTCAAAATCTATGATTGAGATGCTTGCATTCCTTATATCCACGCCCTTTGCATCCTCTTCTTCCAGGTCAAGAATCTTGCAGATCAGGGCTTTTATTGGCAGGTTATGTGAAACAAATACTGAGACTCCTTCATAATCCTGTGCACATTCATAAAGCCGCATTCCGTTCTCCTCGAATGGTTCAATGCCGAATTCGGATCTGTGGAATTTCGGAAGTTCAGAGACGGGCCTGTTATTATAAGGTCCAAGGAACGTTTCCCTGAGTCGTTCGTCAATAATGGTGCTCCCGGCATAGCCCATTCCCTTTGCAACCTCATCAGCGGTCTGTATTGTCCTTACAAGTGGACTGACAACAAACCTGTCTACCGTACCGCTTATGGGGGAAAGATTTTCACCTGCCCTCCTCGCTTCATTCATCCCTTTAGCAGTCAGTGGATACCCTTCGAGATCATGAGAAACAATGCCTCCGGAGTTCGCAGTGCTCTCTCCATGCCTTATGAATATGCCGATCTTTGTCACATTTCGGAATAATAAAAGAATATTAATAGTGTGCACATCTTGTTCAGTGATATCTTGACGGAAAAACTGAATCATCTGAAGGGGGAAATGAGTCCCTATCTCAATCAACATGCAACTAACCCCGTGGACTGGTATCCATGGGGAGAAGAGGCATTCAACAGGGCCAGGAGTGAGAACAAGCTTATTTTTGCAAGTATCGGTTATTCCACATGCCACTGGTGCCATGTAATGGAGAGGGAAAGCTTCAGCCGTGAAGATGTGGGGGCGCTCATGAACTCCACTTTCGTCTGCATAAAGATAGACCGGGAGGAGAGGCCAGATCTTGATTCATATTTCATGGACTTTGCCACAAGAACGATAGGTTCGGCCGGATGGCCACTCAATGTTATCCTCACCCCTGACAGGATTCCGGTATTTGCGTTCACGTATCTTCCAAGGGAGAGCAGGCACGGCACCATGGGCCTTGTCGAGACTGTGAGCAGCATCGGTGAGATCTGGAAGAACGACCCAAAGAATATTTACGAGACCTCACGGAGAAATGCAGATGGGGGAGAGATGAAGAAGATAACAACAACATACCAGGCTTCAGGTGATTCCATAAATCTTGCATTCTCACAGCTGAAACGAATGTATGATCCTGGGTTCGGGGGTTTCGGTCGTGGCCTGAAATTCCCCACGCCTCACTATATATCATTCCTTTCCACCTATTACGAACTTTTTCACGAAAGTGAGGCCCTGCTGATGGCCGAACGAACAACTGCTGCCATCAGGATGGGTGGAATATACGACCATGTTGGACTGGGAATCCACAGGTACGCAACAGATACAGGCTGGAAGATTCCTCATTTCGAGAAGATGCTTTATGATCAGGCATCACTCATATATGCACTCTCACAGCTTGTTAGGTCCACAGGAAATGATTCATACAGGAAGATGATCTTTGAGATTGTCAAATTCCTCAAGGAAAGCATGATGTCTCCAGACGGTGGATATTACACGGCAATAGATGCAGACAGTGAGGGAGCAGAGGGTAGGTACTATACCTGGACGGCAAATGAACTCAGGGGCATACTGGGGGAGAATTTTAGTGATTTTGCGCAGGTATTCAGCATTGGGGAGGATGGAAACTACATGGATGAGGCAAGAGGCATCTCCACAGGCAGGAACATACTCTATCTTGAGAATGATTCATCGGGAACCTCAAGATTAATTGAACAGGGCACGTTCTGGATGACTCCCCGAATAAGGAATTCCCTGGTATTGTTAAGGGCTGCAAGAAGTAAGAGGGTTCCACCCCTTACAGATACCAAGGTATGTGCGGACCTCAATGGCTTCCTGTTGTTTGCATTGAGTGAGGCCTATTTCGTTACCATGGACGAAAGCATTGGATCTGCTGCATCTGACCTCATGAAATATCTTACCTCCAGGTTGATTCAGGACGGCGAGGTTATACACATATCATATGAAAACGGGAAGAAGATAGATGGATTTCTGTCAGATTATGCCTTCGTTGCCATGGGCCTGCTCTCATATTCCGGAGCCTTCCCGTTGGATTCCAGGGCTGAACTGGTGGAGAAGATCATGGAGAAGACAAACAGCATGCTTCTCAGGAATATGGAACTCATACGAAGGAATGGCTATTCCGAATTCACCGGCAGTATAGCCTCACAGGAAGATTCAGCCATGCCGTCGGCATTCTCAGCCTATGACAGGGTCATGCAAACCCTGAAATTCTACGGCAAGTTCCTTCCTGACAAGCTTCCGGTTCCTGATGCCGTGAAGAAGAACATGAATGAATACCCGGGATATTTTGCATTCAGGATGGAGACCTTTCTGCATGAATCCTCCACATTCTCAATCAAGGGCAGGGGTCTTGATGCACCAAGGATTGAAAGCATAAGGAGGATGATGAAGGAAGTGGGTTTTACCGGGAGGATTATATTCATAGAGGAGGGTCAACACAGTGGTAAATTCTCTCTCTGCAACAGTAATTCGTGCATCATGGAGAATGCCGATATTGATGACATATTGAAGAGGCTTTCGGGCACTGTCCTGTGAGTTCAGGCATCTCCTGAACAGTGCCGCAATGATCAATGTTGAATGAACTGTTTCTCGGAGGGATACCGGACAGTGAAACCAAAAAGGATTTTAAATTGATCTTACTTAATGGATCAATATGAAAAAGGTTTATTACAGTGATGAGGCAGTTTCGCCAATCATTGCAACAATTCTGCTTATAGGCATTACAGTAATACTCGCTGCCACACTGATAGCAATTCTTTCAACGTTCAGCAATTCTACCCATTTCCATGACATCGATACTGCGGAATATATAGAGGGTCCTTTCAACTATAACGCAGGTAAGGAATATTACCTCAACATCACATCGACCAGCCAGATTGTTCCACTTGGCCAGATAACCATAGAAATATTCAACGGTTCCACCATGATATATACAGGCAACCTCCTGAACAAGACCTCAGGCAGTGTTACAATTACAGACATCGTGAATGCAAAATTTTCTCCTGCAAATTCTGTTTCCATTATCCTGACGGGAAAGGATGATACAATAACCACGACAGACCTCATATACGATTCAACTCTTTTTGCAACGGTCACCCCCTCCTGAACACAGTGTATCATCCTGAATTTTAACTACAAACTTCCGGACTGGGATGCAGATCCGGGGGAGAATGTACTGTTTATTCTATATAATGCTGGTTCAGGTGCAGTATTGAACATTATTCCAATATATGGGTAGCCTGCCATGAATAATCATGGTATGGGGCGAAATCGTATTGTCATTCAGTGACAGACTAACTGGAGAGAATATTAGTAATGGAAATGGTAATATACCTTTTTACTGATTATTATGTATGAGTGAAAAGGCTTTAGATAGGGTGGATTATGTTGAATTCTATGTTGGGTCTGCCAGGCAGTGGGCGTATTACCACAAATTTGGCCTGGGCTTCAGGGTCCTGGCATATTCCGGCCCGGAGACAGGGGTAAGGGATCATGTTTCTTACCTTATGGAGCAGGGAAGAGTAAAGGTAATGCTCACCAATTCTCTCGTTCCTGATTCACAGATATCATCACATGTAAAACTTCACGGTGACGGCGTGAAGGATATAGCGATAAGAGTCAACAACCTCAACGATGCAATATCGGACATGGATGAAAGGAAGATAGTAAAGCATGACACTCCAAGAAAAGTTAAGACTGAGAATGGGAATATATATGCTGCCACTGCCAGTACTTATGGGGAGACAGTCCACTCACTCATAGATTACGGCGAGTATGAAGGCGAATTTCTTCCAGGGTTTGTCCCGGTTGAAGACGTTGGCATCCAGGATTCAGGGATCCAGAGATTTGATCATATTGTGGGCAATGTTGAGGAAAAAAAGATGGAGGACTGGGTTGATTATTATGTTGACGGCATGGGTTTCGAGCCCCTTATAAGCTTCGATGACAAGGATATCAGCACGGAATTCTCGGCATTGAAATCAAAGGTTGTTCATTACAACAACAGGAAGATTGTTTTTCCAATCAACGAGCCTGCAAGGGGGAAGAAGAAGTCCCAGATACAGGAATACCTTGACTACTACCACATGCCAGGCGTCCAGCATATAGCCCTTCACACAGACGATATACTCGGGACAGTCAGGAAGATGAGGAAGATGGGAATCGAGTTCCAGTCAACCCCAGATTCTTATTACCGGGAACTTGCAGAAAGAGTTGGAAAGATTGATGAGGACATGAATGAACTGAAGGAGAACAACATACTTGTTGACAGGGACGATGATGGATACCTTCTCCAGATATTCACGAAGCCCACAGGGGACAGGCCAACATTTTTCTACGAAATCATCCAGAGAAAGGGAGCAACCTCATTCGGTAAGGGAAATTTCAAGGCGCTCTTTGAATCCATCGAGAGAGATCAGGCAAGAAGGGGAAACCTGTAGATGCAATTCGGAATAGGATCATTCAATGGAAAGGCAAGGAAGTTCATATTTGACGGGATTGATTTCTTTGACGCATCCGTAATCAGTGGCGATACAATCGACATGATCAGGGATCACATTTCTCCCGATTCGCTGGAGAGGATCGGTACTCCAGAATATTTTCTACCTCCCATGGAAAGGACAGGTCAGATCAGGGATTTCTATGCCTTCGAAGAACACGCAACCAATTCCAGAAAGACGAGGGGACTCGAAATGCTCAGGGAATGGTATGAAACTCCTGTATACTATTATACAAGCAATTCGTCCCTTTATGGGTCCGGAATGCAGGTGCCGTACCCGGAATTCACCAGTAAGCTGGATCTTGAGGTCGAGGTAGGGATGATAATCAGCAGGGATGGTCGAAACATAAGGGAGGAGGATGGTATCAACTATATAGGCGGACTTGTGCTGATGAACGACTGGAGTGCCAGGGATAAATGGATCCCGGAGTCGCGGCTGAACCTGGGCCCATCAAAGTCCAAGGATTTTGCGACGAGCATTGGACCCTATATTACCCCTCTCGGCGATATAATGGATCTGTATGATGGCAGGTCCTTTGACATCCAGGTAAGGTCAACCATTAATGGAGAGCCGTTCTCTGATTCCAACATGAGGGAGATATACTGGCCGGTAGGAAAACTTGTATCATATGCTTCACTCGAATCAAATTTGAGGGAAGGGGACATAATCATGACCGGTACTTTTCCTGGAGGCTGTAAATTTGAGAGGCAGACCGGGGATACCGGCTGGCTTGAAAGGGGAGACAGGGTAGAAATATTTGCGGATAAACTTGGCAAACTTGTAAATGTGGTGGTTTAGATGGTGTTTTATGTAAGGAGGGGAGAGGTTCCGGAAAGCAGGCATACGTTCGATGATCGGGAGAAGTTGCTGAGGGAGGAACTCTTTGGAGAGGATAGCTTTGAGGGAGTTTACTCATTGATCTATCATATCAATGAGCCAACGAGAGTCAGGAACTGCAGTGTTGAGATAAAGGAGAAGCTGGTAATAACGGATGAGCCATATCTTCACAGGCATCTCAGAACACAGAACCTGGAAACATACGGAGACATTCTTGACGGCAGGAAGACAATCCTTGCAAACAGCAGGGTTCAGGTCCAGATCTTCAAGCCGGAAAAGACAAGGCCTGACTTTTACAGGAACGCCCTTTATGAGATGCTATTCTTCGTGCATAAGGGTGAGGGAAAGATCATTTCTCCAATGGGGAGCATAAGTTTTGTGCAGGGTGATTACCTTTACATACCAAAGGGGCTGATGTTCAGGATGGAATATTCATCAGGTTCATACTTCCTGATCCTCAATTCCATGGATGACCTGAAGATTCCTGAAAGGTACCTTAACAGGTATGGGCAGCTGAAGGAAGGTACCCCCTATTATACCCGGGATATTCGTCCGCCTGAATTCAATCCTCCAAGGAGGGAATCGGGCAGTTATCATCTGTATGTTGAATATGATGATAGGTATGTTGTCGAGGAGTTCGATTTCAATCCACTTGACGTGGTCGGATGGGATGGCTATCTCTTCCCTTTTGCAATAAATGTGAAATCCATGGCTCCCATAGTTGGGAAACTTCACCAGCCCCCGCCTGTGCATGAAACCATGAGTTCAAGGTCTATGATGGTTGCAACTTTTCTCCCACGGCCTTTTGATTTCCACGACAGGAGCATCCCCATATCATACTATCATAACAATATAGATGTTGATGAATTCCTCTTCTATTCATCCGGTAATTTCATGAGCAGGAAGGGCATTGAACCCGGGTCGGTTACACTCCATGTTAGGGGGCTGATGCATGGCCCACAGCCAGGTGCGGTTGAAAACTCAATTGGCAGGCCCGGGACGGATGAGGTTGCGGTAATGATTGAGACCTATGATCCATTGCTTCTCACAGATATCGGAAAACTTATTGATGATAAAGAATATATGAAATCGTGGTACTCTTGATCAGAGAATTCAATTATCTGCCTGTTGACAAGGTAATCTACGGGAAGGGATCGGTATCCCGGATTAACCCTGTCATCGCGCAGCGAAAGATGAAGAATGCACTTATCCTGACAAGCAAATCAGTATCAGAGACCGGTGCTTTTCGTTCCCTTCTCGGTACTCTCGGAATACATTATTCAATAATGAACGGGATTACCCAGCACTCCCCAATGGAAGAAATAGAACACGCAACAGAGCTCTTTAGAAATTGTGGATGCGATGGCATAATCTCAGTAGGAGGTGGGAGCGTGACTGACGCAGCAAAGGTCCTGAAATATTACTATGACATAAAGATCACTCACATAGCGATTCCTACCACACTATCAGCATCCGAATTCTCTCACATTGCAGGTTATTCCATTGGGGGAGAAAAGGAAGGTATAAGGGACAAGAATATAACACCCAATATCGTTGTTCTGGATCCTGATTTCACGGGAGAGACTCCAGAGGGGTTATGGCGTTCCACTGGAATCCGGTCACTTGATCATGCCATTGAAACAATAATCCAGCCAGATGTGCTTGATATTTCGCGAATAGCTGCACTTGAGTCAATAAGGATCCTGTTCAACAATCTTTCGGCAACAAACCCTGAGTCAAGGCTTGAGTGCCAGATCGCATCATGGTATTCCTATTTCCAGGTGTTTGATTCCCCCATGGGCATCAGCCATAACCTTGGCAAGATCATTGGAGCCAAATATGGTATTCCACATGGAATCACTTCATGCATCACACTTCCAAAGGTCATGGAATTTTATGCAAAGATCTACCCTGATGATATGAGCAGGATTGCAGCGGCAATCACCGGGAACAGTCCCCAGAAAGAAGACCCTGAGAACGCGGCCTTTCTCGTAAAAACCTTCATTCAATCTCTCGGGCTGAACAAGACTCTCAGGGATTATAACGTGACGGAAAAGGATATAGATTACATTCTCTCAAGGATCAAGAAGCCGGAAGACTGGTACAGGGACCTCCTTGTTCAACTGGTAAATGAAAATTAAGAAAATTCAAGTTCCTTGAATGCACTGTTGTCATTCAATCTTCTTTTCATGTCTATGTGATCGAATTTCCTGATAAGGATTTCAGCAAACGGAAATGCTTTTGCGGAGAACAGGTGCCCGCCCATTGCGTGATGGGAAACACCAGCAATGGTTATGTGGATATGAAGTACAGGGTCATCAGATGATATTGAACCGGACAGTGATAGAATTTCCATCTGCTCTTCAATGATCTCGCGTACATGGGATTTACCCCTCAACGCTCCAACCTCGGTATCATGCGTTCCACCAATGCCGGAAACAACAAAACCTGCCTTTATTCCCTCCTGTTTCACGACCTTCTCAATCGACTGAAGAATATCATCTTCCGCCTCAAGCTTGACAACCAGAAAATCTCCATCTTTGGCATATTTCATGGGTTTTCATTGTTAACCGGTATAATAAGGTTTAGCCTGAGATTTCTGATCTTCCCTGATCCGGTATGCGGGTTAATTCACGGAGTTCTATCATGCCAGAAATGAATTCAGATCTGATTGGATAGATGGTTCAGGCATATGTAATAGGGTTTTGAATAAATCCTTAAAGTTTAGCCTGATAAGTAACCGGTCAGGGAGAAAGGAATAATCCTGTCGCTATTTCATATGACATAAGAGATGTTCACGACCATCATATAGATAGCGACCAGTATGATAATGACAGCAAAAACGTATGTTAGTGTCCTTCTCGGAAGTCGACTGGAGATCCTCGTACCTATCCATCCACCTCCAATTCCACCAAGGACGAAAAGCACAGAAATAATGACGTTGAGTTTGCCGGCAATTGCATACCTTATTGCTGTTACTATTCCGAATGTCCCAACCGACATGAGGGATGTACCAATTGCCTGGATAATTGGCAGATCAGTGGAAAACAGCAGTCCCGGGACTATGAGGAATCCTCCGCCAATACCAAAATAGCCTGACGCAAATCCAACCGCAACTCCGGTCACCAGGACAACAGGAATATTTGTGCCTGCCCTGTTCACATCAGGCGGTTTGACAGTCCGTGGTCCTTTCCTTTCACGCGTCCTGAATATCATGAGAAGTGCTATTCCTATCATCAGGATGGCAAAGAAGAACAGCAGGCTTTTACCGGGTGTCAGAAGTCCCAGTTCCGTTCCGGCAATCACACCCACTATGCCCGGAAGGGTAAAATATATCCCCTTGGATATGACGACGTTGTGGTGAAGGGCATGTGGTATGAGGTTTAGATAAGCATTGATACCCACAGCAAGTGCCGTGGTTCCAATGGCTATGTGTGGATGATCATACCCAACGAAGTACAGGAGAAGAGGGATTGCAAGAATCGAACCCCCACCTCCTATGAGCCCGAGGGAAAAACCGACAAGTGAACCTGAGATGAGGGAGAGAATATATTGAATAAATACAAGTGGCATTCTTATCGGTTACGGTATTTCTCTAAGTTATTTAATCACATTCATTCCGCATCTTTCATGAATGTGACTTAATTATCAGATCACTGAGAATTGTCATAATGCTGTCTGCAACATTCTGGTTGCATATAAGGAGAATTTCTCTGTCCAGCCTGTAAATCCTTTCAATCTTGGCGCCATGAATGGACAGGAATCTTACGATAAAGAAGGTCAACCCGGGAACCTCTGAGCCTTCTTCAGGAAGCGTTACCTTAATACATGCAAGGTGTCCTCCCTCGCCGCTATGGGTTATTATCTTGATCCTTCCTCTGTCCCTGTACGCGAAGGCAAAATCCATACAATCAGGGCCTATTCTCTCGACCTCCTTTTCCTCATACCTGTATTCCAATGACAGGTCCGCCTTCGAGAGAATATTCATCTGGCGACTCCAGGAATCGGTATCTATTTTTTCCTCAGTTAAAACCTTTACAATAGTGTTTATCTTGACCTGCTTTCCGGTTGCATTCTGTACGCTATCCTGAATCTCCCTTGCGAGACTTGTGTAATTTACGAGTCCTGAACCAACAAGAATGGCATATAGTGGATCACCATGTACTATGTTAATTACCACATCCCTGAGCTTGCTCATATATCACAATTATGAAGGATTATTTAAAAATTTTACAGTTTTTCATCAAAAAGCCCTTTTAGGGAAAAAATTAGGAATTACTTTGATTTATGCCATCTTCTGAAGGCCCTGTACTCTATGAAGATGTCCAGAAGAACCAGCAGGAGAGGAATGAGATCAAAGACATAGAATCCAGGATATACCTGCTTGATGATGAATCCAGTCCCTGTGTACCTTGCAGCAAAAGAAAACTCTGAAAGCCAGATATTATTAACAGATTTGACAAATGAATTTTCATTATCTGTAATTTCGATAGGCGTGCCCTGGTACTGGTAGTTTGTGCCATTCATCGTATAATTAATCAATGGTGGCGTGGACGTATAAATTCCAGGTGTATTGATATGAATTGTGTAATTGAATGAGATCGACTGGTTAGGCATTAAAGGCGTGGAATGCACGAGGTAAGGCTTTCCCGAAGTAAGATTTATGTCTCTGGCATAAGGGCTGTAGATGCTGTTTTCATCGATGGTAATATTATACACAGGATTGCTATCCCTGTTTACGAGAGTGCCGGTTACCTGGTAGCTCCCAGATCCAAGGTATCTGATTGCTGAATTGAAGGAAAGATTTGCAGGATACTGGTAATTGGAACTTGAGGTCACAATCTCAGGATCAAGATAAGTTTTGCCTGTTGTGTTATGGTATGTCACGTTTCCTGACATTATTTTCTGTGTGGCATTAGTGTTCGAATAAATTGAGAAATTGTACGAGGTCCTGCCGCTTTCATGCACTGGTGACCCGATAAAAATTGAGCTGAATGAGGAAGATGCCGGCAAGGATATATTTTGTTCGTTATCAAGCGTATTTGATAGCGTAAAAACATGCCTCGTGGATGATGAATGCGCAAAATTACTCTTTTCGAAGAGCCCTGCCTGGAAGGCAACAGATTTCGAGGTTGATGCACTTATTCCGAAGTTCCTGGAGAGTTCATTGAAGATCTGGGGATAATTGATATATCCTGCAAGGTATACTGAGGAATTAACACTGTTCGCAGAGCTGCCGGGAACAAGGTATCCATCTTCAAGCCCATGACCAAGAACCTCTATAACGCCATCTGTCCCAGTCATGTTTGTGATGCTTCTGTAGGCAATATTTTCTGCCCTGTAAACGTCAGGGTTGAACCCGAATACATACAGGGATAGTGACTTTCCTGCAACTGAGGTGCTTCCGAATGAGAAATTGGATGTTGATAAACTCAGTATCGTAACATAGTTTCCTATACCGTCGGACGAAAGAGTCTTCATCTGGGAATTTGCCGCTGCAGAGGTGACACTGGTATTTCCAGAGTATACCATCACCATCATGCCCTCGGGTATCAGATTCGCGTATCCAGAACTGGAGGTGCCAGCCAGTAATGACTGCTGCAGGCCATTTGAAATCCCGAGCGAATTCAAAAGGGTTGAAAGATTATCACCAACAAACTCGAGAGTAACGAGATTACTGCCCCCCGAATTCCATGGGCTTCTGGTGTTTCCCACGACTGAATATCCTCCGAAAATATCAAAAAGCTGACCTCCTGTGGAAACCACCGAGCCTGCCACAGATGCATTGGTATATATCAATGAGGTATTATATGATGGGGAAACCCGCGGAAATTCGATCGATGGCACTGATCCCAATATGACAGGGTTTGTGGCATTGCCCTGATTCACCTGCGTCGAACCCATTGGAGCAGGGATTACGGAAAATATGAGAAGCCCAAGCACAATGATTGTAATAGCAGCCGTGATAGTGCCTGCCCTGGTCTCATCGCTCCCTGTCTCTTTAGCAATGCTGGGGGCCGGCTTTTGCCTTATTTTTCTGTTAATGAGCATCCCAACTATTCCAGCAGTGATCAGGATTATGAAAAGATTGACAAGAAGATATGGCAGGAACTCATAAATTATCCCCTGGAAATTAATATTTGGAATTCCCCCTGTGGAAGCCGAGCTGGATGAGGTGGATTGCGAGATCAATCCCTCGATAGCTGAGGCAATTCTTCCAATGAGAGGTTCGCTCATGATCTGGGTAAGGCTTGATCCCTTTGGAACCGGAGGGAGGGAATTCAATGAGACGCCTGGCGATATTGCATTCAGGTTGCCTGATGATGCATCTGAAAATAAAATGGCAGAGACGGAAGCGCCAATGAATGACCATATGGAACCGTACACAAATATAGTTGCTCCAATGGCCCGGGAACCTTTTCTGGCGGAAATGCCTATAAGAAATCCAAGGAATATCAGGATAACAAGAAGCATGGGATTTTTAAGTGGATTTCCGAGAAGGATATATAGAAAAGTGACCACGAAAATCAATGGCGTTCCGAACACAGGCATCAACCAGTTAAGAAGTGGAGAATAAAGAGTATAAACATAATAGAAGCTTACAATGAGGGCAAATGAAACACCCAATATATATGCTGAAAGTTTTCCCATTGCTTCTCAATTGATTCTGAATACTTAAATATATATTATTTAGCTTAGGATAAGCATTTCACATCTTTCCGGCAACAAGCCTGGCTGATCTGAGAAATTTCCTCGTGTGATATACGGAATATGAATACATCCCAAAAAGTACAGCTGAAACTGCGATAATTGATACCCTGAATATGGCAAAGCCGGTGAAGAGAAATAGAAGATAATCACTGAATATCGATATTCCAACAGGGAAAACATATGCCCAGACGGAAATATCATGATTCCCTCCAATCGTTTTAAACGCAGTCAGAAGACCGGTAACCATTACAAAAATTTCAAATCCCCAGAACCCTATGGAAAGATCAATTGAAAAACGTTCGGGAAAGTAGAGGATCTTCAGGTCATTGAATGTTGGGAAGAGGATTAAGTTCAGGATGATGATGCTTGCAGCACCAAGCGGTATCATTGTGGTGCCTGCTTTACGGATTCCAGACTGGTTAAGTATGTTGGAAAATAGAGAAATACTGGATAGGAGGAAAAATTGAATGACAGAGATGCCGAATCCAATTAGGGAAAGCATGTAAAGGGAGAAACTTATGTTAACCCCTTCAGAGAGGAACCTGTAAGGCAGAAGAACCGAAGTGATGATTATTCCTGCCCCCAGAACAATAGAGGGTATTATTATCAGATATGTTATATCAGACATCCTTATCTGGCCATTGTATATCAGGTAAGCCAGCCTTAAATTAAGCGTAAAAACAAAAAACCATACAATAATGAACAGTGTGGACAACAACTCTGCAACAGAATTATTGAGGCCAAAATACTGGATGTAAAAGAATCCGGACGCATAAAAAATAACCGCTGCAAATGACATCATGCTCAGCCTGGCAGGATTTTTGAAATCATTTCTCCATGAAATCCTTCCAATGATATAATTGAAAACGGACCATGAAAGCGAAATCACATATGTCACTGCAACAATCAGGAAAAGAAGTTCAGCTGAAAGGTTCAATATTCCAATGCCGAAAACCTGGGATATAACGAAAAGTGAAAGGGCAATGCTCATCGTACCGATTATTACCGGAAACAGTTCCAATGGGTGAAAATTAGGTTCTCCCATTGACTGGAATTTCAACATCATATTTATCGTCTTTTGGGCATGCCAGTCACAGGATGATTCTTACTGTTCAGACTAATACTCAGATGTTCTTTTCTTTGGAATCCTGTCACCCAGCCTGTAGAATTTACCGCCGTGAAATACAAGAGGGCTCTTTGAATCATCATAATAACCCTCAAGCACCTCACCAACAAAAATGGCATGATCACCACATGGAAATTCATCGACTACCCTGCATTCAAAGTTACAAATGCTGCCTGCAATCAGGGGGGCCTTTATTCTGTTTGACGGGAGAAGTGGGAACATGCCGGTACCAATCTTGTCGAGACTCCTCCTGGAATAATTGCCGGATATATGTACAATCTCTGCCTGATCACTGGATGAATAGCTGAGACCGAATTCGCCACTGGCTCTTACCATTTCATATGTCTTCCTCTCATAACCCACGTACAGTGAGATCAGGAAGGGATCTATGGAGGATCGTATTGTCCATTCTGCTGCCATTACATTTATTATTCCATCATAAGATGAAGTAACCATTGCGACTGTAGTTGTGCTGTATTCCTGTGATCTGTCAAAATCTCTTACCAGCATATTTCTCCTACAGTATTTCATATATTAAATCTATGCTACCAGCAGGGGGAAATTGTACCGTGCTGCATTTCCGGATAATTAATTCACCAGTAAATCATGAATCGAATATTATTTTAAAGGATGCATTCATTATGAACAGGTGGAAGCGAGATGGATACCATTAAGTCAGTTTGGCAGGATGGAATCTATTGATATCAGTTCGGATAGAATAACTGTAAAGACTGATCCAAGCAATTTCCGTGATAACCGGATAACCGAGAACATTTTTATGTACTGGATAGAGGATAGCACAGTAGTTTTCAATGGAAAAAGAATAGAAAGGGCAGCTGTGTTTGGCATCACCCTATTGAAGAAGACAATACACAGAGGTGGGGTGTTCAATAATTACGGGCAGATCCTGATTTCCTTCCAGAGACAGGCCTTCATGCGCGATTTCATGCTCTGTATTTATTATGAGGGAAAAACAGGCAGCATGGGCTATATTCATATCAGCGTCGAACGGAGTCAGGGGAGAGCCACAAGGAGGGAGAAGGAGAGGATATTCAGGGAAATTTCCGCGAATTTGGGAATGCCTCTGAATGTATCGTCCATCTCGTTCAATTATGATAATACAGACAGAGAGTTCTGGGAATCCGTCAGGCAGGAGACAAAACGCATGGAAAGGAACCCGCTGGAGGAGAAATATTTCGAGATATTGGGACTGGAGAGAACTGAGGATTTTGAGATCATAAGAAAGGCTTACCGGGGTATGGTGAAGAAATATCACCCGGATTCAGGGAAGAGTGAGGAACGACCCGAAAGGGAAAAGAAAATGCAGGAGATTAATGAGGCTTTCGAATATCTTGAAGGCAGGTTTGGCTGAACAGGGTTCATCATTGTGTATCCTGTTATGATGCCTATTTATTAAGTATGTTATCCATGTCATTCTGGTGAATCTATGGAGAAAGGTGTTGAAATTTCATTTCAGTTGAACGGGGGAAGGGAGGATGTATCAGTGGTTGAGGCTCTCGCCAATCTGACAGGCAACTTCTTCAGTTCCCAGATTGAGGTGGAGTGGAGAATCTTCCATGTAACGCTCGGTGAAAATCTTTTCTACAAGGTTCTATATACCGGTAAGACGCTGAATCGGCTTCATCCCCGTAACGAAAATGACATAAAGAGAAAATTCGACGAGCTGGCTCATCTTGACTACAGTGATCTGATGAAGGAGTACGAAGCGAAGTCCAGGGAACCTGGATTCAGGAAGATTCCTGTGAAGGAGCTGAAGGAGGAGTACGATCTCTGGCAGGATAAGCTGTGGAACTATATTTAATGGTCAATAAGGGTTAAAAGCCATGAATGTTTAGGCGCCTGTTGATCAATTACGGAAACCTATTCATATTGAGGCACGGCCAGACAACTCCGAACGCGAAGGGATACTGGTACAATGACGATGAGGAAGATATCAATTCAACAGGGATTGAACAGGCACGGAGTGTCGCGGAAAAGATCAGGATAATTGATCCGGAGGTTGTATTCTCGAGTCCCCTTAGAAGATGCGTACATACTGCTGAACTTGTACTTGATCATGCCAATCCATCAGCGTTTATCCTGAACCCCGGGCTGTCAGAGCGTTACCTGAAGGCACTGGAAGGTCTTGACAGTGCAGGCATAAGGGAAAAATATGATGTGGAGATGGATTTTCCGACTTCAACCAGGATCGACCATCTTCCTGATATCGAGAGATCAGATATTTTCCGTAACAGGGTTAATACTACTTTTGAGGAAATTATGCGTGAAGGATCCGGGAAGAGGATACTTGTCATCACACATGGAGGGGTGATGTGGGCATTCCTGGATATCTATCTTGGCATGCACACAATAAAGCCAAAGACATTCAATAACTGCGCCCTTCTTGGGGTCAATTCCCTGCATGGGAACTTTGTTCCAACTTTATCCGTGAACATGAGGGAAGACTGGTATTCCCACGTCAATCCCTCATGGAGAGGCTTGCCCCTATGACAATTGGGTCCCAGACGGGTCCAAATGGAGGCGTGTATCCCAGGTCATTATAGAACAGGTCATCCATGGTCATTCCTCCATATATGGCCGTTTCAATGGTATTCAATCTCCATGCAGCTCCATCCTTTCCACATATCTGTGCGCCGAGTATTCTCATGGAGGGTTCATCATAAACTATCTTCAGGTATATTGGCTCTCCTCCCGGATAATACGCAGCCCTGCTTCCTGCTTTAACCGTAACGGATTTTGGTGTGAAACCGTTAAGCACGGCAATTTTCTCATCAATCCCGGTAAATCCAACCTCATAATCCAGAATCTTTACAACTGTTGTATTGAGGGCACCCTTGAATTCCATCATTGACCCTCCTATACAGGATCCGGCAACACGCCCCATCTTGTTCGCCACCTGGGCCAGTGGATGCCATTCCTGTTTCCCGGTAATCCGGTTGTAACTTGTTGCACAATCCCCAACCGCATAAATGTTACTGTAATTTGTCTTCATGTTCCGATCAGCAATTACAAGGCCCTGCTCATTCATTGCTATGCCGCTACCCTTCAGGAATTCAGTGTTTGGTCGGATTCCCACAGCGTATATGCACACATCACATTCAACAGTCTGCCTGGATAATTGTATCGTAATCTTATCACCGTTCCTCTTGAGATCAGTTACATTTTCTCCAAGGACAACATTTACACGATTTTTCATGTCCCTGATCAGATCCTCAGTAATATTTTCGTCCATTTTCGGGAAAAGCCTGTCATGCTTTGAAATCAGGGTTACCTTTTTTCCCGATCTTGACATTTCAGAACTCAACTCCATGCCAAGAACTCCATCGCCTATAATGCAGATTTCGCTGCCATTCATATTTTTCTTTATCTTAATTGCGCTGTCAAGGGTTCGGATGGTAAAAACGTTGTCAACATTCCCAAATGGGTGTGCCTTCGCAGAGGCACCGGACGCTATAACAAGGAAATCATACTTCATTTTACCACCATCATCCAGAACTATGACCTGCTCATCAGGATTGACCGCTGTTACAGTTTTTCCATTAATTATCTCAATACCCCTCTTTTTGGTAAATTCCTCTACGGGATAATGCAAGAGCCTGTTGTAATCATCAAAATACCCTCCAAGGTAATAAGGTATGCCACATTCTGCATAGGAGACGAAATTGCCGCCCTCAATGACGGTTACTTCCATGTCTTTCCTGATCCTCTTGGCCTTTGAGGCTGCTGCCATACCGGATGCGCCTCCGCCTATTATGACAAGTTTCATGATGAGAAGATGGGCACATATAATAAATATTATTCTCACACGATACTTTATTTATCTACACGGGGTTTCGAACATCCAGACATCTTGGATCTTCCCGGTATTAAGTGGTGTCTCTATTTTAAGGAATAACGATAAAGCCATGGGGAAAATCATCAGGAAACATAGGTTAAATGGCAGGATGATTGTAGAAATTCCAGCCTGAAGTGAAACGGGAAGAGAACAGCCTAAAATGATAGTGATCATGAGGGAGTCAATCCTCGGCATAAAGAAGGTAAAGTAATTTACCTGATCTTTGAAAGAATATGTGCATATCAGGGTAGATTTATTCAATTGACTGTTCTGATTGATCCAGGAAGACTGTTTCCGGGGGAAAAATTCAATTTTCATGGAATTCGCCTCAAGCAAATGTGCAGTTTCCCTGAGTTGATAAGATGGGATCAAAGATGCCTGCCTGTTAATGCCTCCGGCCTGGCGGGGAGACAAAGGAGACAAATCCCGCAGGATTTCACACTAACCTAATACATTTAAGGAAAAGATAATGCGACTGAAAGCACTGAAGAATCAGTGGTGAGTAAATATGGCAGATGGAAGTTTTGTTGAATTGAGCGGTGGTAGGGTTTTTGTCAGGCATTCAAAGTCCGCTGGATCAGCGCATAACATTGTGCTGCTTCATGGTTATGCATTTTCATCCAGGAACTGGGAAGACATAGGCGCATTTTCGAGGCTCAACAGGCTTGGGTACTCTGTATTTGCCCCAGATTATCCAGGTTTCGGACAATCAGAGGATATCCCTGAATTCAGCATCAAGCGGGGAGATGTGAGCAATTCACGCTATTTCGTCAGGGAACTGATGAATGCACTGAAGTTAGACAGAACTATCCTTCTTGGCCCATCCATGGGTGGAGGAATGGCCATCCTGAGTTCGGCCCTTTATCCTGAAAGATTTGAAAAACTCATATTAGTTGGGCCGGCATGGTTCAGCCAGATTGACGTGAACAGAATAAACCTTCCCAAACTGTTTATCTGGGGGGAAAATGATGATGTGGCTCCATATCAAAACGTAAAAGACAGTATACATCCAGATGGAAAAACTAGGGTAGAAATTGTCAAGGGTGCAGGCCACCCGGTTTATCTGGACAGGACTGGCGAATTCTTCAGCATACTGGAGAATTTCCTTACTTCAGGATGATTATTTAATTTTTTCAATATCGCTGTTCAATATATCCCCTGTGGAAGCGTCGATTGCGATAAAGTACTCATTTTTCTTGTGTGAATATTTTGCAATCCAGACAGGTACGTGCACAAGCTCTGGAGTTGCAACAGTAGATTGCGTGTTCAGGCTCTCGATGTGATGATGCTTCTGCCTTACAAGTGCCTCCTGTTCCCTGGCGACATAGGTCTTACTCAATGCCTTTGCAGTTTCCTCATCAATATCGCCATTCAGGACCTTTATGCCTGATACAATTTTCGCGTGATCAAATGGAACCCTCTTGTCAAGTGGGAGTTTATAATTCACAGGTTGGAGTTTCTCGTTCCCCTTAATTGACACCACCGGGAAATTGTAATTGTTGGAAAGGGTTCCTCCCCTGATGGAGTTGTTTCCCCCCATCATCCCGCCACCCATCATTCCTCCGATCATCATTCCATCAATCATTCCGCCTCCCATGCCCCCACGATTCATCCCCTCATCCATGGCTCCCATAACTGCTGCATCAAGGGCAAGATTCCCAACCTCTGAAGCAACACTCAGGAACTTGAAACTGGTAGTGGCTGAGACGGGCACTACCCAGTACGGGACATATGAAAGTGTAAGTTCCTCCTCCTTCGATTCCTCGAATACATGTTTCCCGAGAAGGCCATGATCAAGGTGCTTCCTGATCATGCCCCTCAACGAGCCGGTATCCTCAAGCGTGAGAGGAAGCATTGTGTGCTTTGACACATTCTGCCATCCCTGTACGCCCAGGCTAACACTAGTACCACAGTACTGGCAGGTAACAACTGTTTCCCCTTCGACAGGCTTAATTGGGGCACCGCATCCGGGGCACTTCAGTTCTGAAACAGATGGAGATGCCAGAACCTTCCTGTCATCTGAATTCGCCTGACTCTGCGGGGCAGGCTGCGACCCGGTGTTCACTGAAACAGGGGTACCACACTTAGAGCAAAACTTTGCATCATCTGGAAGCTCATTTCCACATTTTATACAGTACATCTTTTCACCTTATAATTTTTCTCCACATTCCGGGCAGAATTTTGTTCCAGTCGGACTCTCCTTTCCGCATTTGGGACATTTCACAGTAGTCGGAACTGACATGGGCTGACCACATTCCGGACAGAACTTGGAGGATGCCGGAATATTTGCCCCACACTTGGGACATTTCACAGTTTGAACAGAACTTTCACGCATATCATTGCCGCAGTTTGGGCAGAAGGCAGAATTGGCCGGTACGATGGAGCCGCATTTCGGGCATATCCTTGTCTGTTGCTGAGTACCCTGCATCATTGGCCCTGACATTGCGTATCCCATTCCTGCACCCGCTCCCATTCCAACACCCATGCCTGCTCCCAGGCCTGCAAATCCATTGGGATTCTTTGATGCGTCAACCATTGCCTGACCAGCCTGGTACTGGAGATAATTCACCCCGAGAACAGACATTTCCGATCTCGTGTCGATTGCCTTCTGGACATCATCAGGCAACGAGATATTGATCCCCTGAAGTTTCTCAATATTGATCCCATACTGCTGGAAATTCTGGGGTGCAAGCCCGAGGACAGCCTGCTCAATCGTCGGAAGATTTGCCGGGAGATCCGTAATTTTTAATCCGCTCTCCTTGATCTTTCCAATCGCAGTATAGATTAATAAGACGATCTGATCCCGAAGCCTTGATTCAACATCCGCGGATGTTGCAGCATTGAATGTTCCAATGAACTGGTTTATGAACTGCCCAGGGTCAGAAATCTGCCACCTGTATTCTCCAAAGATTCTCAGGTTAACAACCCCGAATGTTGGATCAGTAAACTGGTAGGGAGTCTCGCTACCATATTTTCCATCCATGACTCTTCTCTGCAGGTAATAAACCTCAGCCTGCTGCTGAACGCCCGAGAAGAATTTCAGGAGCTCCCCAACAACAGGCGCGTTGAAATCTGTAAGTGCATATCGTCCTGGCTTGTCAAAATATGTGAGCACCTTTCCGTCCCTGAAGAAAACTGCCGTCTCATCCTCCCGCACAACAATATTGTCGTTCAATCTTATGAGACGTGGGACCTTCCACATTGAATTCCCTTCCTTGAACTGTGTCTCCCATGCAATCGTTATCGACCCTGCAACACTTCCACCAGAATATGGAATTTCCTTTGACTTCTTTCCAAACATCAACTCACCCTAATATTTTCAACGGTTTCCATCCTCAACTGCCACTTGTTTTTCACGTCATTTACGGCGGCGTTAATATTTGAGAACATATCCGTTATTTCTTTATCATTCATGTCGCAAATTCCTGACATTTGAGAGGACTCTCTTTCAAGGTTCTTTACCGATGAAACAAAACCATAATCATATTCATAAAGTTTATCGAGGGTAGAATCACCTATACGTATGTCCGGGGCAATTCCTGAATACCCCTGTTGAGCATCAATTATGAGATTTCGCAGTGTTTCAATATTCCCCACGACTGTTCCTATCTGATTGAGCGGTCCAAGCTTGAAGCAATTCACAAGGCTTTGCCTTGCAGTAATGACATTATTCAATGCATTTTCCACGATCTTTCCCATCTGGGTTCGCAGGAGTTCATCTGCAGTTCGTATGTCTTCCTTTTCCCTGTAACCTGCGAAACCGGGCACTGCAAGTTCAATCTTCTTCAAGAGAGAACGGCTGTCTTCAACCGTACTGCGAATATCTTCTCCCCCAGAATCAGTCATTGATAATGCATGGGAATTATTTATTTAAACGTTTATACCTCGGGAGCACTCCACCGGGACTGAAGGATCGATGCTGCGGAAATATCCGTACGCACATAGAAACTATCTTTAACTCAGATGCAAATACTCATGCATGAAACTCTGGGATGAGCTTAAAGGGAATTTTGTTGCCTTCAAGGACAAGAGCAGGACAGTAAAAATGTATGTATGCGGTCCAACAGTCTATGATACCCCGCACCTTGGGCACCTCAAGACTTATACTGTATATGATGCGCTTGCCAAGTACCTGAAATTTTCCGGCTACTCTGTTCTCTACATCCAGAATATTACAGACATAGACGACAAGATCATCAACAGGGCGCTGGAAATAAGAGATGATCCCATGAGTTTGTCCGAAAAATATACCAAAGAATATATGGATATCATGAGAAAAGCAGGGATAGATTCAGTCAGTTTTTATGCAAAAGCAACAAGATCAGTTCCGGATATTATCAACCAGATAAGAGTGCTGGAAAGAAGAGGATTTGTTTACAGGCTTCCAGATGGAATGTATTTCCGGGTCTGGATGGACAGGAATTATGGTGTTCTTTCGAGACAGGTTCCTGAGAACCAGGTTTCAGGCAAGAGGGCAAAAGTCTCGGAACTGAAGGAGGACCCCCGGGATTTTGTTCTCTGGAAATTCAGGAAGCCTGGGGAACCTTACTGGAAATCACCATGGGGCGATGGAAGGCCAGGATGG
Source organism: Thermoplasmatota archaeon (assembly GCA_023381355.1). Lineage (GTDB taxonomy): Archaea > Thermoplasmatota > Thermoplasmata > Thermoplasmatales > Thermoplasmataceae > Cuniculiplasma. The sequence goes on along the minus strand of JAMCUL010000014.1, from coordinate 54,198 downwards.
CATGTTGAAGATAGTGCTATAATCCTGAGATATCTTGGGACGAGTTTCCATATACACGGGGCTGGAGCTGACTTAAAGTTCCCGCATAATGAATCAGAACTCTCTCTTATGAGATGCATGAAGGGAAACTCCAATATCTGCAAGGCATGGACATATTCTGGGGTAATCAGGATAAATGGAGAAAAGATGTCAAAGTCACTGAACAACGGTATTTCTGCCCGTGAAATACTGGATAAATATTCGGTTGAGGCTATCAGGTATGCGTTTCTCTCCTCAAACTACTCATCAGAGATGGATTTCTCGTGGGGAATGATGGATGAGGCTTCACAGAATGTTTCATACCTGAACAGGGCATTTACCAGGATAAGAACGATGAAGCATGGAGCAGTGGAAATTGGTGCAAGAAACTATGCAGAAACATTTTTTGGATATCTGGATGATAATTTCAATACCAGAATGGCTTTGGTCACTCTTTATGAGGTGTCTTCAGAAATCTTCAAGCACGAGGAGATAAGTGAGGATGAGGCTGGAATTTTAAATAAGATGTTTATGGTAGGTCAGGAAGTTCTAGGGGTCATTAGGAATCATGAATCAATAAGCATCGAACCCGGGACCGTTGTTTCCCTTCTCGAGCTCAGGAAGCGTCTGAAACAGATGAAGATGTATGGAGAATCCGACAGTATACGGTCAGCTCTCTCAGAGTCCGGGATAATTGTAGAGGATAGTGGTGAAGATGTTACATGGTTTAAGGAAAGGTGAGGCCTACATAATTGTAGATCTTGTGGGTGATTTTGTCACTGGAAAATTTGGAAGCAGCAAGGCCGTTCAAGTGGCTATGTCAACATTGGAAACAGTTAAGAAAATGAGTGGAAAAATGGAGATACTAATGACAAGAGATGCCCACATAACTGATGATCCTGAATTCAGGATATGGGGTGAACACTGCGTGGATGGAACCTCTGGATCTGAGTTATACGATGGCCTGGCACAATATGCCACAAGAATAATCCCGAAAAGACATTATGATGCCTTTTTTGGCTCGGATCTTGATGGGTATCTCAGGGCACGGGAAGTAACAAAATTATATATAAGTGGCATCAGCACAGATATATGTGTACAGCATACAGTTTCCGGTGCATTCTTCAGGGGTTACGAAATAACACTGGTAAAGGATCTGTGTACAAGCATAGATGAGAAGAATCATGAGGATGCAGTGAAAAGAATGATCGCTAATTACGGGGTATCAATCATAAATCAGTGGGAATTTGAGGAGCTTTATGTGGAAAAGTAAATTCTATATAGCAACAGAGAAAGATATACTGGAAGGAAGAGCAAGCGACGTATATTTCAGTAGGAGCGAAGGTATTGTGAAAACAAGTCCGGAGGAGAGGGTTGTTGTAGAGATCACGCTCTCCTCCAGTGACAGCTGGGTGACGTTTACAGGGCTTGATGAGGTCCTCAACCTTATGGAGGGCAAGCCGATTGATCTCTGGGCAATTCCTGAGGGATCGATCATACCTTCAAGAGACAATCTCGGGAGGCCGATACCGTTCCTGGTAATGGAGGGAAAATATTCTGATCTGATGGTATATGAAACTGCGATTCTCGGAATGCTTTGCCAGTCAACAGGAATCAGTACAGAATCGACCCGGGTGTTCCTTGAATGTTATCCAAGGGAATTTTTCTCATTCGGCATAAGGAGAATGCATCCTGCCATTTCCCCGATGATTGACAGGGCTGCATATATAGGCGGTGCATCTGGAGTATCCGGGATACTGGGTGCTGAAGCCATCGGGCTTTCTCCGGTCGGTACGATGCCCCACTCGATTGCAATCCTCCTTGGTGAGGAAAGAGCATGGAAATTCATCGATGACAATTTTCCAAAGGGTTCCAGGACGCTCCTGATAGATACGTTCGGGGACGAAAAGATCAAGGCCATAGAAGCAGCTGATATGTTTCCAGATATTGATTATATAAGGTTGGATACTCATTCAACAAGAAGGGGGAATTTCCCTGCGATAGTCAGGGAGATCAGGTGGGAACTTGATCTACGCGGCCATAAGGATATAAAAATAATGGTATCCGGTGGGATCAAGAAGGAGCAGATAAGGGATCTGAAGGATGCTGGAGCTGACTCCTTTGGGATAGGAACTTCCATCGCATCAGGGAAAACCCAAGATTTTGCAATGGACATAGTTCAGGTGGGAGAAATGCCAATCTCGAAGAAGGGAAAGTATTCCGGCAGGAAAGATGTCCTTAAATGCCAGGATTGCGGGACCGTGCTAATCGTTCCTTTTGGGGAATCCCACGATTGCCATGGAATTCCAATGGAATCGATACTGGTTAAATTCATCAATGATGGCGTGATAAAGGAAAGGATCAGTACGAATAAGGCGAGGGATAGATGTATTTCAACAGCAATGCATATGCTTGAAGGTTCTCACTGAATCGTGCATTTCAGTATTTTTATATCTATAAGTGGCCTGTCGTTCCTGTTTGTCTTTGCCTTTCCCATTTTCTGCACAACATCCATTCCTTCTGTAACGTGGCCAAAAACGGGATGCTTGCCGTCCAGGTACAGATTGTCAACAAGGTTTATGAAGAACTGGCTCCCACCGGTGTTCGGGCCTGCATTGGCCATGGAAATTGTACCCTTCCTGTTATGGTTCTCCCTGGAAAATTCATCTTTGATGGTGTAACCTGGTCCACCCATTCCAGTTCCTGTTGGGTCTCCACCCTGAACCATGAAATTATCGATCACTCTATGAAAAATCGTCCCGTTGTAAAACCCTTTTTCTGCAAGCTTGATGAAGTTGCCTGCCGTGATCGGCATTTCAGCGTCATCAAGCTGAACCCTGAACGTTCCCATTGTTGTTTCAAACACAGCTGTTTTCATATCAAACATCACAATATGTTTCCCTGATTATAAAGGGTTTTCATTGATCAGGTTGAACCCATGAGTCTCACTACCTACTCCATCTGAATTTTTTCGATAATTTTGAGTGATAGATTTAATTATTTAGATTTAGATGTGCAGGAATGATTGTCGTTCAGAATCATATACCAGTTAACGATAAATTCCGCGACGAATTTGAGAAACGCTTCAGCCAGAGGAATGGAGATGTTGACAGATTCCCGGGATTTATAAGCAACAAGGTTCTCAAGCCGGTTGAGGGAAACGAATATATCGTAATGACTTTCTGGAGAAGTATGGAGGATTTCCGTGCGTGGGTTAATTCTGAGGATTTCAAGAAGGCTCATTCGAGGGATATACCTGAGGGAATGTTTGACGGGAAGTCCCTTCTTACGATTCATCAGGTGATAATGGATACCGATAAGATAACTGAAAAATAATAGATCAGTACTTTCATGCCTGATTCACGATGCAATTCAAGATCAGGGCCCTTCTTTATACGATGCTTCAAGGGTTGAAAATCTTGACTTGATATCCACAAAAACATGGGTTTTGAGTTCATCCGGTAAATAGAGTTCAACCAGGTTGAAGAGGCCGTTCTCCTCATTTTATATATGCTGTAGCATGATTTTCGCTATATGACCCGTTTGTGAGATTTTTTCTTCTTCTGAAATCGCGGGATCATCCTGGACCTCATATAACCGGGGACTATTAATGCCCATATATATCCCGTTTATGGACCTGTGTTCAGATGTAATTATGCGTATGGGTTCCTCGAATTCCATATACTGCCTGAGATATGGCCTGAAATCAGGTATGAGAATCTCTTCTTCCAGTGGAAAATGTACCTTTATTGTATAGCCAACATGTTTTAAAAAATCATTCAATGACAGGTTGTTCGAAAGGAAATCCTCAGTCTTCGATACTGTTGTGAAATGTTGACCCCTCAGGATTTGTGTCGAATTGGAGCCCTTGAATTTTAAAGAGTCCCTGAGACCCATATCCGACTATCATGCAACAATTATTAAATGATTTAATTCCAGACTTATGTGCTCTTTATTAGTCTGGACAGTTTATTCCTGAGCATGGTTATCCTCCGAATCAGGCATGAAGAATGCGATAAAGGACGAAAATTTGCTTATTTGGGGACGCTTATCACTTTGCAATGATATAATCATACTCACTGAAATTATAACAGATATCCATCTAAAGAATCAAAAGAGTACCAATGGAATGAGGATCCGGCAATTAGGAGGAATTGTATTTTAGGCTAATAGCCTAGCGCAATCTTACTTCAAAATGTGTCCAGTTTTAAGGGGAAGGGATCAATAGTTGAGCAATACATGTTTTGATAATTTCCATAGCATACGAGATAAGTGAATGCAAATAAATAACCGATTTCAAAGGTCAGCTGCACAACCAATTGGAAATTCTTAAACATACCAGGGCAACTGTCTCAATATGATATCGAAATGCGGAGGGCCGGATTCGAACCGGCGAACCCCTACGGGAATGGACCCTGAATCCATCGCCTTTGACCATACTCGACAACCTCCGCAGCTGTACTGATCAGTGCGTAATTATTAGCTTATTAAAGAATTTTGGGATAGATTTCGGATACCGGTTAATGTGCCTCCCGCCCTTCCTCCGAATTCTGGCAACCGGCTTCAGCATTGCTGGAGAACAAATGTCTGGATCCATTTCCTCGATTATTGAAACATGGAAAGCTCACTAACCGGATTGACTAACAAGAGATTAATACAATAATCCGATCAGGTTTCAATGTTCGAGTCTGTTTTCGAAAAGTTAGGGGAAAAAGTATCTAAGCATAGTGGAAAGATAATAGTTTTCTGGATTGTTCTTCTTCTGCTGATGGGATATGGGGCGTTGCTCGTATTTTCTAATACCAACTTCAACATAGAAAACGGATTCGGTTCATCTAATTCAATGTCTTCAAAGGCAACGAACGAGCTTTCTGAATATTTTAATTCCTCTGCAGGTACCGGAAGTACTGGTTCAACCTCTGAACTGATTGTTGTTTCCGAGAACACAAATGTTTCAAGTTCACAGGATTTTTCAAATCTAGTAGATTTTGTAAATGCTGAAAATAAATCTGCATCTTCTGACAGTAATTTTACTGGAATTGAAAGCATTGTTGGTACTGAATTCCAGACCATGAATTCATTTTCTGATGGAATGAAGATACTCCTTGAACATAATTACCAGACGGTAAAGGGTCTTGGTGGTACCGTGATTTCAGCGAATGTGACATCACAGGCATTCCTTTCCCTTGAAACAGTATATTATTATTCATTCCAGAATTCCTATTTTCACTCCAAAAACCTGACTGAGTCTGAGCTTATAGCATATAACCATGCATCAGCGGAGTCGAGAAACCTCTCTGCCCTATTTGGATCATCGGTCCCGTCAGTTTTTGTAAATGTTTTTTCAAACACGTTTAACAGGACTTATTCCTCATCATCCAATCTAACTCTTTATCTTCAGGACTCGGGTGCATCAGCAGTACTGAACACAACATTTAAGTCATATCTTCAAGCGAGCTCCCTTTTTGCCCCAATGGATAAGGAGGTTTTATTCTTCCTCAGTTATCAGAACCTGAGTCTTTTCACCATATCACCCATGAATTCGACAATATACCTCTCAACTGGATTGCTTCATTACACAGGTACTCTTGCAAACCTCTCAGGATTTATCCAGAATTTTGACAACACAAGTGTTAACGCAGTCCTGAGTGAAATCTACGGAATGATCGGACAAACAGATACACTGAGTCTCCTTCAAGATACTTACCTATCTATATCCCTTACTTCACGCGCCGCAATTCACCAGTTTAATGATAATCCACTTGTTCAGATCGACTCTTCTGTTCTCTCTTCATATCTTTCCAGACTGAATAATACATCATCACCTTCGTTACTTGTAAGCTCTTACATGACATCCCATTCACTATTCCAGATGCCGATCCAGCCAACACCGTATCTTCTCCACAATTTTGTGGGTTTCAATAATTCCACTGCCATCTTCATCTTCACATTCAATGGGAATTACAGTGATCAGGTCGCCAAAAACATCACTCAAATTGCTACCAACTACGAAAAGAAGTTTACGGGTGGAGCTTTCCTGATCGCCGGAAGCCAGGAATTTGCAAAGCAACTGGAGGGCGAGATCACGTCAGGATTGGTCAAGGCTCTTGGGGCCGGTGTGGGACTTTCCATTCTGGTGGTTGGGCTTTTCTTTCGATCTGTTAAGGCGGCATTCATTCCAATAATGATTTTTGTTATATCTGCCATAATTGCTCTTGGTATCGTTGGGTATCTATACACATTTGTGTTTCATACCGGTGTTTCGTTCATTACGCCAACACTCTTATTCATCTTCATTCTGGGATTAAGTAGTGACTATACAGTATATCTCATGTCAAGGTACAGGAAGGAGTTGAGAAAGGGAGCAGAACATCCCACCATTACATCTTCCAGGTGGGCGGGACATGCTGTCTTCACGTCTGGCCTTACCGTGATTATTTCGGAGATTGTTCTCTGGCTTGCCAATATACCATTTTTCAGCGATGCTGGACTTGCAAATGCAATCGGTGTGACAGTCACGCTTGCGCTGGCTACTACATTTCTCCTTGCCATTCTCCACAGGTATGGAAGGAAGATCTTCAAGAAGTCGGACGATGGAAAATTTGTGGAGGGCGATCACCACATAATGAGGAGTGTTGGGAGGTTCTCAACAGGCCACAGGACTGCCATGATTGCAATATTTCTCATGTTTGCCCTGGTGGGTATTACAGTATATGAAATAACTCCAACAGGAATAGATATGCTTAAGCTTCTTCCCCAGAGCCAGGCAATTTCAGCCATCCAGGTTGTCAATGACAGTTTTAATGGCGATTTCTTTGACAGGAACTTCATGGTGATTGGACTTGCTTCACCTCTCCTGACACATAATGGAAGTAATACAAATGTGAACAGCACCGAAATGGCAATCGTTTCCAGTATAGAGAACAGGACGATGGAAACAAAAGGTATCTCAATGGTACTTGGTCCCGGCAGGCCTTATGGATATTACCGGGCGATGCCTGGAACCATAAGCGGAAATAATACAAATGCATATGCAAGCCAGTCCCTTACCTTTGTAAGTTCGACGAATTCAAGGTATGTTGAAATCGTATTCCAGACCTATAACCTTGGATGGGGTTCAAAGGCAATTTCTACAGTGACGAATCTCTATGCGAACGTAAAGCCTGCTTCAAACGCATCCTACACTGTTGAAATTGGGGGTCTGACCCAGTCACTTTCAGATGCACTTTCAAGCACCCAGACATCGTTCTCTGAACTCATACCGATTCTCACCGTGACAATTTTTGTTATCCTGCTTATCCAGATAAGTTCCATACTGACCCCGGCCAGGCTGATACTTATGGTGCTTGCTGCAGTACTTGTATCCCTATCTGTTTCATACGTAATATTTCACTACTTGCAGGGATTTCCGGTTGTGATATTCATGCCAGTATTCGTTTTCATTACCCTTCTGGCAGTTGGACTGGATTACGATATATTCATGATCACGAGGGTGAAAGAGGAAGTCATGAAAGGAGCCGGTCTGCGGGATGCTCTCATCACAAGCGTTTCTGAAAATGGTGGGGTTATAATGCTGCTTGGGTCCCTACTTTTTGTCACATTTGCAGCGCTATATTTCAGTGCGATTCCACTGATTCAGGAGATAGGCATTGGAGTTGGCCTCGGTGTCCTTATAGATACGTTTATCAGCTGGCCCTTCTTCATTCCAGCCGTGATGCTTGCCATAAAAAAATACAACTGGTGGCCATCAAAATTGATGGACAGGGAGTAAGGAAATGAGCCTCATTACTCCATGTTTTCACTGGAAAATAAAGCCAAGGCCGCCTGCTGCTTCATCATCCTCCGCCTGTATTTTTTTATAAATGTAATCCTTTTTGTCGCCTTTTATCTCGTTAAGGAAGGAGAAGTCAACGCTGGCAAACACACTATTCATTGTGTCCTGATTTCCCTCGATAACAACTATCTTCCCATCGACATTGAAATCACTGCCATCCCTTCTGCTGACGCTCAATGTCTGTACCCTGTCATCGCTTATCAGCCTGTCCAGCGTGGATTCATATTTCCCATCATATGAAAATATCCTGTACATAAATCCGTATTTATCTATCCTTAAATTTCTTTGTGCAATAATTTCCCTGAATTGGGTATTATAGAATTATAATCATGGAATACATGTCATAATCATGGTAAGTGAAAAAGAACTTCTTGCAAAATACATCCAGGACGTTAGCTCAATCTGGGATCAGGAGTTTACTACTCAGAGCGAATCATATTTTACAGATTCAAGCTTCAGGGAGAACCTTATAACTCCAAGAGACATAAAACAGGTAATCCTGAACTTCAATCTTAAGAACGATGAAAGTATGGTAGATTATCTCAGATCAATCGGGTGCGATGTGGTTTATGAGGATCAGGAATACAGGATTATAAAGGACTCATTTAACAGGGATGATGAAAATATTCCTGTTGTTAGGGTGAACACACTGAATGTCACGGAAGGCATGGAACTTGCATATCATATGTTGATGAAAGAAAAGGTGGAAAAAAATGACAGGCCTGTAGACATAATTGAGCTTTCCTACGATCTTAAGAATCTCCTGAAATTTCCTGATGAGTTCTTTAATGAATTTCCTTCTCAGCCATTGTCTACACCGACCAAGAACAGCCAGATATCACTTGCGAATTACGGGAGGGTCCAGGACATCAGGATGTACTACAATTATTTCTATATCAACAGGGATATCGTGATACCCTCCTCGTCATACCCTGCAAGGGTTAACATTGACAGCACAATTACAATAAGGGGACTTATTGATGCACTCAGCAGCGCATTTGAAGATTTTTCCAGAACAGGTGATTTCGCTTCGTATATGGATTACAGGATGCTGAAGAACATAAGGAATAAGTATGTGGCAAAGAAGGGAAAGCCGGTTAATCTTTCCCTGTGGTCAGAGAAGGAAATAAACTATGCCCTACATACAGGGCTGTTTACTCGAACTGAAAATACACTGGTTCTGGCAGAGGACAGGAATGCCGAAGATCTGAATCTAAAGATAGATGAACTCCGGATATCATCAATACCGGTAATAAAAAAGTGGAAGCAACGGAAATTATTCATCTGAATTATTCCTTATTATCGTCAATGAACTTTCCGTATACGCTGGTAATTTCCCTGTATCCTATCTTTTTGTAGAAATTAAGTGCAATCATGTTCAGTGATGGAAACTCGGCAGTTATGATTGATATCTTCCTCTTCCTCATCTCCTCGTAAATGGCATTCAACAGCAGATTTCCGATCTTCTTTCGGCGGAACTCAGGCATGATGTACAGGTCTACAATCCTCAATTCCTGTGGTGGGTAATAAGATACCCTGTTCCTTATCTCTGACTTCACCAGGCCCGCAATCCTGTTCCCTGAAATCGCCACAAAGGTGATGAAATTAACCTTATCTTTAATGCAGTTCAGGTAATAATTCCGTATCGCATCTATATTATCGTCATTCGCCTTGAACATAGAGTCAAATTCACCATTGAGTCTCTTCATCCTCATGATCAGCGTTATAAACTCGTCTATGTCCTTCTCCTCAGCAGTTCTAACAATTATCTGTTCTTTCTTCATAAATTCACCTCCGGCAGTCTCCTTATCAAACCCAGATTCATATTCTTCTCGATCGCTTCCCTGTTTGTTGTTATAATTTCACGCGCAGTCTTCAAAAAACCTTCCCTGCTATCTATCTTTCTTGCAAGCCCCTGATCCACAGTTGCCCTGGCCACTGCTGAGGCAACTTGCGGATAAAGCTCCCAGTCGTCCATGGATGGAACGATTTTTGCTGGTTCTGGACTTGAAACAAAATTCGCTATTTCGTAGGATGCCTTAACCATGATCCCGAAGTTTACGCCTTTCGATCTTGCATCAAGTACACCCCTGAATATTCCTGGAAATACAAGGCTGTTATTGATCTGGTTCGGGAAGTCACTTCTCCCTGTCGCAACTATTGCGGCCCCATTTTCAATAGCATCTTCCGGCCATATTTCCGGAAGGGGATTTGCAAGTGCAAAAATAACTGGATCCTTGTTCATCAGCCTGACCCATTCTCCCTTAATGACACCTGGCTGAGATTTCGAGGCAGATACAACTATATCTGTACCCTTCATTGCATCACCTATATCCCCCTTCCTCCGTTCCGCGTTTGTCTTCAATGCAAGATCATACTTCCAGGGATTTGAAATCATCATCTTATCCAGGTCTTCCCTCTCGGGGTGAATGATTCCATGTGAATCAACCATTATTATGTTCCCTGCCTTAAAGCCTGCCTCCAGCATCAGGTTTGCTGCTGCTATATTCGCTGCGCCTGAACCAACCAGTGCAACCGTTGAATCTTCTATTCTCCTGCCTGTAATTCGCATTGAATTTATGAGCCCGGCAAGTATGATGCAGGCAGTACCAAGCTGGTCATCGTGCCATGCAGGAACATTCAGCTGCTGCTGGAGGTCTCGAAGCACAAAGAAACATTTCGGGCTCTCGATATCCTCAAGGTTAAATCCTCCAAAAGAGGGCTCAAGGGCCTTGACCACATTTATGAACTCATCTCCCGTACTCACTCTAAGTGGCAACGGAATGGCGTTAACGCCTCCAAGAAGGTTGAAGAGCATGGCCTTCCCCTCCATTACCGGCATTGCGGCCTCAGGACCGACATTTCCTATACCCAGGACACGCGTCCCATCAGTAACTATCCCAACGCTGTTCCATCGGCCTGTCAGGTTGAAGGACTCGTCCGGATCCTTATTTATTACTCTTGATACTTCTGCCACACCAGGTGTATACCAGTATGAGAAATCCTTGATAGAAGTTATTGGGACGTTAGGGAATGTCCTGATCTTACCTTTATAAAATCTGGAATATTCAACAGCCAGCCTGTTGAACCTGGAAGTCCTTTCGTTATCATCCATTGACTGTGTAGTATAAGATTGTTTAAATATGCTTCGAAAATTTCGTCTTCCATGAGAGAGTATGAGAATGTTGGCCTGAGATGGGAAAACATACTGAGGGAACAGATTCAGAACGTACAGGATGAGTACCCGGAAATCGATGTCAGGTCACTTTTTGCACCCCTTATCTCGATGCTGAATTCAAACAGGATTCCTTCTAAGATCATACTATCCAGCGGGAAAGTGGAAGCCTATGGGTATATCCTTCCTGCAATGGGTATTAGAGATCGGGCAATTTCATCCGTTGGATTTGTCAAGGATTCTATTTCAAACCTCCCAAGGGGGGAAAAGATAATTGAATGGCTTGAAAATGAGACCATCAGGGAGGGAAAGCTACTGATAATTGATGGGCTGTACAATTCATCATTCCTCGAGGAAGCCCTTCAGAGTCATGGATTTACACGTAGCAACAGGGTCAAGATGATCGGAGATATAGATAGAATTGTAGAAAAATTGAAGCGCGTTGATACTTCCGGCATCTCATCCAAACTTGAACTGCTCCATTCCGCGGAAGTTGATCCTTCGGCCGTCTCCATGGCTCAGCTTGAATCTTATTCGACCAGCCCGGACCGGGTCCTCCTCATAATGGAGGACGGGAAAAATGTGACTTACAGTATACTACTCTCAGGCTACTACGGAAAAGTCCTGGGTTCTGCATCACTTGTTGCAGTAAATTCGTCAGGTATTCTTGGCTCAATTACTGTTACGGATGGTTTAGATGAAATTTCATACAGGGGAATACCGTTGATAGTGGATTTCTTCACAGAGGTATCAAGAAGGCATACAGGCATCGGGTCATATCTTCTTCTCAGGTCTGTTGAATCCCTGAAACTGCTTGGACATACACAGGTGCAGCTGTGGGTAAATACCTCGGCAGAGGCAATGGAATTTTATGTCAACTGCGGTTTTATCATCTCGGGTGGGGAGAATACGACCTACTGGAAGGACTTCAGGAATTCAGATAAATAAAACCAGCGACCTCAGTACTATGACGCTGAAAGGTATTGAAAAGTTGTCGTCAACCGGATATCCGGATACTGATTCTGCAACCGTGGCGATAATGGCATAAATGATGTAAAACGCTCCAAAGAAGAAATAGGCAAAAAGTGATGTTACCAGAAGCATTGATGCAAAACCGCCAAAACTCTTTTTCCTGTTATAGGGAAGCCGGAATGTCCTGATGTTCATGCCTACGATCGTTGCGACGCTGTCGCCAATGGCCATGCAGAAAACACCGACGAGAAGTGCACCTGTGCCACCAGTAAGTCCCATCAGTAGGAGAACCCCCGCTATATACCAGAGCGAGCCAATCCCAGGCTGTACGTTCTTTCGTTCAAAGCTCATTATAAACTTGGAAAGCCCTGAATCCCTGTATATTCCGGAAAAATTGAGCAGGAATATAGCAAGAATAACAAGGAATACAAGCGTGACCTTTATGTAGATTTGGGGAAGTACAAAGAATGCAAATATCAGGGCTATGCCGGATAATATCTGAAGAATGTCCCTCCGTACCTCAACATTGCTTAAATTCCCTCTCTGCTGGTTATTTACAAATGCATTCTTTCGCATGTTGTTGCTCAGGAGGAGAGATATTGAAATTCCCACACCTATTGCAAGTGCCATTCCTGCCGAAACATTAGAACTCAGATGAAGCGTGACCGTAATGAGCAGGACCACAGCTACACTTCCAATGTAAATAAATGATCTTGAAGTGTACAGCAGATTCATTGCCATTGTTGACAGAATCTCTACTGCCATTGAGAATGAATATGGAAAAAAGAGGAGAAATGGTACAGAGAAGATGAGGGAGGCAACAACTGAAAAATTTCCCAGATTCCTTTCTCCTAAAAGGTATATTGAGAGAAAGACCGAAGCAATTAGGATGTTGAAAAGGAGGTAGATAAAAAATTGCATTATTTTGTAATCCGACTAATATATAAAACGTTATTCAGAGAGGGAAATCCATGCTGCCGAATGTCTTTTCCCAGTCTGAAAGAAACTTTGAAAGCCCTTCAGATGTCTTTGGGTGTTCAGGCAGCTTCTTGAGGACATCAAATGGAAGTGTAACAACGTCAGCGCCTATGATCATGGATCTGACCACATGCAACGGGTTCCTGATGGATGCAACCAGTATTTTTGTCTTGATATCGTAGTTTGTATACACAGTCTTTATCTGTTCAATTACTGCCATCCCGTCTTCACCAATGTCATCAAGCCTCCCCACGAACGGAGACACATACTCAGCACCGGCCTTTGCAGCGAACAGTGCCTGAATTCCGTTGAAGATCAGGGTTGAATTGACAGGTATGCGCTTTTCCTTCAGCACCTTTGTCACTTTAAGCCCTTCAAGGGTAAATGGGATCTTTACAACTGCATTGTTCCCAAGCGCACTTATCTTGAGTGCCTGGGCCAGCATGTTCTCATAGTCGCTTGCAATTACCTCAACGCTAACCGGGCCTGGTGTTTCTTTTATGATCTCACTTATCACGTCCCTGAAATTCTGACCCTTGCTCATTTCTTTTGCTACAAGGCTAGGATTTGTGGTGACTCCATCCAGAAGGCCCCAGTCTCTTGCCTGCCTGATCTCCTCTATGTTTGCCGTATCAAGAAATAGTTTCATATTTATTCACCTCTCTAAAGCTTCTGATCCCTGCTGATACTATATCCTTAACACCCATATGAAAATAATCAAAGAGTTCCCATGATTTTCCAGATTTGCCGAATGTGTCCTTCATTCCAACCCTGACAACAGGCACCGGGTATTCCTCTGACAAAACCTCTGCAACCCTGCTCCCAAGACCGTTGTATATTGAATGTTCTTCAGCCGTTACTACGTGTCCTGTCCTCTTTCCGTACTGAATGATTCCCTCCCTGTCAATTGGCTTTATGGACGAGACATTGACAACTGCAGCATCAATAGCCTGTTCCTTCAGCTGGGCAGCTGCCTGAAGTGAGAGACCGACCATCGAACCATTACAAAATATAGTAAGATCTGTTCCATCCTTCAGAACAGTGTTCTTGCCTTCCGTGAACTGATAATCATCGTCATTCACAACAGGAAACTTTTCACGGCTTAGCCTGACGTAATATGGAGTTTTAGTTTTCTTTACAAGATAATCTATTACTGATGCGGTTTCAATGCTATCTGCAGGGACAATTACCCTCATGTTTGGAAGGCCACTCATTATCCCAACATCTTCTATAATCTGGTGAGTGGCACCATCCTCTCCAACAGTAATTCCAGCATGAGTAACCACAAATTTCACATCTATGTTATTATAGCAGACTGATTGCCTGATCTGTTCGTACGTTCTCATCAGGAAGACAGCGAAGGTGGACACAAATGGCTTTTTACCGGCAAGTGCAAGCCCGGCAGCTGCGGTTACCATTGACTGCTCTGAAATTCCCATGTTAAAGAATCTACCGGGATACTTCTTCCCGAAGTCTGATGTCCTGGTCGAAGAAGAAAGATCCGCATCAAGAACAACTATATCATTATGAAGTCCTCCTAACTCAAGGAGTTTCTTCCCATAGACCTCCCTGAGGCTCTCTGAAGGCCTCATGCTGCATCAATCTCCTTAAGAGCCTGCTCATACTCCTCCTCATTAGCCGGTGGAGACCCGTGATATTTACTGTTGTTTTCCATATAACTAACTCCCTTTCCCTTAACGGTTTTCGCGATGAGGAATACAGGCTTATCCTTAATGCCTCTGGCAAAGTCCATTGCCTTCCTGATCTCGCTAAAATCGTGCCCATTAAACTCATAGGTAGCCCATCCAAAGGAATCGATTCTGTCCTTCAACCGTTCCATTGGCATTATATCCCGGGTAAAACCATCCAGTTGCACACCGTTCTTGTCGAGGATGGCTACCAGGTTATTCAGCCTGTACTTGCTCCCAGCCATCAGGCTTTCCCATATATTTCCCTCCTCAATCTCGCCATCACCAAGAATCACAAAAACTCTGTAAGGATTGTTGTCTATCTTTGATGCAAGTGCCATTCCAACCCCTATCCCAAGCCCCTGCCCGAGTGAACCCGTAGAAGTTTCAACCCCTGGAACCCCTTTGTGTACGTGCCCCTCAAGCTTGGAATTTATCTTCCTGAAATCCATCAGCAGTTCCTGCGGAAAATAGCCTCTTAAAGCAAGTATGGAGTAAAGGGCAGGGGAGGCATGGCCCTTGCTCATTACCAGGCGGTCCCTGGAAGCAAGATTCTGGTCAGTTGGATCAATATTCATTTCGTTGAAATAAAGTTCAGTTAGAATATCGATTATGCTAAGAGAACCACCGGGGTGGCCGCTTCTTGCACTGTACACCATCTTAATGATAAGGCTTCTGGCCCTCTGGGAAATCTTCCTGAGCGTTTCATTGTCCAGACCCTTCCTGTCATCCTGTTTTTCCTGATTTTCAACCATGACCTATATTCCC
This sequence comes from Thermoplasmatota archaeon, assembly GCA_023381355.1. GTDB lineage: Archaea > Thermoplasmatota > Thermoplasmata > Thermoplasmatales > Thermoplasmataceae > Cuniculiplasma. Next base: position 38,765 of record JAMCUL010000014.1, on the reverse strand, counting down.
CTATATACCTTCATTTAATTTTCAATTAAAAGTTTTTGTGATTAAGCAAAACAAATCAGTCAATCGAATTTACGGAAAAATCGCTATCATCAGCAACAAGATTATCATAACCGGTAGGAATCCCCGTGGCGAACACCAGTATTTTTATCTTTCCAGTAAGATTCCGATCGGTTCCAAGCCTGGGAATTATGATTGCGTCTCTCCCGATCTTCTGCCTTGCAAGTTCCATGGCCTCTGTCTGCTCATTCATTCTCAGGTCCTCTCCACCCGTGATGCTGATGAGCATAGCTCTTGCCTGCTCCATCTTCAGGTTGCTGAATGGCGAATTCATGGCCTGATCAAAAGCTTCCTGTACCCTCTGGCCTGCAGGGGAATCTGACACGCCAACACCGAACGTGCCTATTCCCTTCTTTGACATGACTTTCTCCAGATCAGACATCTCTGTATTTACCTGAGTTGTTCTTGTGACAGAATCAATTATTCCCTCTATGGCCTGCATCATTATGGAATCCGCAAATGCAAGAGCAGCATCCACGCGGTCATTCGGGACAAGTTTTACAATTTCATCGTTCTGGAAGAGTATAACTGAGTCAGCTGCCCTCACGAAATTTGTAAGTCCGAGCCTCGCATTTTCCTCCCTTACCTTCCCTTCACCCTTCAATGGCCAGGAGCAGATTCCGATGGCGAGGGAACCCGCCTTCTTCGACCTCGAAGCAATAAAAGGCGCAGCACCGGTCCCGGTACCTCCCCCCATTCCTGCAACAATGACCGTGATCTTTGAGCCCTCAAGAGCCTTGTCAATTTCGTTTACCGATTCTCTTGCTGCCTGCTCTCCCTTGGATGGATCAGCACCCGCACCCCTTCCTCTGCTAAGGGCTTTCCCAATGACAAACCTTTTATTAGCCCTGATTTCCTTCAAGTGGACAGCGTCTGTATTTACAGCGATTGTCCTTATATCTGCCACATCACTCTCGAAATTCTTCTCTGACATCTTGTTGATGGTGTTGGAGCCAGCTCCGCCAACACCGATAATTCTGATTTTTAGCCTGTTTTCGTCAAGTATTTTATCGAGTTCTTCATCTTTAAGGCCAATATCTGAAAGGTCAGATAGATCTTCATTCCCGGAATACATAACGGAATATGAAATCTGATTATTTAAGTTATACTGGTTGAAAAAACCGAAAAATCAGGGAGAAAGCAACCCTGAAATAAGATTACCCAGAGATAGCGTTGGGCTCTTATCAGTCAGGTTTTTTAAGCGTATTTCTGCCTGAGAATCTTCTTGTCTATCTTTCCTGTTGATCCTTTTTCAAACTCATTTACCCTTATGAATTCATCCGGAATCCAGAATTTTTCAATCCTTTTCTGTTCAACAAATTTAAGCAGGAATTCCTTTATATTAGCCACATCGACTGGCTCCTTTGACGTGTATATTGCTATGGGCCGTTCTCCCCACTTATCATCCTTCCTCCCTATTACTGCAACTTCACCTATTTTGCCATAAAGACTGATAATATCCTCGAGAATCAGAGTTGGAATGAATTCGCCACCAGACTTTACCGAATCTTTCTCCCTGTCAACTATTGTTAGATACCCCATGCTGTCCACGTAACCCAGGTCTCCTGTATGCAGCCATCCCTCCTGCCATAATTTCTTGGTGGATTCAGGATCCTTGTAATATTCCCTGGTAAGCCATGGTGCCCTCACTGTTATTTCACCGATCTTTTCAACTCCCCTCGGAATCTCCTTTCCGTTTTTATCAACGATCCTCACCTCAACCATGCTTGCAGGGAGTCCTGCCTTGATCTGGTAAGTACCCCTCTGTTCATCACTCATATCAGCTGTGTCGAAATTGTATACAGCTGCCGTAAGCAGGGGAGCAGTTTCTGACATTCCGTAGGCACCCATTGTTTTGATATTCAGTTTAGACGCTGCATCTCTTAAGCCCTGAGATAGTGCACCACCACCTATGATAGCCTTGAGATTTCTTGGGGGGAGTATTTCATCAGCTCCCTTTTCATTTATTAGCATATAAAGGATGGAGGGAACCATTGCTGTTGTGGTTACGCCCTCCTCCCTGATTAACTTCAGTGATTGAGCAGGATTATACCGTCCCGCAAGAACGTATTTACATCCCTTTATAAGAAATGTCTGTGGGAGCCCCCATGCATGGACATGAAACATCGGAACAAGCGGCATAATAACGTCTCTTGAGTTGAGTGAGGCGGGTTCATCAGACAGCGTAGCAATCAATCCATAAGCGTGCAGAACCACATCCCTATGGGAAAATGTTACACCCTTGGGCATTCCAGTTGATCCTGATGTGTAAAATAGCGTTGCGATATCATCTTCAACAACTGCCGGAAGTGGTGAGTTCGAGGCATCCGAGATTAAGTCATCATAATAATATACATTTGAGAATGGAAAATCGATCCTCGTTTCAGATGATGAGTATATTATCCAGCCTTTTACAAAACCGAATAGGTCTTTGTAATTGATGAACATCTTTGCAATCTCATCCCTGACGATTATAAACGAATCTTCGGCATGCTGCATTGTGTAATATATCAGCTCCACAGGGTACCGTATGTTCACTGTATGCAGAACGGCGCCAGCCATGGGTACCGCATAAAAGCTCTCAAGGTACTGCCTTGTATCCCAGTCAAGGACAGCGACACGATCATGAGGATTTACACCTATATTGACAAGCCCTCTTGCAAGGGAGTTTACACGGGACTCAAACTGGGAAAAAGTATACTTTCCTTTTTCAGGGTCTACGATTACCTGATTTGGATTTCTCTTAACAGCACTTCTCAAAAGGTTGCCTAACGTGAGTTCGTACTTTACATACGTCATAGGGGAGTAACACAAAAAGTAATATTAAATATCTGCCAAAACGTTCACTTTTAAATATAAAAATTAATGGGTTAAACTTATAAAAACTGAAAGGAAATCAGTTCATTTCCTTGAGCTTTTTCTTTATCTCATCATAATTTGGTTCCTTGCCTGGATCTTCCGAAACCCATACGTATGCAATTTTTCCTGTCCTGTCGAGAATGAAAACACTTCTCTTAGACACGTCAAGATTCGGAATGCCTATGAATTTAGAATGGACAATATCATATTTCCTGATCGTGTCCTTGGAATGGTCGCTCAGGAGTGTAAATGCCAATTTATTCTCATCCTGGAATTTCTTGAGTGAGAATGGGGTATCAACACTAATTCCTATGACTTTTGCGTTCAAATCGTTAAATGCAGCCATGGAATCCCTGAATGTGCACATTTCTTTTGTACATACCCCCGTAAATGCCCCCGGGAAGAATGCCAGTACGATCTTTTCACCCTTAAAATCACTCAGCTTAACCATCTTGTTGGAAGTGTCAGCGAGTTCAAATTCAGGTGCTTTGTCTCCTATTTTTAATACCATATTATCACCAAGTTGATATAAAGAGAAACTATTTAAGATTAACATGAAGGCAATCACCCTGCTGTCAGGAGGTAAGGATTCGTTTCTTGCAACCCTTTTTGCTCTTGATCAGGGACACGATGTTTTATTATCAGTATCTGTTGATCCCCATGAATACTCGGAGATGTTTCATGTGCCAAATATAGGTGTTGTTTCAGGCATCTCATCACTCCTGGATATTCCAAATATTCACATAGAGGAAGACCGATTTTATGAGGAAGTGCCAGTGATTGCAAGAAAATATGGCGCTGGAATGATAATAAGCGGGGCAATTGCCTCAAATTTCCAGAAGACAAGAATCGAGCGAATGTGCACACTTAACAACCTGATCTCCTACACACCACTGTGGCTCGTAGACCAGCCAAGAGAGGTTCGAGAAGTTGTAAATTCCGGGATCAGAGCTGTATTCTGTTCAGTGTCTGCGGAGGGTCTTGGAGAAGAGTATCTTGGGCAGATCCTTGATGAAGATGCAATCAACAGGTTGATAATGTTGAACAAGAAATATAAAATTAACATCTCTGGAGAAGGAGGGGAATATGAAAGTCTCGTCACAGGATGGCTTCACAGAAATATGCATATAAAAGACACAAGAAAGGAGTGGAATGGAAGTTCGGGATATTTTATTGTTGATATCTGAGAGACTCAGAAATTCTTCCAGGATATGTTCCACGATCTCTCATTGTAACAGGAATCATAAAGATTTTAAAATCTGTGCATATAAGCTGATCAGATGATAGTTTCCCCAATTGATTCACGTTATGGAAGGGATCAGGTCAAGAGTATTTTTGATATCCAGAATAGGTATAACCTTATGCTGAAAGTTGAGATTGAAGCCTTGAGAGCACAGATAGCAGAAGGGGTGGTACCGGAGCTTGATCTTGACCCTCTTCTTTCCGTTCTGGAACATGGGGTTGATGCCAGGAGGGTGTCTGAGATAGAGAAAGAAACTCATCATGATATAATGGCATTTATCCGAACAGTTTCAGAGCAAAGTGGCAGTGAATCCTCCTTTCTTCATTTCGGTCTCACATCAAATGACATAATAGATACCGTTACTGCCCTGCAAATAAAAGATTTTTATGACATAATTTACAGTGATATTTTTGACATGGAAGATATTCTGATTGCACTGGTCAGAAAATACTCCAAAACCCCCATGCTTGGCAGGACACATGGTCAGCACGCAAGCCCGATTACCTTTGGTCTCAAAGCAGCCACATGGCTTGAGGAATTCAGCCGTCATTTACAGAGGCTCGAGGATGGGAAAAAGAGGATACTTGTTGGGAAGACGCTTGGCCCAGTGGGTACAGGGGCGTCGATGGGAAGGAAGGGACTGCAGGTCTCACTGAGATGCATGACTTCCCTGGGGCTTTCATCCGAGGTTGCTACTGGACAGCTTGTTGCCAGGGACAGGTACATTGAGTTTCTCCAGATCCTTTCAGGCATTTCGGTCACGCTTGACAAGATCGGTACAGAAATAAGGAATTTACAACGACCAGAGATAAATGAGGTCATGGAATTCTTTGACTCTCGAACCCAGGTTGGTTCCTCGGCTATGCCGTCAAAGAGGAACCCCATAGAAAGCGAAAATGTGTGCAGCCTTTCACGATTTATAAGATCTTTAGTAACACCGGAAAGTGAATCAGCTGTCACCTGGCATGAAAGGGATCTGACTAACAGTGCCCTGGAGCGATTCACTATTCCATATTCGTGCATCTTATCTGATTATATTATTACCAAAATGACCAGGATACTTAAGAACCTCAAGGTAAACGCTAGTATTATGCAGGAAAATCTGGATAAATCGCAGCTGTGTATTTCTGAAAGGCTGACGTCCGAACTCACCATGAAGGGGGTTGATCGTCAGGCTGCTCACGAGATTGTGAGAAGGATCTCGATGAAGTTCTATGAGGAGGACTCCAATCTGGCTATCATTCTTGAGAGCGGTGAGTTTGGTAAGTATTTCTCTCACGATCAAATACTTAATATTGTTAATCCTGACAATTTTCTGGGTTCATCTGATCTTATATGTGATAAAGCCATAGAGAATGCACTAAAACAAAGGGAAGGACTCAAATGATAACCGGTGTTTCTAAACAGATAATGGAGGTACTGAAAGACGACGAGCTCTCGATTTCAGGGATCAAGGATAAACTCGAATCAAGAAATCTTAAGGTGCACAGGCTTACCCTATCCGGGTACCTGAGTTCAATGGTAGATATGGGGCTTCTCAAGTTCAAGGATATCAGGCCTGCGAAGGTTTATTCTATAGATGATAAAAAGGTGGTTTCAATATATTCACTTATTGGTAAAACGGTCCGACTCCGATATCCAGAGCGTTCTGGAGATATGTCGCTTCTACTGCTTTTCAATTTGTTCAACAGGCCTGTCTTTATAAGGGAGATTGAGCTGTGTGATGCAGATCTCCCAAGGGCATACAGGCAATCCTTCAGCAAGCGCAAGGAACTGTATGTGCAGAAGCTTGGCTTGCTTGGAATCAATATCACGGAGAACGAAAGGCTCATAGAACCATCATTCGACGACAAGAATGCTGTTCTCTCCCTCATGCGGGATCTCATTCTGGTTTCAAACGATATCCAGCATATTGAGGAAATTTCAGAGACAGAGCAGAAGACTCTCGAGGATCTGTAATTTTCTGGAACAATCCCTTAAATATTCGCTATCAATTCAGAAATAATGAAATCTCTACCCGGAAAATCATATTACACTGGCGATCTTCCCACTGGGTGCAAGATGTGTGCCAAGGGAGCGAAAATGGTTCTTTTTGTATCCGGTATCTGTGACGCTAAATGTTTCTATTGCCCGATTTCAGAGCCAAAGAAAATGAAGGATGTCATGTTTGCCGACGAAATGCCATTGCGAAATATGAGAGATGCCATTTATGAGGCAAATATGATTCAGGCGACTGGTACCGGCATAACGGGAGGCGATCCATTAAAATTCTATGAAAGAACATCAGATTACATCCGAATTCTTAAGGAAGAGTTCGGAAATTCACATCATATCCACCTGTATACGATAAGTGGATCGAAAGAGGCAATTGACGCAGTAGGTAAAGCGGGACTTGATGAGATAAGATTTCATCCTCCGGAGGAAATCTGGAATGTCATGGATAGATCCATATTCAAGCAGAGGATCAAGTGGGCAAGGGATTGTGGAATGAGTGTTGGGATAGAGGTTCCCAGCCTTCCAGACAGAGAGGATGACATGAGGTCGCTTATTGACTTCTCCAGAAGGATGGATCTTGATTTCATAAATCTTAACGAACTTGAGTTTTCAGAAACAAATTTTGAGAACCTTCTTGGCAGGAATTATTCAGTTAAGAATGATGTTGAATCTGGTGCTAAGGGAAGCCAGGCTATGGCAATAAAAATGGTAAGGGAAAACCCTGAATTCACGGTGCATTACTGTTCTGCCTCATTCAAGGACTCCGTTCAGCTTAAGAACCGCCTCAAGAGAAGGGCAAAGAATATTGCAAGACCCATTGATTCGGTTACAAGAGATGGCACTATCATCAGGGGGGTTGTAGAGGGTGGCGAACCGGACATCATTTACAAAGATCTTTTACTGCTTGGTGTTCCCAGGGATCAGATGCATGTGAATTATGGTAAGAAAAGAGTTGAGATTCCCCCGTGGGTTTTGCCAGACCTGAAAGCACATCTTCACTATGACATGTACGAAGTTGAGGAATACCCAACCTGGGATGCTATTGAAGTTGAGAGAATAAAAATATGAAACGGTAATCACCTTCTTCGGTGATTCAGGTAATTTCTATCCCGCCATATTTGTTTTAGCAATGACAAAAATTTTTGTGAATATCTTTAATTATTATCGTTATAAAAATTTTGGGTATTGCCAATCTATCCCAGGTATGTTAGCAATGACCCAACTGCGTTCTTTATCTCGGCTATTTTTGGGAAATTATCTGCTATGTGCACAGGTGAATATTGATCCAGGGATGGTGGGTTGAAAAATGGGCCATTGAAAATATATGTACCATTAGCTCCTGTTATGATCATTATGGTCGTCAGGTGGTAGACACTGGTCAGTTCGGCTGATACTGCTCCTGGTGAGCCACCTGTGCCGGTAGCCGGATAGACGGTCTCATACTGCTTAAGGATGTTATATATAGGTGATGGAAGCTTGCCCTGTGCTACACTGAGTCCATAGTTGACCAGTGTTGGGTCCTGAGCAGAGTTAGGTGATTCAATCTGCACTCCAGTTCCGTTTGGAAGCTTATAATTATTTCCTTCCTCCCCAAACAGAGTCCAGTTATAAAGATAAACTGGATCCATGTTTATGTTTATATTGTTTGCCTTCACACTGAAACTCTGGTCAAATATAAGCCCAGGAATGCAGGCATAGCTACCTTCATTTGGAGATGAATGATGGGTATATACATAGGAATTCACATTTGAGTACTGTGACAGGGCTCCATATATGACCCATGAATCAGCTGCTCCTATAGGGCATCCGATCCAGGAAACATAATAAATATTTGTCGAACCTGAAGGGGCATAATCACTTGTACTGACCTTCTCAAAGCTCCCCCACGTGTCATACTGTGGTGCATTGAAGCTTGATGTATTTGCATGCGCATTGGAAAAAGTCAGGATTCCACTGAACGATAAAACAGCCACAATAAGGACGACCCCGATCAGAATCACAACGATGCCCGGAATTAGATTGGACTTATGCCCTGGGTTTGTTGCTTCATTTTTTTTAGGTTTACTTGACATGTGATACATTAAATGAATTAATTCGCCTATATTATCCTTTTGGGATTATGAAGAAAAATACATCAAGATCATCTACATCGGAGTTCTCCCGTTTCAATAATCAGGACATCGTAAATTATCCAGCCGGGAAGCACTGTAATAAAGGCAAAAAAAGCATATCATACTTTTGCTTTCCATGAAAAAATTTTATGGATATATCTCTCCTACTTCAATCATTTCGACCTATAGTTATTCCTGTCGGTGGGAATGCCTTACTTGATTGATGTTCCTCCACTATTGCTGGTTCTTGCAATTCATTACCTTAATTAAGAAGAATTAATTATGCACATGTTGAAAGAGATATACGAAAATGATACAGCAGTTTCTGAACTCGTAGGTACTTTGCTGCTTATCGCAATCACTGTGATTCTGATGGGCACGTTAGGCCTGTTCTTGTTTACGAACGTACCGACAGGAAATCCGGTAAAAGCAGAGATGCAAATTACTGCCAATCAGGAGAACGATGGAAAAGGAAACATGTATCTGATCCTGATAGATCAGGTTACTGAAAATATAAAGATCAACAGTATAGAATTAGACCTCACGTTACAGAACTATTCGCTTCCAGTTATCCTGTCGTTCAACCAAAAAACTCTTTCCTACCAGTATCCAGTAATAGTAGAGGTTGTGAATACCGGTATTTATCATATAGAGAATATAACAATGGCAAATGCCTCTACTGGATTCAAGATATACACCCCGTTTGGTGTTAATCTGTCCTATGTCTCTGTGGTCGACATTAATACAAATTCAGTGATAGCTCAGTCTCCAGTCAAATCTATTTCTGTTGATTATTCCTCTGGTGATTTCACATCTCTTGAGGAGTGTGGAGTTTCAACCAATGCCGGGAATGCTAAGATAGAATTCTCTAATAGTGGAGGTTACTTTGAGTACAACACTACATCTTTCAATGCGACGAAAATGTCCACCAGGCAAGAGAGGAGCTTTTACAATCTGACGATTCCCCATGCTGACTTTCCCTTTAATCAGCTTAAAAACAATTCTTCTTCTGGAAAGAATTACCAGTTGAATATTTCATTCTCTCTCCACATACCTAAAGGCTATTCCCTGAATATCACCCTATTGACATCTGAACCAACCAACATTTCACTAATTGGTGATTCGTTCTATAATCGCATTTCCTCGCAGGGGATATCAAATGGCAGCTTCATTTATCTCAATAAAAGTTTTGCTATATCCGGAGTGTATGAAATAGTGATAAATTACGATTTTGATTATGTTAACGGTATTCTTGACGCAATGTTTCTAACTGAAGCACTGCAGTGAATTCAACTGTAACAAATATCTGGGCGTTCCAGATGAATTCTTTTATTATTTCAGTACCTGACCTTCTGACAAGTATTTCACACTAGACATTAATATTTTTAGGAATATTATTTCCAACTGCACAGAGGATTTCGGATGAAAGGCACATTAAATATGACCTGGGGTTTACCTTACGCCCGAACCGGGATTCGAACCCGGATCTAAGGCTCCGCAGGCCTTCAGGATATCCAGCTTACCCCATTCGGGCTTCCATAGTTTGCAACATAATTGCCAGATGCATATTTAATTTGTCATTTAGGGTCACTGTATTAAGGTATGCCCTGCTTCCTTACCTTTTGGGTAAATTCATGAAGTTTTAGTTAACTTCGCCTATGAAAATTGGATTTCTCTGATCTTTTTGACTTAAATATTTATATTGACCTGCAATGTTTGTATGTGATTTTATGATTGCCACAATTAAGACTATAATAGTTGTTGCAGTGGTGATTGGCGTGGGAGTTCCATCTGCATATTATGCTTATACATATTTGAATGCCTCAGGTACTGCTAATGTTCTTCATTATATCCCCGAAAATGCTACTGTCATGGTACATCTCCAGAATAATACAAGCAATTATTATGCCTTTGCCGGGGTAGGATACGCTGGAGTGATCTTCAATTACAGCCTTAATTCCTTTTCGAGCAGGGCCCAGAATTTAACCTCAAACTCATCAGGACAGGGACAAAATGGAGGAAAATCCATTTCAAATAGTGTCAACATTACATTTTACAAAAGCTATCTGGGAAGTAACATATACAGTGTCAGACTTACAAATATTACTTCCTCTCTGGGAACCATGCTTGGTGCGAATCTAACTAGCTTAATCTCGAATGGAAGTTCTATTGACCTGTATGCTTCACCAATTGGCAGTTCTTACATGGTTCTCGGAAATCTTAACGGCACGGATTACTCTATTTCCGCAAATCATTATGGAAAGTATTCAAGTGTTGGGCAAAGGCTAAACATGCACGGATACCAGTACTATTCATTTTTTGCAAATCTCAGTGATCTGACCAGAATAAATTCGACCAGTTCCCAGTTAAAGAATTTAATCAATTCTAACGAAAATTTTTCAGCCATTGCAAAAGATTTAAACACAACGGACTTTACTTTATACGGGAATCTTACAAATTCATTTACAAATTTATCAATCACAATCTCAAATGTGACTCTCCTTCACGACATCTCATCGTTAGTAAATTACAGATTTGGAAAGTATGTAGTATCATCAAGCGAATCGGGGAACACGTTAACATTTGAGTTTAATTTTGGTATCAGGAACGGAAGCATAAGCGCATTGCTGAAGATGTTGATGGTATCACCATCGTAACCATTTTCTAAAGAGAGGATATTAAATTGCGGCTTATATATATCTAATATTCATGCCAGAATCATTTTGTCTTACTCTTAAATATGTTATGAATATTCGGCATATATGGTGAACAGATTAATTCTTCTTAAGGATACATATTTTTACTATTTCAGGAATTATTACCGATCAAGAAGCTTTTATCTAATGTTTTTTCTATCAGTTATAGTTTCCATTCTCCTGATATATCTCTCATTCAGGTACTTGAATGATCTTTCTACTTTTGCCACACGTGCTGGCATAAAATTTCTTGGTGGCAACCAGAATGAACTTCTGCTTGGTTACCTCTGGAGCTTTATTCTGTCATCTTTACCTGTATTTGCTTCTGTTTTCTTTGGATCCCCAGCAATATCCAGTGAAATTGAGACCAAGACTGCATTTCATATCTTCACGCTTCCGATCCCGAGAATTATACTTCTTACTGGAAAATTCCTGGCTTCCATATCTGTAACCTTTGTGATAGTACTTACCTATTCCCTGATAGAAATCGGAGTCTTCCAGTATCTTTTTGGGATTCTGGTCATCCAGTTATTTTACAGTATCCTGCTTACGTTCCTTTTTGTCATTTCAATATCTGCAGTTACATTCATGATCAGCAGCATTTTCAACAAGAACACATATGCCTATATCACCGTGCTGATAACGTACCTTCTTGTATTTTACGCCGCAACAATAATTATAGAGCTCCTCTTCAAGACTGTCCCTTATTATCTATTGAATCAGGCATCTTCAATTACTTACAGGGTCTTTATCAATCTTTCATTCGGAATTACCCTTACCTCCAGCAGCCCAGTTCCTGCAGGAATCCATTCTATAATTAGCAATGCCCTCATCATGTTCCTATATTTTCTTGTAGCGATGGGGATTACAGTAATCCTGTTTGAGAGAAAAGAGGTGAAGTAGATGATAGAAATTGAGGCTTCAAACCTTTCCAAGCATTACGGAAAACTCGAGGCACTGAAGCACTTCGAACTCAAGGTAAATTCCGGAGACTGCCTTGTAATCCTTGGGCCAAACGGTGCAGGAAAAAGTACATTCTTGAAAATTTCTACGAACGTTGTCCACCCGTCTTCCGGTTATGTGTCGATAAGGGGTACCAGGGTCGACGAGGATCCTATGAGGGCTTTATCATCCGTCGGTCCATTGATCGAATTGCCGGAATTTTACCCATATCTTAACGGGGTTGAGATCCTGAGTTATGTGTGTAAGGTAAAGGGAGCAAACAGGGAAACTGTCTCGTCAGAGGTGGAGAGACTTACCTCAGAACTCAAGATGACAGAATTTGTGAAAAGGAAATCTGGGCAGTACTCGCGTGGCATGAAGCAGAGGCTTGCCCTTGCCTGCGCTATGGCCATGGATCCGGAAATCCTGATACTTGATGAGCCCACATTTGGGCTTGATCCTAAGGGTATGAAGGAATTTGTAAATATAATCACAGATCTTAACAAGAAGAAAAGAAGAACCGTTGTGCTGAGTACCCATTTGATATCCGAGGCGAGGGAGATAGCCAATAGAGTGATAATCGTAAACAATGGAGAAAAGAAAGTCGAAATGCTCAATGATAGGGATACTAAGATGATGAAGATCTCCCTTTATTCTCCTGGAGACCTCACCTTCCTTGAATCAGAGAATGTCTCCATTATTGAGGGCAAGGAGGAAGAAGTCACGGTGAAGGTGCCTGATAAGATGGAAAATGATCAGATCCTTTCCCTGCTAATTAAGAATGGTATCAGGGTCAAGTGGGCGGAGCCAATAAATTCTATTGAGCAAAAGTACCTGGAAGTTGTAGAATAAAAGTCCCGTAATATTCATAACAAAATATTTAAACTATTTTTACATTAGATTCATGATAATCATGGGAAAATTCAAGTATACCTGTGAGAACACAGGATTCAAGTGTGGTTTCCATATTGAAGCGGATAGCAAGGAGGATATTTTTCATCACATGAGAATTCATGCAGAGAGGGAGCATAGTCTTGGTGAAAACGACCCTAGATTTGAGGAAATGAAAAATCAGGTAGTAGAAAAGATATGAATCCTCCTCACGGTTCCATTTTAAGTGATTTTTGCTATCCTTAAAAAATTGTTTTATAAGTTTTCATTAATTAAGGAGAAATTACCCAGTATGACTTACAGAAAACTATCGCGTGAGGAGGAAAGAGTTATAGTCCATAAAGGTACTGAAATGCCATTTAGCGGAGAGTTTGAAAATCATTTCAGGGCTGGAACCTATTCCTGCAAGAGATGTGGAACTCCATTGTACAGATCTGAGTCTAAATTTGACGCTGGGTGTGGATGGCCAAGCTTTGATGATGAAATACCAGGAAGGGTCAACCGGGTGCCAGATAAGGATGGAATCAGGACAGAAATTCAATGCTCAAACTGCGGAGCTCATCTGGGTCACGTTTTTCTAGGAGAGAATTTTACACCGAAGAATACGAGGCACTGTGTTAACTCCATATCGCTTATATTTGAACCGGAGGATCATGATGGAAAGTGAGATTATTCTTGGTGGTGGATGCTTCTGGTGTACCGAGGCAGTCTTCTCCAGAGTTGAGGGGGTCCTGGAAGTGACACCCGGTTATTCTGGTGGATCTGTTGATAACCCTTCATACAGGGCTGTTTGCACAGGAACAACAGGACATGCTGAAGTTGTGAGATTGAGGTTTGACGAAAATAAGATATCTCTGAACCAGATACTCCAAATTTTTTTCGAGATCCACGATCCAACGACTCCTGACAGGCAGGGTGCAGATGTTGGTACCCAGTACCGTTCCACGGTGATCAGTTTCAATGATGCCCAGTTTACTGAGGTAAACCAGTTTATCAGACGCCTCCAGGGATCAGGAAAATTCAAGGAACCAATAGTTACATCGATACAGATGTTTAAGAATTTCTACCCTGCTGAGGATTATCATATCAGGTACTATGAAAGGCAATCAAATGAACCATATTGCAGGATCGTCATTTCTCCAAAAATTAAGAAACTGATGAAGAATTTTAAACCCATAGTACGGGAACCGTGAAGATACCTCACCACCTGTTTCCCTGAATGAACCCGAGAATACCTTAAAACATAAAAAATCTGGTAAGACGCGAGGAGTGGGATTCGAACCCACGCTCTCTGAACAAGAAACAGCTTAGCAGGCTGCCGCCGTACCGCTGGGCCATCCTCGCATTTCATTTAGTCTGAGAACCTTTCCTGCAAGTCGTTGGCAACCTGTTCAAGGACTTCTTCAAAATCCTCGTTCTCAAGATTTACCACCTCACCGCTTGGAAGGATGATCCTAGCCAAGTATATATCCCCGTCCTTTGTAATCTCTACCTCTGCGAGCTGCGTTGCCATCAACCCTGTAACGAAACGGGATATAATATATTTTTTATGTGACAACGATCAGCCTTAAAATTTGAAATTGAAATTCAGTGCATTCCTTTTCACATGAGAACTGAGGAACGGAAATATTGAGAGTACTACGTTAAATTAAATTTTGACACAGGCGAGATCCAGTGTACGGTTTATAAATTTTTATTCCGGAAAGAAACATCGCCCCGGTTTACAAATTGGCATTCCCGGAATGGTATTTATCTTCTCCTGGAATACCCCATAATGCGTAATGATTTGAAGGCATTGATGAGCACTTCATTTGCTCACTTTTCAAATGATGGAGTATTCTTTCTTTTCTCAACATTGATTGTATACTTTGAGGCGCCTGATATAGGAATAAATGCCTTATTCCTTGGTTATTTTGCAGTTATTTACACCTTCATCGCGGGCATCCTGAGCATCCCAATCGGCAGGATTTCCGATGGAAATGATCGTGATCCAGAATTGATGGGAATCGGAATACTCCTCCTTGCGGTATCGATTCTATTCTTTTCCATTCCCTTCATTCCCTCCCTGAGTTCTTCTGTCACTGACCGGTACATTTTTGTGATCCTCGGGGCATTTACATTAGGATCTGGCCAGGCTTTTTACCACCCTCTCGGTGCAGATATACTTCGTTATTCACTCAGGGGAAAGGATTCGTCGGTGTTCCTTGGCATAAATGGTTCAATGGGAAGTGCAGGAAGGGCACTCATAATCTCGGTGGCCATACTGTTGATCGCAATTTATGGAGCGTTTGAAGGCCTGTTGTTTCTTGCTTCTGCGTATTTTGTGATTGCATTACTGGTTTATGTGTCATCGAGGTCGCTCAGGAAGCCAGAGAAGGTAATTCTGTCCCAGCAATCGTTTGAAGAAAAGAAGCAGAAGGCCAGGAAGATCAGATCATTTCCGGGCGTGAGTGGATTCCTTATTGTCTTAACGCTGACACTTGTTACAAGATCAATATTCCAGATGTCTGTTGCCTTATACATATTTTCGTTTCTTGATTCAGTGTATAAAAATGCCGTACTGTCTGCTTATTTCCTCTCAATTGCTCTGATAACTCCAATAGTCGGTCAGCCAATATTCGGCTATATTACCAAGAGGATAGGTGGAAACTCTACCCTTCTTATTGCGGGACTTATTTCGCTGGTATCTTTCATCCCGTTCATAATCCTTGATCTTCAGTATATCGATGCACTGATCCTGTTTTCAATTTATGCTTTTGCAGCATTCACGGGCTTCCCATCAATCCTCGGCTTCGTAGGGCAGAAAATTCCCCGGGAGCTTTCAACAAGGGCAAACACCTGGACATGGGGTGTCGGTAACACTGCAGGTGGTGCGGTCGGAATACTCATCTTTACCCTCCTGTCCAAGTACATGAATTACTCATACAGACTTTCATTTGAGTTGATGATTCCATTCATGATCCTGTCAATCCTCCTCAATTTACTGGTGTATCCATTTTCATCAAGGCTGGAATCTCAGATAACGGCCTGAATGTGTGTATGGTTGATACCAAGACCTTCCCCACATCCAACAACCTCCCCAGTTCAACCCGTTTTACCGGGGAATTCATATCAGCCTGGCAATCCATACTGAGACATTTCATACATCAGGAAGATCAATCAAGTTGATCATGACAAGGTAAAAGATATAATTCGAATATTACATTAAGGGCAGATCAGATGAAGAGAGTAAATTCCAGAATCCCGGAATTTCGGAAATGGACTCCTGAGGATAGGCGCAGGTTCCTGTCCGATCTCCTGGATCTTAATGAAGATGAAAGAGGGAAGTTAAGTAATGTTGGGTCACTGGCCGACGAGACTGCAGGCAGGATGGTAGAGAATTTTTTCATGAACATGGAAATACCTGTAGGGCTGGCAACAAATTTTCTTATAAATGACAGGGAATACCTTATTCCAATGGCAATCGAGGAGCCATCTGTTATAGCTGCCTGTTCCAATGCTGCCAGAATTGCGAGGATCAGGGGAGGATTCACTGCTGTTAGCACCGAGAATATTATGTTTGGCCAGATACAAATCATAGGAACTGATAACCCTGAACTGGCTAAGATAAAGATATTGAGGGATAAGAAGAAAATACTGGACTTGGCTAACACAGTAAGCAACACACTGAGGGAACGGAATCGTGGGGCAATCGACCTTGAAGTCCGAAATCTTGAATACGGAAAAGGTTTAATTATTCATTTGAAAGTAGATGTACTTGACGCCATGGGTGCGAATGTGATAAACGGTATGGCTGAAAGAATTTCGCCACTTATTGAAGAAATTACAGGGGGGGAAGTTGTCCTTAGGATACTGAGCAACCTGACACCTCTTCGCGTTACACGTGTGAGTGCTACTTTTGATCTGGATGCTATGGGTGGAGAAAGGGTTGCAAGGAGGTTCATTGATGCCTACGAAATGGCCAGGACAGATGTTTTCAGGGCCACAACCCATAATAAGGGAATAATGAACGGGATCGATGCAGTTCTCCTGGCCACCCTGAATGACTGGAGGCAGGCAGAGGCAAACGCACATGCGTACGCATCGCTTGGTGGAAGGTATACCTCCTTGACGAGATATTCAAGGGACAGTGAAGGAAACATTGCTGGAAGCATCGAGATTCCCCTTGCACTAGGGACAGTTGGGGGAGCAACATCGGCCGTGGATAAGGCGAAATTATCGATGAAGATCCTTAATGTTGGAAGTGCCATGGAATTCCAGGAAGTTGTTGCTTCAGTCGGACTGGCGCAGAATTTTGCCGCAATGAGGGCACTCAGTGATGAAGGCATACAGCGGGGCCATATGAGGCTTCATTCGAGGAATATAGCAATCAGTGCTGGTGCGAAGGGAGAGCTCATAGACATTATATCCAATCAGATGATTGCTGACGGGAATATTTCATATAGCCATGCGATGGAATTGTTAAAAACTGGTGGAAAGTGAGGAAATGGAAGACAAAGATTTAGAGAATATATTCAAGAATGTTGACAAGCTCATGAGCAGGGGAAAATACCTTGATGCCATAAAAATGCTGAACGAGATATCAACCAAGGCAAAAGCTAACAGCGAGGAACAGGCAGATATCCTGAGCAAGATGTCACAGGCATATTATGGGCTCGAAGGCGTAAAGACCAACAATGCAGTCAGGTTCCTTATCGATTCTCTTAATGTCAGAAAGGGCCTGGACCAGCCGGAAATCCTTGCACTAGAAATGATGAATCTTGCCTATCTACAGGATGAATCAGGAGACAGCAAAGTGGCTGCAACCACACTGAAGGAGGCACTGGAGGTAGCATCGGATCTGGGTGATAAAAATCTGACACTCTCCCTCAAGTGTGCAATGGCAGACATGCTTTCAGAGGATAAAGAAAAGGAGGAAGATGCTCTAGCAATGTACAAATCCATAATGGATGAGGCTGAAAAGATATCTGACTGGGAGAATTATTTTGAGGCTTGTGTTGCAAGAATAAAAATATTCAGGGATCGGGAAGACATTTACAAGGCTAACAGTGAGGCCGAGGAAAATTTGCAGAAGGCTGAAAAAATAATATCTGCCCTTAAGACGAAGAAGGACAAAGAGGCTTTCAGGGATATTGTATCCTACCTCTATGATGTCTCAATTGACCTTGCAATGGAAAGTGAGGATATCCCAAGGGCAATGGAACTTGCAAAGAAATTTAAGGGCGAAGAATAATATCTTTCAGGTTCCTCTCGATTTCCTTCCTGATATCTTTTGTATTTACGAAATTATCATTAAGCATGGTAAGCAATTTTACATTATTGTCAACGTACTTCAGGCCTTCCAGGTAATTCTTCATGTTTGCAAGGGCATCTTTTTTTGTCATTTTTCCCGATAGAACCGCGATCTCGAGAAGCCTGTCAAGAAGTGATGGTTCTTCCCCACCCTCCTGAAAAAGATCTTCTTCTGTGAATGAAAAGTCAATCGGAATCTGAACCCCAGCAACATTGAAATTTATCTGGAATCTCTCCCCATTTTTAGATATCAGGCCATCCCGCAAACATTCGTTGATGAATTTATCAGCAGATTCTTCCCTGATCATTTTCCTCTTGAAGACAAGTATGTTGACAATGTCGTCCCGTGAGATATTTGCCCTGTCCCTCCTTTCAAGTGAAACTATTGTTATGGCCTTCCTTGCAATGTTCTTGTCCATAAACTGTAGATTCAGGTTGTATTTTATCTTTGATGGCACATGATTCACCACTCAAATACTCCTGAAGAAATTGGAATATATTTTCCACATAAAGACCGGGGTTTTCAGACAACCAGAGAATCAGCATATCTTAATCAATAATTATATTTAGAGCCTCTAAATATCAGGCCAGACTTAAACATGAATCTCGCAGTGGCTCGCAATGTTTACAACAGGATCATGTCTACAAACACAGGTAAGTGGGGCCTTATCGGATCATTGATAGGGGTTATTGCGGGTTTAGGGGCGATAGTTCTTTACATCATGATAAATTTTGTAACCGAATATTTGCTGACTGGACTCACCGGATTCAGTCCACCAAGATCTGGCATTGTATCTGGCACCTCATTCTATCACTTCAGCTCATACCTTTCATGGATGTTTCCCGTATCACTGGTAATTGGAGGTCTCCTGGTGGCGGTCCTCCTTAACAAGACAGCACCTGAGGCAAAGGGCCACGGAACTGATGCCGCCATAGATGCCTTCCATAACAGGGGAGGAAAGATCAGGAGGAGGATACCAGTGGTAAAGACAGTGGCGTCTGCCCTGACCATTGGTTCAGGAGGAAGTGCCGGAAGGGAGGGGCCGACAGCACAGATTGCTGCAGGATTTGGATCCTTCATTGCAGATATCTTCCATCTCAACGAGCATGATAGGAGGATAGCAGTTGCCTCAGGAATAGGTGCAGGGATAGGGAGCATATTCCTTGCCCCACTTGGTGGAGCAATCCTGAGCACAGAGATCCTTTATAAGCGGGATTTTGAGGTTGAAGCCCTCATACCATCAACAATTGCATCCGTTGTGGGATATTCTATATTCGGCTATTATACGGGATACAGGACCATTTTCACAATCCCATCAGGAACAGTGATTGGTTTTTACCATCCTGAATCCCTCCTTATCTACCTGCTTATAGGAGTAATTTCCGGTCTTGCCGCCCTGTTTTACATCAATGTATTTTACGGGATCACAAGAATTTTCGAAAAGGCAAAGCGGATAAGCCCATATATAAAGCCTGCAGTTGGGGGTGCCTTGGTTGGTGGTATTGCCATGGTGTTCCCTGAAGTTCTCGGGTTGGGCTATGGATGGGTACAGCAGATTATTGATGGAAACTTAGGGCTTTTCGGAAGCAATGATCTGGATATTATAATGGTCTTTACCGCTCTTTTCGTCTTGAAAGTGGTCGCAACCGGACTGTCTATAGGCTCAGAGGGATCAGGAGGGGTGTTTGCCCCAGGAATGGTTTCGGGAGCTTTTTTCGGTGCGGCCATGGGAATTCCCATCCATATACTATTTCCATTTATCAGCGTTGATGAAGTTGTCATTGTTTCAATGATTTCCATGTTCGGTGGTGCCTCTAAGGCACCGATTGCCATCATAATTATGGGAACAGAGATGACCGGTTCCTATGCCTTATTTATACCTCTGATGCTCGCCACTACCATCAGCTATTTTGTTAGTGGAAACAGCACAATTTATCGTTCCCAGGTTCTTGACAGGTCCCAGTCCCCTGCCCATGCTGACGAGTATAAGAAGCCCATACTTGATGAAATACCCGTATATACGGCAATGAGGAAGGACTATTTCTCAATAAGCAGGAATTCCACTGTAAAGGAGGGTCTCAATAAATTGCGGGAGAGCAGGACAAAGGGAATAGTCGTTGAAGATGATGGGGTTCTTGAGGGATATCTCTCGATTGAAAATGTCCCATCCCCGGTTAACCTGAATGACCCGGTAGAGAGCATAATGATGACTAATATCCCGACAATAACAAAGAATGATTCATTGCATACGGCCCTGAACAGATTGATCCTCGAGCCTACCGGTAAACTTGTTGTGATAGAGGCACCAGAATCTAGAAGCGTTTCTGGAACCATCAGCCTTTCAGAGATAGCGGACGCTTATAACAGGGAGATCAGGAGGTTAAAGGAATCCAGCAGGGCAAGCAATAACGGCATTCGTTAATCCGGGTATGCATAAATTCGCCAGTTTTCAGGTCTGCGGGATTGTATGGGGCACCAGTTCCATTCCTGATCTTTATATGCGTGGGAAACAGACTCATGGCCTGATGCAGCAAAAAAGTGAAGTTTTTAATCCCTGTGCATATATGAGGATATGAAAATTGGTATTATTGGGCTGGGTAACCACGCTGTAAACCGTGTTATGCCCGCTCTGGCTGAAACAGGTATTGAACTGGGTGGAATCACCACCAGAGACACAGTCAAGGGGGAGAGTATCGCTGAAAGATTCTCAACCAGGTACTACAGGAGCATTGACGAGATGCTTCACGAAGACATAGATTCTGTTTACATAGCTTCACCGAATTTTCTCCATTATGAACATGCCCTGAAGGCATTGAATCATGGTAAGAACGTGCTTGTTGAGAAGCAGATGACTCTACGGTCATCCGAGGCAAGGGAGCTTATCGAAACCTCACGCGATATGCGGCTTAAGCTTGCCATCGGTTTTCATCTCAGGTTTCATCCGGCACTTGTTTCACTTGAGAAGATCATGGGCAATGACAGGGGCGAGATAAGATTCATTGGCGGCACATGGGCTCACAGGTCTGCACGCCAGGATTCGTCTGCGGATCCAAGCTGGTGGAATGAACCTGATAAGTCTGGTGGTGGCTCTGTCATGGGTACTGGAGTTCATGTGATTGATACCCTTCTCAACCTTTACGGTAAGTTTCCAAGAAAGGTCACCGGCTTCAGGTTTCCTGAAACAAACCTGATAGACACCACCATGATGATCAACATGCAGTTCGATCGGGCCATGGGTTATGCAATAAGTTCAAGGGAGATGGAAAATGCCCCAAATGATCTTACTGTGATTACCGGGTCTCACAGGTATGAAGTCAGGAACTTCTTCTCGACTGAGGTAAATTCAACAACGTACGTAGATGGGGAAGAACGGGAGAAGTTTCTTGAAGGAAATATGTACAGGGAAGAACTTCTTGAATTCAACAAGGCAGTAATCGGTCTTGACAACAGGATTGCAACAGGTAGGGATGGCTACAATGTTGTTCGTGTTACGGAGGATGCCCAGAAATTCTTCTCAATGACCCGCTAGCATGACCTTTTTTATATTCTCTCAAAGGGTTAAATAGAATCTGGGCATGGTTTCAGGATGAACCATCTTATTTCTCCCGGTGAACTGAGAAAGATTGTTGGCAGTGCTGTAATTTATGATTGCAGGTACCGTCTTACCGAGCCAGGTTGGGGGTTTGAGCAATACCGTTCCGGCCATATTCCCGGTGCATTTTTCTTCGACCTGAATGAGGACATGGCCTCCGGTGTAGGGGAGCATGGCGGAAGGCATCCACTCCCAGATTTTCAGGATTTTATAATGAAGATCGAGGGAACCGGAATAAATGATGAAACCATGGTTGTCTGTTATGATGATAACCTCTCAGGAGCTGCAAGGATGTGGTTCCTGTTAAAATATATCGGGCACGATAACTGTTATATCCTTAACGGGGGGATTGACGACTGGATCTCATCAGGTGGCCCGGTAGAAAAGGGAGTCAGGGATAAAAACCTGAATGGAGTTATACACCCGAAATACAGGGATGACCTCGTTGCAGATCACGGATTCATATGGGCACATCGTAATGAAATTGAGCTCGTGGATGCACGGGAGAATTACAGGTTCAGGGGAGAGAGTGAACCCATAGACAGGATTCCGGGGAGAATTCCCGGGTCAATAAATATACCTTATCTTGATCTTGTTGATGGTGCCAGATTCAGGGAAGATGATGAACTCAGGAGGATACTGAAAGGAATTGACAGAAGGCCTGTTATGTACTGTGGTTCTGGTGTTACCTCATGCGTTAATTTCTTCGCAATGGATTCACTGGGGATGCATCCTGTCCTGTATGCCGGAAGCTACAGTGACTGGATCTCCTACACTGAAAATCCTGTCGAAAAAGACGTCAGTTAATAAAAGATTGAAAAAATATAAGATAGAAACATATCATGGATTTATGCCGGATAATGATGTGTATGTTATTTCTGCCCTCAGAACCCCTATCGGGAAGTTTGGCAGGTCCCTGAAAAACATTAAGGCTGCCGAGCTTGGCGGCGTGGCGATTAAGGCTGTGGTTGATCAGGCTAAAATAGATCCTGTTCATGTTCAGGAGGTAATCTATGGGAATGTTATTCAGGCCGGGAATGGCCAGAACCTTGCTGGACAGTGTGCCCATCTCGCAGGTCTCCCTGACACGGTAACCAAAAATACAGTTAACGTTGTCTGTGCCTCAGGCATGCTTGCCATAGAAAATGCGTCCAGGGAAATCATGCTTGGTGAAAAGGACGTAATTGTTGCTGGTGGAACAGAGAGCATGAGCACTACACCTTATCTTGTCTCCAGTTCCTTCAGGTGGGGTGTGAAAAATATGTTTAACCATGCAGAGAATTTCCTTGATTCATTGTATAATGACGGATTGAAGGATGCTTTCTATGGATATTCCATGGGTTATTATGCAGACAAGACAGCAGTGAAGTATAGCCTGACAAGGAAGATGCTTGATGATTTCTCAATTGAGAGCCAGAGAAGGGCTTATGAGGCAACAGAGAAAGGGTTCTATTCAAGGGAGATTGCAAGACTTGGCGAACTGGCGACTGATGAAGGCATCAGGAAGACTGATATTGAAACGCTTTCCAGATTGAAGCCTGCGTTCAATGAAGACGGACTTCACACTGCCGGAAACTCATCTCAGATATCTGATGGTGCATCTGCCCTGCTTCTTGCATCCGGACGCGGCGTTAAGGAGCATGATCTCAAGCCGATTGCAAGAATAACAGGATTTGAATCCGCATCACTGGATCCAAGGGACTTTGTTGAGGCTCCTATTCCTGCAACAAAGAGATTGCTGGAACGGAAGGGAATCTCTATTGGCTCGTTTGATCTTTTTGAACACAATGAAGCTTTTTCTGCCGCATCAATAATAGTCAGGGACGAGCTTGGCATTGATGAGGAAAAACTCAATATTTATGGAGGTGCAATTGCACTCGGTCACCCCCTTGGCGACAGTGGTTCAAGGATTGTTGTTACTCTCATAAATGCCCTGAGGAACAATAAGATGGAAAAAGGCCTGGCCACGCTGTGCCATGGCGGAGGAGGGGGACATACAATGTCAGTGGAGGTCATATCATGAAGATTGGAGTTGTTGGTGCAGGGACTATGGGGAGAGGAATAGGGCAAATCTTTGCCCAGGCTGGACACAGCGTCACGCTTATTGATGTGTCCGCAGACGCTCTGAGCTTCGCCAGGAAGGACATCCAGTCATCGCTTCAGAGACTTGCAGGCAAGGGGAAGATGAAGGATGAACCGGACGCTATTGTTGCAAGGATTGAATTCCTGAATGACATGGAGAGGTTGAAGAACTGCGATATAGTAATAGAGGCCGTCTTTGAGAGGCTTGACATAAAGAAGGATACTCTGGCAAGGATTTCCTCCATAGTTGGCGACAGTACAGTCATCGGTTCCAATACTTCCTCTATTTCCATAGATGTACTATCACGGGCTGTCAGGCACCCCGAGAGATTCCTCGGAATTCATTTCTTCAATCCTGTCCCGGTAATGTCTCTTGTGGAGATTGTTCCCTCAGAATTCACCTCCAGCACTGTGATCGAACATATCACTGAGATACTGAAGGATGTTGGAAAGGATCCTGTATTTTCCAGGAATTTCCCAGGGTTCATATCCAACAGGATTCTGATGCCACTCATACGGGAGGCGATCCTGACATACGAGCAGGGTATTGCATCCCCGGCCGATATTGATAAGACATTCAGGCTTGGTATGAACCATCCAATGGGCCCGATTGAACTTGCGGATTTCATAGGGCTTGATGTCTGCTATGATATAATGGAGGTCCTGTACAGGGATTTCGGAAACCCGGCATTCAAGCCTCCAGTCACCCTCAAGAATATGGTGGATTCAGGAAAACTTGGAAGGAAGACCGGCCAGGGATTTTACAGTTATGAGGTGAGGAGATGAAAAACATCAGGACAGAGGAAAGCGGGAGGATCATCAGGATGATGATTGACAGGACTAAAACCATGAACCCGCTTGATATAGAGACACTGGAGGAGATAGGTGAGGCACTGAAGGATGAGAGGAAGATTGGCATCATATATGGCAATAACAGGGCGTTCAGCGCTGGTGCTGATATCACCATCTTCCAGGGTTTGAATCCCAGGAGTGCGTATGAGTTTGCCATGAAGGGCCATGATGTAATGAATTTCATTCAGACAAGGAAGATGCCCGTAATTGCAGCGATACATGGTTTTGCCCTTGGTGGAGGATTTGAACTGTCCCTTGCCTGCGATTACAGGATTGCACATCCCTCCTCACAGTTTGGTCTCCCCGAGATCACTCTGGGCGTGCTCCCCGGGTTTGGAGGAACGCAGAGACTCCTGCGACTCCTGGGTGAGACAATGGCTTTTGACATGATTTCCAGGGGAAGGAGGATTAACGCCCAGGATGCTCTTGGACTTCACCTGATAAATGAGATCTCGGATGATTACCTTGGAAGGGCAATGGAAGTAGCGAAGGAGTACGAGGCTCTTCCCTTCGAGGCACTGACCAGCATCAAGGAACTCATAAGGAAACAGCCCGACTCTGGTTTCGAACTTGAGAAGGAGTATTTTGCAAACCTGTTCAACAATGAGAATCAGAAGGAGGGGACAAAGGCATTCCTTGAAAAGAGGAAGCCGGAGTTCAACAGGTACATTTGACCTAAATAATTCTTGCTGTACCGCGTATGGATTTTATTTCCCTAAAATCCCTGTTCATCAGTACGTCTTTACTGCATATTCCAAGTTTCTCATACAGGGCCACATACTTCTCGGCGCTATCCGGAAACACTGTCAACACACGGGATCCGGGATAGTTTAAAGCGATTCGTCTTGCTGCAGAGAAATTTGATCCTGAGGAAAAACCGGGCATGATTCCGTAATCATGGATCAGTTCCCTGACTCCTTCAGATGCGTCCACTGCGCTCACGGTTTGCACAGAGTCGATCCAGCTGAGATTCTCAGAAATGATCTTCTTGTCCCTGGCCTTGTTATAATTCCTGATTCCCTGTATATACGAAGTGTCATCTGCCTGTAGCATTATGTTTTCACTGCCATCACTTTCCCTGAAATACCTGCTCAACCCAATTACAGATCCGCCGGTACCCATCGCAACAGCGACAAAATCTACTGATGTTCCCAGCGCTTTCTTGATTTCAGGCCCTGTCGTAAATAGATGTGCCTTCCAGTTCATAGGATTGGCATGCTGATGCAGGCTTACATATTTTTCAGGGTCATTCCTGCTCATAGAAATTGCCATCTCGATGGCCTTATCTGTGCTGGTCACCCCGCTTTCTTCATCCGTTATAATGAGTTCTGTGCCGGTTTCCCTTAGCTTTGCCACAGTTTCAGGCATTGTTCCGGGCGGTATGATTATCCTTGACCTGATCCCAAGCGTAGCGCACACCTCAGCAACGGCGATACCGGTATTCCCGGATGTACCCTCAACAAATATCCTGTTCCTGTTTGAATCGTCCTTCAACAGGCGTTCCATGACCATGAAGAATGCAGCTCTTGACTTTATTGAACCGGATGGGTTGAACCATTCAAGTTTTGCCAGAACCTCTGAGCCGTTTTCAAGAGGTATCCGTGCAAGAGGTGTTTTACCATAGCCCATTGAATAAAACCTATCACGGATCTCCATGCAGATATCCATGTCCGGAAATGTCTCCATTGGCACTGTATTATGCCGGTGTTTAAATCAGTTTCACCACAGGGTCCACTGTAACCCGTAATTAAATATTCAGCTGTTTGTCCTCCTACGCATGAATGATTTGAAGATAAAGTGTCGAATCACGAGCGGCAGTTGAAAAGGTATAAGAACAGATCCCAAATTAAGTACCGATATAAATTGACAAGTTACGAGGATGAAATCGGCAAGGGATTCGAACTGCTCGCAGGCGGAGAATACGAAAAGAGCCTGGAATATTTTCTAAGGGCAATTGAACTTGATTCCAGCAGGTCTGATGCTTATTCACTTGCATCTGAAGCATACGTGGAGATTGGTGAACTCGAGAAGGCAAGGAAACATTCGGAAAAGGCATATTCCATAGACAAGGAAAAACCTGAGTTCGCATTGCAGTATGCCTCAATACTCATGGCTCTTGGCGACATGAAGAACAGTCTTACCATAGTGAATGATGTTCTCAAGAACCATGACATGGTTGAGGCACATTACATAAAGAGCAACATTTACCAGAATATGGGAGAGCCAAAGAAGGCACTCATAGAGGCCGAGACTGCTTACAAGATGGACAAGAACCCTGAATATGCCCTCAATTTCTGCAGGATACTTGAGGAGGAAGGAAAGATAGAGGAGAGTATTAAGATCCTGAAGGAGCTTGCCAGGGCTGACCCTGAAAACCTTGAGGCTCTTTATATGCTATTCAGGGATTCACTTGCACTGAACAAAGTACCGGATGCCTTCAATTACATAATGCAATGCATAGATGTGGATAAGGAACAACCAGCTTTCTATTCTGACCTCGCCTCTCTCCTTGATGAGCTCGATGACGAGAAGCTTGCCGAAAAATATTACGAAAAGGCAGTGGAGATATCAGGTGACGATGCTGAGCCGTTGATGGATCTTGCTGAATTCTATCTTGATAGGGAAAAATATGATTTGGCTATTGAGAGAATTGAAAGTGCAATCGCCCTTGATGATGATGAAAAAGAGGCATACATTATAAAGGGAAAGGTTCTGGAATCTATGGATGATTTCGAGAAAGCAGCTGAATCCTTCAGAAAAGCGCAGGAAATAGAGGAGGATGAGGAGGCTGCCCTCCATGAAGCAATCTGTCTTTATAAACTTGGAAAACACGATCTGTCTGAACAGATCTTTAGTAATCTTCAGGAAAAGGAATTCCAGGATGAAATAGTGAATAGTTATCTTGACAGAATCTGGTGGAGGAAGAACAGGAAGAAATTCAA
This sequence comes from Thermoplasmatota archaeon, assembly GCA_023381355.1. GTDB lineage: Archaea > Thermoplasmatota > Thermoplasmata > Thermoplasmatales > Thermoplasmataceae > Cuniculiplasma. The sequence goes on along the minus strand of JAMCUL010000014.1, from coordinate 11,210 downwards.
GATCTGATGCTTTCTCAACTGTTACAGAAATTTAAATCAATAAAAATTTATAAAAGAATTTCTAAGAATTCGGTTTTCATTTGATCAACCTATCCATGTCAGTCCACAATTACATTCATTTTTCCATCATTCGTTTCGATATTAAAAGTCCTGAGCATACCACAGATTCTGTAATCTGACATGCTTTCCGGTATGGGGTTTTCAATGACCTCGCCTGAGCGAATATCAAAAATGATGTGATGTGAAGGACACATAATGCCATTTTCACCAATAGGCTTGCCCAAAAATAAGGGCCCACCTTTATGAGGGCATTTGGAATCAAAGGCAAAATAGTCATTATCCTTTTTTAAGACAGTTAAATCGAAAGAATCAACCTTTATTCGCTGGCGTCCCTTTGAATCAAAATTTTGAGGATCTATACGGATTCTCATAGGTTTATTTTTTCCTCTTTCCTGGCTGCGGGAATATACTTCCAGTCTGACTTCATTGCACCCTTTCCGCGCTTCCTGTGTATATAGTTGATAGCGGACAGGGCAGCTACTGATCCCTGACCCGCCGATATGATCGCCTGCTTGTAAGGTATGTTTGTTACATCTCCGGCCGCAAAGACCCCAGGGTGACTGGTAGCACCACTCATATCAATAAGAACTTCTCCATCCTTATTCATATCAACAAAACCCTTTAACATTGATGTTTTGGCCACGTATCCCATCTCAACAAATACTGCCCTAACGGGTATTTCGGAAATTGAACCGGATTTTGTCTTCAGTGATACAGACTGTACAGTTTTCTCTCCCTTAATCTCCGCAACATCTGACTCATATATGAACTCGATATTCGGAAGGGCCCTTGCATCGTTTATCATGTCCTCAGAGCCCGAGATCCTGTTCCCTTTCTCAGGGACATAAACCTTAGAGGCGACCGTCGCAAGATAAAGCGCTGCCTGAAGTGCATGATCCCCTGCACCTGCCACCATTACATCCTTGTTCCGGTAAAGAGGACCATCGCATATTGAGCAATATGAAACGCCCCTTCCCTTGTACTTCTCTTCGCCTGGAGAACCAAGATCACGGGGAGTCTTGCCGAAAGCAAGGACAACTGAGTCAGCCTCATGAGCTTCCTCCCTGGTTTTTACGATGAATTCCCCTTCCTTATCTTCTATTCCAGTAATCTCGTCATAGATAAATTCTGTTCCATAAAGGGAAGCCTGTTCCTGAAACTTATTGGCCAGATCAAACCCTGAAATCGATGTGAAGCCCGGATAATTCTGTATATCGTTGGTTAGAAGACCCTGTCCACCAATATCTTTTGTCAGGACCAGAGTCTTCATGCCCTGCCGTGAAGAATAAAGGGCAGCAGTTAACCCTGCAAAAGCCCCACCAATAACTATCACATCATACTTCATATCAGTTCATCAGCCTTTTAAGTTTTGTCTCGAGCATCTGCTTTGGCACAGCTCCTATACTCACATCAGCAACCTTACCATCCTTGAACATCATGACGGTAGGAATGCTGCTTATGTTGAAGGATGCGCTCACCTTGGGGTTCGCATCGACATCAACCTTCCCAAATGTGATCTTGCCAGCGTAATCCTTCGCCAGTTCTTCGATTATTGGTGAGAGAAATCTGCATGGTGCACACCATGATGCCCAGAAATCTACAACGAGTATCTTTTCCTTTTTCACAGCGTCTGCAAACGTGCCATCAGTTAATTCTATCGGTTTCATATTTTTTACCTCTTTTTTAACACTTTCGTTCTGAATCCTGGCCATCATCTGTTTCCGGATTCTTTCCAGTTCAACGTCGTCATCCATTTGAATCACTCCAAGACTCAAATGGATATTGAAATCCAGTTTAAGTATTTTATGGTTTTGACAATATCAAGCAAAACCGTTAAGTATGGAATAATAATATCACCATATGTCCAAGGATAACCTTTCTTCCAAGATCAGTTCGGAAATAGCCTGCTGTTCTGATCTTTTGGAGACTCTATTTTCCCTCGGACCAACTGAAGTAATTATTTTTTATTCTCTCGATGAGGGAAGGTGGAAGACGGTTGCTGATCTGTCCTTCCTTACAGGGAAGGAATCCAGTACTGTTTACAGGTCACTTCAGAAACTTGTCAATTCAGGGCTAGCCGTAAGGGACGTTAGAACGCTTAAGGAGGGTGGTTATTACTTTGTATACAGCTTGCTGTCCATAGATAAGTTGTCGGATCTCATAATGAAGAAAATCGAATCATTAAGTCAGGGCATGAAAAAACTTCTTAGCGATCTCCTTTCTGAGCTCAACTCGAGAAAGGAATATATTTCTTCAAACTAATTTTTCAGAGGATTATGAGTAATCCTCCAATTCCAGACAGGATGGGTCCAATAGCGAAACCTGCCCCTATGAAAAATAACACAATACTGAAGAGAAGAATCAGTATCCCATACGTAGTCTTGTTCTTCCTGCTGCTTTTGAGCTCACCGGAATAGTTGATGATTGCGTATGAAAGAATGAGTATTACAAGAGCGTATACAATCAGGATGAAAAAGCCTACAGTTCCTGCAAGGCCAGCAAAACTTATTGGAGAGAAAATGACAAACGCGGAAATTGTGGCTCCTATCAGGCTGAATACCAGCACAAGAATCCCACTCAAGAGAGAAATCACGCCTCCAATCAGCGCAAGCAGATATCTTATCGTTCCTATTTCAGACATTAGCGAGAGAATGGCATTCCCTTTATAAGTTTATTCATTCATCAATATTTTAATGTGCATTCAAGTGTATTTTATCTTATCGTTTCTTTCCACCTGTTTCCTGCTTTCTTCATATGACATTCCTGCCTTGAAATAATACTATACGCGATGCAGGATAACATATCTCATGCCAAGCCTCCTCCCAATTTCCCCTTCCATATCGTCCCTGTCCCCCAGGATAACCGACTCACTGAGGTTTATGTCATATTTTTTAACTGCATCCTCGATCATTCCTGTTTTCGGCTTCCTGCATTTACAGTTTTCATCAGGCCGGTGAGGGCAATAAAACGTATCTACCACTTTGACACCCCGTTCAAGCAGCATTCCCAGCAATACATCCTGAAAATTCATGAACTCGTCAATCGTGAAATACCCTCTATTTATACCTGATTGATTGGTGATTATTATTATCAGGTATCCCTTGTTCTGGAAATCCTTCATTATTTCTACAGCATCATCATAAAGGACAATCTGCGATGGATCCTTGCAGTATGGACAGTCCCTGTTGATTGTTCCATCTCTGTCAACAAATAAGGCTTTATTTTTCACTATTTATTATGTATTGGTGGGAAATTAAACTAACTGATCAAAGTTTTGCAAATTATCCATTACCTTATTCACACGCTTAATATTTTATCCATATTTTATCTATAATTCCAATTACCATAAGGATAACTATCGCTCTGTTTAGGATTTGAAGTTGTTTTGGCGAAAATATTCCATGTATTAAATTACATTAATTCGATATAAACGAATTTTTCCAAATCGACTCAGTTGTTCCGATCATCTCACTTTCTCTCAATCGTCATAAGTTAAATTTTCTTACTAAACCATCAACGTTAAAGCTATGTGTGATAGGGGTAATTTCTGGCGCACTATGGTATGATACGACTATCTTTTTCTTAGATTTCGCTATATTTCTACGAAAAATATTGGGATGTTTAGATAATTCAATTACTTTTCTACATCTTCTTGTCGTTTATTCTTTTAAGAAAATAGGCTACGGCGCTTGTTACCCAAGCAATTAGTAGGCCTACTCCCACCCCTCTGAAGTATAGGTTCGTTTTAGCATATCCAATTGAGATGAATATCATGCTTAAAATGAGCTCAATCAATATGAGTACCGTGAGCAGATGTCGTTCCAAAAGCCTTCTTCTCCATTGTGGCAGAATTATACTATTTGTCATAATTTCAACTTTCCTGCTTCCTGAAGGAATAGGTTTTCACATTAAAGGGTTTTTTGGTTTGTGTGGAAAATTATTGCTCTTCATACGGAGTTTCTCGTAAAGTATCACTCTGATCAAAGGAAATTGTGATCGTAGGATGTTTCCTTCTGGGAAATATGGTCATGTGAGTTATTGAGTCTTCTGAAGATTCTACTGCCTCCAGAAGTCCCCTGGCGAGAATTATGGCTTTTTCATTATTGAGCGGCAGTCCAATTGTGGTTCCTTTCCATTCCGCATCCTTCATCCATATCTTATCGAGGTTTATATTTGACCTTATTGACTCCTTTCCATATGAATCAATGCACAATCCCTTAATTGGCATTTGAATTTTACGGTTCAACCTACAATATTGGGGATAGGATAATATGAATATTCTCCATGCTCATCAATGCCGATATAAAATACACTGTGGATCTCTATAATGTTACATTATAGTGGTTTGAGATCTGTGTTGTCCTTGATCCAGATGAAAAGATTCTCTGATATGTCTTGAGCACGATGATGGGTGTAGATCGCAGTGTTTTGTTCTCCACATGGAATACTTTGTTTTAGGTTATGTTAAAATCATAAAATAACAGATAACCTTTTACAGGAGTTGTGTAGTCAGTTTTCGATGTATTGTTAGAGGATCATTGGGGGGTACTGCATTAGGAATGCATGTATCCATCAGAATCAATGACCGCATATCTTCTCGCAATTATCGACTCTACAAAAGGGAAATCGGAGGCTATTGGATTGTGTAACATTGCAATGATAGGGATCTGAATAAACAATTATTATAGCCTTTGATAAGAGAAATTCCTGTTATTGATGACTATACATCATAAGGGAGTAGATCATCCTAATTTAAGGGAATGCATACATAGAATCATTCAACTCGATTTAGGAGAAATAGTCAGTATGAAGATTTTAGTTTGAGATCTTAGAGGAAAAGAAATTCAAATGAAATTTATGTAGTTTTTAAAAATGTGGGATTGTCAAGTCCCACGATATATATTATGTGGAGAGATGAACAGGAAATTTATGGAAGAGGTTCAGCAAGAATGAAATGCAATAGGATATTCCTGTCTCGGGCCAAGGGAATTAATCAACAGAAAGTGTCTAAAGTTTGAGTTTACACACGAGATGATATATCCTAATAATAAAGAAGATTAAAGGCTTGAAAGTGAAATAATAAAAAATTTTACGAGGCCACCACAAAATTGGAAGGGCCATTAAACGAGTATGTTTCTCCGTTAGCATTGAATGTGATAGGGTTAAAGGATTGGTAATCAACGAGGCTGTATGAGTAGCTGGGGTCAAGCTCTCCACTCGTTATGAAATACAGGTTAGCAGGAAAATACGAATCTGTGGAGAAAGAAATGGATGAGAAATCCGTAAGTAAAGTAACGGAGAGTTGCATAACAGAATCAAGTGTTGCAAGGGCCACATCTACAATTGCAGGTTCCGATGCATCTCCGTCAGCGCCATTTAGTGCTGATTCAAAGGTTATGAATGCCAGTGCAACACCAAGTCCTGCGGGAAACGTCTTCAATGCTGAGGTTACCTTTGTCATCTCAGAGGCCGCACTGGAATAGCCAGTTGTCTTTCCCATTATGGTTCTTTCAGATATTCCTCTCGCGGGAGCCAGCGATCCAATATTGGTCTTCATCTCGCCATTCGTGGCATTTTGAAGGATATAATAATACTCTATGGGAACATATCCATATCCTACCTCGAAATTATCGTTTTTTGAGTATATAGATGTCAGCGCTATTGAGGTTGCATTTCCAAGGTATTTATCGAAGCATTGACCCTGGCCATTCTTCCATGAGCAATATATGTTGTAATGTGTCACAGTAAAGGTCGCATTTGATATGTATACCATAGCGGTTGTTTCATTTATCCCTGTTCGCATTATAGTTCCATTTGGTTGACCATATATGGAGTTTAGAGGATAAGCTTGCATTAGAATGGCTCCCCCACCATTTGCGACGAGTGTGCCATTCCCTCCCCATGATGGATTTGTGGACATCTGATCCGTTATACTTCCTTCTGCAGTTACACCTGTCTGATCTGAGGTCATGCAGAGGGTTACCCCGGAATAGTCAACAAACGCTGTGATGTACAATGGATTATTGGTCATATTAAAGGTTGCATTGTCATGAATACTGAATAGAGGAAAGGGCCCTTGAACAACATTTACACTGGTTCCTATGTATTTCGTTCCAATGTAACATGGTGGCGGTGCAATTGTATTGGGGGATGCTTTTGCATATGCATTGTAGTTCTGGACAGATGGATTTATGTTTGTAACATAGGTTGGTTTTGCCATGTTATAGGATGGTGTTAAATTGAAGCAATATGGTATATATGAAAGCAATGAGTACGATGGTAAACCGATTCCTGTGTTATCGAACCAGTGATTCAGATTGTGGTTGGGATTAAAAGGGCCGATTAAAACATTATATATGCTTACGTTAGAAGAAAGGGGATTGAAGGGCATATTGTTATAATATGAGTATACAGAGAGATTTCCATTGTAAAGTATGGAGAGTGTTGCCTCAACCTGCAATGATACCTCCTGGCCATTTGTTCCTGGATAATATCCTTCTTCTTCGTAATATCTCTGCCATCCCATCATAATTGCAGAAAATCTGCTGAAATTCATGAAACCTGAAAATGATCTCTGATCGTTTTTCGGGAATAGAGTCATGTTAAAAAGAGTAATATATCCCTGTTGAGGAAGGGAGTAATTAGCAACTATTGGGGTATTTTTAGATGGAAAATATGATGGATTTACTCCCATGATCTGAACATTCTCAGTCACATTGGTGGTTCCATTGAAACTAAGATTCTGTGACAAAGCTATATTTATTTTGGGCCCTACTGTGAAAGTTCCCACATAACCATGGGAGGAATATACTTCAAACCCTGCAAAGGAGATCAATATCATCATTGTGACACTTGAGATTGCTATAACCATTTTCTGCCTTTGGCTTAAATGGATTTTATTCATTGAATTATAAATCATACATAAACACTTAAATTTTACCAGTATCAGTTCATGGTAAGCTAAATTTTGATTATACCTGTGCGGAGCATTGAAAGTCAGTTTTGTCATAAAGATTTTTTCCTCATCATTACATTTCAATTTGATTAGCAATAGTAATATTTTAGTTGCCAATATTGGTTCATGGATATTGAAGGTATTAAGAAATATCTTGATGAGGGCTCCAAAGTACGTGATCAACTGGATCCAGGAAAGATACTCTATCTCGGAGATTCCATATCTCATGCCTTTAAAACTGGTCACAAGATCATACTCTTTGGAAATGGGGGCAGTGCAGCAGATGCACAACATATCGCTGCTGAGTTTGTAGGGAGATTCGAAAAGGAAAGGAAACCTCTTCCAGCAATGATACTCCATGGTAATTCGTCGTCTATTACTGCCATAGGCAATGATTACAGCTATGGGGATACTTTTTCAAGGCAGGTTGAGGCTTTTGCCAAACCAGGCGATCTAATCATAGCGCTGAGCACCAGTGGAAATTCTGAAAATGTGGTCAGGGCAGTTGAGGCTGCAAAAAGAATTGGATGCACTTTATTCGGAATCACTGGTTCCAAAGGTGGGAAGTTGAATGAACTTATAAACGATGAAAATTTGATAAAGATCTCCAGTAACAGGACATCATATATACAGGAATCAACAATAGCCATTGGTCATATAGTATCCAAAATTGTAGAGGACAGTATATAAGTGATCTTATGAATGATGCAGGTTTTAGAATTGTTACCTCCAGAACCCCATTGAGAATTACTTTTACAGGCGGAGGCACTGATTTGCCCGAGTACTATAGAAATTATGGTCCTGGGGCAGTAATTTCCGCTACAGTGGATAGATATATTTATGTCACAATAGCCAAGAACTTCAGGCCTGACGAAATCAGGGTAAGTTATTCAAGAACAGAAAATGCAATAAAAAATGTTAATGATATTCAGCATCCAACTGTCAGGGAAGCCCTTAAGCTTTTGGGGATAGAATCCGGAATTCAGATAATCAGCATCACCGAAATCCCTGCCGGTGGAACTGGTCTTGGTTCAAGCAGTTCATTTCTTGTTGGGTTGCTCAATGCACTCCATACCTGGATAGGTGAAACGGTATCTCCAAGGACCATTGCAGAGGAATCTGTTAAGATTGAGAGAAACATCCTTGGGGAACCCGGCGGGAAACAGGATCAGTATATTGCAGCCTTTGGTGGAATTCAGTTAATGGAATTTTTACAGGATGAAGAGGTAAATCTATCCAGAATACCACTTCGTGGCGAGGATTTGGAGAGACTCAATGAAAGACTCATGATATTTTACACAGGAGTTGAAAGAATGTCTACGAATATACATAAGAGTCAATCTAAACATATTCCAGAGATGGCTAATGAATATAACAGGATGAGGGATATAGCATACGAAACTTATAATTCATTAAAAGAAAGAAAATTTGATCGTCTTGGTGAGTTAATGAACGAGAATTGGCTCATAAAGAGAAGACTGACATCGGGCATCACTGATGGTATTATTGATAAGTATTATAATAAGGCCATTGAAGCAGGTGCAGAAGGAGGAAAATTAATGGGAGCGGGGGGAGGAGGATTCCTTATCTTCTCAGCACCCCTAGAGAAACACAACAGCATAGAACAGGCAATGAGTGGCCTGGTCAGACACAGATTCAAGATAGAGAATCTTGGATCGAGGATCGTTTATCTCGAATGATAATAAATCTCTGAATTCCCATTATGCAACAGATCATCCCTTTATTTTATTGCACCTTCCTTACGCAGTAGTGATTCTTTCCGGGCAGTTCCACCATCTCCGGAATAATTTCCCAATTCACCGTTACTCTTAATTACTCTATGGCAGGGAATTATTGGTGCAAGAGGATTATTTTTAAGAACTGTTCCAACGGCACGGTAGGCCCCACCATGACCTATTGCCTCTGCAACCTGTTTGTAAGTTCTTGTTTCGCCCTTTGGGATTTCATAAACATACATCAATACCTTCTTTTGAAATCCGGTCATATTTAGATCGGTGAGAATTCGCTCTATTTCATTTTTATTGTATCCCTTTCCCCTTTCCATGAAGCTTTATCAATAAATCAAATTAAAACTGTTTGATCCTAACATGGCAGTCTTCACCTTACGGTCGAAATTATTTCAGCATTTTCAATCGTTCAGAAACATTTTTGCATGTGTCATCTTCTCATATTTTCGATCTGGTAACAAGCAGCATCAGCCTTTCTTTCAAAAAGTCACCACTCTGATCATCTGAATGTTTATTCATTCATCATCGTAGCCCCAATTTGGCAAAAGCTTTAGAAAAGATCTTTGCAAAGGGGTCAGGAACCGTGGACCTTGCAAATAATATAATCATATACAGCAATAATACTGTATTCTGGCTATCTCTTGAAATCACTATTGATCGTGTCCCTGTATGGATCAAGCTTTGATTTTCTCTTCCTGTTCATTTTGACCAATGGTTCTGATTTCATATATTTCCTAACACTGTTCCTGGATATATTCAGTTCTCTGGCTATTGACTTAATGCTCATTCCTTTCTCTCTCATATTGCGTATCATTCTCCAAGTCCAGATGATATAACTCAGACCACTGTCATAGCATGGACATGGGTCAAAATCAAACCAGCGATAGGGGTCATTTTATTCCGGCGAAAATGCACAATTATGAACCTGCGTTTACAGCAACATCACTCACCCTTAATCCCATGTCTATGTATTCATTAGCCATGTTCATTATTTCCTCACCGTCTTTTTTTTAAAGCATCACTCAGCAGTGCATTCTCCAGCTCCTTTTCAGCAAGAAGCCTCTTCAGCTTCTCATTCTCCTTCATGATCTTACTCCTTCCTGGTTCCATTCTCCTGTGGTTTGATTTCAGGCCATCCAGGCCAAAGGAATCATAGGATTCCTTCCATCTGTAGTACATTCTAGGATCTATGGAGTGTTTCCTGCATGTCTCAACAATCCTGCCATTATCCTTTAGCTCCTTTATGATGGCAAGCTTCTCTTCCGCCTTCCATCTTCGCCGTTCTGTCACTGTTCTCCCATACACCCTTCAATTCTTCAATTAATATATATATCTGTTACTATAGGACAACCTTGTCTTACTATTTAAGGGGGCAGACCATCAACTACATTGTATTTTCTTAAAAGTTAAATTACAATTTATATCTAGTATACCAATTTCCAAAGCTTCTGATGCACTTTATCTTGACGAAAAAACTTAATAATATCATCAAGAAATATTCGAAAAAGACTTTTGTGAACGTGCCTGGATAAATAATTAAGATCCCAAATTGAAAACATTTAACTGATTTTTTCGGCTGAAACATTTTCCTTTGGCCGGGTAAGCTCATTTAAGGTGAAAATGACAATCCAAATTGCGAACGCCGGCAGCACATAGGTATATTGTAGCTTAAATAGGTACTGAGAGTTAAAATTGTATATATCTTCAAGCGCAATAAGACTGATTGATATAGCCAATCCTGAATAACCTATTATTCTGTAAAGTGCGTAGATTATTTTATTGAGGTGTGACTGAAAATTCCTGAGATCCTTTTGCTTTTTTCTCAAGCCCAGAAGACCAAATAGAATGCCTTCTATGGCGATAAGTGGCATAAGGTTTTGATCTAAGGATGTAGTGAACGACATTTTTATAACCCTCACTTGCTGTATTCCATGAATTCCATCCTTATTGTTTCCATTTTATTTTAAGTTTCTCACGGGGGGATAGAATAATAAGTCCTGCTGAATAAGAAATTATGATTAGATATAAATAATACTCCTCATTTGAATGCGTGAAATCAGGTATAAAATTCATGACTTCTAATATCGAATAGCCTATTATGGATATAATAGAGATTCCCCAAATTGCACGATATCTTATTGTTTCATATCTGGAAGGAATTACGTTTGAATATTCTGGATTTTTCATAAGACGTTCTTTATCCCTTAAGGTCAATTTAACACCCAATATACTCATAATCGAAAGTGTGACTGGAGCGATTACGTAAATAAAATTTAATAAAGTTATATTCAATCTATCACCTCAGGAAACAGTCCCCCATGAATTCCAACCTATTTTATTTGCCAGACTGTGTGCCTCACTGGTAAGAGCATATGCCGTTGCAACCCATGCAGGATTATTACTCAGAACTGGAATATATGGCATTATGGAAACAGTTCCAGTGTTCG
>JAMCUL010000013.1 GCA_023381355.1 Thermoplasmatota archaeon | reverse complement strand
ATGGAAGGAGGCAGAAAAATTCAGAAGAAATCAAGAATGTTAATATGAAGGATTATTATTTTTCGGATAAAATCGACGTAACTGGATTGAAAATGTTCCAGCTCCACAAGAAAATCATGGCTTTGAATTCCACCATAATGGATGCAATCTTCTTGAAGAGTTACAGGGTGAAATATATTTTCAGGTTTCACAGGGTTGACCTGCAGGGACTTACAGAGATAATTACAGAGATGTCTGAAAACCTGAGTAATCTCCAGATAGATTTTCTTGGTCATGCCAACGGGTTCCTGGACAGTTTCAGGAACATTGCCAGGACCGTAGATCTGCAATATGTTGAACTTTCCGCATCAATTCCCCCGGAATTTCTCAGCATAACAAAAGATCCGATAATTCTTTCAATGGGAGTCATGTGGAACAGGCAGATTCGTAAGATTGGAGATTCTGAAACGAGGGCACTTTTCAAGGATGCAAACAACCTCCTGAGCAAGAGGGATGACGTAAAGGTGGTATCAGCTGAGGATCGCATATATGAGGCAACCTTCACAAATGAACTCATAAATTATTTTAGCCAGGAGGCCGACAGATTTGAGATTCCAATACTTGGTGCTCCTGAGAAACTCGTTGGAAAGAGCTTCAATTTTGCCTTTGTGGTTCCCAAAAGCAGCTTCCATGATTTTTCAAAAATTGTTTTTGGTGCGGTTAGAAGATTTGAAAAGTGGAAGGTTTTCATCAATTTTTCAGACGTGATTGAGGTTATTCCACCTCAACCAGTTCAATAAACCTTTTTATGCTGGCAGACTGGCTCATTGTTGTTTCCATGGAGTGGGATTGAATTTTTCTAATATATTTAGGGGAATGGATGCCAGGAAGCGGGCTTATTAAGAGTGAGATGGTAGCCATATTCAGATAATTATCTGAACACTCGATAGTGCCAATTCTAGTTAAGCCGGTCTATTCATTGCTCAAATATCACAGGATTCCCGTTCTACAACATACTTCATGCTTGAATTTTCTGATATCAACCTCAATTTTGATTGCATTATTTCCTGGCCTTTCCGCTTTCAATATAATGCGGGGATTCCAACTAGTGGGTTGCCCAATATCCTCATGATTCACGTTATTTATCAAAATAATATCTCGTCAGAATTCAAAAAAAATGAAAAAAAGGAAGTTAAAAAATTAATTTTAAGCGTACCCCAAAGAAAAGATGTCGGGGTAACTGTTGTCGTTCTCAAGCGTGCTTCCACTGTACCAGTAGTCCTGTACTGCGCCATTATCGATGCTTGGAGATGATGTGTATCCCCACTCAGTAGTGGAGCCGGCAGCGTCGTAGACATTTATGTAATAGTCCGTGCCTGAATTCAGGGTTGTTGTGGGTATTGTAAAGTTGTAGAACCCAGCTGTTGATCCAATAGTGAATGTCTGATTTGCCATCACCTGTGACCCAAAGAGAGATGTTCCGATTGAAACATCAATTGAGCCTGCTCCGGAGAGGTAGAGAACAAGGAAGTTCACCTGAACACTTGATGATACAGTAAACTCTTCGGCTTCAGGAACTGAATATGTGTATATGTTGGACGAGGTTGCATCTACCTCAACAAAGATTCCGGTTGGCGTTGAGGATGTGGGTGGTGGTGAAGATGTTGCTGTAGACCTGGCAAAGTATCCGATTGAATATATGTCCGGATAACTGTTGTCGTTCACAAGCGTGCTTCCACTGTACCAATAGTCCTGTATTGCCCCCTGATCAACGCTTGCTGAGGTGGTATAACCCCATTCCGTAGACCCTGATGCAAGGTACACGTTAAGGAAATAGTCTGTTGATGAAGTAAGGCTTATGTTACTGAAGAAGAGCTGGTACCATCCTGCAGATGAACCTATGCTGTAGCTCTGGTTTGCGAGGATCTGGGAACCGAAGACTGATGTGCCTATTGATACGTCAATTGTTCCTGAACCTGAGAGATAGAGTACCACATTATTTGCCGTGTACGTGTTGTTCACAGTGAATTCCTCTGCCTCAGGTACTGAATAGAGCTGGATGTTGCTGGTTGTGGCATTTACCTGTGAGAATATTCCATTTGACTGTGTTGATGTAGGCTGTGTTGGCGGAGGTGATGATGTTGCTGTGGGAATTCCGTTGATATAATACTGTGCAAAGTTGTAAGCGTTTATTGAGCCCCAGCCATCAATCAGGTTATATCCCTTGGCTGCACTGAACTCTCCGTTTGAGCCGTTTGCCACGAAATAGAACGCTGGTGAGGAAAGTGTACCATTATACTGTGCCTGTCCGAGCTGGTACAGGAATGGATCTATAAAGCCCACCTTGTGACCTACGTAGTAATCAAGGGTAGCAAACAGACCCGCAGTAAGAGGCGAAGCAATGCTGGTTCCCCAGAGTTCCTGGTATCCCGTGGAACCTGAGTATGTGATCCATATCTCCATGTTCGCACCATCGGCTCCCACATCAGGTGTACCTCTTCCTGAACTGACGCCTGTTATTGATGAGGCACCGGTTATTACAGAGTTTGCATCACTGCTGTCCTGTTGCCATGATGGTTCTGCGTATACTGTACTGACTCCGCCCTGTGATCCATCTCCGGAATTTGGGGTGTTGTACCATACAGATTCTGTCTGTATACCTGTTGTTCCTGTACCGGTCGTTGATGCAGTACCTGCGAGAGTTGTGCATATTCCTCCAACTGCCGTTATACCGTATGTGTTATATGAAGCAGTTGCAGGGAAGCTTGGGCTTACATTCCCGGTGTTTCCGTCATCACCGGATGATGCAAAGACAGTTATTCCTCTTGCTGCGGCCTCCTGCTCGTATGAAGTCCATGAGGAATCTGTCATGTCAGATCCACCCCAGGAGTTGCTGATTGCAACAACGCTGTTAAGCTGTGGGTAGGAAGAGTTCGGATTGAGTATGAATGCAAAGGCCTGATCCAGGCATGACTGTGTAGCCTGTGGTCCGTACACTTCCACTATATTGGCACCTGGTGCAGTTGAACCTGCCATTTCAAGATCCAGTGTGCTTTCAAAGTCGGCCTGTGACTGGTCATTTGCAGCTGATGGACCTGGAGCTGGTGCACCATCTATAGGTGCTCCGTAAACTGATGAGTGCGGTTCTCCTGACGGGATGGTCTTGTTGTAGTATGAGTATATATCAGAAGGTACGAACGGAGCAACTGACTGACCTGCACTGTTAGTTCCTGACCACAGGATTGTTGCAATTGTTTCGTTTGTTGGATAACCGGCTGACTGGTACATCTTTGAGATCTGGTATGCATTCTGGAAGTCTGAACCATAGAGTAACTGGCCACTGCTTCCTGTCGTGAAGTCAGGGGAGGCAGCAAAGTTCAGGGTTGCAACATGCTTGGTATTGAGGCCTGCAATGTTTACTACACTACCTGCAAGGAATGAAGGAAGGTATACTCCACCAACAGGTGCAATATAGCTCCTCGCGCTTCCCTGGAAAGTTGCGATATTTGTGTCCATTGCCTGCTGGAACTGGTCTATCGAGCCCTTAAGGACAAATGAAACTCGGTCGCTGTATGTCTTTACTGAGAAACCATCCTTTATGTAGTAGTTAACGGCCCTGTCATATAACGATCTGGAAGGTGAAAAGTACCTGTCAAACTGGGACGCTGAAAGATACCTGTGATAATAGGGCGAGTTTCGGTTGTTGAGACCCGAAAGGAAGGATTTCAGAAGGGACTCATTGCTGAACTGAAGTGTGACCATGACGGAAATACGCTGATTCAGATGAGTCTGGACCAGCCCATAATTATCCCCGAATGGAACGCTGTGTGATATTGAGAGAGGTACTGATATTAAATTCGCACCGTTCAAATCATTACTACCTGTTTGCACGCTTGCCTGGCTTGCTGTTACAACCCCTGCGATTCCTAGGAAAAGCATGGTTGAAGCAATCAATAATATTACTATACGATTCATGCTAACCATACTCAAACATTGACATTATATAAATTACATGGTTGGTGCGTGTTGCATTAAAGGCAAAATAAAATATAGATACAATAAGATAAATAATACCAAATTGATTTCAGTAAGATTTATACGGATAAACTAATCAGGGCTCTACGATAACCGAAGAAAAATTTAAGGAACTGACGCCATCATCAAGATTGATATTGATCACATTGAAAAGCATAAAAATTGCAGACGTTAGGACCCTCATGAAAGAGACAGGGCTCTCAAAGAGGGCACTCATGGGCTCCCTGAAACATTTAAGGGAAGAATCCCTGATAAGCGTCAAGACATGCCTTACTGATACCAGGAGAAGATTTTACTGTTATGTTCAGGATAAAGATGAGTGAAACTTCCCTTTAAGCGTGTCTATATGTTTAAATTTTTTTCCTGATGAACGAATAAGTTGTTTTATGGAAATTTGCCTATTAATAAAAAAATATCCCTGCTTCTAATGAAGCGGCCAGAAATAAGTTGCCAGTTCAACTATAACTGCCATGGCAACGCCTATGTATATCACGAGTTTTGGATCTAACGCAGGACCTTCTATTTCTTCCTCATCGAAATATCTTATTAAACCTGCTCCTGATTGAAATCCATCCTTCTTATCTGCCATTGATTCATAAATGTTATCAACGCATTTATTATTTTCGTATGCAACATGAAAAGAATACATTACGGAAAAATCAAAAACAAGATTCAGTCCATTATCCTTGTAGTTTTGATTGCACTCCTGATTTCAGTAACGGTTTATTCCGGGGAGTGGCCTCCACTTTCTGTCGTTCAATCTGATAGCATGGAGCATTCCTCACACTTTCAGTGGAGTACAATAGAAACTGGTACTACAGTGATAGTTAAGAAGGTGACCTCTCCATCCCAGATCATTACTTACATACGTGGCAGGGAAACCGGGTTTAAGACATATGGTGAATATGGAGACGTGATCCTTTATAGAAGCATAGCAGGATATATTGTGATTCACAGGGCAATGTTCTATCTTTCATGGAATGGCGACAGACCGATCGTGAATGGATACACAAACCAGTCATGGATTGATGTAACCAGCTCGTACGTGCTCCTGAAGGACGTGGGATTCACCCACAGGAACGAGGTGATATTCATCTCTTCATTCGCAGGGGTTTCAGGGTATATAACAACCGGAGACAATAACCTTGCAAGGTCCTCAGATTACATTTCCTCCCTTAATGCGTATGTTGCCGCAGACCAGAATATTCTGGTCTCCCCCGGTGGAAAACCGTTCCCTCCGGTGAACTTCTCATCCATTGCAGGCATTGCAAGAGGGGATATACCCCTGATTGGCCTTTATAAGTTATATTTCCTCGGAGCAACCGGTTCATGGAGCGAGGAAAATGAAATTCCCGCCTATTCAAATATCTACCTGGCCATTCTGACTGTGTCGGTCCTTGCAGTGATTTTCTTTCCGTACAGGCGTGTAATCATGAAAATCCGGAAGAAATAAGCCTCGCACCACCAGCCACCCTGAGTTCGTGAATCTCTTCCGTGAATCCCGATATCAGGCCCGTGACCTCAGATGCATTTTCCCTCATCGTTGGTATGAAAACGCTGTTTCCGCCTGTCACGATATACGTCATCCAGATTTCAGAACGCCATTCATTGATCCTGTCCATCAGAGTCCGCATTTCAGGCGTTACAATCTGCACGTCAACAAGTGAATTCATGTAATGATAATCCTCTGTATCCCTCATGGCAAGTTCAAATATCCCCTTTATGTCAGATCTTGAGGAAAGCATCTCGAGTTCCCTTACGGCCCTCTCAGCATTCTGCATTCTGCTCCTGTAATACTCATGCCTGGGCTGGTTTGTGTGGATGTCGTCGGATGGTTTTCTCTTGTGAGGAAATACGGCGCTGATTATCCTTATATTCTCAAATTCAGATTCGTCCAGTATCTTCCGGGTGAATGGCCTCGGACCGGCATAAGTTATTGTTAGGCCTCCGTGGTAACTCCTTCCGGCACTCTCTGAAACTTTCCTCATTTCCAGCTCAAGCGATACTGGATCAACACCTATTGATGCGTCGATACATTTTCCAAGTGCTGCTGCTCCCGCATCGGAGCTCCCACTTAAGATGTTCTCGTTGACAGATTCGATGGAAACCCGGTCAGATCTGTACTTTTCGAGGAAACTTGAAGAATATTTATGTATTAATTTCATTGGAGACCTGGAATCCTGCTGATCTATTTCAACTCCGTTTATATTCACGGATGACTTTTCTGTACCCACCGTAAGGGTAGTTCTCGCCACCGATTCAGAATCTGTAAGTGTGTATGCTATTCCTGCTGAGCTGTGATATGGGAGCCGTTCATACTGATCCATGAGTCCTCCCAGAAGGACTATTCCGATGGTCGGATGTGCCACTGACTGGACTTTCCAGAGAACCATAATTCCACAATGAATATGAAATAAAATACTTTCCTCATGGATAAGGGGGAATCGAATGAAAAAAAGAAAGTCTCGACGGAGGTTGATCATAATCCGGATTGAGTGATTCCTGTTTTATATTGGATAGGAATTACAATGTATGCCAGATAAGCCAAAGATGATGTTTATTATTTCAAGTGGTAACGAGGCAAGGGAAAAAGCGCTTAGTGGATTGAGGATGGCCATAAACATTGCAAGATCAGGATCAGCTGCTGATGTTAAGGTGATGTTCTTCGGACCCAGTGAGGAAATGATATCAAAACAGGATCAGGTAATCGACGGCCTCCTATCCGAGGCGACCTCAACAGGCCTTTACAGGACCGCCTGCAGCTTTATTGCGAAGAATAAGAATATTGAGAGGGAACTGGAGGGAAAGGGCATTACCCTTGAACCTGCTGGGAAGGTACTGGTTGAGGCCATGGGCCAGGGTTACATACCCATAACTTTCTGAAATGACTGAATTCATTGATTTTCGTGGGAGGAAAGTAAGTATAAGAGTTCCTCCTGAAAGAATAGTATCCCTGAATCCTTCAATTACCGAAACCCTTTTCCTGCTTGGAATCGGCGGGAGCGTGAAAGGCGTAAGCGCATTCTGCAGGAGGCCCAAGGAAGTGGAAAGCATACGGAAAATAGGATCATACAGTACCTTCAATGAGAATGTCATGGATCAGATAGACCCTGATCTCATACTTACTGTTTCAGGATACCAGGACTCACTGGCCGACAGGATTTCACAGAAATATAACATGTTCCAGCTTGAACTTCCCTCAACCCCATTCGGCATACTTGACATGATCAACAGGATCGGGATAATCACCGGAAAGATATCAGAAGCGAGAGACCTCACTGCAGAACTGTCCAGGAAACTCGTGTTTAACACTAGGAAAATAAGGGCTTACGTGGAGATTGACCTGGGCGGTCCAGTAACATTCGGCTCTCAAAGCTACATCATTTCCACGTTAAATCTCATGGGGTTCACAACGGTATATGACAATGAACCGAGGGAATGGGTACAGCCAGATTATGACGTCGTGAGAAGATTTGATCCTGAGGTTATCATAATGGAGGGAAAGATGTACCGGGGGATAACAAAGGAGGAAGCCCTTAAAAGCCTGTCTGAGAGGGGATTGGAAAGCACCAGGGCATACACGGATGATCTTGTATTCACGACTCCGGGAAAACTGGATTTTCTTGCGCATCATGGGCCTGACTTTTTTAATGCAGCCATACCATGGATAGAGAATGTTTACACAACTGTACTGGAAAGGAAAGAACATACTAATATAAATACAGGTAAGAGATAACTATAAGTCTTTTAGACAGGACGTAACCAAATGGAAGGAATTACCAAAATTAAGGAACTAACACCTGAGTCAAGAAGAGTAAATGTTCTTGCTAAGGTTGTCGAGATCGGCGAGCCAAAGGAAATAAACACAAGATTCGGTGAAACAAAATCTGTAACCGAGGTTGTTATAGGAGACGAGACCGGAAAGATCAGGCTATCCCTATGGGGAGAACAGGCCTCTAACGTGAAGGACGGTTCCACGCTTCATATAGACAATGGGTATATCTCCCTCGTAAGAGGCCAGATGAGACTCAATGTCGGCAAGTATGGAAATCTTAACGAATCTGAGGAAACCGTTTCAGAAGTAAACAACGAACTCGACATGAGTGAAAAAGTTTACGAAAACACCAACTTCAGAAGAGGCGGAAGCAACTTCAGAAGAGGCGGCAGCCCTGGCGGATACGGAGGAAGATCAAGGAGAGACTCCGGTTCAAGAGGGAACTACGGTAACGATGAAGAGCAGGATTAATTCTGCTCATCCTTGTAAATATTTTTTGACTGATTTTTAAACATCTCATATATTTCTTCGGAAGACGTTGAGTCTTCAGCTTTTTTATCTGTTCTGAACCTGCCGGTGAATCTTGGGAATCTTAATGCCAGCCCCTGACCGTCCATGATACTTTTAGAGCATGTGTGTACAGGACTCCTGGTGATTTCAGCGCCAATGACCTCGAGAACCTTTTCAGGATATATCCATACGTCGGGGATCATGTCGGAGTTTACGCGTGCGGGCTTCTTTTCACTTGCAAGATCAGAGAATATGCTTTTCATCTGTGCAAGCATCTCATCAGTAAAACCCGTACCTAGCTTGCATACGCTTTCGTATGTATCTTCCTCCTTGTTGTACGAGGCAAGCAGGAATGCCCCATAATTACCTTTCCTCTTCCCGTGCCCGTAAAAAGCCCCGATTACAACGAGATCCAGCGAATCGGCAAGTTCATTGCGGTAGTCACGCTTGAACTTTATCCATAGCCATCCCCTGGCACCAGCACGGTACACCGAGCCTTCCCGGATGTCCTTGGCCACAACACCCTCACATCCGGATGATATTGAATTTTCAAAGAATTTCTCAATCTCGACCTGATCAGCACTGATTATCCTCTTTGCAAACCTGATTCTGTCACCCTCCGAAAATTTTTCCCTCAGCAATGATGTCCTGACATTATAGGGTTCGCGATTCAGTGCCCTGCCTTCAAAGTAGATTATATCGAAGAGGAAGACTACAATCGGTACATCCTCCTCGTATTTTCCAATATCGTTCTTTCGTCCCCTGCGCCGCGAAACATTCTGGAAAGGATATATCTCATCTGTCTCCACGTTGAATGGTACCGCCTCGCCATCAAGGATAAAACTATCATATGGAAGGCTCCTGAAATAATTCACAACTTCTGGGAACTGGCTGGTGGTTTCTTCAATCCCCCTTGAAAATGTCCTCACCAAATCACCTGATTTATGAACCTGTATTCTCAACCCGTCATACTTATTTTCAAAAGCTGCTGTACCTCCCATTTTTTGGAGGATATCACCAAGAGACTGAAGTCTCTCTGCAAGCATGACCTTCACCGGAATGAGTGGTTCAGGTCCTGCATTCCTGATTTCTGAAACATTTCCTGACTTAAGTATTCCGGCCACGTATGCAAGATCCGGGTGAAAATTGAAGAGGTCTTCCACGGAATCCTGATCAACCTGATCTGAATAGGCAAGCCTCAGGGCATACAGGATTGTGGAGTCTGATACCCCGAGTCTCAGCCTGCCCTGGAGTATCCTTACAATGTATTTCGATTCCACCGGTGTGGATCTTATCATCAGATCTGTGAATATCTTCTCTTTTTCAGCTGCAGTCCCCGAGCCCTTAATCAGGGCAATTTTTTTAAGTGATTCGAATAATTCCCTGAGTGTGAGAGCCTCATCGAAAAATGACCTCTGCTTCGAGCGGGATGACAGCTCCTGGGATACCATCCCGAGATCTCCCTCCCTTGCATATATCTTGAGGATCTCCTCCTCAGTAACGCCAGTTATGCGCCTGATTGTCTTCATGATCGTCTTCTCGGCCAGGCCGATCTCGATTCCTTCATAATCCGGCGCGATCATCCCCTTTGACAGGTAAAGCACCATGGAATACTCATCCCCGCTTTCAATCACCAGTTCCCTGTATATGTCGGATAGTTCAAGCCTTTTTGAAGTGAGGGACATCTTCTCGAAATATTCAACCACCCTGCTGAAGAGCATGAAGGTCTAATTCTTATTATTAAATAAATCTGTCATAAGGTATTCCACGTTTGGAAGTTGTTTAAATATATTCCAGAAAATACGGGAAAATATAACATTGAGGTCTGCATGGAGAATACATGCATAATCACGGTGGATTTGACTACGAAAGAATGGACGAAATGAGGAGTAAATCGATTGATGTGGAAAGAATTGTTGACTTTGCTGAACTGAAGGCTGATGATGTGATCTGTGATATGGGCTCAGGAAGCGGATTCTACTCACTCCTGTTTGCAAGAAAATGCAAGCATGTATATGCATTCGAGTGGAATACGAAGGGAAATGAAATACTCGAAAGGAAGATGCGTGAAAATGGCGTAAAGAATATCACGATAAACAGGGAAAATATATGCAGGACATCCTCATTCCCGGAATGCACCAAGGTTTTCTTTTCAAACAGTTTCCATGATTTTGATTGCAGGGAAGATCTGGTTGAGATATTCAGGAATGAGACCAAGCCGGATTTCATCCTGATAGAATTCAGGAAAGACGCAAAGATGGGGCCGCCTGTCGAAATCAGGATAAGCGAGGAGAAACTTGAGGAGATATTTTCGAGACACGGTTATGCGATGAAGAAGAGGATTGAATTCGAGACAAATTACGTCTCTTACTTCACTCCATCCTGAGAGCGATATTCCCATCTTTTTTGTCTTCTTCCGCAAATTCTGGTGAATCTGATTTCTTGACAAATGAGGCGAAGATGATCGATATTATTATTGTCGCAAATATTGCCGCTGAATATTCCTGATCGTTTATTATTCCAGAGCTTAGTGAAATTGTGGCAATAATTATTCCAACTGCACCCCTTCCCCCAAGAATTCCCATGGTTCCCCTGCCGGTAAAGGGTTTCATCAGCCTCCGTCCGATCAGATAATCAAGTGAACCCCCGAGCAGTACTGAAATTGCCACAATAACTGTCATTATTGCCAGTTCATGGTAGCTTGGAAATATGAACGTCAGACCTGCAATACTGAAGAATAATGGTATGAAGAAGCTGTCATTAATCCTGCCGAGCGTCCTTGTGATGATCCCGAGAAGTTCATCGCCTATCACCACGTCACTTATGACTATACCTGCAAAGAAAGCTCCAAGTACGTAGGTAATCCCGATCAGCTCAAAAAGTGCAGAAATTATCAGTCCAGAAAGTATGATCGCCCCGAATACCAGTTTCTCACTCCTGGCATTGGCCCTCAGCTTCTCGAAGAAAGCAAGGACATATTCAGAATGCTTCCTCAGGTTAAGATCCAGGACCCATATAAGGATGATAAATACCAGAAGGGCTCCTATTTCAAGATAGATCTGGCGGAAATTGATGATTGCTGATGTGGTTATGAATGCAATTACGTCCGTTATGATTACGGATGCGAGTATAACGTTTCCGGCTTCAATCTTTAATAGATTCAAGCGATTGAGCATCACTGAAATTATGGATATTGAGGGCACTGCGATTGAGACTGCCATTATGATTTCACCTGAATTGATTGAACCGTAAATCAATCTTAATGCCAAAATTATCGCAAGTAGCGGAATCACGAATGATGACATGGTAAGAATTGACCCCTTCTTTATATTCATCAGCATCGTGTTGGTGGTCGCTTCAACCCCAATGAGCAGAACCAGGAAGAACAGAGATATTTCACTTAATGCTGCAGTCACATCATCGGGAAGTACGAAGTGAAGAATAGATGGCCCAAGAATGACACCGGCCAGAATCTCGCCTATTACCGATGGATAGCCCAGCTTCTCGAATATGGAGCCAAGTATTATAGACAGCAATAGTAGCGAGAATATGGCAATGAGGATATCCACGTTCCAATAACTGTTTTTCATATTAATGGTTTGAGTTTAATTTTTGAAAGTTTTGTTTGCTTGAAATTAAGAGTCGGAAACTTTTTAAAGATATAATCCATGTAATATTTATGTTGTCAATGAGGTTGGGAAATAGTAACAGGAAGATAATAGCAGTCGTAATTGCAGTAATTGTTGCATCAACATCACTGTTCATCTTCATGGAGCATTCAACAAGTTCCACAGGAAAGGCAACACTTACTGTCACGAACAATCCTCCTGCGCCTGCACAGCCCATCACATCATACCTTTCCAACATAAGTGTGAATATGAGTGTTGCACCATCATTCCAGATTCAGAATTCTAATAATGTGGCAAACATCGGTTCTTTGGCAACATCTGATATCTCCTCATCTGATCTGTCAAATGGATCATTCTCAGGTGCAGTCGTTGAACTTTTTGCGAGTCCCTCATATCCATCACAGAAATATAACAATACAAATCCATCATTCTGTGAGGCGAATGGATCCCTTCCGATGACTGCAACATTTGTGAATACATCATGGACAGCTCATTTCAGGTTGCCTGAATCAATATGCAATATTACGAAGACATGGAGGAGTACATTCGGAAGTTACTCCGGAGAAACATCAATGATCATGGATATAACATACATGGAAAAATCCAGCAGCAATTCAACAGAATCATTCTTCTATACCGGTGCAGTTCCATACAACCCATTCCTGATGAAATCAGGATACATACTTGGGATCGATAAACATCCCTATCTGAGCACGCTTCCATATTCACAGACTCACAGCATGAACATATCGAACACAACAACAATATATCCTGGATATTCCTTAAACGCTAATAATTCATCAAAAAGTGCTTCACCTGATTACATACCTACTGGACCTGGGGGAGGTTCAGGATGCAAGACATACTGGGGATGGGCACCGGTGAAAACATATTCATTCCTAAACCAGCCTATTCCATTCGTTTATGTGAATGCATCAGAGGCACAGGGAAATGTGTATGTGGTTTACAGTCTTGTTGTTGGATCTACATCTTTATCCACAGGTTTTACACTCTCTTCATCATATGACAACGTAAATGGCGGCATAACAATAGTGGGAAATACACCAACGTATGAAACCCCAGAAAGTGTAATTGGTTGTACTGCGTTTGAAGTGAAAAACAACAACAAGACAAATGAGGTTTCTGTTGCAGGGTTCTATGGAAACATGACAATGGTCAAATACAGATATGTGGAATTCGCCCTTGCCGGAGCTGATGCTGGAAAGGTAATAGAAAAGACAGATAAATACTACGTTTCAATGGAAATAAGATCTCTTGATACAAGAAATGGGCGGCTTGAGAGTTTTCAATATTTCCTGGGAAACGTTACCGTTGGGCAATACAGCAAGACAGGCGATTTCACATCATCATCATTCCAGAATCTACCCAGTGCGAAAAAGTATGCAACAGCCTTTGCAGTACTTTTCTCGCATATGTCAACTCTCACGGGCACAAATATCGCGGGAAGATTCAGTGGGAATTATACTATTGGGCCATATGATGCAGGTAATGGAAGCAATGAGTTAGGCTGGAGCTCCATATATGATGGAGTAACAATAAAGTCGCCCAACAGTGGTTATTACAGTGAGATCAACTCGTATATCTCGCTTGGCATAGCACTGGCAGGAGTTGCACTTGCAGTTGCGCCACTACCCCTTGCAGACAGTGTGACCGATGCAGTTACTGCTGCAGGAATAATCGATGCACTTGCAGGGTTAGGTGAGGTTGTTGCTTCATTTTTCTTCACGGCTGTGGTTACTGTCCAGTCCACTATGTATGTATATGCCCTTTCTTTAATTAACCAGGAACAAAACAATGTAAACGTACAGTATTTCCTTGTAATAAACAACATCCGTATCGGATCAAGCACACTTGATGTCCCGATGGCTGATTTCCTGATTGAATAGGAAACATAAATACGAACAGTTTATTTTGCCTCATAGTTGTTATTTAAACTATTTATGAAAAATGACAATATGGAGCAGGTTTATCTTTTGGACGATGTTTTTTTATCTTCTTTCAAATCATTTAAATTTTCTAAATGAATTGATGCGATTAAGGA
Organism: Thermoplasmatota archaeon; assembly: GCA_023381355.1. Lineage (GTDB taxonomy): Archaea > Thermoplasmatota > Thermoplasmata > Thermoplasmatales > Thermoplasmataceae > Cuniculiplasma. The sequence goes on along the minus strand of JAMCUL010000013.1, from coordinate 86,597 downwards.
AATGATCAAGATCATTGATTCAATGCCGTCGGAGGAAAGTGCAATGAAGATCATTTATCTGAGAGCTGCAGAGATAAATGATAAATGGTCAATGAGCATCCTATAATAAGTTTTCCTACATGAAATTTAATGCATATGGATTCTTAGCTACCGCTAATCCATAGCTGTTTCATGTATTTCCTCTTCATTCTATTCCTGTTTCCTGAATCTTTCGGGTATCTCGAATGGCCTGTTGTTATGCCATACTGACCATATGATATGGCACTGTTTTCTTGATGCTGCAACAAGTGCCTTCTTCTTTGGCATTCCACCGTCCACCTTTCTATGATAGAATTCTGATATGACAGGATTTCCCCTTAATGCTGCAAGTGTACTCTGATATATGGCAGATCTCAGGGATGCATCTCCTCTTTTGGATATTGCCTTTTCAGATCTCTGTTTTCCACTCTCATTTATTACAGGATCAATACCGGCGAATGCAACAAGCTTCTCCGCATTCTCAAATCGATTGATGTCACATATCTTTCCAAGAATTACAGGTTCTGTTACTGGACCAATTCCAGGAATGCTCATTATGACATGATTCTCAACCACAGGATCAGATTTCATCTTCTTTTCAATGTTATTCTTCTCTTCCATCAATATCTTCAATATCCTGATCAGTGAGGATATTTCAATTCTCAGTGATCTTTCCATATTCATATGTTTGAAGTTAGCTTGTATGCAATCTTCATGATTTTATCGTATCTTCTTTTCGAAACATATTTCTCAATCTCCTTCGGATCAGTTAAAATGAAATCTTCAGCTGTTACATATTTGTTTAACAATTCCAAAGTATCCTCATTAAGGTCAATTGCATTTGATAATCCAGGAAATATCATATCCATCCTCTTATGAGGTTGTTCTTATCTTATCTGTAACAATAGTGTATGCTGTTATGAACTCCCCCTTAAATTCATGAAATTATCTGGTATCTGAAATGTCTCCTTATCTTCCCTTATCATGAGATATCTTGCAACTGATTCTGCATCTATTGTATCATTGGTTGTCTTCCTTACCCTTGATTTCTTCATGCCTCTCACCTCAAGACCGTTGAGAATTCTTACAGGGAATCCATCTGTAATCAGATGGTTGTATAAGGGAATGTGGTATATTCCAGTTGATTCCATGCCGATCTTCATCAGTGTACTTTTGGATCTGAGTACTCTGATGATATCAGACAGTTCTCTGAATCTTTCATTGCTGTTCTTCTTATTGCTTCCCCTGCATAAAATATTGAAAGTATCATCCATTGCACAATAATCAAACTTATCCTTTGCCATGTCTATTCCCAAATATACTTTCATTTCATCACCTTTCAGATTATCATCCAATATCTTCCATTCATCCAGACCTGTCCTTTATACGCAGATTTTACTGCAACATCCCATCCGGGTAAAGAATGAAAGAAGGGAAACGCATGCTCAATGACGAGGAGTCACCCTCAAGATCAAGAACGCGTATCCCTGGCCAAACATGATTTCATGTCTGGTTCAAGAGAATATACAAGATCATCAATGGATAGCGTAAGCTATAAATCTTATAAGAAATTTCAGTGAAAGTAGAGGGAAAAAGAGGATAATACTGGAAGTAAAAGGTAGAACTTATCATATTTTCTAAGCAAATTATCAGGTTATGCTATTTCGATAGCAAATCAAGAGGAAATTAGAAAACCTCGAAAAATTCTTGAAAATTACTCTTATTTAAGTTTTGTAAAAAATTTATAACTATGACACAATATGCCATTATATAGATTAGAGTGTGATGTAATGGCAGATGAGATAAAGACGGTTGAAACCGATGTCCTCGTAATAGGTGCCGGCGGAGCCGGGATGAGGGCTGCTATTTCTGTGAATGATGCTGGATTGAAGGTGGTTATGGTCACAAAATCACTTCTTGGTAAAGCACACACGGTTATGGCGGAAGGTGGAATTGCTGCAGCTCTTGGAAATGTTGATCCACAGGATAACTGGACCGTTCATTATGGAGACATAATTGAGGAGGGAGTATACATATCTGACTGGAGAATGGCAGAATTCCTTGGCAAGGAGGCTCCTGAAAGGGTTCTTGAACTGGAAAGGTATGGCGCCCTGTTCGACAGGACTCCTGATGGAAGAATAATGCAGAGAGCGTTTGGAGCACATACATACAGGAGGCTTGCACATGTTGGTGACAGGACGGGACTTGAACTAATAAAGACCCTCGAGGATCAGGTTCTGCACAGGGATATCACGTTTTATGATGAAATGTATATAACCAACCTTCTTACAAAGGATGGCAAGATCATTGGAGCATTTGGAATCAAGATGACCACAGGTGAATTCTTTGTTTTCAAGTCCAAGGCTACAGTCATAGCGACCGGTGGTTCGGGAAGGGTCTACAAGGTTACTTCCAACTCATGGGAGTCCACTGGAGACGGAATAGGGATGGCTTACAGGGCAGGTGTGAAGTTAAGGGACATGGAAATGATACAGTTTCATCCGACTGGAATGGTATATCCTCCTGGCGTCAAGGGACTTCTGGTGACTGAAGGAGTCAGGGGTGAGGGAGGAATCCTGCTTAATTCCAAGGGAGAAAGATTTATGCTTAAATATTCACCGCAGAAGAAAGAACTTGATGCAAGAGATGTGGTGGCCAGGGCGAATTACAAGGAGATAACAGAAGGAAGGGGAACGGAACATGGAGGAGTTTACCTTGACATAACCCACAAGAGTCCGGATTACATAAAACATAAACTTCCTGCCATGTACCAGCAGTTTCTCGAGTTTGCAGGTGTTGATATAACCAAGGAAAAAATGGAAGTGGCGCCGACCGTTCATTACATGATGGGCGGTATTGAGGTTGAAGCCGAGACCGAAAGGACAAATATAGAAAATCTTTTCGCAGCTGGCGAGGTAGCTTCCGGTCTTCACGGTGCAAACAGGCTGGGAGGAAATTCGCTGGCTGACATTCTTGTCTTCGGGAAGAGGGCTGGCGATGCAGCCTCCAATTATGCAAGAAGCGCAAGCCTGACAGATGTTCCGAAAGAGTTTATAGATCGCGAGATAAGTTATGTTAAAGGCTTCTTCAAGGAAGATGCAAAGAATCCCTACGACCTTATAGACCGGCTGACTTCATGCATGAGTGATAACGTGGGTATAGTGAGGGATGCAGATCACCTGAAGAAGGCAATAGAAATCATTGATGGCCTGAAGAATGAGTTCAGGGAAGTTGGAACAAAAGGAATGATAAGATATAACCATGGCCTTCTTGGATGCCTTGAACTTTCAAACATGCTAATTTCCTGCGAGGCAATAACTCACTGTGCCCTTATGAGGGAAGAAAGCAGGGGAGCCCATACAAGATCAGATTTCCCGAAGAAAGACAAGAACTGGAAAAAGAATATAATAACATACCTGGGTGCTGATGGAAAAATGACGTATGAAGTGCAACCAGTGGATCCAATGCCCAAGGAATACGAGCAGTATGTGAAACCGGAGGTATATGAATGAGCAATGATATTGACATAAAGGTATTCAGGTTTGACCCTGAAAATGACAAGGAACCGAAGTACGTTGACTACAAGGTTCCGTACGTGGATGGCATGGTGGTGCTTGATGCCGTAAGATATGTTGAGGAAAAGATTGATCCAACCATATCCATAAGGTGGAATTGCAAGGCAGGCAAATGCGGATCATGTTCCGCAGAAATAAATGGCCACCCGTCATTGATGTGCAAGACAAGGGTAGATGAGATAGGCAAGAATATTACTGTAGCCCCAATGGCGGCCTTCCCCCTTGTGAAGGACCTTGTGACTGATATATCAAAGAACTGGGAAATCGCAAGGAAGATTCCGCTGCTCACCCCAAGGGAAGGACTCGAGAAGCCCTGGAGAATCAACCCGAAGGATGTTGAAAGATCAAAGGAATTCAAGAGATGCATTGAATGCTTCCTGTGTATGGACGTATGTCACGTGGTCAGGGAACATTTCACCCCATACTTTGGACCAAGGCATATTGTAAAGGCAGCATCCTGGGATATGCATCCTCTTGATGGCCTGGACAGGTCAAAGATGCTTAATGATGAGGGAGGAATGGGCTACTGCAACATAACAAAATGCTGTACTGAGGTCTGTCCTGAGCACATAAAGATAACGGACAACGCCATAATACAGGAGAAGGAGAGGGCTGTGGACAGGAAGTATGATCCGATAGCCATGGTAATAAAGAACAGAAGAAAGAAAGAGAAGGTGATGTAATAGTGTCATTTAGTGTAAAAGACGATAGCGCAATGCAAAAGATTGTAAGATTTCCAAGGGAATTCGGTGAACTCAGGTTCTGGTCGTTTGTCCTCCTTGCCGTTCTTGCAATTTACCTGATGGGTGTTTTTGCGATGACGTCGCCGGTTGATGGCCTGACAGATCCATTCTATTCACCAACGTTCCTGGTGCTTCCACTTGTTGCAGGTTTCAGGGCAACATGTTATGCATACAGGAAGGATTACCACAGGCATCTCTTCAAGCACCCAGTTGCCTGCGGAGTGGTGAATTACCAGAATAATACCGTCAGGGACCTGCCTGGTGAGAAGAGAGGAAGATCATACAGCGGAGAAACAAATATATTCAGGCTGGAGAATCTTCACAGATACTTCTGGTACACAGCTGTTGCAATACTCCCATTCTTCTACTACGATCTGTATGTGGCACTTGCATACAAGGGACAGTTCACCCTCGGTGCCCTGCTCCTTATACTGAATACCGCATGGGTAACCCTGTACACATTCTCGTGCCACTTCTTCAGGCATGTCACAGGAGGAAATGTTGACTGTTACAGTTGCCCTGTAAACAAGAAAAGCTTCAGGAGATCGTTCTTCAACGGAGTATCCAGGATAAACAACCACCATGAACTTCTTGCCTGGATCAGCCTTTCATCATTCTTCCTTGTTGATCTGTTCATAAGGGGAGTTGCCGCAGGACTGCCAATAAACATAGTGTTCTTCGGGTTGTGATTGAAATGGGAAAATATATGAAATCGGCTTGGAGATATCCCCTGTTCTTCCTGGGTCTTTTCCTCATAGAACTTGGGGGGCTGTATTATAAATTTGTCAGCAGTAACGTCACAAATACAGAATACTTTGTAATAACAGGATTTGTGATATTTCTTCTCTCACTTATAGTACCATAATTTCTTAACACATAATTTTTATTTCTTCCATTAAAACATACTTTTATTATTTGAAATGATTGCCCTTCCATGGATAAGAGGTGTGTATCAATGACAAATTATTATACCTGCATGACAGGATTTTCTGCAATGAAGCATACTCCCAAGATCCATGATTTATTATCATGCCCAACCTTCGGGACAGTTACAGGGGAATATATTCCGGTCAGTTCCTTCGAATATGCATTTGCAGGAGGCGTTGTTAAAGATTATTCATCGAGTGGAAACCGGCTGGAAATTGATTCCAAAGAAACAATAGAGTTTCCAGATGCCGTATTTACTGACGAAACCTTCATAGCCATCAGGGAAGGCATGATTGGAAGGGCATGCCCCGGATTCATGAATGAGGGACTGAAGCAAATGGAGGGCACCAATCAAGTTTCTTCAAGGTGTTCCAGAGTTTTTACGGGGAGGAATATTCGATGAGCTTCACATTCAGGGACAGGATATCTGTATCCATATTTGGATCTTCCCATGGGGAGGCCGTGGGATCAATACTGGATGGAATTCCTGCAGGTTTCAGGATCGACCCCGTATATATCAGCAGGTGGATGGAAAGAAGGGCTCCCGGAAGATCCAGCATAACCACGCAGAGGAAGGAGAGCGACACTGTGCGGATAATAAGTGGCCTCACCAATGGGTACACTGATGGCGGCCCTATCACAATGATGATAGAGAATGAAGATGCCATCGGTAAGCACTATGATGAACTCAAGGAGAGGCCAAGACCGGGGCATGGGGACCTGAGTCTTTTCCTCAAGTATGGAGAATTCAGGAATTATTCCGGAGGCGGATTCCTCTCAGGGAGGATGACTGCTCCTCTTGTTGCCGCAGGGTCTATCGCAATGCAGATCCTGAACTACCATGGAATAGAGGTGGTTTCATATCTTGAGGAGCTAGGAGATATAAAATTCATTTCAAATGATCCTGATGAAAAACTAATTTATCAGCACGAAACCAGGATGGCTGGATCTTCAAGTGATGAAGATGCGCGGAGGCTGATCCTTGGACTCATGTCAGAAGGAGACAGCATCGGTGGTGTCATCAGGACTCTTGTGAAAAACGTCCCGGCAGGACTTGGAGAACCGTTCTTTGATTCTGTTGAATCTGTTCTTTCACACCTCATGTTCTCCATACCCGGCGTTAAGGGAATAGAGTTCGGTGTGGGATTTTCCATGGCCGGATCCAGGGGCAGCAGGGTTAATGAACCTTTTAAATGGGATGGAAGAAGGTACTATACCGAGAACAACAGGAATGGCGGCGTGCTTGGAGGAATAACATACGGAGATCAGATCGATTTCAGGGTTGCCATGAAGCCAACCTCATCAATAAGAAAGGAACAGGCCACGATCAATGTGATCACACATGAGGAAGAAAAAATAACAGTCAGGGGGAGGCATGATCCATGCATAGCAATAAGGGCCGTCCCAGTTGTGAACTGTGCCACTGCCCTTGGGATTCTTGATCTGTACCTGAGGATGGTATTACCTTATAAAGGGAATCCTGAAAATAATCCCGGTGACTGACATGATGAATGGTATGATGAATGTCAGCCCTATTGCGATAGCTGCGTAGACCTTCGCCTTGCTGAGGGATGTGAATACAGTGTCCATGAGCGTCTGATAGGATTCCTCTGAACCCATTCTCACATTTACCTTCCTTGAACCGTATACGGCACTCACATCCTCAATATTTTCAGAGGCAGATCTCACTGTATCCCTTATAGCCTCTGCAATAGCATCAATATCTCCAGATTCCCCAAGCGGGTTCATGTCAAGGGAGCCGGCATTCACCACGTGGTTGTCCGTTGTATATATTCCAATATTCCTCAATTCACCGGATAAAAGTGTTCTGACCCTTTCCATGAGATCCCTGCTTATGTTGTTTGAATCTGTCAGGATGATCCCATCCTTTTCATTGCCATAATCGAAGACCAGGCACTGGATTCCCATGGGTCCAAGTGCCTTGGAGCTGAACTGCTTCCGGTAATAGCCTACCCTGCACGGATATCTTGACTTGAGCCTGCTGGTGATCTTGGATATCCCGTGGAGGAAAGGCGAAATATCCGTGATCTCCCTTGAACCACGAACAAAGTTGTTCTGGGCATCAACCACTGAGGCATAGATTCCGTTTGAATCCATTAGATAATCCACGACCTTCTGGCCCTCAGTGTAAAGGATGTCGTCAAAATCAACCCTGTCCGGATTGAGTGCAATTATGGCCCTTCCATCAAATGATATTGCATCGATCCTGATCCCATTGCTTTTCAATGAAAGAAGCCTGGACATTTCCTGCGTCCTGCCGTCACCACCCCACATCGAGGTTATTGCCTCGCCAATTGTCCTGATCTCATCTTCCCCCGCACAGTTATTATTGTTTGTTGTGGCGGTGTGAAACACCATCAGGTCTTCGGATAGAGCAGATGTGTATCTTGTGAGTCTTTCCGGAAGATTGCTGGAACCTATTGTACCGAAGGGACCGGGATGGACGTATGGAAATATCAGTGCAACCTTGTTTTTTCCAGTGGAATCTTCAAACCTGATCATGTCTACTGAAACCTCTCTTTCAATGTTGTATATCCTCTTGAAGAAACGATCGCCGGATTCGTAATACTTTCGGCTGGTTGAACTGTACAGGAAGAACTTGATCAGATCCCTTGGTTCCTGCTGGAATTCATCCCTGAACGTCTTTGTGGACTTCCTCACGAATACCAGGGAGAGGTATGAGGATATGAGTGAGTATGCAATGGCTTCAATGATTATCGTGTAGTCTGAATGTACCAGGAATAATGGAATGAAGGAGAGTGCAAACATGTTTGCTGAGATGTAATTCACACTGTCATTCTCTGAAAGATACACGTAAAACACCATGAATCGGAAAAATGAGATGAAAGAAATTGCTATGGCAATGTTCTGCAACTTGAGGAACGGCGCCACAAGATTGAAGATTGTATAGATTATGAAGAAAATCACCATGATGATTGAAAACAGGAATACATTTTTCCTTAAATTCAGTCTTGATCTGTAAAGCATGGAAAGGTACTGGTCAAGGCTGACCGTGATGATTGCAGGTATGAATATCAGGAAGGTCGCCATGATCAAGCTCCGTGAAATCATGAGTTCAATCAGGAAGAGTACTCCTATGATCAGAGATGATTCCCAAACAGGAAATGACAGTTTTACGTATTTATTAAGGTCTGCAAAAGTCCTGGCCATTTCATACCTTAATGTAGCAGCGAATTTAAAAGTATTTCAGTTAACTCATGTTCCAGCCACTGGAACCATTGTATAAGTTCCATAGCCTGTAAGAACCTTGACATATTTACCAAAAAACCCTGTCGGAAGACCCTCCACGTCAAACCTGAGAACACTTATCGTCTTCAGTTTCTCAGGTGAGGATATGACGATTACATTTGATTTTCCGGCCTTCATTATTACCTCAGCTGATATCTGGCGGTTTCCCCTCCCGAGAAAATATCCGCTCCCACCATATGGCGATACAATTATTTTCACCGGGATGTCTTCCTGCATCAGGCTGCTGAGATCCTCCGGATATATGTCCCCCCTGACCAGTTTCCTGTTCCTTACAAGATCCACTTCAAAGATAGAGGTCTTCAGCCCGATCTTCTCCATCAGGGACTTGCACGTTCCCCCTGTCCCAATTATGTAATAGGAATCATCCATGTTATCAACCAGAAACTCCAGTATGGAATCTGATGACCATTCATTCCGCACAATCTTTGGATCAGAGTATTCCTCACCCTTCAGTACAGTCTTGAGATTCCCGTAGCTCCTGATTAGAAGCTGCCCCTTCATCATCCCTTCCTCGTCAGCATCCTCCACAACTGATTCTGCAATGGTGAAACTTGACCCCCGAAGAAAAGATTCAAGCCGGCTGGCAGCCTCCCTTGGACTGTATGAGAATACTGAACTGTACATCTTCATGCCTGAGGGCACCCCAATAACCGGAACATCCGGACAGGCTATCATGATGTCCCTTGCAGTTCCGTCTCCTCCTACGAACACGATGACATCGCATTTTCCTCGTGACTCGTTAATGAATTCCTTAGTGTCCTCGGCAGTTGATGGAATCCTTGATTTGTGGAGGGTCTCAATGTTTATGAAGCCTGAATCCCTGAGGATGTTCTCCCCCATATCACCGGAAGCAGTTATAAACCTGATTTCCCGGTCCAGTTCATCCAGGAATTCTGATGCCCTCAGTTCAGAGTAACCAGATTCGCCCTCACCTATACTGTCAGAGCCGTTTATCCTGTGATAAATTCCTGAACCTGCAAAGGGGTTTACAAAAAAACCAACTTTCACCCTTATCAGTAGATGGTAACGCAAGCCCCCTTATAAGATGAATCGTAAACTGCGAACTGTACTGGAATATTCCTGGGAATTGCCATGGAGAGGTCAACATTCATGCTCCATGGACTCAAACCCGCTTCTTTCACAATCAGGAACTTCTGAGCACCGGTTCCATTCATTGGTACAGGGATGGATGTGTTCCTTCCTATGCTGTAAGTCATTGAATAGTTCAGGTCTCCTGGAGCTGATATAAACATTGATTCGGAAAGGTTCCGGTTGTATGTGCTTATAACGGTTAAGTTGACACCGTTGTTATTCCCGTGCGGGGTCTGAATGATGGTAATATTGCTTGAAATGGAAATCTTCAGGATCCTCAGCTGGACTTCCCTCGACATGCTGTTCACATAAACTTTTGCATCGATGGTATTCATTCCTATGCCAAGACCCGTACCGTTTATCGTCATGATGTATGTCTGGGAACCACCAGGATCAATGTCCCCGGTGATTGCCCTCACATCATACGGTATGCCATTGCTGATGTAAAATCCCGGGTCCACTGCAATCTGCCCAAGATTTCTGACCGATATCTGGAAACATGCCTGATCACTTGAGTTGTTCACAATCACCGCCGAATTCCATGATGTTGAAACCTCTATCGATGGAGAGCTGATGTGCACAGGAAATGGAGTTAATCCAACAATAGCCATCATCAATGTGATTATGATGATGATCAGGGTTCTGCTGTTAACCCTTCTCAGTTTTGTATTCATCGGTTCCTGGACATCAAGCCCTATCAGGAGTATGAACAGCGGCAGGATGAACCATACAGGGTATGTGAGATCGATGAATACAAGTATGGTGAGAAAGACGTATGATATATTCTTCCTCTGTGATGGCGATAGGGCTGAAAAGATGCTGGCCCCATCCAGGAACCCAACCGGAAATGCATTGAAGGATGTGAAGATCAGGCCGGCCCACCCTGAAAGGGCAAGAGGATCCAGAGCCCCCTGGGCGGGGAGGAATCTTCCAAGTACTACCTGAAAGAATATTGGGAGATTAACCAGATTTATGGAGGAATTTGGCCCATAATTCAATCCGTGATACAGTGAAAACCCGTAATATCCAAGTGACAGGAAAACCATGGAGACAATGAGCCCAGAAATAAGAGAGGAAAAACCTGAGAATAGCTGCTGGTCGGATGATTTATATGGCTCATCGGGTGCGTTGATCACCCCGAGGGTGCCCATCATGATGGGATTCGGTACAAAAATTGGAAGGGAATACTTCTGGCCATTCTTTCGCCGTATAAGGTATTTAGGTAATTCCCTTGAGGCAAGGATTCCAGTAACTGGCAGCACGAAGAAAAGGATTGTCTTTGCAAGGACGACTCCAATGACCTGCCCACGATAGTATGAATAACTGTATGTGAATCCGGCGTAGAATATGGTGATGAGCGTGATGAGAAGGAGAACCAGCTTCAGGTATTTCATGTTGCCATCCATGTTCCTTCTGGCCACTATTATTTCCTGATCCCCGTTATTGTAGATATTATAACCCTTTGAGGACATCTCCTCCATGGCCTTCTGGAACTTGTCCACGAAAGAATCTGACGGCTCGATCTTCAGGACAATCACGGGTCCATCCCTGTAGACAGATATGACCTTGAAAAATGAGGAAATTGAATCTCTTATTTCCCTCTCGTCCTCATTGCTGTAAGCGTATGTCATATGCTTCTTATAGTGGTTAGTGCAAACTTAATTTATTAACTTTTCAGTGATTCCCTTGGTCATGGTGTCTGTGATTACCTTTCCAGCCTTTCCGGGAGCGGAGTTATAAAGATGCATGTATATGAGCGATGCTTCTTTTTCAGTCTTTCCCACAACAGTCACTGATTTTCCGGAGAGTATTATTCCAGACTCCCCGTTTTTCATGAGTATGGGAATCAACACCTTAGATTCCTCATCGTCGCATTCGAGAAGCCTCAGATTTACCCCCTCCAGATCTATGAGCTCCGATTGCCCATAAATTGATTCTGCACTTCTTCTGACCATCTCTCTTGATTTCTCCCGCAATTTCAGCAACTCATCCATGTTCTCCTTTACCCTGAGGGGTACATCGGAAGTTGCCCTGACATAGTCCCGGATTGAGTTGAAGTCCCCCTCGATCTTCTGCACATACTTGAGTGCAGCAGGCCCGGAACAGAATGTTATTCTCTGGATCCCCTCCTGGATATTTTCAACAGAAATTATCTTGAGGAAACCGATCTCGCCTGTCGAGGAGAGATGAGTACCTCCACATCCTTCCACGTCAATCCCGTCAATGTCCACAACCCTCAGATGATCTGACAGTGGAACACCGCCCTCAAACAGGCGGAAGCCATATTTGCCGATAGCCATGTTCCACTCAAGATTCCTGACTGTTACCTTCCTGTTATCCGTAATCGCCTTCAGACAGCGCCTTTCTATCTCGTCTGCCATATCCCTTGTTATCTTTATGTTGCAGGTTATGTCAATCCTTGATGATTCAACCCCTTTCTGGGCTCCAGCCTGCCAGACCTGATCCCCAATGAAAGATCTGGTTATACCCAGCAAAAGATGTGTTGATGTGTGGTGAATCATCAACTGTCTCCTTCTATCATAATCAACAAAACCTCTTACCCTCGTACCCCTTGGAATTTCTTCGGTCAACACGTGAATTATTGCCTTTTCCTGCCTTATCACATCAATGACATCTATGTGCCTGTTCCCGATCTTGAAGAATCCAAGATCATGTGGCTGGCCTCCGCCTGTTGGGTAGAAGGCTGTCTGATTTGTAACAATTAAATTGCCTCTTGATCCAAGTACAATGGCCGTGAATTCCATCATCCTTGGATCGTCATAATACAGCGTTCTTGTTTCAAGATTCCTGAATTCGTCTATCATAGTGGATTTTACGTTTTCCTTATGTGATGAATGCTTGCTCACAATCCGGTTATGAAAATCATTTGGAATCTCTATGCTCATGCCTTTCTCCTCAACCTGCTGGGAAACCATATCTGGAACAATTCCGTATGAATCGTATAATAGCTCAAGATCTTCAACGTCTATTTTTCCCTTCTTCTTCAGTATCCTTTCTATTTCCTCTTTCCCGCGTGATTCGGATTTCCTGTATTTTTCCCACTCTTCTGCAATGATGCTCTCAGCAAATTCGTGAGGGAAGCCGTCCACAATACCCTTCAGGTTCTCCTCCTGAATTTTCATTATATCCATGAGTGACCCGTTAAACCCAAGATAGTCAATGGCCCTGAAAGACCTCCTCAGGAGTAGCCTCATCAGATATCCAACCTTTACATTGCTCGGGATGACATAATCCCTGAACATGTGTATAAGGGATCTGCAGTGATCCCCGAGTATGTATGCCTGCCGTATCCTGTCAACATATTTCCAGTCAATCCGGCCATAATTGGCAAGTTTATTCTCAATATCAGATTCTATTTCCCTGGATGGCCTGTCCGGTTCTGATGAGTGCACTCTCGTTATTTCACCCATATATTTCCTGCCGTCAACCTTCATCCCTGATTTCAACAGTATCGTGTCAATAGCGTTCCTGTATATTGAATCATAAACTGTTGGTGCACCGGTGGTTACCCAGCTTATCCTTTCAAGCCCGTAGCCAGTATCAACGATTCTCTGATCCATCTTACGGTAAAGCAGTCCGTCCACATCGATTTCCCCACTGGGATCCTCCTTCAAATCCATGAAGACGAGCGTTGCCACCTCCAGCCCCCTTACAAACACCTCAAGGGCATTTCCTGCATTTCCTCCCCCAGACCAGGGTTTTTCCTTGTAGGATATCTCGTTTCCATTGATTCCTATGGCTTCAGTGAGTAGCCCATGGCATCTGGATACTGTCCCATCAACCCAGTACACCAGGTTCTGTGGTGTGTTGAAGGCATCGTGGCAAAGCATCTCAAAAGATGTGAGGTGCCTCCCGGAAATTCCAACTGAATCAAGGTCATTCATTCTTATTGAAGGCTGTGACATCACAAGCGGATTTGCAGGCGGCCTGACCATTCCTGAGGTTACATGGGGCTGAAAATCATATATTGAGGCATTTACCAGAAGTACATCCTCCCTCCATCTTGGGACCACCGGATATGGCCGTACGAGACCATGATCCCTGCTGAAATATTCAAAAAATGCCTCCCTTACCTGGTCTATGGACATTGGACCCTTTCCTGCAGGGTTTCCGATGAAGCCATATTCATCACATGGAGGATCACCACATGTCATCCTTTCACGATCCTGGGTCCAGAACATCATCCCGCACTTTATGCATTTTTTCCTGAAAAAGGAATTATTTCTGAAAAATTCTACATCGAATTCCGGTATCATGTCATCATCAGCTGTCATATGTTGCGTATTGGTTATAATCTCATAAATATTGTTTTTGATGACATGCCTTAACAGGTTATTTCTGGGGGTTCAAATTCTTTCATTCCCTTTATTCTGTTACCTTCACTGCGTTGTAATGATATTAACGACGCCGGGAGAATTCCAGTAAATATTTCAACCGGAAAACTGTCTTGACAATTGAGTCTACATGGCCTCCGTTAAAAACCACTATGTAATATTTTGCAGAAGAATGCAGAAATGCCCTCTGTGAAAGTTGGATATGTTGATGGTTTCGATGATCTTGATTCCCTTTCGTTTCTTGAGTTTTGAAATCTGCTCATTCAGTACATCGTCTGGCTTTCTCGCAGAATCTATTGAAATAGCCTTGAGCATGTAGATTGCATAATTCCATTCAGGAAATGCATCCATATTCCTCAGCAATATCTCTGTCTGATCCTTTTGTGAGATGTCCTGATATATGAAATCGGGGGAATGCCCGAGGAAGAATGAATATTCATCTGGAATTCGTGCATTTGCCATTACGGGATAAATGTTTCTCCTGTTTTCCGACAGATTGAGAAGCTTTGAGAATGGCTCAGGTGCAACTTCTATCGCAAATATCTTTCCATCATTACTGATATCGGAGATGTGGGAAACTGTCGTGCCACTTGACGCACCAAGATAAAGCGTTTCTGTGTCCTCCTCGATTGGGAGCCTGCTTATTCCATCACTGATTGCAGCTGAAAGTTTGCTCTTCTTTGGCTCCCAGGCGTGCAGGAAATACTCGTGCTTCTTGATTATCTTCTCGCCATAGACGCTCTCTGCAAACTGGCTCCTTGAATAAAGCCTATCCTTTATTACCTCCACACCGTGATTCTTGATGCTGATCTTTCTCATTTCTTTAACTCCGACAACAGCTCCTTTATCTCACCGGACTCAGAGGTGACAAAGAATATTGAATTTTCACCGACTTCTATACGATATCCTATTCTTACCTCAATTACCATGTCCTTAAAATGAATATTGAAACTGTCTGCATCCATGAGTTCTTCCCATACGCCAGGTTCGGGTTTCAGAATGATCCCTATGTAAACCGGTTCCTCACTCCCTATGAATATATTGTTCTTGCCTATCTCCTTGAGGATGTTGCTGTGGGTTGGTGATATTTTCACAACCATGCAACTGGGATGTTAAATTGTTTAATATATGTTCTCAGCGGAGTTATATTTCGCCAGCAGTTCAATAGTCTACACAATAACTGATAATTATTTGATATGCCATGTCCCATATTGATGGCGAGTGATGATGGCATCATTCCAGCCTGAAAGTAATTTTGAGGGAGGATACAACGATATAAGAACATTTTCGAAAACTGGAAATTATCCATTTTTTCCATTATCCACAACAGGAAGAAAGCCCCAGAAAACGATCCTGAACCGGGAAAGACCTTTATTTTATCCGTTGGAATCCAATGGGGAACAGTCATGGTGAAGGAACGGAGTGGACAGGTTTTGATCCCCACTCAAATGAGCCTTCATGGGGGTGATGGAATGACATATTTTGGTTCTGATTAGACTCCAAATATGAGGGAAGAAATACTGTCTTTCACGCAGGAAAAATTCCTGCAAGATAAGATCGGGTATATTCGCAGATCATGAAGAACCCTGTGTAGAATTGCTGCTTGTGAAGCAATGGGCGACATGATATCGACCAGAGAAATAACATAAATGTAATTAACGTATTTTGATTAAGGGGTGAATATAGAGGTTAAAACAATGGGATCAACAGAAACATGCAGCTCCTGCGGAAAGGGGCTTGTGGAAGAGGGCTTTTCAATCTTTGACTGCCCGAATTGTGGCGAGTCAATAATCGGAAGATGCAGGAACTGCAGGGAACATTCTACTCCATACACCTGTGAAAAATGTGGATTTACCGGTCCGTGAGGTATTGAAATGGCAGACGTAGCAATGACATTCAGTGTTCTTCCCGAGGATCCTTCAATGGATCTGGAAGAAATGAAGCGCAATCTGAAGGATGGCCTTGAGAAAAAATGCAAAATTGCAGAGATGAGCATTCAGGAGATTGCCTTTGGACTCAAGAAGATAAAACTTGTAGTGATAGTAAAGGACGAAGATGGCCAGCAGGACATGATCGAGGAGGTTGCCTCCGGGGTGAAAGGTGTCGGCCAGGTCGATTTTGAAGATTCAAGCCTGGTTTGAATGGACATCATCCAGATAGGCATATTCTATTTTTTAGTCATTTTCTTCACGCTTATATTCATAATTCAGGCTATCCTTGCATTTCCAAGAAAGTTCAGGAAGAAGTATATTTCATCTTACAGCCCGAGAACGCTCATCATCATACCTGCGAAAGGCGTTGATTTCGGTCTCCAGGCAAATCTTGAAAGCATAAAGAGCCAGAATTACAAGGACTATTCCATAATTTGTGTCGTTGATTCTGAGGAAGATGATTCCCTGAAATACATTGAGGATGCAGGACTGAAACACGTTGTATCCAATTACAATTCTTCCGGGAGTGGCAAGGTCCGGGCCATAGCCACGGCGATTGAGAAATTCAGGGATTTCGAGGTTTATGTTGTCGCTGATACAGACATAAGGGTGAGCCCGCAGTGGCTGATCAACCTTGTCAGGCCACTGTCAATAGATGATTACGGGGTGTCAACGACATTCCCTTACTTCAGGTCAGCAGGTAAATTCTGGTCAAAATTCAAGACTGTGTGGGGATTTGTGGGAAGGGGGATGATGGAATCTGAAATTACAGTCTTCGGGTGGGGAGGATCAATGGCCTTCAAGAGGGAACTGCTAGACGGAAAAATGGATGAGTTTGCATCTGACATCTCTGACGATATGGCAGTAACAAGGATATGCAAGGAAAAAGGGCTCAGGATAGCATACGTACCGGAATCAACACCAGATATATACTCGCCTGATGACTGGCCTACATTCCGGGAGTGGTCAGTAAGGCAGACCTCACTTCTTGTGAGCAGGAATAAGGATGCCCTGAAGATTGGCATTCTTCTCTACGGATCAATGTGCCTCCTCATAGTAGCATCCCTGGTGTTTTCAATATTTGTTTCCTATTTCTACCTGATCTGGCTGATTCCACTCCTTATTTCGGAGATAAAGATCAGGTCAAGACTCAGGGACAGAGGTTTCCAGTATTATCTTGCAGGCCTTCTCATGCCTTTTTTCTACACTTGGAATCTCTATCTGGCATCAAGGACTCATAAGATTGTGTGGAGAGGCACCGAATACAAACTGTGAAGGCGGCAGCCAGCATGTATTAATTTCCTGGTAATACCGGCCCGGCAGGAGAAGGGAAGCACTATCCGGGCAGCACAGTTTCATTTATTAAAATAAAACAGATATGGTAAGATGTCAAAAAAAGGAGAGAGGCTATTTGGAACTAATGGAATCAGAGGGATTCCCAATGAGGATCTTACGCCTGAATTCTGCATGAAGATTGGAAAGGCAGTAGGCACATTTTTTGCAAAGACGATTGCAATAGGCTCAGATAACAGGCTTTCAAATTCCATGATAATGGACAGCGTGATAGCAGGGATACTTTCCACAGGGGTGGATGTTAAGAACATATCAATACTGCCTACACCTGCCGTGCAATATTATTGCAAGAAGAACGTGATGCCGGGAGTCATAATCACTGCATCGCATAATCCCCCGAGATTCAATGGAATCAAGTGTATAGATGAGGATGGGACTGAACTTGAAAGATCCAGGGAAGAAAAGATTGAGGAGATATATTACGATGAAAACTTCCATGTCGCGACGTGGGAACATATTGGCAGGGAGGTTGAGGACAACTCCGCTGCGGATCTCTACATTTCAGGAATCCTGGAGAAGATTGATGCAAAAGCAATAAGAGGCATGAAATTCAGGGTGGTGTTCGACGCAGGTAATGGAGCATCCTACAGGACCACGCCTGAGTTACTGTCAAGACTGGGAGTTTCCCTGGTTACGCTGAACGCTAATCCTGATGGCCTCTTCACATCCAGGGAATCAGAGCCAAAGCCTGCAAATCTCAGATACCTGATGGAACTGGCAGGAAGCGGTGAATTTGCGGTTGGAATAGCCCACGATGGTGATGCTGACAGGGCGGTCTTCGTTGATGAAAGAGGTAATTTCATTGATGGGGATGCAACGCTTTCCCTTTTTGTGAGGAATTATATACGGGAGGGCGAGAAGGTTGTCACTCCTGTGAGCTCATCAGATGCAATCGATGATATATGCCGCGAGAAAGGGGCAGAGGTGATCAGAACAAGAGTTGGTGCGCCGGTTGTTTCAAGAACAATGATTGACAGGAAGGCAAGACTCGGAGGGGAGGAAAACGGAGGCATCATATATGGAGATCACCAGTACTGCAGGGATGGTGCCATGACAGTGGGCATAATTCTTGACATCATGGCCAGAAAAAGAAAGAAACTCTCAGAAATTTTGATGGAAGTCCCGGAATATCACATCACCAGGAAGACATTCCCAAGATCGGGTGACTTCAACCAGGTAAGGGAAAAACTTCTCAAGGTGTTCCCCGACTGGGAGAGGGACGACACGGATGGCATAAAGCTCAGGAAGGATCATGACTGGATACTGGTAAGGCCATCGGGAACAGAGCCCATAATAAGGGTATTCACGCATTCAAGGAGCCTGGATTCTTCCAGGCAGATGTGTGAGGATGTTGGAAAGATCATTTCCTGATCTCCATTTCCCTGAGACCCGCCATTGAATCCCTGAATCTCTTTGCTGCTGTAATGTGGCCTGCAATGAGGAACCAGACAAGCATGATGTTTACTGGAGTTATTGCAATATAGAAGTAATATGAGAAAGGGAAGATGGTTTCCACCAGCAGGATGACCATCATTATCACAAGGCGATCCGCCCTTCCCAGGACACCACCGTAATTTCTCCTCAGCCCAATTGCCTGCGCCTGTGTTCCCATATAACTCGTCATGAATACAGCACCGAGTGCCAGTATCCCGATATATATGTTGCCAAATATTGAGAATGCAAAACCCGAAATAAGTGCCATATCGGAGTACCTGTCAAAGGTATGATCCAGCATGTCTCCAGCTGGTGAACTTATGCCTTTCTTCCTGGCAACGAAACCATCCATTGCGTCAAGTATTGCGGAGAGAACGAGTGACACGAGCCCTGCAATAAGATATATAGCAGGGATGTACCTTCCTGACAGGGCAATGAGTATTCCTGACAGCAGGGCAAGGAGGAATGAAATTACAGTAAGTGTGTTGGGGTTGAACCTCATGAAGGCACTGGACATTCTCTCGAGGGCAGGCGTTGCATTCTTTCTATATGAATCAAGTCCCATCTGATTTTCTCTCCATTCTTTTGATAAAATCCATAATCAGGCTAAAATCTTTCTCTTTTATTCCGTTTTCTGTACTTATCCTCATGATCCTGTTCCTGGGGACATATTCACTGGCCTCGTCATAAATTGCATCCGTGAGAAGCACGTCAAGATTCACCATGATCTTTGCCCGGTCATACCCCCTTTCATGAAGCCTTGTCTCAAGGAGATCAGGAGAGCATTCGGTAATTATGACACAGTATGGGTCGAGCAGATGTGAATAGTGGCCATCCATTATGACTGGACCATCTGTCCTTATCCTTTCCCTGAGGCAGCCTATATCCACTTCATCTTCATGCAGGCAGCCAGACTTGCCGGCTTCCACATTCAGGTCTATAAGACGGTAGCCTGACCTGCTGATAAGAAGGGACAGTGTTGTCTTCCCTGTTCCGGGGACTCCACTCACTGCTACCCTGAAATTGCTCACAGCTTCCCCTCCAGCTTCCATGGCATGGAGAGATGCCTTCTTGCAGAAACAGGTGGCTCATATCTTCCAAGGATCGGTTCCCTCTTTACCTCCTCGTACGACGGCGGGACCATGTGGCCACATTCAGGACATTTGTACAGGAGATTCCCACAGTTCTTTGTCCTCTCACCACATACAGGGCAATCAGGAACAACTCTCTGGAAAAGCCTTGCCTGTGCCCTGACATCAATCTTCTCAATCTTCAGGCTGCCCTTACCGTATGAGCCGTATACGTCAATGAAATCCCCGGGCCTGAGCACCTCAATCCTTGTGCGGAATTTCTTTGATGGCTCAAATGCGATTAGGGTAATATCCTCTCCCCGGTAGATCCCGTGAAACTTCAGGTGACCCCCTTTCTCGCGGCGGGGTACACTTGATACCGTGCACTGTATCATGTATGATCCTGCTTCCAGCATCCTTGCAGGCATGAACTCAATATGATCATCCGTTCCCTGATTCGTTTCAAAAATTATGTAATTCATGCCGAATTCAGGATATTCAGATTCTATGATCGACTGGATTTTAAGGAGATCCACAGGATCAGTACCCCTGATTCCATATATAACGGGAGTCCTTTCCCTGGGAAAAAGTGACACAGCCCCATTCTCCCTGTCAATATTGTTAAATGTTGTTCCGAACGACTCTGCAATATCCCCGACCCTTCTCTTCACGTCATCATCAATTAAGTCAGGATGCGGATATTTATATGAGATCAGCTCGTATGTTACCTTCCTCTTCCTCCATGCTATGGCCGCACTCGAACCAATGATCCCCCTTCCGTTCCCCTCCGTATAGATTCGTGAACCAGGGCCTTCAATCCTTTTCCTTACATCACCAATTTTCATCTCGCGTGAAAGTGCTTCCTTGTAGATCTCCTCCTCGAACTGGGTCCCCGACATGACCATGCCCGGGTTTGTGTTTACCTCATTTTTAACCCCATATTTCTTGACATATTCGATCCCAACATTAAATATATCATCCTGCCTGGATGTACTGCATCTTTCACCAGAAATTGCAAGATCCTTTCCATCAAGCTTCCCTATTCTCAACGGTTCAGTATTTTCAGCGGCGTGACTGCAGAATTCAATTGATACAGCACCGTTCCCCCTCGTCTTGAATGGAAGGTTCGGGTTAAGCCTGACCAGCCTCGGGAATGAATTCATATATTCAGAGAACCGTCCACTCATCAGGAAGCCGATGTATGTTGAGCACATCTCCCTTCTTGAATCCGTGTCGTCAATACCTATCCACATCTAAACACCAAAGCGCCTCTGCCTGGTCTGGTATGCTCTTACAGCCCTCAGGAAATCAACCTTCCTCAGGTCAGGCCAGTATACATCAGAGAAATAGAGCTCAGAATATGCGCCCTGCCATAGCAGGAAGTTGGATATCCGCTCCTCACCGCTTGTTCTCAAAATCAGGTCAGGATCAGGAATCGAGCCATCATAAAGATATTTCCTGAAATTTTCCTCGGTTATCTCATTCTCAGTAATCATTCCTTCCTTGTAGTCCTTTGAAATTTTCCTGATTGCATCAATAATTTCCTCCCTTCCCCCATAGCCCACTGCTATGTTCAGCCTGAATTCGTTGTATCCACGTGTTTCACGTTCAACGTCCTCTATCGTTCTGCACAGGTAATCAGGCAGGATGTCAAGCTTCCCTATTACCTTCACCCGTATTTTGTTCCTTATTACCCTCTCATCAGTAATGAGGTTCCTGAGGGATGTGTCGATCAGATGCAGAAGGAAATCAACTTCATCCTTGTTCCTGTGGAAATTCTCGGTTGAAAAGGCATATACTGTTACGATTTTTGTACCGATTTCCATGCTCCATTCCAGTACTTCCTCAAGTTTTTCCTTGCCCCTGACGTGACCGGTGTTTGGATCCATCCCATTCTCCCTTGCAAAACGCCTGTTCCCGTCAGTTATGATGCCGATATGGTTTGGTACGCCTCCGTCCTTCCTGACCTGTTCCATGAGCACTTTCTCCATTATCTCCTCGGTCAGGTCGCCTATCTTCTTGCTGAAGCTCACGGAATCACCTTTACGTAGTCCAGTGAAAACATAAATTTATTCCTCGAATAACCGTGCACAATTCTCTTGGAACGGAGGGTGAGATGGAGTCTCGAGAGCAACTCCATCTGCCTCTCAATGCCCTCAACGGTCTCGACAAAATATATGTTCAGTTTCCCGCCTTCCCTTATGTGATCAACTATTTGATCAAAATCCCTGTACTTACTTACGGGGTTATTCATTATTATCCTGTCAAATGTGCCTGCTTCATTCAATAATGTGTAGGAATCCATTAGATTTGCACTTATGGTTCCCCTGAGCCTGTTCATTGATATATTCTGGTTGAATAGATCATGTGCGACAGGGTTCATGTCACAGGCAACGATGGCACAATTTGCAAGCCTTGCAATATTCAGGCTGAATGGGCCAATGCCGGAAAACATGTCGTATACCCTTTCACCATCCCTGACATCCTTTGCGACGATATATCTCTCTGTTGATAATCGTGGAGAAAAATATGTCCTCCTCACATCCACCTTCATCGTCAGGCCATTCTCCCTGTAGGAAGTGAGCGGGTTATCCTCGCCGTAAAGTACCTCAAGATTCCTGAGCCTCATTTCTCCGGAAATTCCCATGTCCACATATATTGTCCTGATGTTTGGCTTTACCTTCAATATGAAATCCCTTATACTCTGTACCCTTCCTCCAGATCTTTCATGTATAACTGCAATTTCTCCTATAAGATCAAAACCGCCTGCATGACCAGTTGCAATAACCCTGGTTCCCCTTTGCTCCTTCTCAATCTCTACTATTTCTCCGCCTTCTGGAATTCCTGAGAGGGGGATATAAAGGAACTTCTCGTCAGAGCTTATGCTGTAGTCGTGATCGATCATGCCCTGCCTTTTAAGAGTTAATATGGCTTTTTCGCCCTCATATTTAGGTACCTTAAGATGCATTATCAATGCCATTCGCCTTCACCTGATTTCTGGCATACGAGATGATCCTCCCCGCCATTACAGAAGAAAATCCCCTGATCTGCGATATGCCAGCCGGGTCTGCCTCAGAGAGTTCTTTGATGGATTTAAATCCGTTGCTGTAAAGTACTCTTGCCCTGACCCTTCCAACGCCGGGGATGGAAACGAGAGGAATTATTTCATCCCTTATTCCCTCAGATATCCTCAGGCTGAGCATGTCAAGGAACGGCGCATATTCCCTCCGGTAATGCCTTGCCATTCTTGAAGCTGAAAAGGAAATCCATTCAGCAGTTGATTTCTTGGCCTCAATATCACCGGAACCCACGTTGAACTCTTCCTCGATTTCGTAAATGGGCTTCTCATTTATCCATTCGTTAAGCATCATAGCTGTTTTTGCAGCGGAGAGATCTTCCTCACTTTCCGGATCTTCGTTGATTTCAGCAAAAAACCCGGTGAGCATGTCATCATCCTGCCGGTTTGGAAAAATGCCAATCACGTCCGGTGTCCTGCAGATGTGATAAAGGACCTTCGCCTCGTTCAACCCATCCATCTCAAGCATCTCAAGGATTTCTATTGCAGTTCGGGGATCTATGTAAAGTGATGAGGTAAGCCTTCCCAGCTCTGTTGGTTCAAGATAGCCGTTGATCTCCTTTATAAAATCATTCTCCAGGAGGATCTTCAGGCTGTGTTCCGCCATGGTTCCAAGATTTTCAAATCCGTTCTGCATACTGTACATCGTCGACCGGTAAAAGTTCATTATATCTTCTTCACTCCGGCACAGCCCTGTACTGATAAGTGCAAGCGTGTTGAACCCCATGGTCTTTTCTGTGCAGAGACCCGATTGAATCTCCTCTGAACCGTTCTCCAGGAAGTCCCTTACCTTATCCACGGAGTTATCTGTTGGGCAGTATATATATGCCTCGCCATACCTGTCGTACTTCGGCCTCCCTGCTCTTCCAAGCATCTGCTCTATCTCCATGTTGGATATATATGATGTGTAACCATTGGAAAATCTTGTCAGGTCCCTGATTATCACGGTTCTTGCTGGCAGGTTTATGCCTGCTGCAAGTGTTGGCGTCGCAGTAAGGACCCGGATATTGCCGTTCCTGAAATTCTCCTCTATCAGTTCCCTGTAGGCATATGGAAGTCCTGCATGATGAAATGCGACACCATAGGGAATTATGTCCTTCAGGGGGGAAACGAATCTGGATGAATCATCAGGAGGAAGTGGAATATCATTCCTCAGATATCTTGACCTGAACTGGTTTCCTATATCCCTGGCAAATGTCTCTGCCCTCTTCCGTGTATTCAGGAAAATCAGGACCTGCCCACCGCTGTCAATTGTGTTCTCAATGACATCAGTTATATCGTTTTTCAGCCTTGATATTTCAAGCAGGTCAGTGTCAAGGATCTTCCTCTTATTTATGATGAACTTTTTCAGTGGAACCGGCCTGAAATCGCTCACCACCACATCTGAATTAAGCCACCTTCCTATTTCTTCATTATTTTTCAGTGTCGCTGAAAGGAATATCATCTGGAGATCAGGGTTAATCATCCTTGCCACAGATACTATTATTTCAAGGGTTGGTCCCCGTGACGGGTCACCGATGTTATGTATCTCATCAATTACCATAAGGGAAAGCCTGCTGAAATAGTCTGGATCGTGATGCATCATGGAGTCTGCCTTCTCGGAGGTGCATACAAGAACATCGAATCTGTTTATGAGGTCAGCGCCAGAATCATAATCTCCCATGCTGATTCCTGCAGAATACTCATTTCCCAGTATTTCCTTTATCTCCGAAAATTTTTCCTTGACCAAGGCTTTGAGAGGTGCGATATATATTGCCTTTCCGCCCATCCTCAATGTACGAAGAATCCCGTAATAGGCTATCAGGGATTTGCCTGAAGCAGTGGGAACTGAAACCAGAACACTCCTTCCGAGGTCTACTTTTTCTATTGCCTCCACCTGGTGAGGGTATAAACGGAAATCTTTACCTGTTCCAGTGTCCCCGGTGAGTCTCCTGAGTAGGGATTCTTCCATGTTTCAATATCTTTGATCTCTAATTAAGACTTATGAATCTTTTGTGCTCTGCGTAAATATATGGCTGGAAAGGAATGAAAAATATAAGTTGATATTAGGTAATATGGTAATGTGGAAAGACCGTACGTGATTTTGAACCTGGCACAGAGCCTGAACGGATACATATCAGGACCTGACGGAAGGCGGGTTCTTTTATCCTCAGATGAGGACTGGAACAGGGTTATGGGAATGAGGAGATCTGTTGATGGCATACTGATAGGGAAGAACACGGTAATCCATGATGATCCCGAGTTGAAATTGAATGATGATTCTCCAGCTATCAGGATTGTAATTGATCCCAAATTATCTCTGGAAGGGAAGAATTACAGAATTACAGATGGCACGAGGAGGACGGCAATCCTGAACGAGACAAGGGAAGATACAGATGGAATCAACAGTTACATCAGATGCGGCAGGCCATTTGATCTCAGGACTGCAATGGCGAGGCTCTACGGTATCGGTATCAGGAAGATTCTTGTGGAAGGCGGAAAAATTACGGCAGAAAACTTTCTCAGGGTGGGAATGGTGGATGAGATGTACGTGTTCATCTCAAACACCGTTCTTCCAGATGGTGGTGTCAGGATGCCTTCTGTTTCTTCGGAGAGAAGAAATGCGGTGGTTGGCATTACAGTTATAAGAGGGGGAGTATTGATGAAAATAAGTCCGGGTGAATGGATATGAATGAAGATAGGAATAAGGGATATTTGAGGCTTGAATGGGCAAGAAGTCACATGCCAGTATCTGCAAGCATAAGGGAAAGATTCCTGAAGGAGAAGCCTTTCAGTGGCCTGAGAGTTGGCATGGCCCTGCATGTTGAGGCAAAAACAGGTATTTTTGCATTGCTCCTGAGAGAAGGTGGCGCTGAAATTCATATGGCGTCATGCAACCCGCTCAGCACGGATGATTCGGTTGTCACTTCCCTCAGGGAGGACTACAAGGTGGACGTGCATGCAAAGAAGGGAGAATCTGAGGACGAATACTATGAATACCTCCATAAGGTGCTTGATTCAAAGCCAAACATAATCGTGGATGATGGAGGAGATCTTGTAAAGATCCTGCATACTGACAGGATGGATCTTATTGAGAATATAATTGGCGGCAATGAGGAAACCACCACAGGGGTCAACAGGCTCAAGGTAATGGAAAGGGCTGGAGCTCTCAGGTTTCCAATGTTTGACGTGAATGATGCTGACATGAAGCATCTTTTCGACAACAGGTACGGGACAGGACAGAGTGCACTTGATGGAATTATGAATGCCACAAACATACTTATTGCCGGAAAGAGGGTCACTGTTGTGGGATATGGATACTGCGGGAAGGGTATTGCGCTGCGCATGAAGGGGATGGGGGCAAGGGTCACTGTAACAGAGATAGATCCTGTAAAGGCAAACGAGGCCACCATGGAAGGATTTGATGTCATGCCTGTAAAAAAAGCTCTTGCAGAATCTGACATGGTCGTAACTGCTACAGGGATGAAGTCCGTGGTTGACATGGACTCCATGATTGGTGCAAAGGACGGGATTATCCTCTCAAATGCAGGTCATTTCAACAATGAGATCGACACTGAAAAACTTGAGAAGGAGTCTGTTGAGAGCACCCAGGTGAGGGAGTCGGTGAAAGCATACAGGCTTCGCAATGGGAAAAGGATATATCTGATATCAGATGGAAGGCTCGTTAACCTTGCATCGGGACAGGGGCATCCAGTGGAGATCATGGACATGAGTTTTGCCATACAGGCACTTACCGCTGAATATCTCGCCAGAAACCACAAGGATCTGAAACCTGCAGTGTATGCAGTTCCGGAAACTGTGGACAGGGAAGTCGCAGTCATAAGACTCAAAAGCCAGGGGATAGAAATAGACACGCCCACGGAGGAACAGATCAGGTATGCAAACTCATGGACCGAGGGGACCTGATGAAGAAATCAATCATTCTCATAGTTATGGATGGACTGGGAGACAGGCCTGCAGAAGTACTTCGTGGAAGGACACCCCTTGAATCTGCATATACCCCCAACATGAATCATATGGCCAGGCATGGAATATCAGGCCTGCTTTATCCTGTGGACTATGGGATAGTGTGTGGATCCGATACCTCCCACCTCTCGCTGCTTGGTTATAAGCCGGAGGAAGTCTACACAGGTAGAGGACCGTTCGAGGCAATGGGACTCGGAATGGAAGTCCATTCGGGTGATGTTGCCTTCAGGGCGAACTATGCCACCAGGGAAGGAGAGATAATCACTGACAGGAGGGCAGGAAGAATTGAGGAAAAAACGGATGAACTGAGCAATTCGTTATCCATGAAGATTGATGACATACAGATAAATGTGCGCTCCGGTGTAGAACACAGGGCAGCTCTTGTGATGCATGGCCCTGGACTTTCAGGAGAAATTTCAGATTCTGATCCCCATGAGGTAGTAAGACCGGTAAGAACGATCCACGCGATGAATGAAAAATCTGAAAAGACTGCAAGAATAATTAATGAGTTTCTTGAAAGATCCAGGAAAATACTGGACAGCAATCCGATGAACATCAGAAGGAAAAGCGAGGGAAAACCTCCTGCGAACGAGCTTCTTCTGAGGGGCGCAGGCCAGGCCCCATTTCTTCCTGCATTCGGGGAAAAGTATGGGATGAAAGGCGCCTACATAATAGGGATTCCAATGATCAGAGGGATCGCGGAAATGATCGGCCTTGAAAAAATTGATGTCCCAGGTATCACGGGAGGAAGGAATACAAACTATGTGGGGAAACTCAAGTCTGCAAGAGAAAATTCGGAAAAATATGAATTCATGCTCATGAATATAAAGGCGCCAGACGCAGCCGCCCATGACATGGATCCTGCTGGAAAGGTAGAGGTAATGGAGAGGATAGATGAGGCAATGGAAAACCTCATTGGGATTGAGGACAGAGCACTTGTTATAATAACTGGTGACCACTCCACCTCCTCAACAACCGGAGAGCATACAGGGGATCCAGTTCCTGTGACATTTTACACCGGCAGCTCGAGAAGCATTGGAGCCGGCGGATTCAACGAGAGAGAATGCTCAAGAACCGGTTTTTCCCTGAAGAGCGGCAGCCTCATGACCTATGCGTTACAGATCACTGACCGTCTGGAAAAATATGGGGCATAAATTGATGAAACACAGAAACCTGAATGAAACTCTAAGCACAACCATACACATCTACTATATACTTGTATTTAGATTTCGATCAACCACGTTGTGAGAAGATGGCTCTGAAAAACAAAGATGCCATTACATTTAGTTGTTGGCCGGCTTCCTTGCATATATTTCATAATCAGTCTCCGGATGCTTGAATTCACCTTTTGTTTTTGTTTCCACAATATCAACGTCTACGAAATCCCTAAATAAGGCTGTTAGGGAATCTATGTCACCTACATGGTGATTTTCAATGTTTTCAGCATATTTATTAATCATTTGCATAATCTCAAGATTCTGAAACTTGTTCCAGATTAAATCGGCATTTCTTATAGCAGATTGTTTGCCATCCTCTATGAACTTTTTTCTATCTTCATCGTCAGGATCACTTACCTGGGTGCCCGCAAACACAGTTGTGAGTAGAATTCCATTTGGAGATAAAAGCTTGAACCAGTGATCTATTATAACTGGAACCTGATCTTCAGTGACCACAGTGAGGAGATGATCAGTTATAATCAAATCATAATAATTGCTATTAAGGTTTAGTAACTGCTCTTCTACCTTAACGATTTTTACTTCATAGCCGTGAGACTCTGCATATAATTTACATGCACGGAGAGGCGTCTCACATTTATCGACTACTGTTATATCCAGTAATTTACTATCTTTTCCCATTGTAGAATATATCATCTCCAGAATACCATAGTCAGCCGTACCGTAAACAAGGATTTTTCTGCGGTTAGGATCTGTCAGGGCGATATGGATTTTATGTGTGTAAAAGGAGTTATGCCAGTCGGGACTTGATACCATGTCAATGAGCCTTAAATACTGCCATGAACCATGATACCACCTACAGGACTGTGATCCATAGGTGTTTGGCTTACAGTAAGAGCCTGCTATTTCGTCTATTATTGGAGCTGTCTTAGCTAACTCCTCATAATACTTTTCAGGAATGTCAGGTTTCCGTCCTTTCTCTAGGAATTTTTCAACTGGTATTGCGAACTTCAAATAGGTATCCTTCTTATTCTTTGCTTCGAGAAGGTCATCCTTGTTGACACTGTAGATGTTACGTAGAAGAGTCCTCCGGATTCCGTATTCCTGTTTGACAAGCATATTTTCGTCGTAAATCGCGAAGTCGGAGAAACTTGTAGTAAGTTCAAAATCATCCTTTTTGCCAGATGTTTCTATAACATACACTTTTATTCCATTCAGGCTGTCAGATGCCATATGCTGGAGAAGTTTTAGAAATGCATCAAAGTTCTCCCTGAGATCTTTATCTATATAAAAGACTCGTGTGATTTCTATATTTTTCATTTTGCCACCTTTGTTCCCAGCCAAATTTCTTATACGCGTGTAATAGTACTCATTTGGATCCCA
Organism: Thermoplasmatota archaeon; assembly: GCA_023381355.1. Classification (GTDB taxonomy): domain Archaea; phylum Thermoplasmatota; class Thermoplasmata; order Thermoplasmatales; family Thermoplasmataceae; genus Cuniculiplasma. Next base: position 57,208 of record JAMCUL010000013.1, on the reverse strand, counting down.
ATCCATCTGAATGCTCGGTAAAAAAGTGAGAAATGCGTTTGATTCCAGACCATTATGAATCTTTTCATCTATTCGCTCTATTTCGTTGATATTTTCTGAAGTAAATTTATGGACCCCGAATTGCTGTACTGTGTGGTCTAACTTTTCCTGGAAAGCCGCAGAGAATAGTCGTGAATCTGAAGTAGTATCAATAGTTTTCTGGAGTTTCTCAAGAATTAATCTTAATCTCTCACTTGGTTTCTCTTTATCTAAAATCTGAAAATCATACTGTAAATCCGCTATTCCCACTATTATAATCGTAAGAAGAGTACTTGTAATTACATAGAACGAAGTGCGAGTCATAACCCATATAAAGATACCCATCATCGTAGGTAGCAGGAATTCTGAAACCCAGAAGATTCTACGCACTTTTTGTTATTCCGAAGCAGTATTAAATATTAACTCTGCCTTCATTCAAGGGTTAGAGTAAAAAAAATAACTAAAAATTTAAGTCAGATGAATCGTAATCAAATCTATATTTTCAAATTTGTTGAAAAAACAAGAGTGAAAACAAACAGTTCCTAACAGCAATTGCAATGCTTGATGCTACAAAATTAAAACGAGAATGTGTAATGTAATATGTATGGCTTTTCGCGATGAATATTGCACTGGAAACTTCTGAGAAGTACAAAAATGCTGAAAAAAAGGATACGAATATGATGACTAAATGCATATATCTTGATGGATTCAGTCTGAATTTAAGCAGGATAAAACCCACATTATTAGACAGTGATACCTCAGATGATTTAATAAGAACTTTGTATCAAAACCTTAAAAAACCAAACATTTTTATATAAATTTGTCGTCATGTGTTTATGAGACATATGTCTGCCATGGGTAAGACGAACAGTAGAAAGTACCCGCAAAACAGTCTCAAAACTGATAGGGGAGACACTTATTCTACAAAAATTGCATTCATTTATGCTATTCTTGGAATAGCAATGTTGTGGTGGATACCGGTAATTGGCCCCTTTTTCGCCGGATTCATTTCAGGCAGGAAGGCGGGCAGTGCAAAGGATGCTCTCTCAGTCTCCCTGATCATGACTGCGCTCGTCATATTTACGTCACTGTACCTTATATCCACAGCGGTTCAGCAGGCAAGCCTGGTAGGTTATTACCTGAAAGACGGAATCTTTGCGTTCGCAACAAAACCACTTGCCGCGACATCCCAGCTCGCTGTAGATACCCAGTCATTCTACGGGATCCTAACAACGATGACCCTGATTGTGCCAAGCAGCCTGATCATATTCAATGCCACATCCCTCCTTGGAGGAAGCATTTCAACAACGATCAGGGAGGAGAACAGGGGCATGTTCAATCCATCACCTTTCATAGCACCCGTTTCTCAGCCTGCAGCCAGCAGGGGAACCAGGATAATGCCAAACACCCCCATTTATGATGATGAGGCTGAACTGGAATCATACAACGATTCATACCAGCCAAGAATGGACCGCCTCTAATCACAAAAAATGTCATTTTTAATTACGGGATATTGTGAAAATTAATATATAGACTGGCGTTCTTGGACACAATGATTGATATCAAAATGCTGAGGGATGATCCATCTCTGTTCAGAAAGGCCATGGTGGATAGATTTATGGATCCGTCACCTGTTGAAGAATTCCTTAAACTGGATCAGGAATGGCGTGAAAATATAAGGAAGATAAATGAACTCAGATCCAGGAGAAATGCAAAGAGTCTGGAGGTTTCAAGGGCAGTCAAGGAAAAAAGAGATTCTGAGGAGATCAGGAACGAGGTCAAAGAGATAAACGCATCACTCAGCGCCATCGAGTCCAGGCAGGCCCTTGTTGAGCAGGATAGGGAAAAAATAGTGAGCCATATACCAAACCTTCTGGATCCCTCAGTCCCGATCTGCAAGGGAGATGAAAATAACCTTGTGGTAAGGGTAAATGGGGAGGCGAGTGTGAGGAAGGATTCTCTCGAAACATTTCTAAAGGAAAGTAATAATCTCGGTAAGTACCGGATTGTGGAAAATACACAGAGTCATGTTGACATAATAGAGAAATATGATCTTGTCGACCTTGAGAGGGCTACAAAGATTGCAGGGTCAAGATTCTACATAAGCAAGAACAGGCTCCTCAAACTGGAACTGGCGCTTGTCAACTATGCGATAGATTTCCTTTCCCAGAAAGGCTTCTCTGTCGTTGAACCACCTCCAATGATAGCAGGAAGCGCAGTGTGGAAGGCAACCGATCAGGGGACATTTGATGATGCAATATATAAGATTGAAGGCGAGGATCTGTACCTGATCTCAACATCAGAACATCCGATTGCATCAATGTTGATGGACGAGATCGTTGAGCCAAGGGAACTCCCCCTGAGAGTTGGAGGTTTTTCACCGTGTTTCAGGAAGGAGGCTGGCGCACATGGAAAGGATACAAAGGGAATTTTCAGGGTTCATTATTTCAAGAAAGTTGAGCAGTTCATATTCTGCAGGCCAGAGGATTCCTGGGACTTTTTTGAAGAGCTTACCGGGAACACTGAGGAATTCCTCCAGAGTCTTGAGATTCCGTACCGGGTTGTAAATGTTTGTTCAGGAGAACTCGGAAATCTTGCCGCCAAGAAATTTGATATTGAGGGATGGTTTCCCCACCAGGGAAGATATCGTGAACTCGCAAGCATATCAAATGACCTTGACTACCAGGCAAGGTCGCTCAACATAAGATACAGGACACCAGATGGAAATGTGTTCCTGCACACCCTGAACGGAACGGCCATGGCAAGCTCAAGAACAGTCGTAGCCATAATAGAAAATTTCTCAGACGCAGAAAAGATAAGGATACCGGAAGTGTTGATACCTTATACTGGCTTTGATTCTATCTACCTTGAAAAACAGTGAAAATCTATTTTTTAGAATGATTAAATTTTATGATTATTTTATGCGCTCCGCATATGCCATCTTTGCGGAAGTTGGCGAGAATTTCTTCCACCTGTCGAGAAGTGGAAGGTATTCTTCATTAACCTGATCCATCAGGTTGAGGTAGTTCAATATTCCAAGAACCGCAGTGTCTCCATCCCTTACAGCACTTATCAGGTCTCTTGTCATATTGGTTGAATCGCCTCCGGAGAACACACCGGGTATGCTTGTCATTCCATTCTGGTCTACGATTATCTGCCCGTGGGGAGTCAACCGTAAATTCCTGGCGAATTCGTCTCCAAGGAATGAAAAATCGGTTTCCTGTCCCGTGGCCTCAATCACAAAATCCACATCCATTGTGTACGTCTTCTCCTTCTGTGGCACAGGTTTAGCCCTTCCTCCTCCCTCTGAAACCATCTGGTTCTTCCAGTATTTCACCTGCACAATCCTGTCTCCATTCTTAACGTACTCGAATGGCGTTACCTCCCACATATACCCGACAAGCTCATCAATAGACTCTTCCATCTCCTCATCCGCGTTCATTGAGGGATATCCTGGCCTGTCGATCTCCCTCCTTCTGTACATGATGTTAATATTCCTGGCCCCAAGTCTTATGGATGATCTTGCAGCATCGTTTGCCGTGAATCCCCCGCCTATTATTACCACATTATTTCCAACCGGAATCTTCTCATTCAGGGCAACTCTCTGAAGAAATTCTGTGGCGTGGAGGAAGTTCTCAGCGTCACTTCCAGGTGTTCCGGTGGTTCTCGGACTGTGATTTCCAACTCCGAGGAAGACAGCATCATAGTTTGAAATAATATCGTGGAAACTGATGTCCCTTCCTACTTTTGTATTTAGCCTTATTTCCACGCCCTGCGACTGGATATAACCTATCTCCTTGTCTAAGACTTCGTCGGGTAACCTGTATCTTGGAATACCAACTCTCATGAAACCACCGGTCACAGGAAGGGACTCAAATACAGTTACCCTCACTCCCTGAATCGATAAATAATAAGCAGCACTCAATCCAGCAGGTCCCGCTCCTATTACTGCAACCTTCTTGCTTATGAAACCTCTCTTCTTCACCCGCATTATCTTTGAATAATCATCAAATTTATCGGCTGCAAATCTCTTCAGGTGACGTATTGCAAGTGGACCGCCCGTATCGTACATCACACATATATCCTCACAGTTATGGGTGCATACTCTTCCAATAATTGCTGGAAATGGTAAATTCTCAAAGACAATCCTCACAGTCTGGGCAGGATCCCCAACAGCAATGCTGTTTATGTATGCGCCTATATCAAGACTTGCAGGACATGCCTGAGTACATATATTGCATCCGATGCACCTTGATGCTTCTGTCGTGGCTTCCTGATCTGAATAACCAATCATTGGCTCGACCCTAAAACTCTTAGATCTTTCCAATGGATCCTCTTCTCTGATTGGGACTCTTTCGAATTTAAGCATCAGTTCACACAACATGATATAAGTAAAATTAATAATGTTTTTGTAAAATGCTTTAAAAAATCAAAGTTTCACGAATGCGGGAATGATCAGAATCGCTGTGAACAGGTTGAACAGGACGAGGAACGTAAGAATCACATACAGCTTATTTTTCATATAGATATAATCCACGAGAGAACTGAAAAGCACAGTAACTGGAGTGAATATGAGGACCCACAGGCCAAGTGAGATGAAAGCAATCGGGTTAAGCGCCAGCAGTCCGGAGGGTATTAGAACCGGTGAGAATGCCTTTGATGTCAGGTTAATACTGGAGTTATAACTTTCAATCTGTGAAATCGAGTAACCATCTGCACCGTTGAAAATGAACATTAGAATCGATCCCACCGTTACAAAACCTATACTGATGAAAACGGCGATCTTCAGGATCCAGCTGACAAGAGTCGTTAATTTATCTGAAGTTTGCATTTCCCCTTTCCTCCAATTTCATTTTTATGTACAGCAAAAGTATGAGCACTGCTGCTGTGGCTATTGCGATGGTGAACCCGGTAAGTGGGTTGATATAATAGAAACCTGATAGCGTTACCCCCCTAAAGATCATGTCAATTCCAAGGAATGTCAATATGGCAAAAAAAATCCACCTGATTTCCTTGTTGGAAACCTTCAGCAGGATCGATGACCCTATTCTTGATCCTATGAGCACTCCTATGGCTGTTGCTCCTGCCAGGAAGAACTGGATGTATCCCTCATACCAGTAAATACTGCTTCCAGTAGCGGCGGTTATTCCTATCATGAAATTACTGGTAGTAGTGGTAACCTTCATCGGTAAATTCATTGCCCAGTCCATGCCGAGAACCTTGAGTGCACCACTTCCTATCCCAAGAAGTCCAGACAGCACTCCCGCAAAGAACATTATGATCTCACCCAGCCACCACCTTATTCCTGTATACTGCACTGTCTTCCTGCTTCTTTCGTCGTGATACTTGCCGGAAAGCTGGAAAAGCCTGCTAGTAAAATCAGCTGGCTTTTCCTCGGGAAATTCATACTTTCCCCTCTTCACAGTCGGGATTATTGATGTCAATATGACAACCCCGAATAAGAGAAAAAGGATCCATTGAAGATTTGCATGAACAACAAGCGCGAAGGTAAGCGCTCCCACTATTGCACCCAGAGTTGTTGCAACCTCGAGGCCGACCCCGATCTTTATATTTGCGATCCCTTTTTTTGTATATGTGCTTGCAGAGCCTGCTGAAGTTGCAATTGTTGATATCAGGCTTGCACCGGTCGCATATTCTATTGGCACACCATAGAAAAGAGTAAGCACAGGTACGAGGACTGACCCACCGCCAAGTCCAGTTAGGGAGCCTATTATTCCTGCGATTATTCCTCCAAAAACAATTAACAGGAAGTCCGATAGGGACCCTACATCAATCATTTTTAAGGATTACTGTTTTTTATATATATATTATGACATCCATGGGTTGTAAACTCAATGTTTGATCTCATGAATTTCCTTTAAATACTTACTTTCATTGAATATGATATATTAATTTCAAACGATGGTTACAGATATAACCTGAGTATCATTTCAGAGGCAATAATTAAGATGCATCTCAACTCTCCTTCATCATCCAGATAATTTTCAGAAATAGATTTTTATTTTAGTATGCGCAAAACACTCTCCGCTGATCTTGGTCAACAATAGTGAGATGGGCCTGATAAATATCGGTATATAGAAAAGTTTTAATTGAAAGAGAATGTACGCAAATCTGTGAGTAGTAGGCTATATAGAGAGGAAAATGGCAAGAACGTATATTCCGGCAACTTAAGTTATATATTCCTCTCTATGACGGCAATTGCTATATATACTACATGGGGTTTCAACAGAATTTTTACACCCTTTATAGAGATAAATGGCTTTCAGCTTTCAGACGCATTTTCCGGGCTGATTCTTGGCCTTGAAGGACTTGTGGGAATATTTGCCGACCCCATCTCCGGATTTCTTGCGGATCGGAAGTTCCTGTATCCGCATGACACAAGGGGAATCATGATAGTGAGTTCCATTATTGTCATGTCACTCATGATATGCCTCATTCCTTATGCGACAAGCGTGTCGGAACTTATCGGGCTCCTGATTGCAATGTATATTGCCGCCCACTTCATGAGGACACCTTACAACTCTCTTATGCCAAGAACATTTGAAATGAAAAACTGGGGTGTTGCATCTGGCTATATCAATTCGTTCCTGGCCATGGGTTCCCTTGTTGCCTTCCTTCTGGTAGCCGGATTCGGAACAACGCTTGGAATCAAGAATGTAGCCCTCATTGAGGGAGTGATTGTGCTTGCAACTGGTATAATCACCCCCTTAATTGTTAAGGAAAGAAAGCCTGAGAATAAGTCCGTAGTTATAAGGGAAAAAAAGACGCTGGGAGAAAGAATCCTTTATATGTTCAAGGATAGGCGGATTCTGATTTACTTCGGAATTCAGCTATTTTCCTGGGTATCTTACGAATCAATAGCGATTTATTTTGTGTCATATGTGCAGAGCGCAGGATACTCATTTTCAACCGGATCTGACGGGGCGCTGGTCTTTGCAGCCGTAGGTTTTGCAATTTTCAATGCAGTTACCCTTATTGCCTCCATCCCGGCTGGAATTATATACAGAAAGCACAGGGGAAAGAAAAACATGATGATTTATGGGCTTGGAATCCTTGCAACTGTGATGATTTTTGCATCGATTTACCGTACCCAGACTCTTGTATTGGTATATCTTGCGGTAGGAGGGCTTGGATGGGCTGCATTCCTCGTGGCTGCATATCCCATTGGTGCATTTCTTATTACGACACTTGAAGGAGACAGGGAGGCTGCAATGTCATCATTCTTTGGACTCTCGGCCTTTTTCAATAACGCTGCCCTTCTCCTGGCATCTGTAAGTGTTTCACTGGTACTTACCATTTCGCATAATAATTTTGAATTCATGTTTCTGATCTCGGCAGGCACTGCAATAATCTCCATGATACTCGTGTTCCTCATGAGGGTTGACAACGAAATCCTTTCAAGGTTCGAAGATGAAGAAACGGGGGAAATTCTCCCTATTGCGACATAGGCATGGAAAAAGATATGTTGTATACTAGCATAGGGGAAATGTGAAAGCTTTATTTATTGGCGGAAGTGGATACATAGGAAGGAATCTCATGCTGCTCATGGGGCATGAGGAGAATGACTATTATTCCAGGCATAAAATCGATGGAGAGCAGTACGCAAAATTTAACTGGATAGAGGGGGATGTTTCTGATCACGAAAAACTTGTACCTTTAATAAAGAATTACGATGTGGTGTATTACCTCAGCAACTCATATTCAACCAACGAAGAGGAGGCGATGAAGGTAAACGTATTCGGAATAAAGGCAGTCGCCAATGAAATCAAGAAAATTGACAAGAACCAGAGACTCATTTACTTCTCCTCAGTGAATGTTCATTATGGAAAGGATGAATATTTCAGGACCAGAAGGACAGGTGAGGACAACGCTTCTCTTGTGAAGAACCATCTGATAGTAAGATTGTCATTTGTTTTTGGTGGTGAAAACGACGGATTGATCTCCCTTATAGATGGCCTGTTCTCAAAGGGAGTTGACAGGCTCCCAAGGGAGGGGAGAGTCTGTCCAACCCATATAGAGGACATCGCAGAGACCATCAAGAAAAGTTCAAGCATAACAGGCGCGATTTATGCCAACTCATCTTCCCAGCTGACTTTCCTGGACTGCATGAATATATATGGAAAGAAATTCGGGAAACCTGAGGTGAAGGAGGCGGGAGGCCTGCTTTCAAGGCATGCAGGGGCAAAACTTGTTGAGGAAGGAAAAATAGATAAGATAACACTGGACCGCATCCTTGAGGATTACTTCCGTGAGGCAAGCTCAGTGATTCGCTTTATCAAGGAACAGAAAAAATTTGAGGATTATGTTCAGAATCTTCCTAAAGCATAACGTGGCCAATGGCCTCTCTATAAATAAAAACACTCAATTTCTTGAAATATTTTAGGCTGTAATCTGAGATATGACCTGAAAATTCATCATTCTTCTTAAGTGAGCAGAGATATGAATGGGCAAGGGATAGATTTGAACTTGCATCCAGAAGATGCGCCGCCCTTATATCGCCTGCAGCCATTTTCTGTTTCAGGTCAAGCCATACCTCATCAGCGTGATTTAATTTCTTTCTGCTTTCATCGGTGAGAGCGATATCAGGATCCGATATATTCTGGTATAGCTGATCCACCATATCCAGGAGCTCTCTTGTTGCATTGAGTCTCACGCCTGTTGAAACGGCCAGTCCGAGAGATGCAAATGCAAGCCGGACGTGATTCTGGAACTTGAAATAATCTGACTCGTTTCCGAGGTCCCTGTCAAGGAGTTCACAGTACTCCATCCTGTCCTCATTGCTGTTTTCCTCACCACTTTCCATGTCCGAAGATAATGTTACTATTATTAACAATTTTGTTCGTGAGAGTTTCATAAAAATGAAAGGTCCATTCCATCTTTTCTGCCAGCCTCTCAAGTCGATTGCATGACGATAATCCTGAGAAAAATGCTGTGAGCAAAGAGACCACATTCCGTTCCCTCCAAAAAATATTCTTCTAGGGAATCTTTGAACCTGGAATAGCCCCGGGCAGATTCGAACTGCCGTCGACGGGTCCAGAGCCCGTAATGCTTGGCCACTACACCACAGGGCTAAGTTGATAGAGATTTTACACACATATTAAAATGTTTCAATATATACGGCAAGAATTCCAGAAGATTTGCCGAATATAGGAAAAATAATTATAAAGAGTTGGAATGTTCATTTGTGAAGAATTGGAGTGCCCACTTTATATTTGACGTGAACTTCCAGTGGAAGACACTGGAGAAATGCTTTACAGATATTTTCAACGTGATAAAGGGTGACAAGAAGATAACCCAGGAAGAGGAGCAGGTAATAATGGTCAAACTGGAGCTGAACTTGCGGGAGATACAGAATAACAAGAAACCCCTTGGCTTTCATTCGGATGATACTGAACTTACCATGATTTTCCCGCTAGACAGGAAGGAGATGATAATATCCCATTACAACCCGTCAGAATCCGTGACTGAGGCAGCGGAAAAAATAAGTAAAATTCTCAAGGCAAAGAAGATAAAATTTTCCCTTGAATTCGATAAGATGAAACTGATTGAGGTAATAAGAAGCCGCAGATAATCACTTTCAGGCAAGACGTGTTAATTATTAATATTGATTAGGCATGCCAGCTGTGTGGAAGTAAAAACTTACGATATAGAGCTTTCCATCAGTGATATGGAAGGTGTTTATTACGGTGAAGTTGCCATAGGCATTTCAAAGCCAGATAAAACTATCCTTGTTGATTCTTATGTTGATCAGGTACTTGACGTACTTGTAAACGGGCATGAGGTGAACTTCAAATATGATAGGGATGCCAAGAAAATAACCGTAAACAACGTATTCGATACGGACATAGACCTCAGCATAAAGTATACAAATAAAATTTCGGACTCACTGAATGGCATTTATCACTGTGGTGGAGAGAATAACGAAATGATAAGCACAGATCTCGAGCCAATGAACGCCCGTTCAGTTTTTCCCTGCTTTGATGACCCATCTGCCAAGGCAAGATTCAGCCTTAAAGTGATCATTCCGCCGGGATATGACGCAATTTCAAATACTGCAGTTGATACGGAAATTTTTGTAAATGGGAAGAGGGAGATAAAGTTCAACACAACTCCAAAAATGGCCACATACCTTTTCTATCTGGGAATAGGCAGGATGGAGGAATCAAAGATAATGTACAGGGGGAAGGAGATCATCCTTGCGGCTCCAGGCCAGATAAGGGGTGATGCAGGCTTCGCACTTAAAACGGCGTCGGAATGCCTCGCATTTTACGAGAGTTATTTTTCAATCGATTATTCGCTGGATAAGCTTCACCTCATTGCCGTTCCGGATTTTGCCCCAGGTGCCATGGAAAACTGGGGAGCAATAACATTCAGAAATGAAAAACTCCTGCTGGCTGACTCCAATGATATTGACCAGAAGAGGGAAATCTGCGACACGATTGCTCATGAGATTGCCCATCAGTGGTTTGGAAACCTTGTCACGCTGAGCAAATGGGGGGATCTATGGCTCAATGAGGCTTTTGCAACACTAATGGCCTCAAAATTCATTTCCAAAGTACACCCGGAACTTGGGGGAGAAGAAACCTTTGTAGAGAACTACATTTTTTCCTCAATGATCAAGGATTCTTTACTGTCAACCCATCCAATAAAAGCAGATGTTGCGGAAAGTGAATTTGAACAGATATTTGATGAGATAAGCTACGGGAAGGGCGCTGCAATCCTCAGAATGATTGAAAATGCAATGGGGGAGGAAAACTTCAGGCAGGCTATTTCAAGATACCTGAAGGAGAAGGAATATGGAAACGGGACAGTTACAGACTTATGGTATTTCCTGAACGCATCATCCACGGAGATAAATGTACCAGATATGGCATCAAACTGGATTCAGAATGCAGGCTTCCCCATGATTCGAGCCGAGAAGAGCAATGACGATACAATCCTCGTGAGACAGGAGAGATTCCTCCTTAACGGAAAGGATCAGAGCTCTTGGGAGATACCACTCTTCCTGAGAACCGATGCAGGCGCCAGAGAAATAATCATGGAGGGGAAGACCATGGAACTACCGGATAATGGAATCCTTTCGTTTAACAGGAATGTTTTTGGTTATTACATATTCGATTTTGCAGGATATGAAACATCCGGAAATAGTGATGGCTATGATCTGGCATATGAGGAGATGAGCAGATTCTTGCTGCTGCTGAAGGGCGATATCCAGTTTTCCAGCTACCTGGAGTTTATTGCAGGAAAAATAGATAAATTTTCATATCCGTTTTTCACAAACTGCTCCTCGAATATATTGCACCTCTATTTCATAAGTGATGGTAACTTTGAACTTTCTTCAAGATTTTCGAATATTCTGAGAAAGATGCTCCAGACCTCCTTCACAGTGAAGGATGACCCGGTTGTTTTTTACGCCAGGGAATCCATAAACAGGTCCCTTGCGATCATTGATTCATCATATTCTGACATGATGGGGTCACGGATATCGAAGATTGAGAAATATCCAGTTTATGAGCATGAGGCCATAATAATCGGTGCCTCGAGGAGCAGGATAACCTTCCACAGGATTCTATCTCACCTCAAGACAACCGGCAATTCAAACCTTTATTCCAAGCTTTGCAGGGGTATCGGCTTTACTGATTCCCTGACCAATCAGATAAGGGTTCTGAACATGATATCAGATGGCCGCATAAAGGCCCAGGAGATTCCGGGAGTGCTTCATTCCATGATCCTTAACCACAGATCCAGGAAGATGATTATAAGGGTATTCGGAACGATTGTAAATGCAATAAGAAAAAAATTCGGAGAATCCGGTGCGGCTTCAATATTCTTTGAATACTCAATCCCCTACCTCGGCCTGGTCGACAGGGAGGAGATAAATACGAAGATTCAAAAATATGGATTGTCTGATTCAAACATGGGAATCAAGACGGGACAGGAAATGCTTGACATATACGCCAATCTACGAACGAGACTGAAATAGTGTGGGACCGGAATCGATGAATTTGATTCCATCCACATCTCCTGATTTTGAAATGCTTCCATCCACCAGATTCTGTAATGATACGTGAGTTGCAAACCACATTATTGGGAGCATTATGAGCCAGTTTATCAACGAAAATATGATCTGTCCCTCAAGTGAGAAGAAACTCCATATCCTTATTTCGAGGACGTTGCCAAGGTAGAATATTGCCAGCGGGAATATACTGAATATCACTGTAATATACTCATTTATAGCATATGCCTCTGATCTTGTAGAATGCGTGAATGAATATCCCATCATTATTCCTCCAAAGAAGCCGCTAAGTGACATAATGTCATAGATCAGACCATTGTTGAACGCAAGGCCTGTTAAAAAAGGGATGTACCATAAAAGCGGAAGAATTATGCCGGATGAAGTCACTATGATGTTCACCCTCCTTGATCTCATTTTAGGTCGAATGAACCTGAATACTGAATACGTGAATATATACCCCTCAAGAACCATATACATTCCTGACAGGAAAAAGAAGATTGGATTTCGTTCAAGATTCATTGAAACCCCGGCAGTCACAATTAATGGCGGGAGGATCAATGAGGAACTGAGAAAGATGAATTCCCACCTGTTCCTTCTACCCCATTTTGCAGGTTCAAACAACCTGATGTGCCTTCCCTGCATGTAGAATCTGGAAACGAAGATGTATGTAAGTATTAGCAACGCTATACTTGAAAATACAGTTGGGAGAAGAACTTCATCCAGAAGGAATGCACTGATGGCAGGAAGCAGTGCTATATAACTCTCGCACTGGCAGCTCAGGGCTCCGGTCACACCGTATAAAGCAGCGCCAATTTTACCGGAACTTGAACGTCTCTCACCTATGTATTTTATTATAAGATAGTAATTCTCTGAAACCAGGGAGGATATTCCTAAAAATATCAGGAGTTCAACCGGGCTTACGGTGAGTTCAAGATATGGGCTGATCACAAAAATGCCGTATTCCTCGAGTATTGGCAGTGAATGCCCCACTCCTATGAAGAGAGTGCTGGCTGTTTCAATTGTTATCGGAAGCCTGTATGGCTGCTGGTATATGGAAATGATGCCTCCGAGGAAACCGATCAGTGCCAGTGTTGCAAAGAATGTCGTGATCCTGACCCTCTTTCCGTCAATCTTCCTAAAATTTAACCCGGCGTATATGATATAGAGAAGAAATGCCATCAACACAATGATGAACGATGTCTCACCGATAGTGAATATTACAGTGAGAAACATTGCAAGAGATGTATAGAGAGATACATAGAACGCCATTATACTACTCCTGAAATTCAGAAGGAATGAAAGCAACATGAAACCTGCAAGCATAAGGAGGATGCTTTCCATGAATGGTTTTGCGTAAGTATGGATTATAAACACATTGAGGAAGATTCCGGTAAAGGAGAATTCAGCGAAAAGGAAAAAGGAAATAAAAAAGGAGATTATGGAAAGCCTGTCCAGTCTGTTCATGAAGTCACTCGTTGTAGAACTGTCCCCTGTAAAGCCTTATCATAACGCCCCCAATTATGAAGAGGAATCCAAGGCCTATCCCATACAGTGACTGGTCATACACGTTTCCGAATGGCATGGAAAGCATCTCAAACAGGATAACTATTGAGACTATGCCGAGTACTGAACTGTAGGCGACATAGGTATTCTTTGATACAGGAACCGGTTCTTTCCTTACTGAAGGCGGGTACATCCCCGTGAAAAGCCCAACTGCGAACAACAAGGATATTGCAAATAAGAGTCCAACGATGCTCAGCCCGGCTATAACTCCTGGAGTGTAATTGCCCTTAGCACTCACGACGATCATCCCTAATCCAAATGCAGTAACACCGGAAAAGGCTGCCGACAGCACTATGCCTCCCGCGTACGGATTCTTGAGTCTCCCAGTCTTTATCGCATTTGAAAGTGTTATTACAATGGCCGGGACTACGAACAGGGGTACAAGGTAGAACAGTACAACTACAGTGTTTGCAATTGCAATGCCAGGTTCTAGCGCCCCCCATGCGGATAATATTGCGAGGTATATGACTCCGATTACTGCAAAGGAAACGGTTATGGGCCTGTCAACCAGTTTGAGTGAGGCTTTTGTATCAATGTATGGAAGAAGTACCAGGTATGCAAGTGGCAAGCCCGCAAAGAAGACCGTTGCGTAGAATGGCCCAAGACCCTGAGCAAACTGGAAATCCAGCTCCTTATAGATAAAAAGGAGGAACCACGGGGGGTATGCAGGAACACTCATTGCCAGGGGACTGGTTGCTGAAACCTGTGGAAATGGCGAGAACAATGCAGGAACATTTGGTACCACTGCAAGTATTGAAGGTACCACCACAATAATTCCGAGGGTATACAGTACAATCTGCAGCATGTACATGAGGTTGTACGGATACCACTGCTTGTACGTTCCGTCATCGTGATCAATTGCAGGTGCCCTTTCACCAGAATCCTTGCCTGATGGCATTATGGTGTTATATTCTGCAAGGAAGAAGTGCGCAAGGAATACTATCCCTATCAGGGCCGCCAGAACAACATGCCATGCAAGAAGCCTGTGGAACAGCGACAGTTGAGTCCCTGAACCAAAGAAGAGTGCCGTCAGGTACTGCCCGATCACCGGAGTTGCTCCTGCTATTCCTCTTCCAACATCTGTAGCGTCCGATGAAAGTACATCTCCGCTCATTGAATAACCGAAGAACCCAACGCCAATAGTAAGAAGCAGAAGCAATATACCAGAAAGCCACTGCATTTCCCTTGGCTTCTTATATGCACCAACGAACAGGTTCCTGAGAAGATGTATGTACACCAGCACGATCATGGCGTATGCCCCATAAAGGTGTGTCGTAAGTATTATTGATCCATAAGGAACTGTGTTGAGAAAAGCCTCTGTACTGTTATAGGCGTTTGAGGGTTCATAATAAAACAGCAATATGAGCCCGGTAACCACTTCGTACAGGAATACAGCAGAAACCATCGCCCCTGTCCAGAACATGAAGCCGCCAGCCTTACGCATATAGTCGGGAACCTTCCTTGGTATGGGCTGTGGCTCATTCATAATTTTTTCAATCATATTAGTTTTAATTTCCATATAATCAACTCATCCCGTAGTTTGGGTAACAGTAGTTTCAGTTGTTGATGGCAGCGGATTGCCTCCTGACAGATCACTGGTATGCGAATATATAACAGGACCTACCAAGCTCTTTACATAGTATTCGTCGGAATCCGGATCACTTCCCTCATGGGAAAGAATAACGTTAGGCAGTGGCCTCTGTGTCGGGCCGGTCACAACCTTGAAACCTTCAAAAGGATCATAAGTACTCCCGTGGCAGTCGCAGTGGATCTTGCCATCGAATGAAGCTGAGGTGAATGTGTGATACCTTATTTCCGGAGGTATACAGCCAAGGTGCTGACATATTGCGCTTGATGCAACAATCGATTTATAAGGTCCTGCACCTCCAGGTGACGTGAACTTCCCCCCAGTAAGCGGGATTGTTACACTTACGGGATTGATTGCAACATCCTTGTTGTTACTGTCACCCAGCCTCAGCAGAAAATTCGGCTCATTGAGGAGAGGGTAGTCAAAGGTAACAATTTCCGGATTATTGACCTGGAGTGAATTTGTGCTTATGGCCTTCCCTGTCGCGTCAACAAGCTTCATTGATGGAAATCCGCTCAAAACTGGACCTGATGGTGGAATTATATTCTGGATTCCACCTCTCAGAAAGGCAAGTGCTCCTGCCCCTACTGCAACGATTCCCATGATTTTTATGAAATTCCTCCGTGATGCGTCTGGAGGAGTCTGCTCCTCCCTTTCGTTTCCAGCCATTTCAATCCCTTTACATCACGTGGATATTTCCCATCATCCAGCCGACGGTCGCCATTGCTCCACCCCAGCCAGCAGCGCCTGTTCCGCATGGGGCATAACACTGCCATGAAAGGATTGAACCGGAGGTCTGGTTGAGATAGAACTGTGCGTGCGTCACCGTTCCACCGTTCGGATTATTTCCTGCCCATGTTGGGACATTCACTATTACCTTACCCCCGCTGATAATTGAGAAGGTGTGTGTTACATAGTATCCGCCAGTAGTGGAATTGCCAACCCATGGAAGGCTTGAAATTGCCCATCCCTGACCCTTGTTTATGCTTATGTTGTTTGAAGAATTACCGGACAGAGTAGCGTTTTCTGCCATACTTGTACCATTGTATATGTACTCCCTGTTGCCAACTGTGCCGAATACCTTTGCAAAGAAACTGTTATTCTGGACAGGGATCGATGTATTTCCAGTAGCATTACCGAGTGCGCTGCTTATTCCACTATCATAGTTGATTATTGTTAAAGAAATAAGCTGATTTCCTGGGAGATAGATATTCGCAGCTGAACCTAAGGTTCCATTAGGTTCAAGAATGAAATAAGCTGGTTGCCTGTGATTAATTGATGAGTTGTGGAACCAGTTGTTAGGAGTTATAATCAGTGTGAGAGAAGTCTGTGCTGCAGCCGGTGCAGTCGTGCTAACACTACTGACAGATTCATAATAAGCCGCGCCAATACCTACACCTGCAATCACTACTATTGCAGTCATTATAGCGTAAAATGCCTTTTCAGATGCCATATTCCTGAATCAATTGCCAATATTTAAGCACGTAACCTAAAATGTTGTGTTAATTTGCGACCATAAATCCCACACGTCGAAATATCAGTCATTGAATTGCCACTGGATTCCAGTGACAATTCAGGATATTTGGGACTGCCCGAAAAATTTCATGTTCCGTTAATTACTTTTTCATGAACTCTTCCATTCTTGTCTGGACAGCCTCTGGAGGCATGTGCCCTCTTGTGTAATAATAATATGAATCAAAGCCCCACTTCATAAGGTGAGCTACCTGGCCAGTCAGGGTAATATCATGCTTCCCACCAAACAGTGAATCAGAGAGAATCAAAGTAGCCTCCGAACCACCCCTGTTCATTATGCAGAATATTTCAGGCTCAAATGGCTTGATCTCCCTGATCCCGGTAATCTCGCTCCTGAGCGATGTGAATGCAATATCTGCCTGCAGTATTGCAATGTGTCCAAGCTTTGGCATGGAGAGATTGTTCACGTCTCCCGCAACAAAGATGTTCCTGTACTTGAGATGACGCATTTCATTGTCTGTAGAGATGAACCCGAATTCATCTCCAACATCTGATGCCTTCACAAATTCTGGGCCCCTATATGGAGGAATGATTATGGACAGATCACTCTCCATTTCACTTCCATCCTTGAATCTTACCTTCTGCGCCTCTATTTTTGAGATTTCCTTCTTTGTTACCACGCTAATTCCATTTTTCTCGATCAGTGGCTTGAGATTGTTGTGAACAGGTTCCCCAACATCTTCAAAGAATATTTCTCCAGGCGTGAAAACATTGATAGATGATTTCTCCCTCAGGTTATTTTCCCTGAGGAAGTGATCGACCATAAACATTATTTCCCCTATTGGTCCTTCGCAGGGAGCGGCAAGAGGGATCTGAGTCTCATTCGACCACTCAGTTTTGGCTGAGCCTATTACAACCCTTCCCCCATTGAATGACTTCAGTCTTTCCCATAACCTCGGTGCCTGTACATCATCACAAACAGAATAGCCATATTCATTAAAACCTTCAATTGCATTATAATCTTTCACGGCCCCCGCAGCAATCAGGAGATAGTCATAGGAAATGCTTTCTCCATTATCCAGTTCTATTCTTTGATCTTCAGGGCTGATTTTAACAACGGACCGATTAACGAACTTGGCATTTCCTCTCTTCATTATTTTTTCGAATGGAATCTGAACCTTCGAAACACTCTTTCCCTCCATTGCTACTTCAGGCAATGATGGTTTTTCAAGGCTGGTCTTCCTCTCGTCTATCAGGGTAATTTCAAAATTATCTTTCAGGTGCTTCTTCACGTTATAGAGAAACCTCAATCCGGCAAAACCTCCACCAATTATCACGAGTTTTTTTACCATTAATTCACCATTCATTTGTTATCATAAATAAGTATAAAATATTCATGATAATCTATCATATTTGTGAATTATTTTTAATCATTGAGGAAAAGCGTAAGGAATCCCATTATATGATTGTCTTATAGCCCTGCAAAAACCCTCTTTTGAAGCGACTTTGGCATCATCCTTGCAACAGAGATAAGCCTTCCTATGGACTTCTCACCTTTACGGTTCATTTTGCGATGCAATTCGTAATGCTTCATCAACCATGGCTTAACATATGATTCCCAGTTCTGTTGATATTCATCAGGATTGTTATTTATTATGCTCTTTGCTGCGAGCTGACCCGTCCAGAATGCCCCCTGCAATCCTCCAGCGGTTGTGTTCAGAACTGCATTCACCATATCGCCAGTGTACAGGTAGTTATTCCGTACAACCCTATCAACCGGTTTTGACAGTGGAATCTGGTGTGCCATGGTAGATATGATATCTCCCTTTAATTCCGGATAGATCCTGTCAAATTCGTATAATACATCCCTTGGCTGTTTCCCTGATCCAGGATAAAAACATACGCCGATTTTCCGTGAATTTTCAGATTCAGAAAAATCCCACAGATAACCCCCTGGAACCCTATCACTGAACCAAAGAATCATTTGAAAATCCTTTCTCATCGGAACTCTTCGTATCTCCTCATATGCCACCAGCACGTCATTCTTCCCAAGCTTTTCCCCAAATTTTGACTGAGGGCCTGCAGCATAAATAATGTATTTTCCAGTATATGTCCCTGAATCTGTAATCACCTGATTGCCAGTTACATCATTTACTCTTGTTCCCAATCGGATGTTAAGTTTTTTTCCGACGAATTCGTCAGCAAGGTATTTTTCATATTTTGTAAAATCATAAACCAGCCCTACTGTCCTTTGAAATTTCAAATCAATTCTCTTTCCAGATTCAGTCCTGAAACTCATATTTTCTATATTTGCTGAAATGATTTTTGAGTCAGTGGGCATCCCGATCTTCTTGACCCATTCCAGTGAAACTGCTCCTGTTGACCTTACGGGCATGCCGATTTCCTGTTTCTTATCCAGAATAATGTAAGAGATTCCGCTCTTCTCTAGTTCCACGCCTGCCGAGAGTCCTGCTGTGCCAGCACCAACTATAACAACATCATAATCGTAGTCTGTCAATATGTTCACCCCTAATCAATATGGCTTAAAAAACTTTACAATGCTGAGCACCGGGGAGTCAGGAATGTCGGGATGTAAGTAAAATGTGACTTGCAGATTTAAATCAAAGGGGCTGTGGAATCACATGGAATATAATCTTCGAAGGATACAGTGGGATTTCGATTAGAAAATGCAGGAGATTCAATAATATATCAGGATCTTTCTTAAGGGAAATTGTGTAGAATATGAAAGTACAAACAACCCATAGATTATCTCACATATCAGGATAGTGAAAAGAATCACCGGGTCCGGTTTATTCCCTCCTGAGCTTGCCCTGGTTTTATTTAAAATGCAGAACCTGTTGGCTTAATTTATATATCGTCAGTATATATTGCACATATGATTGAGGAAAAAACAATTAACTCAAAGAATGATGTACATTTTATCAAAATCGATATGTTTACTGCCCCCATAATCATAGTCAAGGGAAGGAAGGGGTATGTGATGTGCGGATACCTCAATACCCAGACTGCCGAAAAGCTTGGAGATGCTGCAGGACTGGTAAGAGGAGTCAAGGACCTGGAAACCATGCTGGATGCAACTATCGAGGAAAACACGACGAAGGGAAGAAGCCTCGGGCTTGAGAAAGGCAGGAAGGTAAGAGAAATTATTGACCTCCTATGAGGCATTACGCATCGGTGGCGGTCCCCCTATTTCACGGAAATGTGATACTCATGAGGCGGCGGAACAGGGAGGATGATCCCTGGTCAGGAGACATGAGTTTCCCGGGGGGGTTCCTGAAAAGTGGTGAAGACTTCATTGATGCTGCGAGGCGTGAATTTGAGGAGGAAACAGGGATAAATAGGAATGAACTCGTGCCTTATCTTGAGATGCAGATATTCCATCCTGTCAGATTCCCTGAAGTTAATGTAAAACCGTTTGTATTTAAGCTGAATGAAATGTTTCCTATAAGGCCTAACGATGAGATGAATTATGGGAAATGGTATGAATTGAAAAATGGATCTAGCAGGTACGATGATATAAAGGGAAACTTCTATGTGTTCGATGGGGACATTGTATGGGGGTTAACGTACAGGATCCTCAACAGCTTGATTCAGGAAAGACCTGAGATTTTAGAATGAAAAAAGATGGGTACCGGTAGTGGATGGAGAAACCCTCATCACGAATCCTGAAAGTTTCTTCATCTGGTTCTGGATTTTCCAGATATCCTCCCTTTCGGCAAGAATCAGGACAAAACCCTGCATTCCCCCGCCAAGGAGTCTTGCCGCTTTTGCACCATTTTCCAGTGCCATCTTTATTATATTATCAACTTTTTCGCCGGAAACGTTCTTCCCGAGGGATTTTTTGATTTTCCAGCCTTCATTGATTTTTTCACAAAATCTACCCCAGTCAGACTCTTCTGTGGATGTTACTATTTCTCTTGCTATCTGCTTGAGGTGTCGTAGATTTTCGAGAACATCCTTCTCCCCCCTTCTTGACTTAATGACCTGATCCTTCAATACCTCTGAACTCTCTCTTGTGCTTCCGGTGTAAGCGATTATCATCCCTTCCTCCAGCTTCTCCATTATGTGACTTTTCTCGAGATGCCTGAAAACGAATGAGGTTCCATCCGATTCCATGTATTTGAATCCGCCTTCAGCTATTGCAAATGGATCCTGTATTCCAAGTGTGATGTTGAAGTGTTCCCTTTCGGTTTGATATGATTTCTTCGCCAGGTCCAGGCTTCCGGTGTACTCCCCATTCAGCTCCTGGATTATCCTGGTTATAGAATTGACCATGGCGCTTGATGACCCAAGCCCTGATCCCGGTGGAACCTCCCCGTTAATATAGATTCTTCCCTTTTCTATGCCTGATTTGATAAATAGATCCATGATCTTTTCCTGAAAATTAGCCCCATTATCCCCTCCAAACACGATGGTTTTCAGAAAATCCCTGGATGTAATTTCAAGGGGTGAAGAATCCTCAACATAACTGACATATACTCCCCGATCTATAGTAGTATTGACGACGTCCGTACCATACATTTCCAGAAATGGTGATATATCTGTACCACCTCCAGCAAAGCTGACCCTCAGAGGGCTGTAGGAACTGATTCTTCTCATGACTGAACAGCATGCTGAACTGTTTTAATATGGTTTTCCTGAACGTTTTTCAAGTTGATTCAGTTATTCTTGTGAGATACTTCAATAGATATTCAGTTTCTCTCATGATTTTTGCCTCTTCATGAGTATAGCTTGAGCGAAAGCAAAGTTTAAAATGACTGCTTCTACCATCGTCCATATTTGAAAACACCAGATCATCTTGATCAGCATGAACCCGAGCCGGGTAAGTGGATAGAACATGAAAATAAAAACTGCGAAGGCTTATAATCGGAATAACGTTCCCTGATTGATGGAAATCTGGACTGAAACATTGAGGCCGGGCAACCTTTCAGACCTTTTGCTATCCAGAGAATCTAGGGAAAAAATAGTTAGTTGGGTAAAATCCTGGGAATCCGGGGAACCTGCCAAGAAAGGCCTCCTGCTATGGGGTGATCCAGGAAGCGGAAAAACATCAGCTGCCTATGCGATCGCAGGTGATAAAAAGTGGAAAATGCTTGAGGTCAATTCCTCTGACTACAGGAATGAATCATTCCTGAAAGAGACGGCAGGAATGTATTCACTTTATTCAGATCTTACATCCTTTTCGGAACCTGAATCAAGCAGGAACGCCCTGAAAATGATTCTGATTGATGAGGCAGACAACATATTCGAACGAGTTTCGTCAGGAGGTGATCGGAATAACCCGGGAAATGAGATTGGTGGGTACAGGGCCATAATAGACATACTTAAGTCCACAAAATCTCCCATTGTTATCACAATGAATGATTACTGGGAATTTCAGAGAAGAGCAACCGCGAAGGAAATAATATCTAGATGCGAAGTTGTTCAGGTCGTTCTGTACAGGAGACGAAATGATCTTGATTATAAGAACACGGTTACAAAGATGACAGAAAGGCTTCTGAACCTTTGCAGGATTAATGATCTGGCAGTTGAGAGGTCTGTTATCGAGGAGATCGTGAAAGAAGATCTGCCAGACATGAGAAGTGCAATAAACGATGTTGAGAGTTATGCCCTTTCCGGTGGAGGAAATTATGGAAGAGGAAGCATCAGGGATTCACATAGCCAGATATTTGATACGATAAGGTCAATGTTCAAGGGGAATGACATAGCAGGAAATCTGAGGTTGTTAAGGGATGCAGACATTGACAAGGACACACTCATCCAGTGGATCAGCACGAATGGAATAAAGGAATGCGGCACTATGGAATCTCTTGTGAATATGGAGGAACTTGTCTCCATGGCAGATCTGCTTTCAAGAATGGCATCAAGATCCAGATATTTCAGGCTCTGGATATATGTGGATGACCTTATTGCTTCTGCGTTCACGGTAGTGGACAAGAAAGGAGGTTACACCAAATATGAATTCCCCAGCTATATAATGGCAATGAGCAGATCGAGAAAGACGAGAAATGCGATTGACAGGGTCTGCAGATCCATGGAGATTGCGTTTCATATATCATACATGGATGCCATAAATATGAGGCCATACTTCATTCAGATCTCTAAGGGATTGAAAAACCCGGTTACAGAGATTCCGCCTTACCTGAACGAAATGTCTGAAAACTGCCTAAAAGAATCAATGATGTCAGAGAAGAGAAAGAAATATGATCCCGTCACGCCGGAAGACCTGAAGATCTATTTATCCTGATACTTCATGCTGCTTTTGCACTTCTTTATTGTCCCGCTCACAGTAATTATGGAAATATTTTCAAGCTTTCTCCTGACGTAGGATGTGATGTAATCCTTTGAAAATTGATCTCCAAGGACTATTGAATATTTTTCACTCCGGAATTTTTCCTTTGCCTTGAATTCCCTGTATATTTCTCGAACCGCTCTGTCTAGCTGGTTTCTTTCTCCCTCCAAGAGAATGTATCTTTTTCGGTAAGGGGAGGATTTCATGCCACATCCTATCGCAACATTGTTAAAAATATTTGAGTTCAAATTGCAAATGAAATTAACGGATTTGATAAAACACTAATCTGCAATTCATCATACCTCTGAAGAATTCATAAAATTATTTATTATAGCATTGTATCTCCTTTTTACATCGATTAAGGGTAGAACAAAATGGTAAATCATTCAAATCTTTACGGAAAAATATCCGAAAGCTGGAATTCACCTAAGAAATCTGAGATAATGATATTTCAAAGGCAGAGGATGGTAGACTGGAGAAGAGGAGGTGCTATCGAAAGAGTCGAGCACCCAACCAGACTTGACAGGGCAAGATCACTTGGATACAAAGCCAAGAATGGATATGTAATAGTCAGATCCAGGGTACGGAGAGGTGGCTCAAACAGGCCAAAAATAATGGGAGGAAGAAGACCGAGGAGAATGGCCTACAGCAAGCTGACAAGAAAGAAGAGTATCCAGTGGATTGCCGAGGAAAGAGTCGCTGACAAATATCCAAACATGGAGGTCCTCAATTCATATTACGTTGGAGAGGATGGTTTTTACAAGTATTACGAGGTGATTCTTGTTGACAAGGACAAACCGGAAATCTACCGTGATTCCAGAATCTCATGGATATCTGAGCCACAGAATAAAGGCAGGGTATACAGGGGTCTTACATCTGCAGGTTACAAGGGCAGGGGTCTCAGGACTGGAAGAAAGAATTCATCAAAGAGCAGGCCTTCCATAAGGGCAAACGGAAGATTAAGAAGATAATCTTTTTCTCATGCCGCGGTGGCCCAGTGGTACGGCGCCAGACTTGAGATCTGGTTCCCTTGTGGATCGGGAGTTCGAATCTCTCCCGCGGCGTCATAATCGATATTTGTTTTCATATGTTTCTATCCGCTTTCAGCCGGCATAGCGATATATATTGACCGTTTAATCCGCACAGGCACAATATATTCCGATGATCTGCATCATTGGCGAAATCCATCAAGTTCTTATTGGCGTTATCATCTACAAATTATGAATAATAATGAAAGAGTTATGATTTTCATTGACGGTTCCAACGTCTTTCGAAGCATGGGTAACTACAACATACAAAATACTGAAACCACAAGAATAGATTACATAAAACTCAGAGATGAGCTCTGCAATGGTAGAAATTTCATACGGGCATACTATTATGGATCTGAGGATACATCAAAGGGAGATGCCCAGAAAGGGTTTCAGGATAAGATGAGGAGTCATGGATTCGAGGTGATTATAAAGCCTCTGAAGGTGATACAAACAGCGGATGGCAGGAAAACACCCATTGAAAAAGGCATAGATATTGCACTTGCAACTGACCTGATCAGTCTTGCCTGGGAAGGCGCATTTGACACAGCTGTAATTGTTTCAGGCGATTCCGATTATGTGGACGCTATCAAGCGTGTAAAGCAGAAGGGAAGGAAGGTTGAAATAGCATCCTTCCGCAATTCCCTGGCATCCGACATGCGAACTGCCGGTGACAGGACAGTTATGCTGGATGATATAATGGACAGGATCAGGCTGTGACAGTTCCTATCACGAAATGCACAGCCTTGGCTGGATCATTAGCCATAATTCTCCGGTTGAATCACTTTGGCTGGGCATTCCATGCAGGCACATCCTGATCTTCCCTTGCAAGATCTTCCAGGCTCTTTCCCTTCGCCTCTGATATGGTTAACTGTATAAGAACAATCGACACTATTGCTATGCTGGCATAGAGAAAAAATACCTTTCCAAGCCCGATTGCTGATAACAGTTGAGGGAACGAGGCAATCGCAAGACCGTAGACGAGCCTGTCGATGAACACATTCATCCCCTGCGCAGTAGCCCTCACCTTGGTTGCGATAAGCTCAGGTACGACCATCGTCCCCCCTATAACTGTCGCTGGACCCATTGCAGAGAAGAAGTAATTGAACATGTAGAAAGTAAAGCCAAGAACCGCCCCGGTTCCCAGCAGATTTGATGCGCTACCGGTGGTTCCATTTATGCCCAGCAGGCTAGGATCCAGGAGCAATAAGGAATACATCAGCAGGGCTGCTGAGACTCCTATGTAGCCATATGTCACCATCTTCTTTCTGCCTAGCCTGTCAAGCAGGTATACAGCAAGCAGTGTTCCGGGAAGACCCGCGAGGAAGACAGCAGCATATGTGAAGTTAACCGGCGAAAGACCTAGATTCTGAGCAATCGTAATCGGACCATAGAATGTGAATGTACTTGAATATGCATCATAAAGGATCCACAGGGAAGACCCGGCTATTATTACCGGAAGAGACCTCACTAACCTTGTGGAGTAACTGACATTATCCCTTCCCATGCCTTGTGAAATCTCAGGCATCAGGTGGGTATTAAGACTCTTGTATGACTTTCCGAGCACCCTTGTGGAGAAACGGTATGTCTCTGGAATCTTCCTGCGGTAGTATATTACAAATAATGAAGGAACGGCACCGAATCCCAGGACGACACGCCAGGCAATATCGGGGGCAAGAAACAATGAGGAAACCTGATCGACAAAAGCGGAAAGAACCGCGCCAAATAGATACATCACGGAAAATGATGTAGCCATCAGCTTACCCCTATTCCTTTTGCCGGAGTTCTCAGCCATTATGACCGGAGACATCACAAGATCACCACCTATTCCAAATCCCATGACTAGCCTTGCCAAAAGCAGCCATATAAATCCAGTCACGAAGAACTGAGCAAGTGATCCGATAAAGATTAGAAGCAGGTCTATGCCATATGCGGGTTTCCGCCCTATCCTATCTGCGATGAGCCCAAATAATATGCCTCCGGCAGCAGCTCCAAAGTATGTGGAGCCTGTAATAAAAGAAAGCGCACCCTCTGATAATCCCATGAAACCCAGGATTTGGTAGTATACAAGTGAAATCCCATACAGATTGTATGAATCAGAGAATACTCCTATTCCGGATACTACAATACTCCTTAACTGAAGCTTCCTCGTGGCGCTGGAATCCATTCCTGCCTCCATGGAGGGAAATCATGAATGAGTTATAAAATATTTGGGTAGATACCCATAATTGAGTTATATCTTCAATTCCATTCATCCTTGTCCTTAAATGGAACCGATGATTGTTATCAAATCATTTTTTTCTTGAACATTTTCCTTTGAATAGAGATTTGCATGGATTCTACCCTGAAAGAATCTAGTTTTGGGTAACATTGAATTTCTAACTGATTTCCTGCTGTCCATACCAGCAGACCTGTCACTCTGCTTATCTTACCAGAATTATGAATTATACTGGAATCACCGGTTATATTTTTTTGGACCCGGTATTCACCTCACAAGTGACGTGACAGTTTCTACGCTTATTATAAAATTCCTGTGCTCTTTTCTTATAGTCTCATTCCACTGATTCTCTATTCCAATTATGAACCTGGGAAACAGGTTTTTTTCCACTATGTAAAATGAAAACACCTCCCTCTCGGTAATTTCCAGCATATAGAAGATTGCCCCGTAATAATACTGAACCACATTCTTATAAAAATCAACGAAGAAATTGGAATTTACTGTTACATGGTACAAGTTTAATGATTGGTTTACCAGCACATTCTTGGCTGAACCCCTGAAATCACTGCCAGTCCCCCTGAATAGAATCTCTGAAGTACCCATATTGCTGATGAACCTTGGGAGTATTTTACCGTGATTCAGGAAGAGCCCCATATTTGTTTCCTCACGCTCCTTATCGGAAATTAGCCATTTTGTTCGTATTACAATCAGATCGTTGTTGAGATTCTTATTCTTCTTATAAAGATTGAACAGATACGTAGACTTTGTCTCCTGTGATCCATAATAAACGATTGACACATTCATGTCATCCAGTAACTCAAGTGACTTCATGATATTCCTCGATACCTTTGCATTTACCGAACTATCAAATTCTACTTGAAGATACATATCTCCATCCAGTATTAGAATGTCAGGAGTTATCCTGGATCCACCAATTTCATCAAATGAAGAAAGCACCACCTGCATGGATTCTGGAAGAACGATCCTGATTGTGGAATCGTTACAGAATGAAACTTTATTGCTATCCCATTTCTCCAGCGTACTATTTAGATTACGCTTTTCTGTGTCTGACATTTCATATCCAATATCCTTGTAAATGATATATTTACCATCTTCCCTGGAAAGTACCATGAATATATTGTCAAATCCGTAGCGGGCCGAAGAAAGATGAATCACTCTGGGAAATAAGGATGCTACCCTGATAACTGCACACCGGTTAAGTACTTCATTACTCCATATCACGAAATATGCAGCGTATAGATTTATATATAATTTTGCTGGATGGAATTTTTAATGCTCCTTAAATATTACATATGCAGATATTACCATGAAATGAAAAGATCGAGGCTTATTCTTTCAAGTGCGTGAGGGAATGAAGAATTTTTCAATCCAATGGTTGTTTCGCTGATGAAAGTGAATTCTCGAAGTCAAGTATAACCTGGCCAAAAATAGAGTTACGTCATCATCGCCAGCAAGAAAATTCGAAGAGCCTGAAACTATATGAAACTGCCATCCTTTCAGATCTTGATCTCGATTATGCTTACTCCATCATCCTTCCTTGTCCTGAGAAAAACATCCTCAAAGTCACCCGCCCTGTCAACATAGTAATAGTTGCTATGGAAACTCTTGGCAAGCAGATCAAAATCAGGATTTGTGAATTTGATGTAATGGGGAATCATGCCTGCATCCTGCTGCTTCTTCTCTATCAGGCTGTAGGTTCCATCATTGAACACTATCACGGTGAATCTTGAGTGGAGCCTGCTTGCAGTCTCAAGCTCCTGAACGTTCATCAGGAATCCACCATCACCGCTAACCGCGATTATATCCATTTCGGGACGGGCAAGGCCGGCACCTATGCATGCGGGAAGAGAGGCACCCATTGATGCATAACCATTGTAGATTATAGTTCTGTCAGGAAATTTCGGCTGGTAATATCTGCTTACCCAGACTTTGTGAAGCCCTACGTCAGATATTAACATGGTCTTTTCATCATTCAGCTTTGATAGGGTCTTCATCACCTGCTTCGGGATCTTCTCCTTCCCTTCTCCAGGTCTTTCAAGGAATTCCTTCCTCCTTTTCCTTATCTCATCATGCAGTGAAGTGTTGTTTCTTCTCTCCACGTGCTCTGCGAGAATCTTCAAGGATATATCGATGTTACCGATGAGATCGAATTCTATTGGAAAATGTTCATCGGTCTCACCGTGTGTAACATCTATGTTTATTATCTTTCTCGATGAGTCACGGTTCCAGGTAACAGGATCATATTCGACCATATCAAATCCGATCGCAATTATCAGGTCCGATGCAAGCAGCGGTCTCATCCTGTTCTCGAACGGCCTTCCTCCAACAACAAACAGATTCCTGTCATGATCGTAAGGTAGAATCCCCTTTGCCATGAATGTACTCACGAAGGGCAGGTTTGTCCTGTCAATGAAATCTCTCACAGAATTCCAGGCTTCGTTCCGGATAATCCCGTTTCCTCCAATAACCACTGGATTCGATGCACTGTTTATCAGGCCTGCTGCCTTCTTGATAAGTTTTCCATTGGCCTCATAGATTGTCTGATCTGGAATGGGAATGATTCTAACGTCCTCACACTCCATTGCAGCCACATCCTCTGGCAGCTGTATATGTGATGCACCGGGTTGAGGCCATACAGAAGTTGCAAATGCCTTTCGTATGATTTCAGGGATGCTTTCAGGCACGATTATTGACCGGTTGTATTTTGTTATCCCGGAAAATAGTGCGATTGTGTCTACATTCTGGTGAGATTCCTTATGAAGCCTGTCTCTTGATGCCTGTCCCGTGATTGCAACAAGAGGTACACGGTCAAGATGGGCGTTTGCAACCCCGGTAAGAAGGTTTGTTGCGCCAGGTCCAAGCGTGGAAAGACATACGCCAGGTTTGCGGGTAATTCTCCCATAAGCATCAGCCATAAATGCCGCTCCCTGCTCGTGCCTCGTCACTATAAACTCTATATCTGTGCTTGAAATTGAATCCAGCAGATCTATGGTCTCCTCTCCTGGAATGCCAAATATATATTTTACATCCTCATTCTTGAGAGATCTGGAAAATAGATCGCTGCCTTTCATGTTTGAACATACCTTCAAGCAATTTAAATTTGTTCTAAATGACAGAAATCATGGTGTTCTCTGCATCCACACCGTCCTTATATTGGTAAACTCAAGGATTCCAAATTTTGAAAGTTCACGCCCATATCCACTCTTCTTGACACCGCCGAAAGGCAACCTCGCATCTGAAGCAACAATCCTGTTGACAAAGATCATCCCGGATCTTATCTTCGGTATCATCTTCTCTGCACTTTCCATGGATCCCCATATGGATGCCCCGAGGCCAAACTGGGTTTCATTTGCAATCCTGGCCGCCTCTTCGACCGAGTCAAATGTTTTCATTATGGCCACAGGCCCAAAAACCTCTTCGCCATAGCTGGATTCCGTTTTTACAATCGTTGGAGGAATTATATTTCCGGACTCCTCCCCATAGGATTCTACCTTGCCAATGCCACTGAGCTCTGTTATCTGCTTTTTAACTGTGTCTGCCTGGGATTTTGATGAAAGCGGACCCAGGTAGGTCTTCTCATCAAGCTGATTCCCGATGGTTACCTTTTCAAACTGGGATTTTAGTGCCTCGTAGAACTGCTCTGATATCCGGGAGTCTACAATAAATCTCTTTGATGCTATGCAACTCTGTCCGTTGTTCTGAAGCCTTCCATTCCTGGCCTGAAGTGCCGTCTTTTCAATGTCGCAGTCTTCCAGCACAATGAATGGATCAGATCCACCAAGTTCAAGAACACTTTTCTTGACCTGCTTCCCTGCCTCTGCAGCTATCTGTGACCCTGCGTTGGTGGAACCTGTGAATGAAACTCCATCACAGTATTTTATGGCGGAGAGTGCCCTTGAGCCGCCAGCCCTGATTATCCTGAATAGTGGCGTGTTGAATATTTCCTCCATCTTAACGGCTGTTCCTGTTACGATTGATGCATGCTTCAACACTATTCCATTTCCTGCTACCATAGCAGGAATGGCTGCCCGCATCGCCTGCCATAAAGGAAAATTCCAGGGCATGATCAGGAAGACAACCCCTATCGGTTCAAATCTTACAAAGCTTCTGTCTGCCTCAGTTTCGATGATGTCATCTGAGAGAAATTTACCTCCGTTGTCGGCAAAATATTGTGTCATCAATATACATTTATCTATTTCTGCCCTGCTCTGGGATATGGTCTTACCCATCTCTGATGACATCAATCTGGCAAGACTATCCCTCTCCCTTTTAAGGGTGGGGATGAGAGAATTCCTGAGGTATGATATCCGTTCATCAATGCTTTTGCCCCAATCAGGCTGGTTCTTCCTTACCTGGTTGAATATATCCCTGATATCT
The DNA here is from genome assembly GCA_023381355.1 of Thermoplasmatota archaeon. GTDB lineage: Archaea > Thermoplasmatota > Thermoplasmata > Thermoplasmatales > Thermoplasmataceae > Cuniculiplasma. Next base: position 26,569 of record JAMCUL010000013.1, on the reverse strand, counting down.
TCCTCGCTGTGTTCCCTGAATTTTCCAATCACCTTCATGTCAAACGGGTTAACTGTTTCTATTTCCATGATTTATCATGTGAACACTGCTTAAAACGATTTTGAAGTCGGGTTGAAAATATTTTGGAACCTGACATATCTGCAGAGCATACCGGATGAACCGGATCATTCACGATTCTCTGCAGAATTGCAATATCCTGTCTCTGGTCTTTTCATAAACAGAGTTATCAACTGTGAATATTCCAAATTTCCTTGCATCCTCCAGGGATTTTCTCATAATTATTCTGTAGTTCTTTATGTTGGATGATAGCCTGACCCCGGGAGAGCCAAAGTGAGTGTATTTTTCTCTCTCATTCAGCCTTGAAACATGTAAGGTCTCATCTTCAATATAAATATATATGGATTTTATTTTCTCCATAAGTCCCTCCAGCTGTGCGGGTATGAAATAAAGCGTCTCAATTATTGCCGGTTCGCCATTGTCAATAGCCCTATTTATTATCCTTCGCGTCGCTTTATTAACCATCTCTCCCTGGGAATTGAAACCCCTGATCACATTCTCCTCGGAGTTTTCTCCAAAGAACTTCCAGCTGTCATAGACGCTTGTGTTCAGTATGTTTCCTTGATCTACAAAACCCCGGATTACCTCCCGTATATAATCGCCTGAAAACACAAGATTTATTCCAAGACTTCGCGCTATGTATCCCGAGATGCTGGTCTTGCCGACACCCGGGACCCCACCAATCAATATTATAGGCACATTATCGCTCATATCCTTACCCCTCTCATACCCTCTAAGTCCCTTGAATCGATCACGTATGCAATTCGGGCGATACATTCCAGGCTATTAAAATGAGTTCTTTCAGATGGACTTGAAATACAGTCAGATATTACTATTGGAACGAAACCATTGTCAGCTGCCACCATGCAGTTCAACATGATTTCCATTTCGGTATTGAATCCTGTGAATACAATGTTCCTCTTGTTTCCAAAATTGTCAGTTTCTTCACTGTTTCCAGAATCAAAAATAGACATGGCCATGCTTCGTATCCACTTTCCATCGGCCTTCCTGAACTTCCTGTAATCTGCCAGGAGAGATGCTTCAATTTCATTAATTGAATGAGTCCTGAACATAACGTTCTTTGTTTCCGCATATTCCCTGAATTCAGAATCTGGTCCCCGGTAAAGGGATGATGGTGTTGAAACATAAAGATTCAAAACTCCTGTATCGACTAGAAATCGGTTGAAATAAGTATAAGCTGTCATGAATTCCATTTTGGAAAAACATGATGTGAAATGCTTTTCATCATTGTTAAGGCTGATGTGAATAAAATCTCCAGAAATAAGTATTTTTTTTACGGTGTCAAGGAGCATCATTAACTGGTCATGCAATCAATATTAATAGAATGTTTCCCCACCATATTAGCGATTTGAAAAATATTATTTTCATCAGGAAGATGTTTTGATCAAACAAAAACTTCGCATGCGCGAGTCTATTGCATTCAATTTTAATCACTGTCATACATTCAATTACTGTTCATTTAACGTTAAAATTCGAGATTTCAAGGTTCGAGATGAAAATATTATAAAGATATCTAAAGGAGTCCAAATAAGCCTGGAATGAAAATACTTTGTAGAGACATCTTTTCATAATATGCAAGTAAGATCGTAATCCACTTAAAGCATATTCTAAAGGCATATAATTTACGGAGATTATTGGAGGCACATATAAGGAAAAATGGAAACAGGATATGGATACAGCGACTTTGTAAAGATATCTATGCAAATTTATGCCTGATGAATTCTTGAATCTGAGAATTGTTGTGCTCTGAGTTTATAAGTAGCAATAATATATATATAAAGTCCTATTCATATGATCATGGGAGTTTTGGAAAATATGAAGAGAGACAGGAACAAGCTTATCTTCGCACTTTTTGCTGCAATTATCATGATTGTTTCATCTGCTCTTATTATTTATCATTACGAATCACCAGATCATGTTTCACCAAAGGGATTGCCTGTGCATATAGGAGTGATGCTTTCTGGAATCCCAAATTCAGGTTCACCATATACATCATATCCGGATTCAGGATTCACCTATAATCTTTCAAACGCAAGTGTTACCTTGCTCTCGCCTGATCCCATGTGGATCATGTCAGGCGGGAACTTCGGAAGCAAGAATATAACATACAATCTTTCAGATAATCCATACATTACAGATGTGTTCAATGGAAGATCAAACATGTATGGAAAAATAAATGGTTGTGTGAACAGCACACTTGAGAGCATAGCACAGTCATGGAGAGGCATGATGCCCCATCCCGGATATATGGTATCTGTAATGGAGGAGGCAACATATTCATACATAAGAAACAACACATTATACGGTTTTGACTATTTCAACAACATTGAGTATTCACCATTCGACCCACTATTCAATTCCATTGAATCATTCGAATTCTATAATGGAATGAGTCCGTTGAATCTATCAAGCACACTCTATTTCAATCTCTCGAATCCGGTATTTGAGAAGAAGATCAATGTGAGTGCCACATCAGATATATTGAAGGATAAGAGTTTCAGGGAGATAGGTGGTGGTGGAGGCAATAATGGGAATTCAAACCCATGCACACCATCTGTTGTTGATAAAACAATCAAGGTAGAAACATGGACAGGAATGCTTCCACTCCTCTATTCAAGCATGAACCTGCCTTCATATTCGGAATTTGGTTTCTCATCGGCAAGTGCCACCATAAATCCAACCCTGGAATTCAATTCAGCACAGCACACCGAGAACCAGTCAGGTACATTCCAGTCTACAACAGCATCCTACGATGCAACCCTTCCTTACGCCGGGTTACTCTCATCAGACTCCATAGATTCACCGTATAACCAAACTATGGAATATATATCAAACGTTTCCTTTGAAGCCCTTGAATACAAAGTATACTACATATCGACATACTGGTATAATGATGGTACCAGTTATTACTGTGTTGCAACGCCAGGGCCAACCATAACCACAATGGAAATTGTTGGAGCAAACAATCCTCATGTCATGAATAGAAATCCGTATTATATATCCAATAACGGAAATGCATCTGAAACTGCCGATTACTGGTCAACAGCAATCAACATGCTTGGGATTACCGCCAGTTACGCATATCAACTTGGTGTCGGTGATGTTTACAGCAGTTTGGATTTGTCTTACATAGCAAATGAATCGAATAATGCAAATAACTACCTTCAGCAGGTGGAGAATGGAGTAAGTGTTTTCTCAGCTGCTGTTGGTGTGGCATTCGCAATTAATGCAATTACAGATTTAATACCACTGGCAGGTTCAGCAGAAGATATAGCCGATGAAGTTACACTTGCCTTCGCAGAAATCGGGCTTCTGGCATCGATCGCCGCTGCATTAACTTCCATATCTGTTGTTGTAAATGAAAATATTTCATTTAGTACTCTAACGATTGAGAATGCTCTTAGAGAGAATAATGGAAGTGTGCTTGAGGTTTACATTTATCAATCATCAGACACGGTTCATTTCTATGGGAATACCGGAGATGAATATTCATTCAATCCTTCCTCTTCTATTGTAAAAACGATTCCAACATAATCATTTCATATTTCTTGGAATAGTTGCCTCAGTATAGTTAATGAACCCGCGATGTGAATGGAAATGCAAAGCGCTCTCAGGTAAGTGATAGATTATCAATCAGATTCCGACTATATCCATCCCGTGACTCTATCCATTAAAGAGAGATTTGAATCAATGCTCGTGGTGTATCATGGTAATCCAGTTCCATGCTGAGTTACTATTATGGGTAAATTTTAATGAGCTTTTACCGAACTTGAACGTACAAAGAAAGCCAGAAATTGAGACATAAGACAATATCTCGTGGACCTTTAATATCTGATTCTTTTCTAATATATGCCTGCGCATAGTGAACATCATTAACATTGATGCTGAAATGGGCATCTGTAAAATATAGCTGAAAAAAAAGAACAGTAATTATTTTACCTGTTCATTCAAAATTATTTACGGAGTCAAAACTGCATGATGACATATGCGAAACGTAATCCCTTGAAGTGGGAGATTCATGTCAGAAGTGATGGAATGACTTCCGATTTCATTAATCCTGTCAAGCGAATGGTATATTTCATATATTCTGGAACAATCCTGCATATACCTGCGGAGGTTGTCGAGCTAGGCTAAAGGCGATGGATTTAGGGTCCATTCCCGTAGGGGTTCGCCGGTTCGAATCCGGCCCTCCGCATCCTGCATATCGTTGCAGCCACATATGTATCTCAAGATGTGCCATTTCTGATTTTTACAAAAAAACTGCGTGAGATGATTTCATTAAAAGATTGCAATCGTTTATCATTATGTTGTTATCTTTCAAGATGATCACTCATCATACATCTAAAACTGTATGATTCAACTAAGATGTTGCCTTTGGGAAACTTACAGAGTAAGCCTAAGGTATCCAAATCTGTCTAAAATGGTTGATTTGAATTTAAGATGAAGGCAAAAGAACCATCTCGCAGTTTTAAATTTTAGTTCCTGTCCTGTTTTCCAGAACTTGTAAAAACATCAGGTCAGGGAGGCAAGATTCGATAAAACCTGTAAACATGAGAAAATGTTTATATAGAAGTTTATTTTTACTACCTGATAACTATGATGGGAGGACAACCAGTATTCATATTAAAAGAAGGTTCAAAGAGAGAAACCGGAAAAGACGCAATGAGATCGAATATAGAAGCCGCGAAGGGCATAGCTGCATCGGTAAGGACAAGCCTCGGTCCAAGAGGAATGGATAAGATGCTTGTAGATTCACTGGGTGATATCGTTATAACTAATGACGGCGTGACGATCCTCAAGGAGATGGATGTTGAGCACCCCGCAGCAAAGATGATGGTCGAGGTCTCAAAGACGCAGGATTCCATGGTCGGCGACGGCACCACAACAGCAGTGGTTATCGCCGGTGCATTGCTCCAGGAGGCAGAGAGCCTGATTAACCAGAACGTCCATCCAACTGTAATTGCAGACGGTTACAGGATGGCCGCCCAGAAAGCCAAGGAAATACTCGATGAAGCGGGAATGAAAGTTTCCATTAATGATAAGGATATAATTATGAAGATGGCCTCTACATCCCTGAGCAGCAAATCAGCCTCTTCAAGCAAGGAGAGACTTGCTGAGATCTCATATGAGACCATCAAGGCAGTTGCAGAAAAGACAGACAAGGGCTATAAAGTGGATATGGACAACGTGCAGATAGTGAAGAAACAGGGTGGAGAGATAGATGACACGACCCTGATATATGGCATAATTGTAGACAAGGAGAAAGTCCACCCGGGAATGCCCGACTCAGTCAAGAATGCAAAAATTGCAGTGCTTAATGCAGCGCTTGAGATAAAGAAACCGGAATTCGATACAAACATAAGAATAGATGACCCCGGAATGATCCAGAAATTCCTTTCAGAAGAAGAAAACCTGCTGAGAGAGATGGTAAAGAAGGTAAAGGATACAGGTGCAACGGTACTTATCACCCAGAAGGGAATTGACGATCTAGCCCAGCACTATCTCTCAAAGGAAGGGATATATGCAGTCAGAAGAGTCAAGAAAAGCGATATTGAGAAACTTTCAAAGGCAACAGGTGCCTCAATAGCTTCCTCAATTGATGAGCTTACATCAGCAGATCTTGGAAACGCTGAGAAAGTGGAGCAGATAAAGATTGGAGATGACTATCTTACATTTGTGACAGGTTGCAAGAATCCCAAGGCCGTATCTCTTCTTGTAAGAGGTGGCACTGAGCACGTGGTTGATGAGATAGAGAGATCAATTGTTGATTCAATTCATGTGGTTGCAGCCGCAATCGAGGATGGGAAATATGTTACTGGCGGAGGATCATCCGCTGTTGAGATTGCAGTTAGAATGAGGGAATATGCCAACAAGGTTGGTGGAAGGCAGCAACTTGCAATTGAAAAATTTGCCAACGCCATGGAGGAAATCCCACGAGCGCTGTCAGAGAATGCAGGGATAAATGCGATTGATATACTGATCAATCTTAGAAATGCCCATGCATCTGGCAAGAAGAAGTACGGAATCAACCTGTTTACAGGAGAGATAGAAGACATGGAAAAGGCAGGAGTTATCGAGCCGATCAGGGTTGGAAAACAGGCTATAGATGCCGCAACTGAGGCCGCCGTTATGATCCTAAGAATTGATGATGTCATTGCAACGAAGGGGTCAAAAGGAGGAGCACCACCAAACGCAGGAATGTCAGGAGACGACTGATCTTTAAAACTTTATTAATTACTCTTTATTTTAGGTTCAAGTGTTTTCAGAAAAATCCCCGGTAATTGTAATTCAGACAGTTGTTTCTTCGTTCCTGGGATATGTAGCCCTCTTTTTCATAAACCGGTATGTCGGACCTGTTTACTGGGGTTACCTGAGTTATGCCATCGCGTTTGGCGGACTGTTCACAATAATAACTGATCTTGGGTTTTCCAGCGCCAATATCAAGTTCATAACACAGGAAGATGAACGATCAAGAAATCTTTCAGCCTTCCTGTTTATCAAGACATTTCTTTCCCTGATATTTATCGCCCTTACAGTTGGGGCGCTCCTGGTATGGGTATATGTACTTCACAGGGGATTCGAAAATCCTATTGAATTCTGGACAATAATTGCCATTCTCCCTTATTATGCGGTCTACAACCTAATTTCCGTTCCGAATTCCTACTACCAGGCTAAGATAGACTCGAAGCATATAGCGATACCACGTCTTGTAGAGTCTATTCTGAGAAACGGAATATTCATCTTCATAGGAATAGTTTATTTTTTCAACCTGGAAGGAAATATAGGAGTTGGAATATCAGTGATACTCGCGCTGGTTTACGGACTCTCCTATTCAGTCTACCTGGCTATCTCATTTGGAAGCGGAAGGCCATGGCATTTCCAGAGACCGGATTCCAAAACCATTAGAAAATATATGGTATTTGCTGCACCTCTTGCTTTTTCCACGAGTATAGGGATAATTAATGGAAACATTGACAAGATAATAATCCAGTTCTATTATGGTGCTATTGCAACAGGGGCATTCTACACTGACCAGAGACTTCTTATTATCATAACCTCGCTCACCGGCTCCGTAAGCATGTTCATCCTGCCATTGCTTTCTTCGAAAGTAAAACTGAGTAACCTTGAATTCGATGCAAGCGTGATTGAATATGAGAGGATAGTATCCCTCATCACTCTGCCCTTTGTCCTTATCTTTTTCTGGCTTTCACCCTATATACTCAATATTTACAGCCAGGCATATCTCGAGTATTATGCAACATTAAGTGTACTGGCACTTGGTTCGTATATTTCAGCTATTCAATTCCCATTTCTTCAGGCACTGATATCCAAGGATGGGCAGGCAAAGATAGCCAAGATATCGAGCATAGGAATAATCTCAAACATAATCCTAAATATTATACTGATTCCAACCGCAATACTTGGGATCAGGCTCTTCGGACTAAGCGACCTTGGGGCAGCCCTTGGATACACATTCTCGGCAGTTCTCACATATGTACTTTTCAAGCATATATACAGAAAACATAATGTAGAATGGAACGGATCCGTTCTGTACAGGCATTTTGTGATGGTGGTTCCAGTCTCATTGATTCTACTGGCGAGTGATATATACCTTAAACCCTACCAGTTTGTAATCCTCTTTCCCATTGTTGTTCTGGCCCTCCTTGTATACCTTGCCCTATCCATAATAATGAGGGAAATCAGCCTTGAACAGGTCCTTGCAATATTGAAAGGAGTGTTAGGAATCAGAAATTGAAAATCCCTGCACTGACCTTGAATCCTGGAAAAGCATGAATGCAGAAAAGACGCAGATCAGGAGATACCCTGATATGGTAATGTACAGGAGTTCAGATCCGTGCTGCCCTGAAAAGATGAAAGCCTCCAATGACTGGCTGAGAAATCCAACCAGCACTGGCAAATTGGAAATAATTCCGCCTAAAATGATGATATATGCCGAAATAACATACACTTTATTTCCAGCCATCTTCCCAATTTTTATTATTCCATAAACAGTGACCGCAAAAAATGCGAGAAATGCCAGGAATACATAATCTGCCACGAACGTGATGAGTGTTACAATTCCTAAATATACAAGGTTGCTGCCGCTCCAGCCGGCACCTTCAAGAATTGCAAGAAAAATACCCAGTATTATTAAAAATATCATAAGGATAGCGGATACAAGAGATGATGTCGACTCTGACGAGAAATGCTGATAGGTCTTTCCTGAATACCGGAGATAATACCTTCTTGAACTGATAAGCCCCGGGAGTAAGACCACACCGGGAATGATGAAAAACGGGTTTGATATGAAATAATCCCCTGAAGTTGCACGAAAGACCCATACAATTAGTGCAGTTAGGGCAGAGGAAAGGGAAACAGAGGCTATAAACGCCACCGGTATGACTGAAATACCGGGTAAATTTCTGGTGAATATATACTGGCATATGGGGCAGTGATCAGGGTTACCGCTCAGTTCTGTTCCACATTTGGGACATCTCGTATTTGGCTGTGTTGCTTGCATGTTGTGATTCCCTTACTCTATATCCATTCCCAGACCTCTTCAGAATATGTGCGGAATGCAGTAATCCTGAAGTTTGTGTTTTCGTAGTTCTTCCCGATCCTTGAAAGTATTGCTAGCTGATCTCCGGCAAGAATCGTCGGAAGGATTATTACAGTTCTTGCCACGCCCTCGAACTGCTTGGCCAGGATGGCAATCCTGCTGACAAAGTTGAGGTTCGATTCATGCCATAGCTGGTCGGCTATATCTGATGTGCCCGTTACGAGAGATATCGATGGGTCGTCTGAAATGATTTTTCCGGGGATACTTGATACGCCATTTCCGCCGTAGAATATAAGCTGAAAGGACTTATCCACTGATTTTTGAGGTTTCAACTCCGTGAAAGTCTCCATTCCGGAAGTGAACTTCCATTCATCAGGAAGATCCTGGTCATAAGACAGGACAGATAGTGGAAGAAACCTGTTTAACCGGTTCAGTTCCCATATGCCTCCCCTGCTGGGACCCAGGTCCTCAAGCCTTGAATTTGGACTTTCTGTTAACTTTGATATTATCTTGTTTACCTCATGCAGATCTGAATGATGGAATCTGATTCTCCCATACATCCTTCCATTCTCTATGTAAAGGTGACTGATTATGAGTGAGGGTACCCTGAATAGATCCTCAGCCAGGAGGGAACTTCCCGGAATCTCGTTCATTTCCATCCTGATTATCTGGTAAGGCTCCCTTATTATTGACTGGTAGATTGATGTCCGGGTACCAAACTTCTCATTCCTGTTGATTACAAGATATATATCCATGTATATTTTTCCATTAACCACGTGAACATAAACTGGTAGCCTCCCGTAATCCTTCTCGATTAATGGTAAAATTGAATTTTTTATTTCTGTGGATATAGAGAAAGCCATATCCAACCTTTTGTCAACATCTTTATACAGCATTTCTTTGTCCCTGATCTTGATATCCCTCATTAATAATAAATATATGCCTAACGTTATCAGGAAGTGTGGTTAAATAGTTTATTCCGTAGGGGGAAGGCATGTCTTATCTTACGGCCCCACGGATTTAGATATTCAGATGAATTCCTTTCCGATGGTCTCCCTGGCGATTATCTGCTTCATAATTTCCCTGGAACCCTCTGCGAGCTGAAATGACCTGATCCCACGCAGTGACCATTCCTCCGGGCATTCCTTGCTGTAACCAAAAGCACCCTGCCACTGCAACGCATCGTTGATTGCATCAAACGCCCAAGTTGTGGAAAGGAGCTTTGCCTTGGCAATTTCTTTTGAAACCTGGAATCTGGTGAATTTTCCAAACTTCTGCTCCTGATGGTATGTCCAGAGAGCCCTGTATCCAAGATCAAGTGCGGTTTCCATCCTTGCTGTGTTCTCTGCTACCTGGAACTGGAGTCCCTGGAATTTAGTTAGGGGTTTCCCGAATGCAACTCTCTGCTTCATGTAGTCAATTCCCCTTCCAATGGATTCGAGAGCTGCTCCTGCACTGATAACCGATATTAATGCCCTGGCAAACTCAAAGCCCTCATGGACAATCTTGAATCCTTCATTTTCCTTCCACAGAAGGTTTTCTTCAGGGACTTCATAGTTGCTAATCCTGAACGCCCCCCAGCTTGAGCCTTCCCTTCCCATCTCCTCGAGGTATGTCAGGTCAAAGTTCTTTTCTGAATATGGGAGATAAATGAGAGATGTGCCGGAAGTACCAGGCCTTTCGGGAGAAGTTTTTGCAACGGTTATGAAACCTCCACCAATCTCCTTTATTTCCCTGACCATGCTTATATAGCTCTTCTCCCCATCCACTACGAATTTGTTTCCAGTATGCCTTGCCACTGTCGTCATGGAGGCTACATCCGAGCCAAAATTGGGTTCCGTTGATGCTATTCCCACAAATTTCCTTCCTTTCACCACATCCGGGAGAATATTCCCCTTCAGGGATTCAGTACCATACTTGGAAAGGAGGTAAGACCACGCATTATCAACCAGGAAGAGTACCGGGATGGAAACTGTAGGATCGGCCCTCCCTATCTCCTCAGCCACAATGCCAATAGTCACAGGATCATATTCGGGCCCACCATACTTTTCGGGTACTGCCATTCCAAAGAATCCCTGTGATGCCATTCCTTTCATTATTGAATCGGGGATTCTTCTTGTCCTGATCATCTCCCTTATCTTTGGCTTGATCTCCCTGTTTGCAAACTCTCTTACGGTCTCTCTTAAAAGATTCTGTTCTTCAGTGAAGGTATAATCCAACATATGGAGGGAGATGCTGTATCTTTATTTTAAATTGAAGGTATTATAATACCTTTGAGGAGTGAGATTTTTCACTTACCCCATATAACAAACCGTCATCAATATGGTAAATGGCCCGGAGAGTCAAAATTTATCCTTGCCATCGATGGGTCCTTAGCCATCAGTGATACCCGGCTGTCTCTTCTTTCTGCGGCAATTTCATAGCCTATCTTTTCGCTGAGGGATATTGTGAATTCCATTATCTCGTCGTGCGATGGCATGTTATCTTCACTGAGCCTGGCTATGGACTGACCGACATGGACATATCCCTTGGATTCGATAAAATGAGGATCAGCAATCCTGTCCCAGTGCGCATATTCATCTACAAATGGCATATTGATTCCCTTTACAAGTGTGTGCCTGATAACCTTCCTCGTATCCAGTGAAGGAAGAAGTTCCATTGTCCTTGCAAAATTCTCCCATGCATTTCCTATTGAAGGATTCAGAAGATTATTGAATATCTCCTTAGTTGGACCTGCAGTGGTAACATAAAGCTGCGTTGGAAGTGGATCAAGTTTCTCCAGTACCATTGGAAGAGTTCCATTTGTCACTAGGAAAGTTGAAAATCCCCTGCGATGGGCAAGCTCTATGAATTCGCCGAGCCTGGTGTATAATGTAGGTTCACCGGTGAGGGATATTGCGATGTGCCTTGGATTTTCTGCCTCCTTCCACTTTTCCTCGGTAACCTTCGGGTTTCCCTTGAACCCTGAAATCAACTTCATGTGCGCCCTGATACTCTCATCGAGTATGAATTCCGGATCATCCTCATCGCTGATTCTCATGCTGTCGAAACCATTGAACCGCCAGCAAAAGGAGCAGTTCTCAGTACATGAATTTAGTGCAGGTGTCATTTGAATGCACTGGTGGGAGTTGATTCCATAAAATGTACCCTTGTAACAGGATTTTCCTCCAGTAAGTTCACTCTTTGTCCAGTGACAGACCTTTACAGCTGAATGCTTCCCTACGAGGCCATAATGCTGCTTCTTATAAACTTCCTGATATCTGTTCTCTACCACGGTCTAATAGGCAAAACTGTTATTTAAGTGTTGAGTGAATCTAATTCAGAAAATTACACCAGAAATGTTTTATTAATTTACAGTCATGGGGAGATATGCCAAAAGGAAGTTTGTGGACAGATATATCATATGGTGACAACGTACCCGACGAGTTCTATGCAGTTATAGAAACGCCGATGGGCTCAAGAAACAAGTATGAGGCCAACAAGGACGGCCCCGGGATAATCCTTGACAGGGTGCTCTATTCGTCTGTAATGTATCCTGCGAACTACGGGTTTATCCCCCAGACATATTATGATGACGGGGACCCCATTGACGTCCTAGTTCTTGGGACTTACCCCGTATTCCCTGGAACAATTGTTCTTGCCAGGCCTATAGGAATTATGCACATGATAGACGGCGGGGACAAGGACAATAAAATTATAGCCGTGGCAGTGAAGGATCCAATGAACAGGGAAATAACTGGCCTGGAACAGGTGAACAAACACCTTCTCAAGGAGATTCAGAACTTTTTCGAGACATACAAGATCCTGGAAGGAAAGAAGACATCGGTTGATGGGTTTGGATCTGTGGATGAAGCAAAGAAGGAGATTCTTGATTCAATAAACTCCTATAAGGACAAATTTGAACCGGAGTTCTAACATCTATAATTTTATATCTGAAAAGCATAATGCAAAACGGATTTATCTGCAATAAAAGGATATGAGAAGAATTTCTGGGTTGCCTCGTTTGCATCCTCGGTAAGATCCTTCGGGATAGGCGCCACATGGCCATTCCTTGCAATATTCATGACGATAAACCTGAAAATTCCCATTGTTGTTGTCGGTCTTATCTTTGGCGGGATGGCCGCCGTTTCCATCATATTTTCGATTGTTGGTGGTTATATAGGCGATATACTCGGCAGAAAAATATCAATACTGATAGGCTCAGCAATAGGATTCATAAGTTATTTTCTTGTATACGTATTATTTGAGACTGGAGCTACACCTCTCGAAATATCCCTGATGTTCCTTCTCTCATCAGTTTCAGGGGCACTGGTCTTTCCTGCCAGCTCAGCAGTTGTGGCTGATACGACAAGCACTGAGATGCGGAGAAGTGCCTTTGGAATATACAGGATCTTCACAAATCTTGGATGGGCTGTAGGACCCATAATAGGTTCTGTTGTTTATGGCTATGGAGTGGGGTACATATTTCTATTTTCCTCCATATCTTCTATTCTCCAGTTTCTGACGGTACTTTTGCTAATGACTGATATGAAGATGAGGTTCGTGGATGCGAATAGGGGAAAAGGTTTCATCAGTTTTGACAGGAATCTGGTCATATTTTCGACAGGTACTCTATTCCTAACAGTTCTGACTTCACAGTTCAATGTCACGTTCCCTACATATGCAAACATTGCGGGAGGAGTTCCCGCTGCGTATATAGGCTATATATATGCTGTAAATGGCACGGTTGTTGTCCTAGGACAGCTTCCTATGAATATAATCTTCAGGAAGATAAGTGATCTAAAGGCAATGCAGATCGGGGCGATTGTCTATGCAGCGGGGTATTTCCTTTCAGCTCTTTCTCATGGAGTGCTGGATTTTATGGGGGTGATGGTGATAATAACTATAGGCGAGAACTTCACCTCACCAGGAATAAACAGCATAGTCACGAAGATTGCACCTCCAGATAAGATTGGCAGATACAACGGCTTTAACTCGATGATGAATGCCATGGCAAGAGGGCTGGGACCATCAGTTGGTTCCTTCTTTCTCTATGAGTACTCATATAATGGAATAAAGACGTGGATTTCCCTGGACATGTTTGCGATCTTTGCCATAATGTTGTTCCTGGCACTCCGGTCGAGGATCAGGACTGGGGAAAATCTCAATGCAAATATTGCGTGAGTATGAGGACCGTGAGGAATGTTATTCCTATAAATGAATTGGCGTTAAGGAAAGATACTTTAATTGATTTTGGATCGTCAGGATTCACGATGAGATGCTGGTAAAGAATGAGTGCTGAGATCACGATCATGCCAGCTAAATAGAAATAGCTCCTTATGTAGAATGCAAGCAACAGGAAAAATGCTATAGTGAAGATGTGGGTTATTGTGGAAATCATCATTCCCTTCCTTATTCCATACTCAGTCATCACCGTCCTGAGATTATTCTCAAGATCGTAATTCCTGTCAGGAATGGTATATATCATGTCAAAACCGCCTATCCACGTTCCAGTGGCAAGGACGAGGAGATATATTTCCGGGCTGGACGGGAATGCAGGGGAAACCGCGAGGTATCCGGCCATAACCCCGACCCCGATAGTCAGGCCCATGAAAAAGTGCCTCCACTGCGTGTATTTCTTTAGTAGTGGATCGATTATGAATAGGAATAGTACAATGGGAGAGAGCTCAAACACAAACATGTTCAGCAGGAACGTTGTTATCTCGAAGAGAAATACAGTTACCAGAATAAAGGAAGCTGCCTGCCTCATGGACATCTTTCCAGTGACAAGACTCCAGTTCTTCTTTCTGGGATTTATAACGTCATACTTTTTTCCAATGACCCTGTTGATGGCCATTCCAGATGCCCTTGCGAGGGTTCCTGCCATGAGTACCAGCACGACTATCCTCAGTCCGGGGTACCCACCATAGGCAATAAAACTTCCTGCCAGGATGAATGGTAGATCAAATACGGTATGCTCGATCTTAATGAAATCTGCTATATCCCTTAGATTCAGAGATTTAGATTCTTTCTTAAATCCTGAACTCTCTCGTCGACGTCCTTCTTCATCTGCAAGGTTTCCGGCCATTCTCTATCGTACCCCTCTGACTTCCATTTCCTGGTGGCATCTATTCCCATCTTTGAACCATAATTGAACAGAGATGATGCATGATCCAGACTGTCTGTATGAGTTCCTGGTATAATAACCACATCTCTTGATGGATCGATTCTTGTTGACATGGCCCATATGACCTGTTTCCTGTCGTGTACATCAATATCTGGATCAACGACGAGAACTATTTTTGAGAACATCAACTGGCCTGTTCCCCATATTGAGAACATGACCTTCTTGGCATGGCCCGGATATCTTTTCTTTATTGATACCACAATCATATTATGGAACACCGCCTCCTCCATTGTATTCATGTCAATTATCTCAGGTATCTGCAGCTTGATTAATGGGAGGAATAGACGTTCAATGGCCTTTCCAATCACAACATCCTCGTGCCACAATTTTCCAACAATTGTTGTAGGATAAACTGGCTTCCTCTTTTGCACGATCTTCTTCACATGAAAAACTGGAAATTCCTCGGCAAGCGAGTAATAGCCCGTATGATCTCCGAAAGGCCCTTCCATCCTTGTTTCTGATGTATCCACATAGCCCTCGAGAACAATTTCAGAATTCATTGGATACTGAAGATCAACGCTCTGTCCCTTCACGAGATCCATACGTTTCTTGCTGATCAGACCCCAGAATGAGAATTCATCCAGAGGTTCCGGAAGAGGTGCAACTGCAGAAAATATAGTCAATGGATCTGTTCCGATACAGACTGAAACATCCATTATTTTTCCTTTTTCACTATTCTCCTGGAAATGCCTTGAACCGTCCTTATGAATCTGCCAGTGCATTCCCATTGTTTCAGAATCGTACATCTGCATCCTGTACATTCCGGCATTCTTTATCCCGGTTACCGGGTCCTTTGTGATAACAACGGGGAGTGTCACAAACGGGGCTGCATCATCAGGCCATGTTGTGCATACAGGTATTCTTTCAAGATCCACCTTTTCCGCCACGATGTGGTCTCCTGGCAACCTGTCATGGACCTTTGGCCTGAGACCACCAAGCTCACGAATCATCTCCAGTCCTCTGCCAATCATGGATTCACTCTCCTTTGGTGGCCTTATCAGATTTCTTAAGTTTTCACCAATATTGAAAGGAGTATCACCCAATATATCGTTCATCTTGGATTCAGTGGAAAATATATTTCCAATTACAGGAATATCATATCCCTTTGGATGCCTGAACAGGATTGACCTCCCCCTTCCGGCTCTTTCCTCCTCACTGAGAATCCATGTCATATCGAGGTAGGTATCTACCTCTTCATCGATCTGGACAAGATCTTCCTTTCTCTTCCTGTCATCTATAAAATCTGGTAAATCTTCATAAGTCATTGTTTATGTAATTGCAAAAAAGGATTAATTGTTTTGTTAAAATATTTTATAAAATTTGATTATTTTTTCCTGAACAGCTCAATAACAACTGCTCCTACTACTATTCCAGCTATAGCTGCAATTGCAATGGTGACGTATGTAAGATCCGAGTAACTGGACTGTACCCCGAATAACACGCTTACCATGGCGTTCCCATCAGCAACAAATGAGCCGGAACTGTCAGTGCTCAGATAGCCAGAAACATTTCCGACAGTATATGACACTGCTCCATACGGTACAGAGACATTGATGTCCTGGGTTGTGCTGTTATACAACTTCCCGTTGACTGTCACTGTCCAGTTTGTTCCGCTTGTAAGTCCGGTCTCCTGGAATTCAATGGTGTACATTTGTTTTGTAAATGTTATCGTCTGGAAAGTGTTTGACATAACAGTTACAGTGCCAGATGAGGAAGAAGTGGAATATCCTGATGGGACGCTTATGTAGTACGAGTAAGAGCCACCATACAGATTGGTGAACGTTATTGATCCAGATGAGCTGGACATTGAGACACCGTTAACCACCACTGACCATGTTGTACCAGATGCAAGCCCTGCCTCATTGAATGTAAGACTGTACATGTTGACGTGCGTGAACTGTACCATGTTGGTTGTCTGGCCTTCTATTAACACAAAGCCTGCATCTCCACTGACTTCAAATGACTTGCTGCTGTTTACTGCGACATAATAGTAACCTGGCGCTATTCCATTAATCGTTATGCTCGTGTTACTTGAACTCTTTGAAGCGATTGCAGTTGAGTTTATCTGGGTTGTCACAAGAGGATTATTTGCTGAACTGGCTCGGAAACTGACGTTCTGGTAGTAGTAATAGGATACAGTCCATACTGTGCTGGATGGCAGGCCACTCTCATCAACTGTAAGTGATGAAGTTACGGGACTGAGGGTGAATGGAGTTGTTGAATTGAGGATCATGTTTCCTGTTACTTCCATTACGAAGTTGTCTGATGAAGTTACGTATTCCTTGTAGGGTGTCATTGTATCGAGGTAGAACGAGGCACTTGTAAACGAATAGACTCCAGAAGCCTGGCCAAGGGTTATTTCGAGATATCCTACATCAATGAAATAAGAGTCGTATTCACCTTTCAATGCGGATACAGTAAATTTGGAACTATCTTTTGGTATCATGGGAGTCAGATCGCTTCCAGTCTGCATGAGGCCATAGTTATTGTATGGAGATGTGCCGTTGTAATTCCAGTATGCATTATTACTGAATACGTTTGAATAAGAAACAGATGTGTTTCCTGTCATCACATTGCACTCAGGACTAATGATTGGTGTCTCTGTGTAGAATTGGCTCATTTTTACCGAATACCCTGTTCCGGACATTTGGAGACCTACTTGCTCTGTCCCTTCAAGGTATAGGGACCAGAATGGATTCGTAAGGTTTGTGGACACATAGATGGAAGCGCCTATAAACGCGTCTTCATAGAAACTGATGTTCCCATACTGGTACGGTGCATTGTAGACTAATGCACCATTTCCATAAACTAGGAATGTAGAACCCGTTACATTTACGTTGGTTGAATTCCACAACTCAAGTGAACCTTCGTAGTATCCGTCCTGCTCAAGAGAATACCATTGACCAAATGTCCCACCGGTTATACTCACATTAGTTGAGTTGTAAATCCACATAGGAAGTCCATTGAATCCAAGGAAACCATAATTAGTGATGTTGGATGCATATCCAGAATATACCGTGGCCATCTGGAAATTGGCTACTGTAACATTGACATTAGTGTTGTAGATAAAGACACCCGGAAAGACTGGAAATAGATAATCATTGAACTGACCGAATATGCTGTTAATTCCATTTGCGGAATAAGCATTTATCTTGTACGGAGAAGTTCTTGTTCCCTTTCCACTGGATGCGACCGTCATCACTGCCTTGTTTCCGTTAAGTATTATGGGGGTGTATATTCCCATAGAAACATTTGATTTCATGTTTATTATGGTAGGAGTTGTAACGTTAAGGTAGGTCAGGTTATTTCCAGATATGTTGTAATAATTCTGAAGTGCTTCAAATGGGTATTTCATCGATTTTGGGAGGTAGTATGTAAACTTCCCACTTCCATTCAATGGCGCCCAGTTCCAGAAACCATTACCAGCGTCTTTGGACGTCTTGCCAATAAACAGGAATGCTGAATTCCCGCTAACCTTTCCACTATAGGTTGCAAACGTGTTGTTAGTTTCGTTCCATAATCCATAAACCATTGAGGGGCCAGATGTCAGATAAGCAGTGCTTCCTGTGTAGTGCACATCAACGCCAGTCGATGTCTCACCAGTCTCACTGCCAATATCGTATGCGTTTGGCACATTTACAAACTTACTCTGTGTCGTGTTGTAGTACATAAGGTTCATTGTTCCAGAAATATTCTGTACAGTTGCTGTGCTCCCTCCTCCTGGACCGCCGATCATAATTTCTGAATCGTATGGTACGAAGCCAGTAGGAGTTAAAGTAGTTCCACTGACCAAATAAGTTAGTGGAGCTGCGTTTGTGGTGGAGTTAAACACTGCCTCTTCATATGTCCCACTCTGCGATATCTGTGGTAGAGAATAGTTGAACCATAATGCCTGTCTTCCATTCACAATAGATGTGTTCATATAAAGGTTAAGTTCTAATTTAGCGGAGTCAAGTTGGAAGGTTGGACCAAAAATAATGATTGCATCGGGATAATTATATCTCTGGCCACTCGATGAATACAAGACATTATTCAATATTGGCAGTTCTGTTCCATTAGGATTTGAAAAGTTCCAGATGTTCAAAATGAGAGAGACCTGATGTGTTCTTGCAGAATAGTCAACAACGTTTTGTGTCCAGAAACTGTAATTGCTATTCCCAAACAGATTCACATTGCTAAGGACAGAGTTGAGCTGGAATGTTACTGTCTGTGGAACATCGTCGGCAAGATTGATTGTTTGTAAATTAGAAAGATTGACGTTTGCGGCAACGGATGGGAATGTGTAATTTCTTCCTGCGATATGGCCACTTTTATTGTAAAGACCATAGAAGCCTATACCCATAGGAGCTGGTGATTGGCTGTAACCAGGACTTATCAGTCCATTAGAAACTTTGGAGGTGCTCATGAAATTAGGTATGAACAGATCCTTAACAGGCAGACTGTCGTTTTTGGCCAGATGTATGAGATTGGATGCTGCAGTGTCTCGATTGAATTTTATATTTTGACCCCGAGATAATTTATTATTTTCTCTTACTGCTATGCTGTGACTTACCAGTACAAAATTATTGCCATTTGATTTTAGGGTGCTACTACCTGCTGTCGATGGCACAACAAATAGCACGCCCATGACCATTATAGCAACCACTAAAATTGCTAAAAATACCTTAGTTTTATTCATTGGTACGAGATTATAGACATATTATAAAAATTTTATCTTCTCCCCCTGTCTTTATATAATGAAATGATTATCCTGCACGAAGCAATGACTTGCCTTAAGTTACCTGAATTATTATTACAAACAAATTTTATCAGCTTGGCCAACAAATCGCTTTATAATTTATATCCAGAAGATTCAAAACCTGAATGATCTCTCATTAGACATTTTCCAGTAATATGAAATTAGGTAGATCTTCATGATTCCATTTCCTGAAGATGATTACTATTGCCTCCTGTTCTTCCTGCTCGAGAATACAATCCCAATTGAAACAAGAATAAACCCTGCCACCTGGACATATGAAAGGACTTCGCCAAGGATCAAAAATGCAAATATTACAGAAATCGCAGGGACTATGAAGAGAAGTGAGGAAATTACGGAAACATCATAGTCCCTGCTTAGTCTCAGAAAGAAGTAATATGCGACTGCAGTACCGGGAATTCCAATAACAGCAGCAAGTAGGAGGAATAGGGGAGGCGGGTTCAATATTTTACCGGGATTTCCGAATACGAATGCAATTGCTGTAACAGGTATTACGGAATATGCAAACTGGTAAAAGTTCGTGGTGATCCTGTCCTCAATTTTTATGTATCTCTTATAGAATACTGTCCCCAGTGACCACGAAAGGGCTGCAAACATTTCGAATATAATTCCATAATAGGAGGATGCACTGAGAGAATTGGAAAATATTACAATCACGCCTGAAAAACCAAGGATCAATCCAAGAATTGTCTCACTGGAGAATTTCTCCTTCAACAGGAGCAAAGATAGGAGAGTTGATATAATGGGGTAGGTGTAGATGATTATGGAACTCAGTGATGATGAGACTGTACTTTCCCCGATAAACCAGAGTTCCATGAATATGACCACGTTGAAGAGTGACAGGATGATCATTTTCGCGTGCGAACGGGCAGGTAACCTGAACTTTATCCTTCTGTTGAACAGTAACAGGATACCTAGAAGTGAAAACAAAACCCTGTAAAGAAGAAGCGAAAATGCATTTTCGTAAGAAAGTGAAATCTTAACAAGAGGATAGTTCAGTGACCAGAAAGAGGCCATAAAAACAAAGAAAAGCAAGTCCTCCTTTTTTTCCAACTATTCCGTATTTATTTTTTGTATACATATCTTGTTAGGACAACCTTATAGACTTTGATGGCATTATTTGTTTATGTCCAGTACCTTGTTCGACAACAGGGAGAAGATCATTTCCTTTTTTCAGGGCAAAGGGATACTTCTGGACCCAAAAGCACTGGAATTAATGATTGAAAAGTCGATGGGTTCCTCCATAGTAAGCCTTTACAACCAGGAAATATCTGAAAGAGGCTATATTGAAGTCAAGGATGTCCTCAGGCTGATATCTAAACCACAGAAGAGGGAGGCCAGTCTGGAGGAGATAGACTTCTCAGAAATTAAGGCGAACAGCTCGGTTGATGATTTCAGGAGAGTCTTTGTAAGCAGGTACGAGAAACTGAAGAAAATTGTAGTAACCTCAGGAAAACTTAGGGAGGTATCAAGCATATCTGCAGTTAAGAGGATGCCAAAGGGTTATGTGAAGATTGTTGGAATGATCAGCGATATAACGGAAACCAAGAATGGGCACAAGAAATTCAGGATTGAGGATACAGAGGACTTCATGGATGTCATAATAATGAACAAGAACAGCCTATCAAAAGAACTTCTCCTGAACGATGAGGTGATAGGCGTAATCGGAAGCAAGCCGGAAGCATCCAGTGACAGAGGAAAGAGCGAGCCGGTGATTTTTGCAAACGAAATCATAAGACCGGATATTCCTGATCGAATGATAGATTACACGGGAAGGGAACCAGAATATGTCGGTTCGATATCAGATATACATGCAGGAAGTAAAACATTCCTCAGGGATTCTTATTCGAGAATGATACAGTGGATAAAGAAGTCACAGGATGAAAGCGCTAACCTTAAACATCTCATCCTGAGTGGAGATGTAATCGATGGGATCGGAGTCTACCCCGGTCAGGAGAACGATCTGGAGATCATAAACCCGTATGAACAGTATGAATATCTGGCAGAATTTGTAAACGAAATCCCAGAAGACATAAAGGTATACATAATGCCTGGCAACCACGATACTGTGAGACTTGCTGAACCTCAACCTGCGTTTAACGGGAAAATCAGAGACATGTTCTCATCAAACGTGAGGTTCCTCCCAAATCCTTACAATCTTGTCCTCAATAAAAAGAACATTACAGTTTATCATGGAATGGCACTCAACGATCTCATAGAGCTGATTCCAGGAGGAAGCATGGACAGTGTTGGGAGTGCCATCGAACTTATGCTAAAGAGAAGATACATGGGATCATCATATGGTGGAAGGACTCCAATAGTACCATCACAGGTGGATTATCACGTGATGGAACAGGTACCGGATATCTTTATAACCGGTCATATCCACGGTCATTATACAGGAAATTACAGGGGCGTAAGATATGTGAATTCGTCAACATGGCAATCACAAACTGAATACCAGAAAATGATGAACTACTCGCCTGAGCCGAGCATCCTTACTCTCTTTGATCTGAATTCCATGAGTGTTATCAAAAAGAATTTTTCAACCTGATTAAAGGGTCCTGAGTATTATCTCCTCAATCTCCTTCCTGAATGATTCAATCAGGTCCTTTGTTGCCTCTTCCCTGACCGATTCAGGTGCACTTAAAAATCCTATTTTTGCAGTGATCTTGGCCATTCTGGCCATCGAATCGTATTCCCTGATCTTGGCCTCAAGATAGTTCTCGATCACCGAGGCCAGTTCCTTTTTCAGACCTTCATTTTCATTCAGCTTTTTTCGGATATATTCTTTTATGAGTTCTTTGACTATTTCCCTGACAGACTCAATGTACATCTCTTCTGACGGCAGACTCCTCATTATCTCTTTTATGGATTTTTCAATATCGTCGGCCATGCCACTTCAATCCAAATTAGTAAATAAACGTTCACAAAATAAATATTTATAATAGCTGCCGATATACCGGATACAGGTTGCAAGGCTAAATCGAAAAAATACAATAGCCAAGAATCCTAGCAAGACATCAATTCAGAAATCTATGATGTGCGTATTTGAGGTGAAATATTGAAGAGAAGTTCACGGGACTGGAAGAAAAAAGGCAATATGAGATGGAAATGGAGAAAGAAGAGGATAAGAAGACTGAAGAGACAGAGAAAAGCCAGTAAGAGTTAATCTTAATGGTTTATTTCCAATTATTTATTCCAATTGAAATTCCAATTAGTTTGAAGTTAAGGATTTTGTTTTCAAGACCATTGATCTGATTTTTAAAGCAACTCTATGAAATAGATATTTATAGGAATATACGATCTGGCGTAAGTCTCCATTGAGACAGAAAGCCGAAGTAAAACCATGGGAGCATGGGGTAGTCAGGTATCCTAACGGGCTCCAGTCAGGTTTTGATTAGAATCGGGTCATCTGAAGACGTGATGATTGACTGGAACTATGAACCGGGAAGAGACCCGCAGATCTGGGTTCAAATCCCAGTGCTCCCATCAGGATCAAATATCATGAGAAAGTGAAACATCAACAAAACAATTTCTTCATTTACCAGTGTGAAAATAGGCAGGTTTCGGCCAGCGTTGCATTGTCTGGCCTTAGGGTTCTATCTTGGTCTGGATATTTTCGGATATCTTCTGAAACTTGCGTAAGGATTTCCATGAATCAGGTAAGGCTAGATGATTGCCTTTGCTCCCTGGCAAATCTCGCAGAGGCCCTCGAGCCGGAATTCACGCAGTTCAGGGACAGTATAATGGAGTGCCATCGCTCCTTCTAAGATGCCAGGCACTTCATTGATTTTCAAAGGGTCCTGACAGTCTACAATCTTTATTTTTTCGGTCAGAAAGAGAAGTTCCTCAGGATACTTTCAACCTAGTATAGCGTTTCCTAATTACACTTGCAACTGTTTATACTCAGAAACGATATACAAGCATGGTGTTTCAAAGAACAAAGCCCCATGTTGTGCTGAATCCAGAGGAAAAAGCACGTCTTGAGAAGATTTTCAGATCCGGAAAATCTGGGGAGAGGGAGTATGACAGGGCCAGGATAATCCTCATGGATTATGAGGGTAAAGGAGTGAATGCAATTGCAAGGGAATTAGGTACCAACAGGACAAGGGTATACCTTGTAATAGACAAGGCTATCTCATTTGGTGTGGAGAAGGCACTTAAGGACTTACCGGGCAGGGGAAGAAACAGGGCAATTGGCGATGATGAAAGATCCTTCATCATAAAGAGCGCATGCACAAAGCCTTCAGATCTTGGATATACATACGAGGTGTGGACAAACCGATTATTGACGGAATACATCAGGAAGAATGCACCTGAGGAGTATAATCTCAAGGATATATCCAATGGAACGGTATCAAAGATACTGACAAAAGGCAACATCCGTCCCCATAAGATCAGATACTACATGGAGAGGACTGATCCTGAACATGAAAAGAAGCAGGCTGAAGTCCTTCATGTCTACAGGGAAGTAAAGATACTCAGGGAGGAAAACGAACCAGACAGGGAGATGCAGACCGCCATACTGTCATATGATGAGAAGCCAGGCATACAGGCAATCAGCAACATATACCCGGATGAACAGCCTGATGTTGAAAATGGATTCATCTCCAGGAATCATGATTACAGGCGTAACGGGACACTGTCACTGATGGCAGGAATTGACCTTGTTTCCGGTCATGTAATACCACTCGTTGAGGACAGGCACAGGAGCCTGGAGTTTGTGAAATGGCTTGAACTCGTGGACAGTTATTATCCGGAAGATTCCCGGATCACAGTTATTCTGGACAACCACAGTGTTCACACTTCCAGGGAGACAATGAGGTACCTGTCATCAAGACCATGGAGATTCCACTTTGTATTTACACCAACCCATGCCTCATGGCTCAACATAATAGAGATGTTTTTCAGCAAGATAGCAAGATCCATGCTCAGAGGGATAAGAGTTGAATCAAAGAAAGAGCTGAAGGAAAGGATGCTGAAATACATACAGGATCTGAACGACGAACCGGTTGTATTCACCTGGAACTGGAAAATGGATGAGATGCCTGAGGGCATAATGTCGTAATGTTGTAAGCTTATTATGGAAACGCAATACTAGATCTCAGCCGCAGACACCAAGCGATACATGGAGAGGGTGCCATGAAACGAATCCCTCTGGGATATTATCTCCTTCTTTCCCCATACTCCTCACGATTCTTGGTATGATCTGGCTGGCAACCCATCCGGTCATCCTTGTGCTACTGATCGTTGTATTCCTTAGTCTCCTTGTAATGAACACGAAGACGCAGGGAGAGGTGAATGAGAATCACTCTGCTGGTTTAGGTGAGGACATTCTTTGACTGTGCAGCCGACTCTCTTTCTCATTCATTTCCCGTAGGGGCAATTCTAATTTTTTACATCGCATCCATCGGGGAAATTCAAATTATGTCGTACTTGGCAAGGAGGAAACACCATGGACGACATTGATCGCATCATTCAGGAAATAGTTGATGATTTCTTCAGGAAGGGTCACTCGAAGATATCGACAAGAACAGTAGCTAAAAAAGGGGGCATGTCAGTCCGGTGCGTCTCTAAGCATATTGCCATGCACAACCTAAACCTATCCTGGGAGAAGAGAGACAGAGGAATCATAATATTGAGCAAGAACATGGGGAGAAAATGATACATAAAAAAGACATTAAGTGGGCTATCCATACATTCAAAGAAACTCCGTATTATCCTTGGGAAATTTTCTCAAAATCTGGAAGAAAAAAGAGATACGAAAGACTCAATCGGAATCTAGCCATTCAGGTTGAAAAGAGGCTGTCTGAAATAGGAATGAAGGTACCTATCGGCTGGAGTGATATTGACAAAGTCCAGATACATGAAGTCCTTGTTGAAGATCCATATAGCTTCCCAGGATTGTCACCAAAGTCAGTCGTGGATGTGGGAGCAAAGTACGGTGAATTCGCAGTTCTAAGCATCCTCAAAGGAGCAAAAGAGGCATACGCCTTTGAACCCTTACTTTCCAATTTCCAAAAACTCCAAGAGCTCATAGAAACAAATCATGTACATATGAAAGCGGAAAACATAGCTCTGGGTGAATTCGAGGAAGAAACAGAACTTAGAATCGATAGTGATCGGATTGGGGCAATGATCACCCAATTTGGAACAGGCACAAAAATTAGAATCAAAGTCAGGCCTCTCGATTCATACAACCTTTCAGGCATAGATCTTCTCAAAATCGACGTTGAAGGAATGGAAATGCCCGTACTCAAAGGAGCAGTCAGCACAATGCGAAGAAACAAGCCAAGCATAGCCATCGAAGTGCATTCAAAGATCCTGAAATCAGAAGTACAAGAATTTCTATCTAAAGAGGGGTATGTTCAAAGATATGAATCAACACCCTCAAAAGGAGAAGGCAAAATGGATCTTCTTCAGATCCTCTTTTTTTCACCAAAATAGTTAATTATTTCTATATTCCACGTCATAAAGAGAATTAGGTTTCGGAGCAGCGAAAGCCCTCGAGCTCCGAAACCTTGAGGTTCTCGCTGTTCTGGAAGCCTAGAGAAGTGAACAAAGTGAAAACTTCAACAGAGAGTAGGAGAGCAATCGCAACCATTATATTGGCTTCGATTCTCATAGTCTCGTCACTCGTCCTGGTTTACCAAGTCCCGGCCGGCCAGGAATACGCCGGAATGCCACAAATTTAAGGCATTTCTAACAACATGATCAGCAGTTTAACCTTTCTTGTTTATTATCCTTCTATGAAAAAGTTCTATGGTAATCATGTAATTGCATCCGGTTATTTATCTTTCCTTCAGTGCTGTTTCTCTTTTGCCTCTCCTTCTGAATATTTCTGAGCTCATTCATGCGATCCTCTATTGTGCTGATCTGTGAAGGTTTTACTGCCCTTGATCTCATTGCGATCATCTTCCTCTCCGTCAGTGCATCGATCCGATCGATGAATTCTGTGCCCTTTTTGAGCATTGTATGTATGGTCTCTATGAGTATGCGGGCTATT
>JAMCUL010000012.1 GCA_023381355.1 Thermoplasmatota archaeon | reverse complement strand
TTCTCCACACCTCCAGACCGTACAACTCAGACCACTGTCATGGCATGGACAGGGGTCAAAATTAAACCGGCGATAGGGGTCACTTTTATTCCGGCGAAAATGCACAATTATGAACCGGCGTTTACACAATAGCCCGCATACTCATAGAGATCATATACACAATGCTCAAAAAGGGCACAGAATTCATCGATCGGATCGATGCACTGACGGAGAGGAAGATGATCGCAATGAGATCAAGGGCAGTAACTGGGACAGGAATGTTGTCATTAACAATTGTATATATCTTGTATTGGAAGAGTGTCTTGTTGTTCTTCTTCGTGAATAAACTATCCTTTGATCTTCTTGTCCTTCCTTCATATCCCTAACAATATGTGCTTTTTGATATTCTACTTTTGCCTACATATAAGAATAGCATCTCGTGTCCTTGTTGAATAATCTATCGCATTCTTTACAAATGTTAAGGGATCATTTATCTTCATTGAAATGTATTTCTCCTTCAATGCATGATCAAGCAGGTCACTCACGCTTTAACATGCGAGTTCCATGAATAAATGTTATGGCGTTTCCTTGAGGGTTATTAGAAAAACTCTTATATTAATTTCAGTTCATACTTAAATAATTAGGTGGATTTTATTGACTTATAATCAAACTAAATTATACAGGAAATGGGGGTACGATATCCTAATAAATAACTTTGAACAAGAGTTTCGTCTCTTTTTAGCTAACGAAGTCTTCCTTTTGAATTTCGGCAAATCTTGGAAAGAACATGTGCCTAAGTCTATGTTTGGACCTGAAGATTTGGATCGGATTTCCGAACTAAGGGATGACGTTAGTATAGAAGAATATTTTGACGAACTTACGCTTATTCACTTAAAGAACATAGTATTAAATGGGAGTTTTTTTTCCTACTCTAAAGAGTTTATTGGACAAAATATAGAAAAAGAAAAATTTGATTTAACTATGAACGATCTTAATATTTTAAGAAGAAAAATAGCTCATGCAAAACTTTCTTTCACTTATGAAAATTTACAAAGTTTGATTGAAAAAATATTAATAGTTTCTCAGGGACCAGCCTCAAAAGAAATAGTAACGTATATAGAGTTAGAGAAATACAAATCCGCCGGAGATATACCACAAACTTTCTATGAAGAATATAGCGTCCCAAATAACCTACCCTTTGAGGACTTCGATATAGATGGGGGATTTGTCGGGAGAGAAAAGGAAATTAGAGATATTAAAAAGCTCATCTATTCAAACGAAGATAGAATATTGACAATAATAGGTGCTGGTGGAGTGGGAAAAACTGCAATTGCTCTAAAACTTGCACACGAGACTATTTTAGCTGCAGATAATCCGTTCACCGCAATTATGTGGTTTAGTGCAAAAGAAAGTAAGCTTACTGATTCCGGAATTTTACCATTGGAAACTGGAATTAGAAGTGAGATGCAATTCGCTAAAGAGATCTCTCGTATCATAGACGCAAAGCAGGAGGAAGCCTTAGATACTGCCAAAGTAGATTTTAATGCGTATAGAAACTTCATTTACAACGCATTTAAAAAAAATAGAGTCCTTCTGGTAGTTGATAATTTAGAGACAGTCTATAAAAATCAAGCTATAATAGAATTTATTAAAAACATTCCAAGACCAAGTCAAGTTCTTGTGACAAGTAGAAAAGGACTCGGAGAGATAGAGCGTCGCTACCAGTTGAATAATATGAATGATAAAGACGCAATAAAACTTTTCAAGACAATATCAAAAGAGAAAAATAAACCTGATCTGGTATCTATGAATGAAGACTTTATAAGGCAGTTATGTAGGAAAGTTAAGAACTATCCTTTGCTTATTAAGTGGTCTATAGGGCAGGTGTGCATGGGAAAAGATATTGATAAGGCATTTTCTGTAATTCTTGAAGGTTCAAGTGACATTGCAAGTTTTGTCTTTAACGATGTCTTTTTGCTATTATCCAGCACTTCAAAAATTGTTTTGTACAGTATGATTGTGTACGAAAATAAACCTATGAAAATGGCTATTCTTGCAAATATATCTAAGCTGGATGACGATGAACTTAATGATGCGATTAAGGAACTTAACTTGAGTTCTCTAATAATATCCGAGGTGGTAGAAGATTCTGGTTCACCAGAAACTGTTTATTATATGCTTGACTTAACGATGGGATTCGTGGAGACAAAGCTTCAAAGTGAAGAAAAGATACTAATGCAACTACAAAATAATAAGTACCACCTCATTGATCAAATCAAGGGAGAGGAATTAGCAAAAAGTGGGTACGCGCAATCGCTCATTTCATTTGGAGTGAAAACAGAGAGCGACAGGATTGCGTTCTTGAACGTAAAATCTGCAAAAAATTACCAGCTTAAAGGTGAATTTAAAGAAGCAGAGAATTACTTTAAAGAGGCTATTAAGGCATCTCCACATTTTGCATATGCACTTACTGAATACGCTAAATTCGAATTTTATAGGGGTTTCCATCATCAGGCATTGGACAAAATGAAACAAGCTATCGAATTTGATCAGGAAAATTTTCTTGTCTTCTTTTCATACGGAAAGATGCTAAGCATTGCCAGGAGACACGAAGAAGCAGTAATGATTCTTCAGAAAGCTAAAGAGTTAAACCCTCAGTATCTTCCAATTTATAATGAATTAGGAAGAGTTTACTCAATTACCGGAGAGTACGACAAAGCAGAAATTGAATTCAGACAAGCATTGACCGAACAGAAATATCCAAACATTCGCCATAAAGTAATGACTCTTCAATTTTTAGGAGAGAATTTTAGAAGAAAGAGTCAGGCATGTCGAGATAGAAAAGACGTAACAGGAGAAATCCAAAATCTAAATAGAGGTTTAGAAACCGTTCTAGATGGCATGCAACTTTCTCCTAGTGATTTAAAATTATCGAAACTTCGTGCTGCCATACTAATTGATTTAGGAATAGCTTATTCCAAATCAGGTAATTTAAAAGAGGGAAATGAATATTTTGAAATGGCAATGAAGCCATTGATTATTGGTAATATTACATTACAGCCTAGTGAAAAAACAATGTGTGAAGCAACTTACTATAGTGTTGCTTTCTATGGAAAAGCTGGACAAATTTCTAAAAGCAGCATTAAAGGTCTTATAAGAAGAGGATATACTTATTGTCAAACGAATTCAAAATTTTTGAACAAGTTCAAGAATTTGGAGAAAGAACTCTTAGAAGTTGATGAAACGATTAAAAATGACCTTGAGTTGTTAGGTCTAATTAAATATTATAAGCAAGAAAGAAAATTTGGAGTGATTGAAGCAAGTGGAAAAGGATTTATATTCTTTCCAAACTCGTTTTCAGAATATATCAACCAGAATGATATCCAAGATCTTGTAGGGAAGTCTGTGAGTTTTATACCTATCCAGCAAAATGAAAAACAAGTTGCTAGTATGATAAGATTGCTGAATTAGAATAATTTAGAAAACTAAATGAGAGATAAAAAGTTCGCAACAATAAGGTATCATTAATGATGTGCTCCCTCATTGATCTAATCATGTGCCAATCCTCCCATGAATACGCATTTGCCATCTCCATACTGAAAACGCATGAGGTGGTAAATAATCAATGGCCTTTTTTGGATACTTTTCGATGAGCGTTTACAGCAGCAATATACATAGGAAGGAAATAACCAATAAAAACACGTGTATTCGAACCCGAACATATGGCATCATGGGATGTAGTGATCCCAACATCAATTTACACTATGTTGAGTTTTTAAAATCTTACAATTAACAATTTATGAAATATATATATATGTTAACTCCTACTCTGGAAAGAAATTGAGCGATACAGATAGTATGTCCATGAGTAAACAGCCGACACATTATTCTTCATCTGCCACCGTTCTGCTAATCGCAGGTCTAAGTTTCTTTGGAGCCGAAATATTGACCGGTTCCACAAGTGTCGAGGGAATATTGCAATATCCTGTATCTTTCCTTATCGGTCTCGCATTTTATGGGTTTCAGGTGACAATGATTGCAGACATCTCTGTGAGATACACTCTAAAACTGGGTACAATTTACATTTTAGGACTTTTTTATGGAACTCTTGAAGAAGGAATATCTATATTTACAATGGAGGAGACCAGTACACATAAATT
Organism: Thermoplasmatota archaeon; assembly: GCA_023381355.1. Taxonomy (GTDB): domain Archaea; phylum Thermoplasmatota; class Thermoplasmata; order Thermoplasmatales; family Thermoplasmataceae; genus Cuniculiplasma. The sequence goes on along the minus strand of JAMCUL010000012.1, from coordinate 81,249 downwards.
GTGGCTCACCGCTTTTGGCTTTAATCTTACTTGGACCATATATGTGATGATGCTTCATGCAGTGATCACAGTCATAACCACTCTGTTCATCCTCAATGTTGTATGGCCTCAAAGATTAAAGAATCCAATTCTCTCACGAAGGGACTATATGGTAATGATACCCGTAACCATAGTGATTTATTACTTCCTGATGGTTGCGTCCATTTCAGCTGGAAGAGTACCTGGAATTCTTCCAGTTATTCTTATCGTTTTGCTGCTTCTTATACTGATACTTGCAGCATGGAAAAATTCTCTATCCTCAAGATTCAGAAGATTGGAAAGATTGAGTGACCAATTAGGCAATGGTGTGTTGATACTATTTGCTGCCGGGATGATTCTTCCATTCACTTTCGGAAACCGCATTCCTATTATCCTGGTCCCGGAAACTCTAGCACTGCTTCTTCTACTGGTATATCTCTTCCGATATTTCAACAAGTTTGACACCATATCAAACTTGAATAGGAAATCGCTTTGGGGATTTAGCTCAATTATCCTTATTATAATGTTGATTGGTGGAAGTTTCAACAGAACTATTCCAAGTGATATGGCAGCAATAATAATCTGTGTAATTCTTATTCTGCTTGGTTATTCGAAAGTTATGGTGATCAAAGATAAGTGAACTGCAGGTCAATTATCATATGTTAAAGAGTTGAAATAAATTGAGTTATTGGCTTTATACAGGCCTCCATAATAATTACCCATATTTTTAGGTGTCTTTGATCATTACACCCATTATCCTCTTCTGCAATGCTATTTCTGCAATCTTATTTCCTCAATTGAAGTCACTCTTCCTGTCCTCCAGGTATACCCAGTATCCTGATCTCAGTATACTGAGTGCATCACTGCCTGAGATGTCAATCTCTATCAGGATATAAACAAGATGTGCCAGTACTGTATATGCAGGGTAATACATCTTTATGTGGTATTCAGTATGTGATTTCAGCCACACCCTTACATGCCTGCGGTCCGGGGCACCTTTCATCAGATGAATACTCATAGCAATGTGCCTTCTTCAATGCCTCCACGGATGGGTTGAACACTGTGATCATTTACCATTCATGTATTTAATGTTTTTACAGTACACCTCAGTTTCCTTGTGCCTCGCTATGTGAACCTTCGCGTATATTTCATTCCTTTCGACTGTATTCGTTATCTTTTTTATGTCACATGGTCTTGCACAATCGGCATATGATACTGAACCCACAGTTGAATTAATTTACTGATTCTTGCATGAACTGAAATCCCTTTGTCATGACTATTGGAGTGTACCCATTGACCCAGAGGTCCTTGGCCATGTTCTCCATGATCATACTGTTTGATATGTTTCCACTGTATATGCGGTGCATCAGTGAATGCTTGTTGATATCAATCATGATCTCAAGATGATGAATGATGTGATTTGCAGGGAATCATGAAGTCAAAATCCCTTCACCAGTTTTGAAACGCCTCATATCAAGAGAGGTGGATGACTAATTTGAAGGGAAGTCCTGGGACTCCATATTTGAGTATTTCCTTCTCCTCTTTCTCCTAATGCTCTTTTTAACATCCTCCTCACTGATCTCAGGTGGTAGTTTTCCTCCATTCATGTAGTCGTATAGCACATATTTGAATATGTTAGTATATGTGAAATTCAAGATGAAACCCGCCACAACCAGGATTATACCTGCTGATGCCACTGATAGCACAAGAATTAAAGAAAATACATGGAAAAGGAACATGAAATCAAGAATCAAGATGATGATCCCTCCAAGTGTGAAGACGAGCGTATAAAGATCAACGTAAATTATTCCACCGAACGTCCTTCCAAAATTCCTTGCGATGAATGAAGTGCTCTCCTTTATTGTTTCCACTGGGCCGGTTCTGTTCTTCAGGATTACAGGGATGGCAAAAAATGTAGCGATGGCTATTGCATAAGACGCAACAGCTGCGATTAGAACTGTGGCGATTCCCCTGAACCTTCTCTCGATCATCCTTATGATCATTGTCACAATAAAATAGAATATTGCCCATTCCAGTGCCTGCTTCTTATATTCCCATGCCTTAGAAAGTGACTTCCTCATGCTGACTGGATTCCCATCCAGAACGGATCTATACCCTATGAGCATCCCTATGAGAAATACAATGGAAAGGAATGATACAACCACATAGGCGATTAAGAAGCCAGCTATATATATTACATAATTTCCATTTGAAAAATTGAATGGGACCTCCAGGTATAGTGCAATAAATGTGGCAGTCATTATTACCACCCCTACAACACCTGAAAGAATGGGATAAAAGTAAGCTCCCCTGTCCTTTGAAACACTCTTTCTAACAGATCTGGCCAGACGCCATCCTGCTCTCATCCTCTCGAACATGTTTGGGAAGATTAGACTAAAGTATAAATTTATAACTCTGGTTAAAAAATGTGAGTCAATTAAATTACCATTAATGAGGATGCGGATATTCTTTAAAGTCCCTGACACCAAGACAGTTCAGGTTTGGAATCGTCATGCAAAAAACCCATTTTAAGGCAAACTTGTGCAAAAAGGATAAATATATTTTAAGAATAAGCCAGAACCTCATAGATTGATACACAAGTATCAAAGGACTGGTGAATAAATGCCTGAACAAGAAAAAAAGGAAGATTTCCAATATATAGTTAGAATAGCTAACAAAGACTTGAACGGTGAAAGGAATGTCGTCCTGGCCCTGTCGGACCTCAAGGGGATTGGTATCAGATTTTCTGAGACCATAGTGAAGAAACTTCAAATAGATAAGCAGAAACAACTCGGAGAACTGAGTGAAGACCAGATTCAGGAGATCAGAGAGTATGTTGAAGCCCAGGAGTATGAAGACCTTCCCCCATGGATGCTGAACAATAGAAAGGACCCGCTTACTGGAAAGGACACGAATCTCGTAAGCAATGATCTCGAGATACAGATTCAGGACAATATTAACGTGCTGAAGAAAATGAGATCATATAAGGGAATCAGACACGAGACAAAGCATAAGGTAAGAGGACAGAGAACCAGGAGCAACGGAAGGAAGGGCCTGTCTGTTGGTGTCCAGAGAAAGAAGGAGTGATATAAATGGGTGATCCAAAGTTTCCAAAGAAAAGATATTCAACTCCCAGGCATCCTTGGGAAAAGGAGAGGATAGATGAAGAAAGGGCTCTGGTCGTAAAGTATGGTCTTAAAAATAAGAAGGAATTGTGGAGAAGCCAGGCAATGCTTGATTCTGTAAGATCTCAGGCAAGAAATCTGCAGGCTAAGATCAGATCAAATGATCAGGTTGCGCTAAAGCAGTTGAACCTATTGCTCGCAAGACTTAACAGATACAGGATTACATCTGAAAATTCTTCCCTCGATGATATCCTTTCTCTCAACATTGAGAATATACTGGAAAGAAGGCTGCAAACTCTTGTATACAGAAAGAATCTTGCCGTTACACCAAAGCAGGCGAGACAGATGATAACACACGGCCATGTTATCCTCAATGGAAGGAGAGTCACAGTTCCAGGTCTAATTGTGGAAGGACTGGAAGAAGATTCAATATCTTACGTGCAGAATTCTCCGTTTACAGACGATACCCACCCTGTGAGGAGGTTGCTTGCAGGAATATCAGAGGGAGAAGAACCGGAACCGGCAGAGGCTGCCGAAGAAAAGGAGGGGACAAAGAATGAATAAAACAGGAATCGCGCACATTTATTCTTCACAGAATAATACGATCATAGTTGTGACGGATCAGACCGGTGCTGAAACGCTTGCCAAGGCGTCAGGTGGAATGGTAGTCAAGAATGACAGGGATGAATCGAGTCCGTATGCGGCAATGAAAGCAGCTGATCTGATATCAGAAAAACTTAAAGAAAAAGAGATCACAGATCTGATAATAAAAGTGAGGGCACCCGGAGGGAACCGTTCAAAGATTCCGGGTCCTGGTGCTCAATCTGCAATCAGGGCTCTTTCCAGGGCTGGGTTCAAGATTGTAAGAATTGAGGAAGTTACCCCAATTCCACACGATGGAACAAAGAAGAAAGGTGGAAAGAGGGGAAGGAGAGTTTGATGAGCGGAGAACCTGAGATAAAGATACTTGAACTGAAGGACAGATTCATAAGATTTGAAATCAGAAATATCTCGACAGGAGCTGCAAACGCCCTGAGAAGGACGCTTATAAACGATGTGCCCAAACTGGCCATTGACAGAGTAGTATTCAGGCATGGACAGATCAGGAGCAACGATGGAAATGTTTTTGATTCATCATTACCGCTATTTGATGAAATGGTTGCGCACAGGATCGGGTTGATACCGATCAAGTCTGATTTAAAAATGAATTTCAGGGATGAATGCACATGTGGTGGAAAGGGATGCAGCCTGTGCACTGTGTCCTATAACATAAACAGGACCGGACCGGGTCTCGTTACCAGTGCCGACCTTCTTCCGTTCACGGGAAATACAGAACTTGTTCCCACGGACATGAACATACCCATAGTGAAGCTTGGTCCAAAGCAGGCTCTTCTTGTGACTGCTGAAGCTTACATGGGAAAGGCATCCACTCACATAAAATGGCAGGCAACATCTGCTGTAGCATACAAGTATCACAGGGAGTACGACATTTCAAAAGACGATAACCCTGAATGGAAAGGCATCAGTGAAAAGTACCCGGATTCAGTAATTTCACAGACAAATGACGTGGTAACTGTAACAGATGATTTTCCAACAAGGGAAGTGATGACGTTCATAAACACTGCTGTGAGAAGGGCCGTTGTTGATAAGAGACCTGTAATAACGAGGGAGGATCAGAACAGGTTCATATTCCATTTTGAGACTGATGGCTCACTTTCTGCCAAGGATGTGCTGCAGTATGCTTTAAAGAGACTGCCTGAGAGGCTTGAAGATCTTTATGAAAGCATAGTAACTCCTGACTAAATTTTTAAACTATAAACAACTCTGTGATTTATGTCCTTTCTTAAAAACTTCATTGAAACAGGCAACGAGTTGATCGAAAAGATAGACGCACTCACTCTGAAGGAGGAAAGGACAGGATATACAGGAATGGGAGCGGATGGGACGCTTACTTCCAGGCTTGACAGATTATGCGAGGATGCAATAATAAAGAGAGTGTATGATCTGGACATGCCATTCAATATAGTCAGCGAGGAAGTTGGTTTCATGGACAGGCACTTTGAGAAGAATCTTGTCATAGATCCGCTTGATGGAACATATAACGCAGAAAACCAGATACCTGCATACTCAATGTCCATTGCGGTGATGAAGGATGACTTCAATTCCCTCGAGGAGGCTATCGTAATAAACCTCGCTACGGGAAATTATTTCTACGCAGAGAAAGGAAAAGGGGCATACCGGAACCAGACGAAACTCAGGAAAACTTCTGAGAGGACAGGAGCAAGCGTTATATACTCACTGAGGGGAGATAATGTGCCTGACTTCCTGCGCGAGGGTATCATCAGAAGGAGAATCCTGGGATGCGCTTCCCTGGAAATGGGTTTTGTGGCAAATAATTCGATAGATTACGTTGCATATATAGGGAAAGAGAAGGAATTGAGGAATGTGGATATAGCTGCAGGTGTTATGCTCGTCAAGGAGACAGGTGGGTTTGTTCTTGACCAGCATCTCAAGCCGCTCAACATGGGACTTGATGTGAGGGAGAGGAGGAATATGATTGCGCTTTCAGCTGCCTATGAGGGCATGATTCGGGATGATGACACATGAGAGTTGCCTATATTGTAAGGCGAAACTGCCCCAGATGCTCAAAAATAGTGGAAAGGATCGATGCAATAATCCCCCCAGAATGGGAGAGGATTTATGAAAATGAACTCAAGAACGACTTCAATGGAAAAGAATACAGGCCACTTGATGAGATAAATGCAGATATACTATTTACAATAGGTGGTGATGGTACTGTTCTCCTCGCAGCACAGAAGGCAAAGGGAGCCATACTTGGAATCAACATGGGTTCCCTTGGATTCCTGAGTGAGGTGGAGGTAGGAAAGGTAGAGGAGACAATATACAGGATTGTGAGAGGTGAACACCGTTTCGTAGAATTCATGAAACTCGAGGTAAGAGTCAATGGCAAGGTTGTCGGGTATGCCATGAATGAGGCAACCCTGCACAGTAACAGGGTTGCAAAGGTAAGGAATTTCAAGCTTTATCTTGACGGGATATTTGTGGAAAGGACGAGGGGGGATGGAATCATTGTTGCAACTCCTATTGGTTCAACATCCTATTCACTCAGCGCGGGTGGCCCAATAGTGATGCCTGCAACCGAGGCGATGGTAATATCATATATTGCCCCTGTAACCCTACGAATAAGGCCTATGGTGGTGCCATCATCATCAGTCCTTGAAATCATAGTGAGCGGGCAGGATCAGGACTGTATAATAATACTGGATGGACAGAGAGAAATTCCCTTCACCTCCAGTGACAGGGTAACCATTACAAGAAGTAACCGGCCCTACAGGTTCATCACTGTAAGAAGGGATTTTTACGCAAAATTAAGGGAGAAACTGTTAAAAGATGTGGTCAATTAGAAGAAGATTGCTGAAGATGGTGTTGGAGGCCTCCAAGGACATATATCCAAAGGAGTTTGGTGCCCTCCTCAAGGCAGAGCATAATGTGATCTATGAAATAGCTATACTTCCTGGAACAATCAATGGGGACAGCCATACAATAATGTGGATGGGAAATAAGCCAATAGATTTTTCAATAGTTGGATCTGTCCACTCGCATCCTTCTGGGAATATGAGGCCTTCCGAGGCTGATCTTCATATGTTCTCAAACAGTGGTGCGGTTCACCTGATTCTTGGATTTCCATACAATATTGATGATTACAGGGCGTATAACAGGAACGGAGAAGAGATAAAAATAGAGGTTATCTAGAGGTCCCTCTCCTCAGGACCTGAGTATTCGGCAGCCGGCCTTATCAGCTTGTTATCTGACACCTGCTCGCTGTAATGGGCATTCCAGCCAAATATCCTTGAGCATGCGAACACGGGAAGGTTGAATACCTCGTCTATTCCCAGGAAATCCATCAACACCGCAGCGAAAAGATCTACATTTGCCGGGATTCCCTTCTTCTCGAACATGTAGTTTTCGACGTATTCAGCCGCCCTGAATTTTGGATCGTCAGGGGCAATTCTCCTGAGTTCCTCCTTGACGTACTGTGCCCGTGGATCCTTCTTCTTGTATACACGATGCCCGAATCCCATTATTTTCTCCTTTTTTGACAATTTGTCCTCTACAAACTTAGCCGCATCCTTTTCATCCCTGATTCCTGAAAGATATGAGAGAACCTCTGAATTGGCTCCACCATGAAGTGGACCCTTAAGAGTTGCAAGGGCAGCAGTAACAGCAGAGACAGGATCAGTAAGGGTTGATGCTGCAACCCGCAATGCGAATGTGGAAGCATTGAACTCGTGTTCCATATAGAGAATCATGAGTTTTTCCAGGGATTTCCAGTACTTCTTCTTATGTGGATCAGCGATCATGGAAAAGAACTTCTCTGCAAAAAACTCTCCCTCCATATTCTTCATTGGTTTCCCATATGCAGCGTGAGCAGAATATGCGCTTATAAGTGGGAGTTTAGCCTCCATCTGAATGAATGTTTCATTAATATCTCCATTCCTGTACGGAATCAGGGAAACAATGCTCCTTAAATTCCTCATGATATCCTTCTCCTTCAGGATATCCATGACTTTTATGGTTCTTTCATCGAGTTTCATGTTTTCATTGAGTCTTGCCCTGAATGCCACAAGTTCATCACCTGACGGCAAATTTCCATATACTATGAGGTATGCAACTTCCTCAAAGCTCTTCCTGTCTGCAAGGTCCACTGCCCTGTAACCCCTGTAAAGAAGGTTGCCTGATGCACCTGTGGTAGCAATGGACGTTCTGTCAACAACAACGTTCGCAAGTCCTTTCGGAACCTTTATTTCATCTGTCATAAAACTGTCCTCCTCTTTGAAAGGTCGAAATCCTCGGCCTCGTATTCACTGTATCCAATGATTTCATAAAACCGTTTTCTGCTCATTATCTCATTTATAAAGTCCCTCTGTGTCCCATTCTCAAGAAGCATTCTGTATATTTCTTCCGTTTTTTTCAGGATTCCCCTGAATGAAGTCAGCGGGAATATAACCATGTTATAGCCAATTTCATCCAGCTGCTTCACTGAAAGGAGCGGCGTCTTTCCAAATTCTGTCATATTTGCCAGCAGCAAACCTGGAACTTTTTTTCTCATCTCCCTGAATTCTTCCTCACTTTCAAGTGCTTCTGTAAATATGCAGTCTGCTCCAGCCTCGAGATACAGTCTCGATCTCTCGATCGCCTCGTCAAGTCCATTCACAGACCTGCTGTCAGTTCTTGCAATTATCAGGAAATCTGGGTTCTTTCTTGCCTGTACTGCTGCATTTATCTTACTCTCCATATCCTCAATGGGAATAACCTGCTTCCCATTGAGATGCCCGCACTTTTTTGGAAGAACCTGATCCTCGATGTGTATTGCAGAAACACCTGCTTCCTCCATCATTCTTACAGTCCTGGTCACATTTATGGTTTCTCCAAATCCAGTATCACAATCGACTATGAGTGGCATTCGAGTGATCCGGGTAATCTTCCTGGATTCGTCGGCAACCTCGGTGAGAGTTGTCATGCCCAGATCAGGCAGGCCCATCATTCCTGCAACCCCTGACCCGGAAAGGTACCCTGCCCTGAACCCTGACTGCTCGGCAATAATTGCAGAAACACCTGAATAAACACCCGGTGCAACGACGATTCCCTCATCCAGCTGTTTCCTGAGTCCAGCTGGCCCATCATTGATTACGTCTCTCAGCCTGGACATTCCTCATCACCTCCAGAAGTTCTTCAGGAGATCGCTTTTCAAATGACCTCACCAGTGAAACCACCTCTGTTGCAGAATCCTCTCCCATGACCCTTTTGGCCTTTGCGAGCACATCATCCCAGGTGTACGGCTTCTTGTTGTGCCCCTTCGGTGCATCCAGTTCCTCCTGGAATTTTCCCTGATCTGTCTTCACGGTTATCTTCACCGGGAGATATTCAGGATACATGCTGTCAAACTTCTCTGTAACCCTGAATCTCATCATGTCTATCTTTTCAAGTATCTCACTATCCGTTAGGTATTTCTGGTCATATGATGATGGAACTGGATCGCCATATGTGAGTGTGTACGCAATTATGTACGGCATGCTGTGATCAGCCGTTTCCCTAGTTCTTGGCCTAAGTTTTTCTGGATCCTTGATGATTATCGTGCTTGCCACTGTGAATGTTTCAACCTCAATGCTTTCTATTTTTCCCTTAATTTCCTTCCTGAGGTTTGATGCGACTTCAGCAGCACTCATCGCGTGATATTCGACCGGGTAGTTCTTGATCATTGTCTTTCTTATTCTTCCGGTGGAAAAATCAGGTTCCATTGGACCTGATACCTGCCTGAAGAAGCCCATCTCACCCTCGAAGATTGGGGATGGACCGGTAAAACCGGATTCTGCCAGAACTGTTCCAAATACACTGTTCCTGCATGCGTTTGCTGCTGTTGCCCCCTTCCACATGCTCAGCTCTCCTGCCCTCGTCTGCCTCATGCTTATGTTGTTGTTTATTGAAAGGTTCAGGGCATGAGAGAATTTTTCGTCGTCGAGATCAAGCATGTGGGCCATTCCTGCTGCGGAAGATATGCTCACATATGTCACATGATCCCACCCCCTGTCTCTTATGGACACCGCATCAGACAGGCCGCAAACTGTTTCATATGCCACCGCAGATGCTTCAATGATATCCTTCCCCGTGAATGATCCACCCTCGGCCATTGCGATCATCGGTGGTATGTTATCAGAGGGGTGAAGTGCCTCTTTTGAGAGGTATGTATCATTATAGTCAAGGTATCTTGTCATTGTTCCGTTTATGAATGCAGCATTCTCGACGGAGGCAGAGTTTGATGTAAAAAATACAGTTGCATTCTTCCTTCCTGCAGACGGCAGGAGTGACCTGATTGCAATCTTTACGGGATCAGAATAAAACGCCCCATAGGAAGTTACAGTGATGTCTGCAATCCTCTTCTTCAGTTCTTCACTGTCTTCGTGGCTGACTCCATTCTTTCCTGTTTTCCGGGATAGATCGATTATACTTTTTACAACTCTGTCCATAACACGGAATATTTGGAAAACTAATAAAATATGTCTTTTTTAAATATCCTGCGAAGAGTGTTGAAAGACGTGGATATTTAGCTTCTTCTGTATCCTGTCTTTCCCTTCCTGTTCCTGGAGGTGTACTCAGGCCTTCTTGCATAGGGCCTTTCCCTTCTTCTTGGATTACCCCTTTCCTCACTTCTTCTTTCCTGTGCCTGGCCCTCCATGGGAAGTTTTTCTATATTGACTCCTGCTGTCTTCCTGATCCGGTTGAGGATGTACTTCTCATCTGGCAGGATTATACTCATTGCAGTTCCAGCCTTGCCGAATCTGGCTGTTCTCCCAACCCTGTGGATATAGGTCTTGTCCTCCCTAGGCAGATCGTAATTTATTATGTGTGTGATTGATGGTATATCCATTCCCCTTGCAGCCACGTCTGTAGCAACAAGAAAACGCTCCCCACCCCTGAATTTGCGTATGGAATCCTCTCTCTGCCTCTGCGTCAGATCTCCGTGTATCTGCACAGATCTGTATCCCATCTTCCTGAGTCTGTCGCTCACAAAAGATGCCCCTGACTTTGTGTTTGAGAAGATTATTGCCTTTTCCGGGTTGTAATCCTCAATGTATCTTACAAGGAAATCCACTTTTTCACGGTGTTCCGATACAACATAATCGTGCTTGATATCAAGAGGAACCTCATCCTCAGAGGCATTAATTGTCTCTGCACCTTCCATGAATTTGGATGCAAGATTCTTGACATCAGGTGTCATTGTAGCTGAAAAAAGTAACATCTTTCTTTCATCATCAGTCATTGTGATTATTTCGGAAACATCATCGTAGAAACCCATGTCAAGCATCTGGTCGGCTTCGTCAAGAACAACGTTTTTCACACCAGACAGGTTGAGGAAGCCTCTTCCCACCATATCCTTGATTCTTCCAGGCGTTCCCACGACAAACTCAGGCTTCATCCTGAGATCCTCTGCCTGCCTGTTTATGGATGCCCCTCCATAAACAAGGGCGCCCTTTAACCCGCTTTTAGCTGACATTTTCCTGAAAACGTCAAAAACCTGAATCGCAAGTTCTCTGGTTGGAAGAAGAATCAGATTCTGCACCTTCTTCTTTTTTTCTGTCATGTTGATCAGTGGAATCAGGTAGGCACCAGTTTTTCCACTTCCAGTCTTTGACTTCACGAGAACGGAATTTCCCTGAAGCACAACAGGAATAGTCATTTCCTGAATATCAGTAGTCTCAATAAAATTCATTCTCTTTAAGGAATCAAGCAACTCACTTTTTAAGTTCATATCTTCGAATTTACTCATTTGCGCACTTCTCTCTTGGTTAACAGATCCTTTTTCTGTCTGACTCCATATTGTTTAAGCGTATATAGACTAACTCTTTTTAACTCGATTTTACAGGTGATAATATCCCGAACGGATAATCCGCCTTCAGTGCTCCTGATTGATAGAGGATACCTTGTGTGATACCGAGTTATCTTTATCCAGCCTATGGTCTATCTTTATTATGGTCTCGATTCGTGGAATGCCCATTTCTATTATTGCTTTCTCTCCCTTCTCTATCACATCAAGGATCTCCTTGACTGTGTTTCCCTCAATCACCGTGGCCATGCCGTTAGGGTAAAATTTTATTCCTGACCTGCTGAAAACCTCAAGGGCAGCCTTCACATATCTGGAGGCAGAGGTCCCTTCCCCAATTGGATAATAAGTCACATCTGCAACTATCATGGTCACATATTGCTTCACGGTATTTATTGGTGAGGAGTTTTGACTCCCATAAATTCAAATTTTGCAGAATTGCACTGGGAGACCTGGGATTTACCGATGTAAAGTGTTGAAATCAGGCTTTATTAACGTTTCAGGATAAGGAGAACAGAATCAGAAGCCATCCCTTTTTTCCCTTGCGACCGTGATCCTTTCCTTCATTTCCTTTATGATCCTTTCAATGTTGAATCCGGGAATCTCCTCCTCATACAGTACCACTGCCATGGGAGATAATTCCACAGTTACCTGTGAGGTTCTGAAGAATTTTACATCCCTCTTCATGGTTGCCAGAAGTGAGGGAGAATTTTTTTCAATGGATTCGTATACCAGCTTCTTTGAGTTTGAAAGGCCTCCTCCAACCATTACAGCCTCGGGATCGAATATATTAATCAGGCTCGCAACTCCCTCTTCCATATTTTTTGTGAGTTCACCCACAACTTCAAGGCACGGGGGATCCCCTTTCTCGGCGCATTCAAAGATCTGCTTTGCCTCTACATTTTCCCTTGGCGTTTGCCTCAGGCATTCTGACCTTTCATATGCCTTGATCCTGTCCATAATCTTCAGGGCAGCCTTCCCACCTGCGACAGCCTCGAAACAGCCCTTCCTGCCACATCCACAGACCGGCCCCTGCGGATCCACAACCATGTGGCCGAATTCCCCTGCCATTCCGAGCGATCCCCTGTATACACGGTTATTCATGAAGATACCACCGCCAATACCTGTGCTCAGGGTCAGGTATATGAAATTGGAAAACGCTTTCCCATTTCCAAAAATCTTTTCTGATATGGCTGTCGCAGTGGCATCATTTTCAATATATACGGTCTTTTTAAGTATGTCTTCCAGTATGTCAGATAGCGGAATTTCAATTCCACCAAACAGGTTTGGAGAAGACCTTATTATTCCACGTTTCCCGTCAACAGCTCCGGCAAAAACAACAGAGACAGTCTCAATATCGGACGCAGCTGCATGTTCGGCATCCCTTGACATGGTAACCAGCTGTTCAATAAGATCTTCAGGCCTCTTGAAATCGGGAGTCCGTACCCTGCTTCTCCTGAGGATATTCCCGTTTCTGTCAGAGAGGAACATTGATATTTTGGAACCCCCAACATCAAAGCCAAGTATCAATCACCATCACCCTTTTCTGCAACAGTCAAGGTAAGATTTTTCATTCCAATCACGGTAATTGTTTTACCCTTATCTATTCTTTTGCCGTCCCTGGAAACAGCTTTCCATTTCACGCCATCTATGGAAACCCATCCGTCTGGATCAATGTCAGTATCGGCAACGCCTGTGGCATTCACCAGGGATTCCCATCCCGTCACAGGTTTTCTTGCCTGTGAACCGATTATTTTATGAAGATAGTAGGCAATGAAGCCTCCAATCACAAATACTGCAATCCCTGTTATTATGAAATCTCCAGACACTGGAGATGGTGAATATGATCCGGAATAGGGCTGGGATGTTATGTCATAGTTGGGAGATACAAGGAGGAAAGTTCCGAATATATCAACAGCAATCCCTGACATCAATGCTATTCCATGTGCCGTCTTGAATTCAAGCAGAACAAGTACAGAGCCAAGTATGAGCATTACTATGCCAACAAGGGATGCATCAATCAGCTGGGCACCAAGAAGGCCAAGTACAATCATGATTATACCAACGGCAGTAAGAAGAATTGTTCCATGATAAAGATCGAGAAGGATAGCAAGGGAGCCCAGAGAAATGAACAGGCCATCAACCGTTGCGTTGCTGAAGAAGCTCATGAGCTGATCAAATATCGATTCTGTGATTATAGACCTGTTATACATTGAAAGGTTATTTGTAGATAGAAATGTGGTAAAATTAGACGAGATCCCATTTATCAGGCCTATCTGGTAAGCCTGCTCATAACTGAAAACCTGATCCTTGTATACCATTTCAGCAGCTGCTGTTACATTACGCCCATGTGCCTCCGCAAGGGCCATCATCAGGCCTGCCATCCCGTTCAGAGTATGATTCTCCTGCAGCGCACTTCCCCCTTCCACAATTGGCGTGGATGGCCCGATTTCCGATCCTGGACCCATCCATATCTGGTCAGTTGCCATGGCAATGTATGAACCTGCAGATGCACCGAGCGATTCAGGGAGGATATACGTATACACGGGCACGTGGGCTGCCTCTGTACTGTTTATGGCAGAAACTATCTGGATCATGCTGGTGAGAAGCCCGCCCGGAGTATTCATGCAGATCACGACTGCTGCAGTATTATTGTGGTTGAGACCGGAAAGGGCACCGGTTATCATGGCGGCAGATCCGGGATCGATCTCCTCATTTAACTGGATCACTACAAGCTGCTTGCTTGATGATGCAGATGTATAATAATAAACGTCATGAGGATTGTTACTCTGGCCTATCATCAGTGAAGTGCTAAGGAAAATTATAGCTATGAATAAGGTAATTATTCCAATCACCAGTTTTGCTTTTCCCATAGATTCAAATATGGAACACCATTATTTAACATATCCGAGCAGGCATTGTTATTTCCCATAATTTCAGTAAAAAACGTGATAAACTGTTTATCGTTCATGAACTCCTATGGAACATCCAGGATTTCGTGAAGATCACTGAGTGGCTTTTTCCCCTTGGTCGAAAAGATGCTTCCAGACTTAGGGCAGGATCGCGGATGTTACACCAAATATGTTTTGATTCATGCAGGTGTTGCGAGGTAATATCACTTAACATCGTTTTAACCATGAGAATAAACGTTCAAGATGCTGCAGATGAAGAATGCTGAAGCAGGATCTTGCTGCCCTGCCTTTTCCTAAATTTAGGCTTCATCTGTTGATTGCCTTGTGATATTTCATCTCAACAAGTATTGAATCTGCGATGGTGATGCCGAGCAGAATAATCGCAAGATAGCCAAATAGGGCGGCAGCAGGAGACTTCAAATCACGGGAGATCACAAAGATCGCAGTGACCAGGAAGAACGCTAAACCGATGCCAGCATTAACCCGGTATGCATTTCTCCTTTCCTTCAGCCATCTCAAATAATAAGGAATGTCACCCTTTTCCCTGATCTTCATATGACGACCCAGATGAAATTGAAATCATTATTTTAAGCTTTCCCTCCATTCCTCATGTGATTTGGCTGTCATGGAATGACAGTCATTGCATCATTCCATGTTAAGGCTTCAGGCTTTCTACTTCAACGTTCGGACCTGACCATTGAATTCAAAGTTCGAGTTCTGATATGGTCTACATGTGCGTTAATTCAGGAATAGCCGCATCAATAAGGGCAAAAATTTCATCCTAAGATGGAAAATCTTTTTAAAGAGACAAAATACCCTTAGGCATGAAGAAATTTTTTGTCGCTGATCTTGATGACAGAGTTCCCGGCGAAAAGCTGGTTCTCAATGGGTGGGCGCAGGATATAAGAATTCTGAAGAATGTTGGTTTTATAGTTTTGAGGGATCAGACAGGGCTTGTCCAGGTCACCGTGAAGAAGGATTCAGGGCCATTCTCAATGCTTGGCGATATAAGCAGGGAATCGGTCATAAGTGTAAGCGGAACAGTCCCGGAAAAGGTGCAGAGCAAGATAGGAAGGGAATTCATTGCTGAATCAATCTCCATTCTGAACATGGCAGAATCACCACTTCCCCTGGGAATAGTGGATGAGGTAGAGGTTGATTTTGATACCCGCTTTAACAACAGGTTCATGGATCTGAGAAAGACAGAACATTCAAGAATATTCAGGGCAAAGTCAGCAATTCTTTGGGGGATCAGGACATTCCTGATGTCACAGGGATTTACCGAGGTGCAGACACCCAAGATTGTATCTGCTGCAACTGAAGGAGGGGCAGACCTGTTCAGGGTCAGGTATTTTGAGAAGGATGCCTTTCTAAATCAGAGCCCACAGCTGTACAAGGAAATGCTTATTGCCTCTGGCGTGGAGAGAGTTTTTGAGGTTGGCCCCGCTTTCAGGGCTGAGGAGCATAACACTCCAAGGCATCTTAACGAATTTACTTCAATCGATATTGAGATGGCATTCGCCGATCATAATGATGCGATGCATATGCTTGAGAATGCAATAACCATGGGAATTTCAAATTTTCTTAAAACAGTCCCGGATGCAGAGAACTTTTCCATTGTAAAGAAGCCCCCGGAGACACCATTCCCGAGGATAACATATGAGGAATGCGTTTCAATTCTTTCTGGACATGGCATAAAAGTCGGGAAGGGAGAGGATCTGAACAATGAACAACTGAAGATAATAGGATCACGATTTGAAGGATTCTATTTCATCACTCACTGGCCAAAGGAAGTGAGGCCGTTCTATACGTCAGTTCTTGAAGACAGATCTGATTTTACAAAATCTTTTGATCTGCAATTCAGAGAGATAGAACTCACCTCAGGCGCACAGAGGGTTCATAATCCCCAGATATTGAAAAATAAGATAGAGGAAAAGGGCCTGGATAGCTCGAATTTTGAATTTTACCTGAAAACTTTCAGATATGGGATGCCCCCTCACGCAGGATGGGGGCTTGGTCTTGAACGACTCACACAGGTTATCCTGAACCTGCCCAACGTCAGGGAAGCATCACTGTTTCCTAGAGATAGAACCAGGGTTTTTCCCTGAGCTCTTTCTTTTTCTGTCATCCCCGTACACGAGCCTGTCCATTTCATCTATGTCCGACGCTTCCAGTTCTTCAAGGTCATCAAGGTTCTTTTTCTTTACCATTTCAAAGACCCAATGATATTAAACAAATCAAAGATAAAAATATTTTCTTCCGAATTCCGATCTTTTATATTTTCATTTCCCGGTTCATCAGTTGCGTGGCACTATTCCTGAATTGAGGATTGCAGCAGATGTTGCATATTTACAAAGAAAGAGTCAGTAAATTCCAGAGTCCCTACCTGAAAAAAGTAAATTTCGCATAGTCGTTATCTGTCTTGAATATGCCAAGCCTCACACCTGAATCTATCCAGCCATATGAATAATTCAGCGCAGAGAGTGCATTTATCAGGTCTCCTTTCTGCCTGAAATACTGGGCATCCTCAAAATATGCCTTTATCATCATCAGGGAATCCCTTGCATATATGTAAAGGACAGAATTTTCTGGAACTGCAATCGCAACCTGGTCGAGTGCACGCTTTTCCAGTTCAATATATTTCTCCACTCTCGCCTCGAGAGAACTTTCCATGATTTTACCTGTATGTGGAATAATCATTCAGGAGATTCCAGATCTGTTTCTGCATTTTTTCGTCTATTAATCCTTCCTCTCCCTTCTTTGCAAGAAATGTCTTTGCCTCATTGAGTCCCTGCCGGGAAGCGGCAGCATAAATCCCACCGGCTATGGAACCCCGGATACTGTCCGGGAGATCCTCAATCGCCCGGGATAGCATGAAATTGAACTCCTCACTTTTTCGCATGTCAAGCTTCTTCACTTTCTTTGGAACTGGTTGCCTCTTGTCCTCCTTTGATCTGAACGGCTTCTTCCCCTTGTAATTACTTCTCCTATTATCCATTTTCAATAGAATATGCCACACTATGTTTTAAATTTTATCAAACGCCTTCCTTCTTACATTGATGAGAGTTGAAATATGCCACATGTGAGGGGAATATGATTTCACCATGTGAGAATCGATTACGCCTGCAGAGTATCCAAGATGTGAGCATTTTCTCATTATCTCATAATCCGCCCGGGATATGGAATCAGAAGGCTCAAGATGATGAAGTATTATGCTGCACTGATCAGCTGCATGACTCAATGCATGTGGGAGGTAATTCAGGCTCTTGAAATTCCCCATTATTATGGTGTCGAATTTCCCCCCGGTTGAAATGTCCCTGCAATCCCTGTTTTCTAATATGAGTTCAAATTTGAACCCTGATGCCTCGTAGGATTTTTTCAGGTAGCCCAGTGCATCATTATTGATATCCACACATGTCATGGTCTCCAGGGTAAATTTCCTCCCAAGCGGCAATGAAAAATATCCTATTCCACTGAACATGTCCAGGACCCTGCGTGGATTTTTCAGTTCAGGATAGGGAATTCCCCTCTCTACAATGTTGCCCTTGCTGAGCATTACCGACATGGGATTCAGGATAAAATTAACACCGTTTTCCCTGTATGATGTTTCGTGTGCATTGCCGTATATTAGCCTGATTTCAGGCTTTCTTGACTCACCACCAATCTTTCCCTGAATCTCATATATCTGCCCGATTTCAATCTCACTACATATCGCCTCGCAGACCTTCTCGGAAATGCCTGATCCAGCATTGAATATAAGTGCATCCCCAATTCGCTGCCACCCTATCCTTCTACCTCTTCCGCCAAGAATCATTTCGAGTATGTCCCTGATGCCTTCATTATTTCTCTCCTCGAACTCGAATTCTCCCTGCATCTCCCTGAGATGTGGAATCTCACGGTCAAGTGGAAAGTAAACATAACCAGAGTCACTGAACGGCCTAAGCCTCCTGCTCAGGCAGTTCTTCCTGCGTATCTCCTTCAGGATTTCTTCTGCCATTGCTGCCTGTACTTTCAAACCGGTTGATCTCAATGAAAGGCAATCGCAAACAAATTCATACTTTTTTCTGAAAATTCTATCCCTGCTGGCATTTAATGCAGTGGGGATCAAGGGAGATCTGCAATTTCACTGCTGGGGGTTGTCTACCATTGAAGGCTATAACTCCCCATACACGGAGAATTGGGATAATCCTCAATGAATCCGGTGTGTTTTTGTCAATTATATTCAGATTGTGTGAAAAGGATAAATTACGATGTGCCATACCTCAGCATGGACTCCAGAGAACTTTTTCAGAGGGCATTAAAAATATTTCCAAAGGGGGTAAATTCTCCTGTAAGGTTTTATGAACCCTATCCGGTTTATTTTTCAAGGGCTTCCGGAAGTCGAATATTTGATGTTGATGGCAATGAATACCTCGACTTCTCCATGGGATTCGGCGCAAATTTTGCGGGCTATGGAAATACGGAGATTCTTGAGGAAATCATGGAATATCTGGGAAATCCACTTCCTGAAGGAGTCCCAACAGAAAATGAGATAGTCATGGGAGAACTCATAAGGAATGCCGTGCCATCCATCGAAATGATGAGATTTGTGAACTCCGGCACTGAATCAACAATGCACGCAATAAGACTTGCCAGGGGGTACACAGGAAGGAAACTCATCCTCAAGATGGCAGGTGGATTCCACGGTTCCCATGATTACGTTCTCGTTGAAGCGGGTAGTGGGGCAATGACATTCGGCATACCATCAAGCAGGGGTATTCCGGAAGAGGTAGGCAAAACAGTTCTGGTTGGGAAATTCAACAACGTCGAAAATATAGAGGATATATTCAGGAGGCATGGAAACGATATTGCAGCTGTGATAACCGAGCCTGTCCTTGGGAACATGGGTGTTATACCACCGGAAAAGGATTTCCTGAAATTCCTGAGAGAAATTACCACCAGGTACGGCTCACTCCTCATATTCGATGAGGTGATCACTGGATTCAGGTTCCACTATGGGGCATACCAGGATCTTATTGGAGTGAGGCCGGATATAACCACAATGGGAAAAATCATAGGAGGAGGAATGCCGGTTGGATTATTTGGTGGTTCGGAGGAGATTATGAAGAATATTTCCCCATCCGGAAATGTTTACCAGTCAGGAACATTTTCGGCAAACCCCTATACCATGGCCTCAGGAATTGCGACCCTGCATTTCCTGAAGAAGAGCGACTATAATCCTACAATTGAGCTTGCGAGATGGATTGAGGATAAACTTGAGCCATACAAAGATCTTGGGGTGAGGGTAAACAGGGTATACAACATGTTCACTGTTTTCTTCAGCAGCCACGAAGTTTCAGATTATGAAAGTGCAAAGAAATGCAGTATTCCCATGTTTACAGAATTCTTCAAGAACCTTCTCAGGAATGGCATTTACCTGTCACCCGGGCAGTTCGAGACTTCGTTCATAGGAATGGCACACACGCCGGAAGAGGTAGAGATGGCCGCCTTCAAGATGGCCTATGCACTGGAGTATGATCTTAATGTTAGTGGGAACAAGATCCAGTAAGCTTGCTGTCCTTCAGGCGGAAATGTTCGTCGAAAGACTTGGAAAAAGGGACAGCAAAATAGAAAGGGTAACAAGCCACGGAGATGAGACGCAGGAAAAGTCCCTGAAGGAAATAGGGGGAACCGGGCTTTTCGTGAGGAGGCTGAATGAGATGGTCCTGGAAGGCAGGTTGGACTGTGCAGTCCACAGTGCAAAGGACATGCCCGGTGATTTGGATGATGATCTCCAGGTAACCGCAGTGTTTGAATGGGAAAGCTACCATGATGCACTCCTCCTGAGGGATGATGAGAACATAAACAGGAAGATGAGGATCGGAACCTCGTCACCGAGGAGAGAGAAGCAACTTTCAAGGATTCATCCTGAGTGGGAATTCCACAATATAAGGGGAAATATTGATACAAGGATCGGAAAACTGGAGAATGGCGAGTATGACGGTATCGTACTCTCAGAGGCCGGTATCAGAAGGCTCTTTCCCGGAAGAAGATTCACTGTCCTGGATGAGGCCATGAATGTGCCTGCTGCCAATCAGGGAATCATAGCTGTGGTATCCAGAGGAACAGCGGCAGATAATGAGGGGATAAAGAGCTGCGAGGATCCTGTTGCCAGGAGGAGATTTGATTTTGAAAGGGAGGTATCCAGCATTCTGGATTTCGGATGTTCAACACCGAACGGGATATTTTACCATCCCATTGAAAAAATACTGTACATTGACATAACCTCAGGTGAAACTGAGGTTAAGATAATAAGGAAAATACTTGATCTCGCTGATGCAAGGGCCATTGCACACAGGGTCCGGGAGATGATCGCCTGAGGTACATAATCAGCTTCAGGCCTGAGAACAAATTTAAGAGTGAGGAATATCCCATCAGGATTGTAAATATACCCCTGGCAAAGACTGTCAGGAGAAAGGGAGACTTTGATCCGCGTAAGGAATCTTTTCAGGGAATTGCCTTCATGAGCACTGATGGCGTAAGGGCATTCATGGAAGAGTATGGACCTGAATGCATCAGGAACGTGAAGGTCTTCTCCATTGGAGAAAGAACCAGGGATCTGCTCCTTGAGAATGGAGTGGATTCCATCACGCCTCCGGATCATGATTCAGATGGACTTGCAGATTCAATATGCAGCTGCATGAAAAGTGGCGATAGAGTAATAGTTCCAAGGAATTTCAGCCATACAGATATTTTCGAGAGGAGGGCGTATGAGTGTGGGGTCATCTGCCTGAATCTTGTGCTGTATGAGTATGTGGAGATTGATTCTTCCGTAGAGATAGAAATGCATGCCTCTGGCCCGGATGCTATTGGATTTGTCTTCACGTCACCATCAGAGGTGGAGACATTCCATTCCCAGACTCATGGTATTTATACCGGAAGGAGGTGCTTTCCATTAGGCAGAACCACAGAGAAAAAGCTGAATGATCTTGGATATGGAAACATCCCCTTTCGTGGCAATGGGAATTTCAGGGAATTAATTCAAAAGATATACGAGTATAGCGGGGAATGGATTTGAACCATCGATCTACGGGTTATGAGCCCGTCGGGATTTCCTAGCTACCCCACCCCGCTGTGTCTGGATATTTGATAAAGCAATATAACACTTATTATGAGGATCAAAAGGTCACAGTTGAGGCGTTACCTGAATGACTCATTCAACCTTTCCATCTTCAGGTCCTTTACCCTTGTTTCAAGGAATGAGTAGACTGTTCTCTGCTTCCTTCCCTCAATAAGCATCTCCACAGCCTGCAGGGCGTATTTCATGGAGATATAATCTCCTATGAGTGAAACCGTGTCGCCGTATACTGAAATCATGGTGTCTGTTATGTCCTCTATGATCTGCCTTGTTTTTCCTTCCCTTCCTATGATTCTTCCCTTTATCTCACTGATCCTGTTGGAACCTTTCTTTGCCACATCCCTCAGTGGAAGCACCACAAGCTGGAAGCCGTCGTTGAAAAGGTTATAAGCCCTGTCCGGGTTGAACCCCCTTCCAATCGCCCTGACAACTTCTCCCGTTATGTTTACATTTACAGGGTCCCCGTTCTGGATTATAAGAACGTCTCCCTCCTGTGAATCAATTTCAAGGATGCATTCACCTGCTTCCTCGATAGATTTCTTCACCGCGCCGTCCTTTCCTATGAGAACACCTATACGCTCCTTAGGGATTCTCACTGAAATGCTGTATTTATCACTCATCCTCATCATTCCTCCTTAGCTCAGGAACCCAGTCCTCCCGAAATTCTATCCTGTTTCTCTCGCAGTAGTTCCTCATATTGTCAATATCCCTTTTAAGGAATTCTGCTGCCATTGGATGTTCATTTGATACCGCCTGTCCTAAATCAATCACATAACTTCTTCCCATGTGGCAGAGTATATTGTATTCACTGAAATCTGCGTGAACTATGTGTGCCTTTTCAACCATGGATCTGTACTGCAGCATTGCATCAGTCAGGTATTTCTCCCTCTTCAATTCGGTGACGTCCTTAAGTTTTGGGGCGGGAGAGACTTTTGTGCCTACATAACTCATAAGCAAAATGTTTTCCTTGAAGCCGTATGGCCTTGGAGTCCTGATCCCGTTGTCCTCGCACAGTGATAGATTTGAGAATTCCTTTCTGGTCCATAAGTATACAATATTTCCCCTCGTCTTCCGGTAATTCTTGAATCTTGGATCCCCGTCAATATATTTCTGGATATTGGAGAATTTCAGAGTGGACATCTTGAATATCTTCATTACCAGGGGGCCCTTATTCCCTATAACCTTGAAAACCAGGGCCTCCTTGCCGGATGAGATCGGGAAATCCAGGCTCCTGATGGAAAACTCCTTGAAAACCTGGAATATGGCATCTATGGTCCTCTTATCAAATACCAGCCCCTCTGTCTTCCTGTCGAGATTTTCACTGAACTTGAACTCATCACGATCAAGCAGTTTCCTTAATGCTGATGTATCTTCCATCTTACTTGAATATATTTATGATTTCAGGAAGGACTGAATTCCTGCTCAAATAATTAGCCTGCGTCTGGGTGTACCGGTATACAATATCTGCCTTTTCATTCTGGAACTGCCACGGCTTCACGATAACAAGATCCTTTTCCCTGATCCACATCCTCTTCTTCATCTTCCCCGGAATCCTGGAGGCTCTTGTGAATCCATCCTCGCACATAACAGTCAGGTGAGATCCTCCCGATAATTTCTCAACTATTCCGAACATCTCCCCCTTCCGCTTATTGGGCATTATGACCTTTGTAATCTGATCGTCAGGATTTGCTGAAGATTTATTAAATTTATTACTGTCCATTTATTTCAACTCTCTATCATATATGGGGTATAGGCTTATATCCTTTCCCCTGAAAAATGGTCTATGGCTGCTTTATTGAAAGAGACTTGATCTCTGTAAACCTTGAAATTGCATCTTTCATAAGCTTGACGTTTCTCCCCTCTTTTCCTATTGCCTTTCCCACTTCGTTTGGATCCACGGATACCTGTATGTCAATCTGGCCCTGATCCCACTTGATGTAGATCTCCTTTACCCCATACCTGAAATACAGGTTTTTCACGAAAGAAATCATGTCCCTTGAATATTCTGCGATCAGTATGTGCTTGTTTATCTTCTCCTTGAGATTTGCAACCACATTCTGATTCCTCTTGAACATCTCGGCCATCTTCCTTTCGGGCACGATGAAGAGAACCATGTCATCATTTTCCATGCATTCCTTCACCTCAACTCTTGCAACCCTGTCGAATAGTGCACGCAGTTCCATGATCCTGTTGTCAATTGTAACTCCCTTGGAACCCAAAATTATTCACCTTTCAATACTTCATCCCTGTTACTGTTTTTCTCAGTGCTTCTACTGCTGGTATTCATTCCCTTGTAAACAAGGTTAACAGCTCCGGTACCCAGCGTGACAGGTTGCCCGACTATTATATTTTCAGCAACACCGGTCAGTTCGTCAGTTTCTCCGACGATTCCTGCCCTCATTAGATGCTTTGTTGTAATCTCAAAGGCTGCCCTGGCAAGCACACTGCTCTTCTTTCCGGATATTCCCTGCCTCCCCACTGCCCTGACAGTTCCCTCGAAGGTCATCATGTCTGCAACGACCATGAGATGCCTCTCATCAACTTCAAGTGACTGCTCGTGCAGGGTTTCCTTGATTTCATTCAGGATTGCATTCCTCGCTGCCTCAATTCCAAGCACGTTCGCTATCTCTATAATATCGTTGGTGCTTGTCCTTGTTGAATCTATTTCCTCAATTTCCAGTACCTGCCTCAGGTTTGAACCCTGAGTCTGTATCTTGTATGTGCCGTTGTCCTCCCTTATGGCTACAGCCCTCTTGATGCCGGGGAATCCCTTGATGGTAAGCCCCTTTATTGATTCCTGCAACGCATACAGCTTCCTGTATGAATCAGATGAGGGCTTGATCTCTATATTGTTTCCCTCAGTTCCTATGATTGTGATTCCTTTCTGGGCAGAAACAACACGCATTATGTCCTCATATGAGACCTTCCTCCTCTCAAGGAGGTCTTTCCTTGGGATTATAGTTACAGTCATCCCGGAAATGTCGGTACTTATTTCACACACATCTATGACGGTTGTGTTCTCTATTTCCCTCATCACCCTGTTGACAACTTCCTCACTTTTCTCATATTCCGACGTGAGGAATATGTTCATGGACGGTGTTGAAGGGGTACGTCTCGCATCCACGATCTCTATGATTCTGGGCAAGCCAAGAGTAACATCCACATCCTTGACTCCAGCATAGTGGAAGGTCCTCATAGTCATCTGCGTGCCCGGTTCTCCAATGCTCTGTGCAGCAATTATACCGACAGCTTCAAAGGGATCAATCCTTCTCTTATCAATCTCCTGCTCTACCCTTTCAAGAATCTTGGAAAATTCATTGCCCTTAAGTTTCTGCTTCATGTCCATGAGCCGCTGGGCAATGTCAATCGGCAGGATAACGCCTTTCCTGCTCTCTGAATCTATAAGAGCGAGAACTTCTGCAGATACCTGCGATGTATATTCCTCCTTCTTTGTTATTTCAATCCTGGAAATCTGTGCCTCATAGTTGGTCTCAATCGAGGTGAGAGGCCCTCCTGCAAATATGAAATCTGACGACATTACGGGCTTGTCCAGCAGGTGTACTGAACTGATGTAAAGAAGCGTCTTCAGGCTCTTCTCCTTCTTCTTGATGATTCCTTCGGCTTCTGCGTATGGCTTGACTTTATCTATTATGACACGTGTTGATGCCTTTTTCTTATCTGTAGATATATAGCCTTCACTTATTCCAGGAGATACCTCAAAGTCAACTGCATATATGCAGCTTCCAGTCTCAATGAGCTGCTTGACCTTCTTCGATACATCACGCCATAACAGGACCCTGTTTCTTGATATATCGATGGGTTCCACCTCTTCTGCATTAGCGAGAGCCGTTTCTTTATGCAACTCATTTACCGTGCTGGTTACCCTGTTTTCCTTCGGGGATGCTCTGCCTTTTTCGCTTATCTCAGCAACATGGATGCCATCTATCGTCTCAATCTTCCTGCCTTCTATGAGGAACCTCGATGCAGGAACACCGCTTTCGCTGTGCTCCACTCCCGTAATTTCAAGTACATATTCTGGTTTCCCGCACTGGTTCACGATGCAATTCTCCTGAGAACCATATTCCTGAATGGAGCCTATAGTCAGATGGAATGTGGCGTTCTTCCCTCCTCCACTGACATATGCGTCCTTGATGTTCTTTACGGAATCCCCGCAAAGGGCGTAAAAAAATGGTGTTTCCCTGGATTTCAGTTCCTTGGCATTTGTCTGTGAATCCCTGATTAGAAGTACCTTCATTGAATATCACCTTCCACATCAGAAGGTAACTGCGCAACATAGACTGACCTGATCTTTCCCAAAGGCCTGCCCTCAACCATGAATCTTGACCCGGCAATTCCACCGGGTATCTCCTCAACTGAAGATATGGTTAATGTTGATACCCCATTCCCGTTGCTTTTCATTATTATTTCCTCATCCTGAACATAATCCTCTACGCTGGATACTACAAGGTGAAATGTTGCTGCCTTCTCGTTTGTCGCTATGTATGCATCCCTAACGTGTTCTGGCACCTTGAAATCCACGGCATATCTGAATGGGACCTTCATTTCATTCAGCTTCCTTGCATTTGCGGTGCTGTCCTTCCAGACCGCAACTTCATTTCCTGTGATCTCAACCCTTTCAGTTGATTTTACAGCCTTCCTTACGTCGTTTCCCTCTTTGCCCTTCATTGTGTTTTCAATATCAAACAGAACGTAGTCAAGATCCACTGGCTTCCCATTGTCACTCTTCGTGGGATCAATTCCATCGGAACCATACCTGAACTGAACCACTGCACCGACCGTATCGGTAACCTGCCCTTCCTCATTCACCTTCAGATCCTCAAATGCGTTGATGAGCCTCCTCTGCATGTAACCGCTCCTTGATGTCCTCACTGCAGTATCCACAAGACCTTCCCTTCCTCCTATACTGTGGAGGAAATATTCCAGTGGGTTCAGGCCGCTCTTATATGAGGACCTTACGAAGCCTCTGGAATCAGCTCCCAGATCTCCCTTCTTGAAGTGAGTCAGTGTTCTTCCATCATATCCCCTGTTGAGACGCTGTCCCCTCACAGACTGCTGTCCAACCATTCCGGCAACCTCAGATATGTTAAGCATTTTTGCCCTTGCACCTGATCTTGCCATTATGACGGATGGATTTGTGAGACCGAGTTCCTTGGATGCAATATCACCAGATTTCTTTCTTGCCTCACCAGTAACTTTCATTATCTCCTCCTCAAGAGTCTCTTCCGAGGACTTGCCTGCCCTTGGAGTCAGGTTGCCCTCCCTGAAAGTCATTACGAGCCTGTTTACCTCTTCCTCTGTTGTATCAGATTCCTCCCTTATTTCCTGGATGGTTGATTCGGGAATGTCGTAATCGGCAATGCCTGTTGAGAAACCCCTGAAACTTATGAACCCGACTGCAAGCCTTGTCATCTCATCAATGAACTTTGCAGCCCTGTCTGATCCGTACTTCCTGTATATCTTGTCAATTATTTTTCCAGCGAACGGGGATATTGCAGTCTCATCAATTGTTCCGTGAACAAGCTTTCCGTTGACTATTGTCACGAATACATCCTCGTCATTATCCTCGTAGTCGCAGTGGTATTTTCCGTCAACCAGCTTTGCACCAGAGCACAGCTTGCTCTTGAACTTTATATTGAAATCGTCCGGCAGTATGGATGAGAAAATATCTCTTCCAAAGTATGATGGCTCTCCATTCCTGTTCTTGACAGGTTCAGGCAGCCTGGGATTTTCGATATAACTCATGATGTGCATTGTTTCCCTCGAAGTGAAGAGGGGATTCCCGTGTGTGAGCAGGAACAGTGAAGTTACATGATCGTGGATTCCTCCGATAATAGGGCCACCGTACCTTGGTGACATTATCTGCTCCTGGACCTTCATTATGATCCTTGCCTCTGCTCTCGCCTCCTCCTTCTGGAGAACGTGAAGATTCATCTCGTCACCGTCAAAATCCGCATTGTACGGGGTACAAACTGCCAGGTTGAACCTGAATGTCTGGCCATCAAGAATCCTCACAGTATGTCCCATCATGGACATCCGGTGAAGAGAAGGTTGCCGGTTGAAAAGGACTATATCCCCTTCAGATAACTGCCTCTCAACAACCCATCCTATGTCGATCTTCTCACTGTTATCCTGGGCGTTCTGGTCTGTTATCTTGATTCTCCTGCTGTCCGGCCTGAGAATGTAATTCACCCCGGAAACGTATTTATTGAGCTCGTCTCTTGGGGCTGGGCCACGCTTAACCCACTCCCTCATCGTGTCTATATTGTATGCGGTGATAGAGACAGGGACGGTTAATTCCCTTGCGGCCTTCTCAGGTACACCGACCTCATTGATGGAGAGGAACGGCTCTGGAGATATAACTGTCCTTGCTGAGAAGTTTACCCTCTTTCCTGAAAGGTTTGACCGGAATCTTCCCTCCTTTCCCTTCATCCTCTGAACAAGGGTTTTCAGTGGCCTTCCAGATCTGTGCCTTGCAGGTGGTATGCCTGCAGTCTGGTTATCGAAATATGTGGTAACATGAAATTGCAGAAGATCCCAGAGATCCTCGATAATCAGCTGTGGGGAGCCGTTATCCCTGCTCTCCCTGAGTCTCTGTGAAATTCTTATGATATCGACAAGCTTGTGTGTCAGGTCATCCTCGCTTGTTTCTGATGTTTCCAGTTTTATTGATGGCCTTACATTCACTGGTGGTACGGGCAGTACGGTTAGAATCATCCATTCCGGCCTTGCGAAACTGCTGTTGAAACCAAAGAAAATAAGATCATCATCTCCTATCTTTTCAAGCCTCTCCCTGATTTCCTTTGGAGTGATCTTTATTTCACCCTCCCTGAATGTGGTAGGTTTATCCAGGATAATATTCGGGTTTTTCTCACCGCAGTGCGGGCAGATATTCCTCTTAATTGCCTGATCGGTTACCCTCTTGATGAGCACAGTAAGATACTCTGGATCATAGTCTTCAAGAGGCTTCTCGGTCAATCTCTTGCGGTAGGTTTCAATCTCCTCGTTAGTTAACTTGATCCTTGAACATCTCTTGCATGTTGCATCAAGGAACATCTTTATCTCCTTTACAAATTCAACATGTACCACAGGCATTGCAAGTTCAATGTGCCCGAAATGCCCCGGGCATTCGTCCACTTTCCCTCCACATGTGGCACATTTCAGACCCGGTTCTGTCACACCCATATGAGTATCAAGCAATCCCTTCTCAATTGGAAAACCATCATCTCCATTTGTGTCTGCATTTATCACTTTTACCTGCGACATCCTCCTGAACTCATCAGGGGAAAGCAATGCAAACTGTATCTTATTTATCCGTTTAGAAATAAAGCTATTCATTTAAGATCACCAAGAATAAGTCTCATCATAACACCCATTGACATCAGTTCATCCCTCATAAGCTTGAATGCATAACTCGTCTCGATTGGATGTATATTTCCAGTGTTTCCACATACAGGGCATCTCAATGTGCCTTTCCGTCTGTCCAGAATTGCGATGTGACCGCATGACTGGTTCCCACAGACATAGAGTATTGTCCCGTCGCTCTGATCAAGGAGCCTGTCCTTAATGACCATGGCCGCCCCGTGAGCTATGAGGGTATCCCTCTCCATTTCACCAAACCTCAAGCCTCCCTGCCTTGATCTTCCTTCAGTGGGCTGCCTTGTAAGGATCTGAACCGGCCCTCTTGACCTGGCGTGGAATTTCCCTGCAACCATGTGGTGCAGTTTCTGGTAATATATGACTCCGGTGAATATTTCAGCCTCAAGCTTCTTTCCAGTAATTCCATCATACATTGTTTCAGTACAATCATACCTGAAACCGTATTTTAAGAGTTCTTCCCTGAGTGAATTTTCAGGTTCGCCCTTGAATATTGTTCCATCAACCTGGCTTCCCCTCATGGACGAAACTTTTCCCCCGATCATCTCAAGGATGTGCCCGATCGTCATTCTTGATGGAATCGCGTGGGGGTTTATGAGGATATCAGGGATTGTGCCAGATTCAGCGAATGGCATGTCCTCCTGGGGGACAAGGGCACCAATAACACCCTTCTGTCCATGCCTTGATGCAAATTTATCTCCAAGTTCTGGCCTCCTGTCACTTCTTACCCTTATCTTCACAATCTTGCTGTTGCTCTCGGAGACAGTTAGTATGACGTTGTCGACATATCCACTTTCGTTGGGACGCATTGTAACTGAAGATTCCCTTCTTCTCTGCGGGCCAAGCCTGTCACTGTCCTCTCCAGAAAACCTTGGAGGTGATGTCTTCCCGACAAGGACATCTGATCCCTGCACATACGCCTCTGGATTTATTATGCCATCCTGATCAAGCTCCCTGTAGAAATTCTCCATCCTCGCTCCCATGACATCATGAGGCGGTATTCCGAACTTATCCTCGTCTCCTCCAGGATATCTCCTCTCCTCAGCCTTATATGTCCTGAAGAAGTTGCTCCTGCCAAGGCCTCTTTCCACTGCTGCCCTGTTGAAAACTATGGCATCCTGGATGTTGTATCCCTGGTATGAGACAATTGCTACAACAAAATTCTGGCCTGCAGGCCGCTTCTCATATTTCACATAATCCATGACCTGTGTCTTGACGAGCGGAACCTGCGGATAATGCATAAAGTGCCCTCTTGTATCTGTCCTGACCCTGAAGTTTGTTGCTGAGAGTCCAATGGACTGCTTTGTCATTGCCGATGCCATTGTTATCCTTGGCGATGAGTTATGTTCTGGGTATGGGATCATTGATGCGGTTACCCCAAGGATCATCGAAGGATCTATCTCCAGATGTGTATGTTCCATTGTGATGCGGGACTCACCCTTGAAAACGTTCCCGCATCTCTGGCACATTAGCTTGATATCATCTTCACCCTCGTTCACCCAGTCAACAATGGACCTGAAAAGAAGTGTGCCACATGAAGGGCATCTTTCAGGGAAATCATATGCATAAAGTGCAACGTAAAGATCCTCTTCCTCCTCTGCATCTATCCATTCAAGCACCCCTATCCTCGTAAGGTCTCTTACCTGCAGTTCACCAAGCCTCAATCTTTCAAGTATGTCTCTTGTAACTGCCACCTTCCCATTTTCAACCACGAGAAGTGGCCTCCTGATCCTTCCCCTGTCACAGTTTATTACGACTTCCCTGTTTGATGAATCAAAACGGATATTAACCTCATCTGAAATTTCACCCTTCCTCCTTGCCTTTCTCACTTCCTGGGTTAGACTATTTGGATCGGCGTGGTAACCGACGAAATCACCGTTGAGATAAACCCTGCCCATGTCCTCTTCCTCTCTTGACGGTTCCCTCATTCCTCTTTCATTCAGGAATTCAAGTACATCAATTGTGTCTATACCCTTTGAAACGTTAATCATCAGTGCCTCATTCTTGACAAGACCACAGTTCTGTCCTTCTGGCGTCTCATTCGGGCATATCCTGCCCCACTGTGTTGGGTGGAGATCCCTTGCCTCGAAGTGAGGCTGGGACCTTGTCAGTGGAGAAATTATTCTTCTCAGATGAGATATGGTGCTCACGTTGGAAACCCTGTCAAGAAGCTGGGATACTCCGGTTCTTCCACCAATCCAGTTGCCGGTCGACATTGCATGTATGATCTTCTGCGTCAACAGGTCCTGTCTCACAGCAGGTTTTATTCTCAGTCCCTTCTTCCTGTTATACGTCTTCTCAAGCTGGTATTTCAGATCCTTGATAACTGACTGGAATGCGTTCCTGAACAGCTCATCCATAAGATCGCCTGCCAGCTTGACCCTCTTGTTTGCAAGATGATCCTTGTCATCCACTTTCCTTATCCCTAGGTTCAGCTCGAGAAGGGCCCTGGCCATCCTTCCAAGATACAGTGCCTTCTTGATCCTGTCTTCCTTGGAATCGCCAAGATGCGGCAGAAGTAATTTATCAACTATCTGCGAAATCTTCTTTTCCCTGAAATCTTTTGCCTGTCCGGCTGCGAATCTCTTCTCAAGGTAGTTTATGGCATCTTCCTGGTTCACAACACCGTTTGGTGCAAGGTATTTTGCGTCTCTTGATGCCTCTATGTTGTAGAATATAATGGGGTCCATTTCATCCGTTGAATGGATTGCATCATGGATGTCCTTATCCTTCTCCATTCCCAGGGCTTTCATGAGTATTACTATGGGGATGGCACCTGATATTGTAGGGATATTGACATTTATATCCCCATCCCTTGACTTCTCTAGAGATGTCATAGCCCTGTATCCGCCAGCCTGAGAGAATACCTTTGCAACCTCAGTCCTCGTCTCATACTTCTCCTCGTATTCAACCAGGATCTTGTTCGGTGCAAGATCTTCAAGGGAAACAATAACTCTTTCACTCCCACTGATTATGAAATAACCGCCTGAATCGTTTGGATCCTCACCTACATACTGGAGTTTTTCCTTTCTTGTCCCGTTTATTGGCCCGTTATTCTTCTCAATATACCTGTCAAGATTTGACCCGTACAGAGTGCATGCCTTTGTTCTCACCATCACTGGCATTTCTCCAATCTTGATTGTCTCAGGAGTGGATTCCACTCCATCTTCAACTACCTTCAATCTTAAATTGATTGGAGCAGTATAGTTCAGATCCCTGATCCTGGCCTCCTGCGGAGTTATCTGGTTTGTGGCTCCCGACGCTTCCTTGATCTCGGGAGTATCTATCCATACTGTTGGCTGTCCATAATATTTGCCTTTTTCCTTTGGTCTTCCAAAATAGATTCTTATGTCCCTTCCACCAGTTTTCGTTGAGTCAAGAACAATCACGCCAGGTTCATCATCGTCAGAAATTTTTGTCTCGTCCACAATCCTCTGCATAACGCTATCTGGATTGTCTATTGACGCCACAAAGGTATTCATGGACTCAATCTGATCACCAACAATGCTCTCATTCTTAAAATACGATTCAATAATTTCCTTCATCTCATAACCTCGTTACTAACAACCCGATAATACTCCGTGATACCAACAGTCTTATCGTCTCTTGATACCTTCCTCGTGATTCTGATAATTCTTCCCGGTCTAATCTCTCCATAAATCTCCGATAGAGCTTCTATAGCTGGATCCTTAATGCTTATTTTGGGTAAAAAATCTTTCTGTGTATTTAATTTTTTAAGAACCTGCCCCTCATCCCTTTCCTCAACTAGATCATGCTCTGGTACTAAGTCGTGGTGCAACACGTTGAATTTACTCATTTTTTATCACCCTTACGGGCCCAAGGGGATTCGAACCCCTGACCCTCTGGTTAAAAGCCAGATGCTCTACCTAGCTGAGCTATGGGCCCTATTTTTTGCCGGCGTAGTGAATATCTTTTTGAAATATAAACATTCTTTTAAAAGTTGCCAGTTATTCAATTTCTAACGTCTTACTCCCCGGATTTCCCTCCCGGTTAAACATCATTACATCCTTATGGGATGAATGACCATACCGGAATTAGATTTGCTGATAAGCATGTTATGATTCCCCAGTTCCTGAATCGCAAAACAATGGAACTGATTTTTCTAATATCACGCAAATGGGCTTCTCTCCAACCCTCAACCTGCCCCCTGTTCACCTGAAGATGATGCCACCAGAGATCAGATAATTCATTTCCAGATTAGAATATTGTTTAATACGTTAAAGAAATTTAAGGATGATCCCAATGAAGATGTTAGTTGATGGAAATGAAAGAAAACTCAGGGCAGTCTGGTTTGAAAATAATATGGTGAGAATGATTGAACAGAGAAAGCTGCCGGAGAAGATCGAAATATTTGATGCAAAGAATTCCGACGACATTGCATATGCCATAAAGCACATGGTGGTAAGAGGTGCACCTGCTATTGGAGTTACTGCGGCCTTTGGCCTTGCCATGGCAAAGAAGAATGGTGAGGACATGGATAAAGCAATTGAAAAAATTGGATCAACAAGGCCAACAGCGTTTGATCTTTTCAAGGCAATTGACTACATGAAGAAGAATAATTTTGATTTGAATGCAGCTGAAAGATATTCCCTTGAGGTAAGTGGTAGATGTAAGAAGATAGGAGAATATGGAAATGAATTCATACAGAATGATTCTAAAATACTCACACACTGCAATGCGGGGGCACTTGCTGTGGTTGACTGGGGGACTGCACTTGCGCCGATGAGAGTTGCAAAGGAAGCCGGAAAGAATATATTCGTTTTTGTGGATGAAACAAGGCCCAGACTCCAGGGTGCGAAACTTACTGCATGGGAGCTCGGCCAGGAAGGCATAGATCATGCAATTATAGCAGACAATGCGGCCGGATATTTCATGAAGAAAGGAGAAGTAAACATGGCAATTGTTGGAGCCGACAGAATTTGCGCTAATGGCGACTTTGCCAACAAGATAGGAACCTATGAAAAAGCAGTCCTTGCAAAGGAGAACAAGATTCCATTTTATGTCGCTGCGCCTGGTACCACATTCGATTTTAGCCTTAAATCAGGTGATGAGATTCCCATTGAGGAAAGGGAACAGGAGGAGGTGCTTGTCGTTAACGGTAAATCGATAGGCCCGGAAACAAGCAAAGCGAGGAATCCTGCATTTGATGTGACTCCAGCCAGGTATGTGACAGGCTTCATAACCGAGTACGGGGTATTTTCTCCACAGAATCTGAATCATCTTAAAAAAATGATTGATTCAGATCTCTTCATGAGGTGATTCTCAGGGAAAAATAGAATTTTTGACCATGGTTTGGATGCCAGAGTAAATTGAAGTGCGATGGATTTGACGCATTTCCCTTAATCACTGAACTCTTCATTTTTTTGGCGTATAATGTCCAGGCACCACTTGTTTATTCAATATTTTTCCTCCCTTTCATAGCAGTCGTTAATATTCATTACGCCACAACGAGGCAATGGATTAGTTCTTCCCTGAATTCCAGAACTCTTACCATCATTAATTTCTGATTTGTTGCTTCATTATTGGTCCATGAGTGAAGAGAAATTTATTAGTAATGGTGGTAAAATTGATAATCATTGCCCCCAAGTGTAAATATCCATGGATAGGAGTGTTTGACTTTCTTAGGGTTTTTAAATTTTTAAGATTCTTGGATGCATCTTATTCACTAGAAAATGCCCAAACTTGAGGAGTGTATGTGTTGCACGGATGTACTGAGAGGAAAGACATTCGTGAATCTCGTTTCAATTTCCAGCAATCCAAGCATTACGTTATACATGCTTATTCACTGATTCACCTAAGTGCTGATGAGATGTGTAATTGCCCGGAACCGAAATATAACATGCGCATAAATTTATGGAGAATGAAGTTAAACCAGTTGCTCCTGGAAGTCCAGGTATTTCGGTGTTCCTCTACCACGGACGTATGAACTAAATATCGCCTTGCACAGTAAAATTAAAAGAGAAAAAAGTTTCATGAATTAAAAAAAAATTTTGGTATATTTACTGATCAATGACAAATTCCTGGTTGTCGATCAATCCTTCATCCTTCACCTTTCCAAGTCCCAGTGAGATTCCGTGTATTATGAGTATCACCAGAAGGTTCACAAGCAGACCGAAAATACCGACATAAATGAAGTCGTATGCCCCCGTCATGAATGCTTTTCCTGAGAAGTTTATGATATACTGCCCGTAAATCACAGCGCTAATACCAGCCAGCCACCCAAGCCCCACAGTATATTTGCTCATTTTTCTTGTATAGAGAGAAATATATATCGCAGGCAGTGTCTGGAGAACTATTGCGCCTCCAAGAGTCTGGAGAAATACGATATCCCCGCTTGCAACCTTGATAAGCGAGAAAGCAAGGGATGCGGCTATAACCACAAGGACAAGGATTCTTGAAAGCCATGACTGTGTCTTTGAAGATGCATTGGGGTTTATGTATTCCAGGTATACGTTTCTTGTAAGGAGGTTCGCTGAAGCAATTGCCATGATCGATGCCGGAACAACACTTCCAACCACTATGGCCGCGTATGCGAATGATGTGAACAGGGTTGGAAATTCATCCCTGATCAGGTATGGGATGGCAAATGATGAAGTACTGGGTGAAAACACACCGTTGTGGACAACAACTGCTGCTATTCCCAGTACTGCAACCATGAGGAGCAGGATATTGTAGAGAGGCAGGAGTGATGCATTCCTCTTGATTGTTTTCGTATCCTTGGAACCAAGTGTTCCCGTCACGCCATGAGGATACAGGAACAGTGCAAGGGCAGAACCCAGTGCCAGTGTTGTATATCCCAGTCCAAGGGTTGGGGATTCAAACAGTGGTGTTGATGATGATGACCCTGATGCGGCAAAATACTTCGAGGCATCTGCAAATATTGGCTGGAATCCGCCGAGCTTGTACGGGATATAAATCACTATTGCAATTACTGCTACCCATATTATTGCATCCTTGAGTATTGCAGTAAGGGCTGGTCCCCTGAGACCACTCACGAAAGTGAATATGGCCACAAGCGCGAAAGCAAATATCAGTGTGACTGTCGCAGGAAGGAACATTGCCCTCAGGACATACGAGATCGAGACAATCTGCAGGGCTATATAGGGAAGCTCAGCAGCAACACCAGTAAGTCCGATAAGCATTGCGAGAAGCCTGGAATCAAACCTGTCCTTCACATAATCCGATGATGTGATATATCCTCTCTTTTTTGATACATTGTATAGTCTTGGCATGGTTGCGTATACAATAGGATAGATCATGATGCCGTAAGTAATCGCGAACATTGCAAGCGCTCCTGATGATGATGCCAGGCCGGGGACTGCAATCAGGGTATAGGCTGTGTAAAGATCTCCGCCCAGAAGGAACCAAACCACAACTGTTCCGAATCTCCTTCCTCCAAGACCCCATTCCTGGATATCCTCCATCGTCTTTGGCTTTCTCCATAGATATGCTATGAAACCAACAAAGAGGGCGACAAGCACGATCGCAAAGAACAATGCATAGTCAAGATCGTTGAAAGGGTTCACAGTCATGCACTCACCTTCCCTTTACTCTCCCTGCTCTCAATAAAATATACAGTGGAGGTTAGAATGGCAGCGAGAAATATCCACAGGATCTGATACCAGTAAAAGAACGGCATCCCACCCAGATATGGTGTAGCTCTGTCATAAATCCCGAAACCAAGCACCATGAATGCGTATGGCAGCACGAGAAGTATGAATTTCAATATGCTATTCATTAACATTGTAAGCTTCATTAAATATTTAAATATTTTTTATGGAATTCTCATTTAAGAGCCTGTGAATTATGCCATATATTGCGAATTTGATTGGATTTTTTACGCATTCATGAATTTTAATAAGGTGTGGGCTATCAATCAATATATTCCGGGACCTTTATATGCACTGGTTTTTGTGGAATGCGCCGGGAAAAAATGAATGATACATATCAACCGGGGAATGCATGCAACTATGCAGGAGAGTAACGTGATGTGGAATTCGTGAGGAGACGTGGATTGACATGATGCCTCCCTAACAGGAAACCTTCAGGCCTGGAATGTTCAATGAGCTTGGACATATCATAAGTGCCTGATAATTTCCTCAGATATTCCAGATTCATGGAACTGTTATATATCCGCCATCCCATGCATGCTCATGGGCATAATAATGGTAACCAGCCGTGGTCCATATTCCTATGACAGAGGCAGGAACGGCTTCGTAAGGAGGGATAACGTCGGTGGAGTTGCCACAGGATTGAAAAATGTTCTTGAGAAAAATGGAGGGGACTGGATCTGCTGGGGAGACGGCTCACTGGATTCACAGTACCTCAATGAGGACAATGGAAAATACAGGATTCACAGGATAATTCTTGATCAGAAGGAAAAAAAAGGGTATTATGACGATTACAGCAACAGTACATTATGGCCTCTTTTCCACTACTTCAGGGAAAAGATATACCACGATTCCAGGGCTTATCACTACTACAGGCAGGTAAACAGGAAATTTTCTGAGCATATTATGAGGGTCTCAAAGCCTGATGATATTGTTTGGATACATGATTACCAGCTTTCACTTGTTCCCGGATTTCTGAGGGATCAGGGTTTCAGGAATAGATTGATCTTCACCTGGCATATTCCGTGGGTCTCAAGTGGGTTCTATTCCATACTCCCGGAGAGGAATGACATAGTGAAAAGTATTTCAAGGGCAGATTCCATAACTTTCCATACAGAAACATATGGAAAGAACTTCAGGGATTCTTACTACCGGGTCATTGGAAAAGAGAAAGAACTGGAAAGGAAAATACACTCGATTCCACTTGGAATAAATTACAGGTTTTTCTCAGAGAGTTCACACAGGATGAAGAAGAAGCCATTCCATCAGGAAAAGGTGATCTTCTCAATAGATCGTCTTGATTATACGAAGGGACTTGTCCAGAGGGTTAATTCGATTGAGACGCTTATGAAGAGATTCCCCGAGCTCAAGGAGAAATTTGTGTTCCTGATGCTCGTTACACCAAGCAGATCCGGGGTTCGTGATTATGACGATCTCAAGGATGAACTGGAAATGAATATTGGAAGAATCAATGGAATGTACGGGAATATTCACTGGACACCCATAATATATATGTACAGGAAGATCACGTCTGCCCAGCTGAGCAATTATTACAGATGGGCAGATATTGCCCTGATCACCCCGCTTATAGACGGTCTCAATCTTGTCGCAGAGGAATATGTGAGCAGTTCAGAGAATGGCATCCTCATCATATCTGAATTCGCAGGCATTTCAAGATACCTCAATGGTGCAATACTCACAAATCCGAACTCAGGTGATGATGTTGCAGAGAAGATTAAGCAGGCCATGGAGATGAAGAAAGACGAAATAGAATTAAGGCTAAGGACAATGAAGGAATTTGCCAGAAGGCACGATGGTACATGGTGGATGAAGAAAGTTCTGGAAACAGTGAAGAAATAGTATTGAGGATCAGGGAGACTCTTATCGCCGGATCACAGATTTTTCTGGATTATGATGGGACCCTTGTCCCTATAGTCATCAATCCTGAAAATTGTTATGCAGATGAAAGATTAAGAAGCATACTCATGAAGATTTCAGCTAAATATGACCTCTTTATTGTATCCGGGAGGCAGGTTGACGAACTGAGAAAATTCATCAGCCTGGATATAAACCTTATCGGGATGCACGGTGCTGTGGCCTATATTCACGGAAAGGAGATGCCTCTGGTCAGGGATTTCTATTCATACAGGGAAAGGATGAGGAAGGTCATTGACATGCATCTTGAAACACAATACGATGGGCTCAGGGTTTATGATAAATCGTCAGGGATACTGTTCCATCTTGGCCTTGTTCCTCCAGATAGGCGTGATGGACCATCAGCAAGGATTGCAGAAATAGCATATGAGACAGGCATGGAACTTTACAGGGGAAAAAGCGTCCTTGAACTGAAGATTCCTGGCGTAAACAAGGGTGATGCAATCAGGAAGTTCAGGAATGACCTTCCATGCTTGATTGCAGGAGACGAGAAGACTGATGAAAGTGCCTTCGTGAAGTGCAGTGAGTGCATAACCATACATGTAGGCAGTGGTGAAACAGTTGCAGAGTTCCGCGTTATGGATGTTGCAGCGCTCCGGAACATACTGGATCAGATCGCCTAGAGGCCGCCAACCTCATATAGATCCTTTCTTCTGTGATTAAGCACCGGCACATCTTCCCTGTACTTTTCCACAATGGAGAGATCAACTGACGCCTCGAGATCCATGGGTTCCTCGCTCACCTCTGCCAGAATCCTTCCGTATGGATCTATAACTGTTGAATGGCCAAGGAAGTCCGGTCCACACTGGTTTGCAGCAAGGACGAACATCCCGTTTTCCATGGCCCTTGCACGGAGCATGGTCATCCATGTGTCATATTTCATCTCCCCCCTGTAAAAACCTGCCTGGACAATGAGGATAGAAGCACCTTTCAACGAATACATCCTGCTTATCTCCGGAAATCTTATGTCGTAGCATATTTCAACACCTGCAAGGAATCGTCCGGATACCTGGAAAGGATCGGGAATATTCATCCCTCTCCGGTACAGGGAAGACTCCTGGAAACCGTATGAATCGAACAGGTGTGTCTTTGAATACCTTGCAGAGATCATTCCGCTGCTGTTAATGTGCAGTGAAGTGTTGAATGGTTTTCCATAGCTTTTCTCTGCAAAGTTTATCATGACCTCCACAGAGTTCTTCCTTGCAGAATCCTGTATGGAATGTATGAAAAAATCCCCAATTCCCTGAGACTTTTCGATGAATGACTGTGTGTCTTTATAATCAGGGTATATCATCGAGTATTCAGGGAATATTACAAGTGAATCCTTCCCCGTCTTGCCGATCCTGTCGAGAATGAATTCAAGGTTTCTGCTTACATCTCCAGTTGACTTCCACTGGATTATTTTCAGTTTCATTGTAGTATCCATCACGACCACCTATGATTTAAGGTTCAACTTCTCGGGAAGGTATGTTTCGGTTACAAAGTTAAGACCGTATTTAGCAAGTGCCTGCTGCTCAGCCTTCTGATTTATCTTTAGCATTGTTTCTATCTCCGATTTCCAGAATTCCGTATTGAACCTTGGATCCTGGAGTTCTGCATTGAGGGCACCTACATCCTTGTCATTCAGCTTGTCTGTTGGAAGGTCATAGGTCAGTATGTCACTTGCAGTTATTCCCACAAATTCCGCAGTGGGAACCGCAAGCCAGTGGGAGATGTGAGCAGTCTTGATAGCACCGTAGGCAATCGAGGCGTATATCCTGAAAGACCATGGATCACCATCCGTGAAGATGTAGACCGGGAGTCCCATCTCCTCATTCATCCTTTTCAGGAGCCTTCTCGTGCTTCTCGCAGGCTGGCCTTTCAGATGTACGAGAACTGCCCGGAAATCCTCGTCGAACTTGTTCTCAACAAGCCTGTCAAACATACCTCCCGTTTCCAGTGCAACTATCATGTCGGCATCGTGTGAAATCAGCCGGAGCTTTTCAGATTCCACATTATATGGTATTGTATAACCTGCATCACCGACATCATCCCTGCAATTTATCCTCTTGAATTCGTTCTTCCTGTTCTTTTCCTCAATGGTTATGTTCCCGATTATGCTTGCCCCATTCTCTTCTGGCCTGAGATGAAAATCCTCCCTGAGCAGTTCTGTGATGACTTCCATGTCCTCAACCAGGAGATTCGATTCGTCCTGTGCTGAAAATTTATAATCCTTCCAGCCCTCAGATATATAATACATCTCCCTCAGAGTTGATGATTTAGAATCCTTCAACATCTCAAGTATGAACTGAATCGTGTAGAGGGACTTTGCCATGAACTGTGCCCCGTCCATCTTTCTTGCAGATCTCACAACCTCCTGGTCACCATATTTCCATACGCCAAGAAGACTGTCGAGAACTATATTCTCCCTTGTCCTTGATTTCAGCCTCACCTCAGGTATCTCTCCGCTTCTTATTGCCTCATATATAAGTCTTACAAATTCCTTAAGAGAATCCTCTGTATTCTCACTATTCCTCAACTGTCTCAACCCCCTTCAGTCCCCAATCTGCTGGCAATTCCTCAGCTCCCTGCACATATACAGGATTGATTCCCGTAAAGTAAAACTCAGCACCCGAATATCCGCCTGCAATTTTATCCAGATCCTGGTCGTAAGTAAATGATTCAGATGGAGGGAGATCCCTTATCTCAAGATCCTTTTCTCCAAAAGGATATACAATCTTCAGGTTCATTGATATGTTCTCCATTGTGTAATTCACCACAGATGTCCTTGAAGTCTTCCTTCCATTCTCCCCTGCTATGTCTTCCCTGACAAAGACAACGTTGGCTATCCTGCTTATGACCATCTTGCAATCAGGAATCTCCATTGAAAGAATTTCAGCACTCTTCTTAGCTATCTCGGGAACAACCACGCTGACTAGGTTGAACTTCTCCCCTATCTTCTTGTTCCTTTCAGCCCTGCTGTTGAATTTTCTGAGCTGCCTGACCTCAATCCTTATCACATTCCTGATCTCGTCCATTATTTCCTCAATTGGGGCAATAGCCTCCTTGGATTCTGATATGTATGGGATCCTTGGCCCGTGTACATGAACGAGGATGATTGCAGGCCCGTACGGGACGCCTTTTCCCTGCTTCTGATCAAAGCCTAGCTGTCGCCAGTCTATGTCAGAGACTGCCTGTGTGATGGCACACGACCCGGGCTGGAACAGCAGCGGAACCTTGTTTGCGTATCTCACGATCCTTACAGGCTGTTCTGACGGGAGATCACCACCATAAACCATTCCTACCTCCACTGAAAAAGGATTTCCCTTATATATCCTTACCTTTCCAGAGACGGGTTTGCCGAAGAATGAGGGCCTTTCCTCCCCATAAACAGAAAGCATTCCAAGCCTTATGAACTGCTCCGAGATGGGTGAAAGTGATTCAGCAGTTGGTGGCATGAGCTTCGTATTTGCAATTGCTTCCATTATTGCGTTTGCCCCGTCCTTTGCCAGGTCTCTTGGATTCATTTCAGGATCTATGCCTGCCTTGGCAAGAATTTCAGAGGCTGAATTATCACTCAGCCTGGAAAATTCTGAAGAAAGCATCTTCAATAACGTTGTGCTCTCTGTTATCTGTGAAAGTGATAAAAGCTCCCCAAGCTCTATTCCGTATGGATGCGGCTTTGTTGCCTTTGACGGCTTTGCTGGCTCTTCTATGGACCTCTCGAAAACAAGGCTCTTCCCGTCAGGATCAGTAAAATGAATTCTTGCGTTTGGATTGACAACCGCAACCTCCTTCAGGTATTCCATGATGGACTGCTTTCCAGTTACATACCTTCCCTTTGCAGTGATTGCTATTGAAGTTCCGGATTCCCTGTCCCATATTACCGGTTCCTCGACCTTGAGATCTGCTGTGTTGGTCCTGACAT
Source organism: Thermoplasmatota archaeon (assembly GCA_023381355.1). Classification (GTDB taxonomy): domain Archaea; phylum Thermoplasmatota; class Thermoplasmata; order Thermoplasmatales; family Thermoplasmataceae; genus Cuniculiplasma. The sequence goes on along the minus strand of JAMCUL010000012.1, from coordinate 38,808 downwards.
CTATGCCGAGGATGAAATGGAAGGCAACCTCATCCTGCGCCCTCTTGGTTATTATCTCACACGGCTCACCGGATGTGCTCTGGCCGTAAAGTATCGATGCAGTGATTCCCAGGCCCTGCTGTCCCCTTGTCTGCCTGAGCACGTGGAATCTTGATCCATATAGCAGCTGCCCGAATACCCTGGGAACTATCGTCCTCTCAATTCCAGGTCCATTATCCTCAACAGTGATCCTGAATATGTCGTTTGGCTTTCTCTCGATCCTCACTGAAATTTCAGGCAGTATTCCCCGCTCCTCGCAGGCATCCAGGGAATTGTCAACTGCTTCCTTCACTATCATGAAGAGGGATTTCTGGGCTGAATCAAAACCGAGAATATGCCGGTTTTTCTCGAAGAATTCCGAGACAGAGACCTGTTTGTATTCATCTTTTTTAGGCTTGACTGCCATAATCCAACATGTATTCGACTTTAAAGTGTTTTCCAGTACCTTTATGCTATTTCAGTGATTCGGGGCATCCATATCACTGGCAGATCATGCATGCGAATGTTCAATCGTGATGCGAAAACCGTAAGCATCTCCTCCCGGAAACAATATGCAGGCATAAATACAATTCACCCCTTGTTTACATGAATGAATATACCTCAGAAGATATGCCATCACCAGTAATTTCGATTTGAAGATTGATCATCTTGAATGCTCAAGATGTGTCCCCTGTTCAAGCCTGTTTCTGACATACTGATAAAGTGCGTCATACAGTGGAAATTGCAACTTCATGTTTTCATGGTCATCTCTGCTGATTTTCCTGAAACCAAGCGCTGCGGCCTCAAGGCCTGCAGATTCAACGGGAGCATCAGGAATGCTGGCATCCGCACCTCTTACTATCCTGGCCAGTTCAAGCAGCGCATCATCCTTCAGACTGTACTTCCTTATGATTGCGTCAAAGGTTACACGCTCCTCACCATTATCCATGTAGTGCATCAGTTCTGCACCTTCAATATCAAATGGGATGGCAGATTCATTCTTCGCAACTTCCATCACCATTTTCCCCGGTACAAATATAAACTCCGCGTCTGAATCCACGAATCTATGGATCAGCCAGGGACATGCGATTCTATCCACCTTTGCCTTTTCTCTTGTAACCCATTTCATTCCAGATCTTCAACGTATTTTAATGCTGCAATAAAAGTTTATCCTTGAAAAAACTCCCTCTATGTACCTGCTCACTGATGCTGCGGGAAATCATGACACAGATATCCACTTACCTTTTTTATGCTATCAAGTATTTATGGTCAATATGGAAAGTGGCCGAGAGAATGAACCGGTTGAGCATGCCCTGAGGCGACTTAATTCCAGCACTAATGGTATCAGTGAGGCAGAAGCAGCTGAACGTCTCCGGAAGTATGGACTCAATGCCATAACCGAAAAGAAGGTAAATCCAGTATTGAAATTCGCCCTGAAATTCTGGGCTCCTGTTCCCTGGATGCTCGAGCTTACTGTTATTCTGACTTACATGTTTGGGAAATACCTGGACATGTATGTTATCCTGTTCCTCCTTGTATTCAATGCAATTGTAAGCTATGTCCAGGAACTTAAGGCGCAGGATGCCATTGACGTCCTGAAGAAAAAGGTAAGCGTGACTGCAAGAGTCCTGAGGGATGGAACATGGAAGAATATGGACGCATCTAAAATTGTGCCGGGAGACATTGTTCATGTGAGGATGGGAGACATAATACCCGGGGACCTTAAGGTCATAGATGGCGAGTCCCAGGCTGACCAGTCCATGCTTACAGGGGAATCACTTCCCGTGAAAAAGACAAAGGGAAGTATACTTTATTCAAGTTCAGTCCTTAAACGTGGTGAATCAACAGGTGTCGTTATTGCAACAGGGTCTTCAACTATCTTTGGAAAGACAGCACAGCTTGTGAATCTTGCAGGAGCTAAGTCACATCTTGAAGCCCTGATCCTTGACATTGTAAAATATCTCGTTGTCATGGATTTTGTACTGATTGCAATTCTCCTGTCATATTCATTATACATACATGTTAGCCTCACGGATGTCATACCATTCTCGCTTGTTGTACTTATTGCGTCTGTCCCGGTTGCACTCCCTGCCACATTTACAATGGCAATGGCAATCGGGGCCCTTGATCTGTCAAGGAAGGGCGTTCTTGTTACAAAACTGACGGCGGTTGAGGATGCAGCCTCCATGGACACCCTCTGTCTTGATAAGACCGGAACAATCACCGAAAACAGGCTCTCCGTAAGCGACCCCGTTGTTTATAATTCAACCGAGAATGAACTCATGTACTATGCAATGATTGCATCCGACATATCCACAATGGATGCAATTGATATGGCGGTCATAGATTACACGAAGAGGCAGGGATACAGCATTCCAAATGTTACGAGGAAGGAATTTGTTCCATTTGATCCTGCAATCAAGAGGACCGAGGCAAAGATTGAGACAGATAATGGAGAATTTCTTGTTATGAAGGGCGCACCCCAGATAATTGTAGGACTGTGCGAAGTTGAAAACAAGGGGGAGATACTTGACAGGGTGAAGAATTTTGCGGAGAAAGGGTTCAGGACTCTTGGTGTTGCAAAGATTGGGGAGAAGGAGAGGACTTTCCTTGGGCTTATCCCGCTTTATGACCCGCCAAGAAAGGATTCTTCAAGATTCATAGCACAACTCAAGGCTATGGGCATTCGACCCAGAATGATAACAGGAGATTCATCAGCAATTGGAAGCGAGATAGGGAGGGAAGTCGGTATTGGACAGAGCAGCTGTGCAATCGGCGATATAAGAAGTGGCAAGGAGAAGATCGATGACTGTGACGTGGTTGCAGAGGTATATCCTGAAGACAAGTACAATATTGTGAAGGAACTCCAGAATGAAAAACACATAACTGGAATGACCGGAGACGGTGTTAATGACGCTCCTGCACTCAAGCAGGCGGAGGTTGGAATTGCCGTTTCTAATGCAACGGACGTTGCAAAAGCTTCGGCAAGCATCGTGCTTACACATGAGGGGCTTGAGGATATTGTTTCTGCTGTTGAGGATGGAAGGAAGATATTTCAGAGGATGCTCACATACACCCTGAACAAGATAATAAAGACCGTTCAGGTGGCAATATTCCTTACAATTTCATTCTTCATAGTTGGATTCTTTGTAACGACTCCTTTTGACATCATCCTTCTCCTATTTGCCAACGATTTTGTCACAATGTCAATATCCACAGATAATGTGGGCTTCTCAAAGAGTCCGGAGCAGTGGAATGTGAGGTCGCTTGTGGGATCCTCTGTTTCGCTGGCACTTCTTATAGTCGTTGAAAGCTTCTTTGTGCTCTGGACAGGATTCAGGTTCGGCCTGACTCATCCTGAAATACAAACATACATATTCGCCATGCTGGTGTTTTCAGGTCAGTTTACTGTATATATGGTAAGGGAAAGGAGGGCATTCTGGAAGTCACGGCCCTCAAAATACCTCCTTACAGCATCAATCCTGGATATCATAGTGATCACAATAATCACCTCGCAGGGCATACTCGTTACACCTGTGCCTCTAATATACATAATTGCGGTGCTCGTAATATCCCTTGTCTGGATGATACTCCTTGACAGGTTTAAAGGGGTCGTCTTCAAGCATTACCATATATAGAGGAACCGTGATTTAGATTTTATAACCCCTATTCACTTGTTTTTTTTGGGGAACAGTTATTCACACAATATATTTCTAATGCATTCTTGGAGGCAATGTCAATATGTCGCTATGACCGATTTTGTAATATATGGAGGAATGGACAAGGGGAATACTGGTAAAGGAGGATTTAAAAAATGTAGTGGCCAAGAAGATTGGGAACAATTATATGTTTACAAATGGGATAGTTTCCGCAATATCATTCAGAGATAACATTGATTCCCATTTCGGATAAAATTCATCCCTTCCCCCGCAAATTCATAATCAAATATTACAGGATGAACTGAAATTGATTTTATTTGGATTATCACGATATTATACGTCTAGACGAAATATCCGAGATCATCCTTCTGGCTGCGTTCCTGCATCTCACCCTGCATCTTCTCCGTTAGCTGCTCGATATTCTTGCTCCTTTCTTCCATCTCCTTGAGATTGATCCTGAAACCAACCAGGGTTGAAAGAGTCCGGATAATCGCAAGAGCGGCCTTGGGATCCGTAAAATATCCTGAGGTCTCACCCATTATGCAGGCAGCATCCATGCCATAGAACTCGCCGGCAAGTCCCATAATTACACCAGCAGACCCTATGATTCCACCACCTGGCTCATTCTCTGAGAATATGACGCCTGCGGATTCAAGCTTCTTCCTGATCTTCAGGTTTGTAACCGCACCAAGGATCCTTGGATTCTCTACAAGCTTACCTATCCCATATCCTCCAAGTGTGTAAACGGTCTTGACGCCGTTTTCCCTGGCGATGTTGAGGATTGTTTCTCCAATTTCATACTGGCCTTCTGGCGTATTTCCCTGGAAGTCTCCGGTAAAGATGATCATGCTCTTCTTCTTGGAGATGTTCTTCATATATACGCTGTTCTTTGGAAGAAATGCTGTTCCGTTTGAATTAACGAAAACCTGTGCGGGAAGATGTGTGGAGTAGATATCATATATCTTGGACATCTTCAGTTTCTCTACAATGTAGTCCACGGCAAGCCTTGCCACGTTTCCTATTCCGGGAAGCCCACATACCAATACCGGTGGACTTTCGAACGTTATATTTTCTTCTATTTTTTTAATTACTATTCTATCCATTTTAAATCTTCTCCAGTTCTTCTAGCCTGTATTTCTGGAACCTGTCAGAAGTAGAATACTTAGGTGGGCCTGCCACAACAGTGCTTTTCTGGCATTTAGGACATTCATCCTTCAGTGTGTATAATCCACAGACCGGACATTTCCTGATAACTCCCTTCATTTTTCCTTACTTTCCCTTTCAAACTCAAAAGATACACCCAGCTTCTTGGAACTTTCCTGCATATTCTGGATAGAATTTTTTAGGATATCTTCTGCTTCCTTGAATTCACGGCTTTTTACTTTTATGAGATATCTGGGAGCACCTGCATACTGGATCTGAACCCCTTCTCTCTGGCCAGCCGCAAGGCATGCCTTGACTTTATCTATGCCATCAGATGCAAGGGAATACATTTCCATCTTTCCTCCAATCTTCACAAAAGGAGAGGCAACATTCTGTTCTGCAACCTTTATGAAAGCGGTTCTCCACTTTGCTCTCGTACCTTTCATGAATTCGTCTCCCTCACTTGATGCCTCCTCGAATGCTTCGTATAGAGAGCCATATTTCTGAATGAGATCGTTGCCAAATTCCTCCATGCACTGCTCCGTCTTCTTCTTCAAATTCTGGGCAACTATCTCCATAAGCTTATCGGCTTTCTGGTCATTTTTCCATTGAGAAATCTTGTCTCTCTTCTGGTGCTCATTTACCCTCTTCAGCGATAATTCAACAACCCGCCTCTTAGGATCAACCTGAAGAACCTTGCAAACAGTCTTCTGGCCCTCTCTCAGATGATCACGAATGAACTTGACCCATCCGCTGGCAACCTCTGATATGTGAATATACCCATTCACCCCGGGATATTCATCCAGCCTTACGTCTGCACTAAATTTGTCGACCTTCAAAATGGTGACGACAACAAGGTCACCTTCCTCAGGTATCTCAGTTTCCATATTCATCAGTATTCTTCTACAATCTCACCTGATGTTTTAATCAGGCCACCGGTTGGTTTAACTATTTCAGCCCCGCAAATATGACAAGTCACGTTGCTTGAGGCCCTTGTGAATGTAATCTGCTCATTTCCACACTCAGGACACTTTATCTTGATGAACCTGTTTTGCTTTCCCTTGAGTTTCTTCATTTCCTTCTCTGCCATTATCTCACCTCAACAATCTCGAATTTCTTTGCCCTCTGGGTTGGACTTGTCGTAGCCCTCTTGCACTTCAGGCACCTGTACCTGATGCTGACTCTCTTGGTTGGCTTTTCCCTTCCCTCGAATCTGGGTCTTGGAAAACCTCCGAAACCTGAGGTTACTCTCCTGAATCTCCTCTGACCTGCCCTGAGTTCACTCGCCTTCCTCTTTCTTACCCTCTCTACCTCGTGGTTTGTGTGCTCCTTGCAGTATTTGCAGTACATCTTCATATTCTTTGGCATTTTCACTACATTCACCCTTAAATATCAAACTTGAGTGTTGATTTTACCAGTATTCATTATCCATATAAGTATTTATTCAGAAATGAATCATTTTTCCTTCTGGGTTGCCTGCACCTTCATTTATGCTCTCCAACTCGAGAATCTAAATCCCTCTATTAGTGAAATTCATTCAATCTGAGATGAAAATATCAGTGTAATTGACATCTCATTGTGTGATTTTTTCATGTCTTTTTTTGGTAACTTTGATATCGTTTAGCCTTATAATTACTGTGATTCTGCCAGGTGGCTTACTGCCATGGACCCAAATTTGACCGGCCGAGGATATGGCTTCATTCTGGATTTCCCTTGAAACCACTTTAAGATAATACATAATTAAGGCAGATGGGACTAACAGTAATCCATTTCTCATTCAACCCATATTTCATGCGGCACATTAAAAGCGATATTTAATTTCTTCCCCTCCTACTGTATCTTCCTCAATATGAATCTTCTGGAATGATGCTTTTTGAAGTGATTTATCCCATATGCCCGGGCTGAGCGTTTATGTAATTGCCCACTTGCGTCATGCATTCTGTTACCGAAATTGAGGCAAATATAACTTGAAAAGATTGATGTTTCAGCAAATACCTGAGTCATGAAGGTATGAATGATTGCCAGGATTAACAGCAAGGAACAGCCCTTATTTATCTGGTGACTCCGAATGTAGATCGGCTAAAAATGAATTTTCCCGCTTATAACAAAGGATGTTTTCCAGTATATAATTGCAAAAAATAGAGAAATTTGCATCAACACCCTGACTGAAGTGCATTCCTTCGACCCTGCCGGACTAAATGTTTTTGGCCCTGCATTTCAACATTATCCTGAATTCGTATTTCTTTAGATATTTTTTTATATGCCAGTTCTATAAGCCTATAATCAGTATGCCAAAAAATCCAGATACAGGAAATAAACCGCTGGACGTTTTAAGAAACTCAGCAGAAAAGAACGTTCTTGTTGACGTCAAGGGAAACAGAGGATATTCAGGTATCCTAGAAGGTAATGACGTATACATGAATCTCGTTCTGAGAAACGCCAGCGAGATAATAAACGGTGAGGCCAAGAGTTTCCATAACAGGATACTTGTAAGAGGGGACAACGTGATATATGTGTCCCCATCAAAAGGTGATGACCAATGAGTAATGGAACAGCAGTAATGGGAAAGATGAACAACAAGAAGGTTCACATCAGATGCAGAAGATGTGGACATCACTCTTACCACGTAAGAGAAAAGAGGTGCGCTCACTGTGGCTTCCCAGCCCCAAAACTTCGATCCTATAACTGGGCTAAAACCAAGTGAGAACTGTGCCGTAGTTGGTTACTATGGCACAAGTGGAGCTTTTGATAAGCTCTACGTTTCACTGAGAACGCTTCAACACCGTGGCCAGGAGGCCTCTGGAGTTGCAATTTTTGATGGAAGAAGGGTGAATTTACTCAAGGTGGATGGTTATGTTTTTGAGGGTTTCAGGCCGTATATTGAGAGTGGTCAGGTTCCTCAGGGAAATACAGGAATAGGTCATAACAGATATTCCACTGCGGGACAGAAAAACCTTACAGGAGCGGGCCCATTTTTGATATCGACCTCGAATGGTGACATGGCGCTTGCACATAATGGCGAAATTGTTAACCACAATGCGTTACGCGAGGAATTGAAGGAGAAGGGAGTTCCATTTCTCACAAAAACGGATACGGAAGTAATGCTCAACATTATTGCAAGGGAGATGAAACTGAAGGGAACGAGGGCAGGTCTCAGGAGTTCAATGGATATCCTCAAGGGATCTTATTCTGCCATCCTCCTCGTACAGGGGAAAATGTATGCCCTCAGGGACCCGATGGGATTCAGGCCACTCATACTTGGTAAAGTGGGGAATGATTATATTGTTGCCTCAGAAAGCTCCGCGATTGATGTACTTGGTGGCACGATAATAAGGGATGTGGATCCAGGTGAGGTCATAGAGTTTATGGACGGAACCTACACGAGCCTCATAAAGAACCCATCTCCAAGGCTTTCCCACTGCATGTTTGAATGGGTTTACTTCGCAAGACCGGACAGCATTATTGACAAGCAGGAGGTATATGATGCAAGACTGAAGATGGGGATGGAACTTGCAAAGGAATTCCCCGTCACGGCCGACATTGTCATCCCTGTTCCGGATTCTGGGAGAACACAGGCCCTTGGATATGCACTGCAGTCGGGCATTGAGTACAGTGAGGGATTATTCAAGAACAGGTATTCGGAGAGAACTTTCATAATGCCCGGCGAAAACAACAGGGATACGGCAATCAAGATAAAACTGAACCCGATTAAGAGTGTTGTTGAAGGCAAGAGGATTGTCCTTGTGGATGACAGTATCGTTCGCGGTACTACAATGAAACGTATAGTTGGGATTCTAAGGAATGCGGGTGCCACTGAAGTTCATGTCAGGATAGGCGCTCCCCCCATAATCTCTCCATGCTACTTTGGAATAGACATGAAGACGAGGGATCAGTTCATTGCATTGAATAAGTCAATGGAGGAGGTGGCGCAGATCATAGGGGCTGATTCCGTTGCATATCTTTCAATGAATGGACTCATGAAAGGCATAGGGATGACCGAACGTGAGCTATGCCTGGGATGCCTTACTGCAAGATATCCCATAAAAGTTGAAGGCGAGCTTGAGGTAAGGCAGGCAACACTTGATCAGGCCTGAGTTACCTTCTCCTTCATTCTATCTATCTGGTCTTCCTGAATGGGATTCCCTGAAAAATCTGCCCTGATGCAGATTGTAAGTTTTCCTGCGAGTTTCCTTGCGACCTTTCCCCTCTTCGGTGCAGGAGCAGATGAAACAACAGGGCACTTATATATGAGTCCATATTTTGGATTTTTCACGCCCTTCATCTTGCTTATAAAAAGTGATTTTTCAGCTCCGGCCATCTGTATTGATGATGATCGGCTCATTGCAAGCCTCTCCATGTTCCCAAAATGGGCAAGGAGCTCTGCCACAGTTAATGTGCCCGCGAGCCGGCATGAACCGGGGAGTATTGCCTCCATCTTCCTCTGGATGTCACCCCACAGTTCCTCCCTGCGCAGGATCATCTCATTACCGAGGTTCCCGATCGTCTTCATTCCCTCATTCCCGCTGCCAGCAAGATCACGGAAAAACTGCTCCTTCCCGTTATGCTCCCCGGTAATAAGCGAAAGGGAAAGGGACTTTTCATAAAGCGTATTGATTAGTTCGTCCATTGAGAAGTACACGTTAATCAGTTTCACAAGTTTCCAGTCTTCCCCCAGGGAGTTTTTGAGGCAGGTCTTTCCATACCCGATCATTGCCTCCCTCAGGTCAGGCATGCTTCCAGGTTTCTCCCTTACGGTCTGTACATCCATGCCCCCAGATAGTTTTTCAAAAACCGCCTGAGGATCATCCTCAAGGCCAGCATACCAGGCAAACTCGCCATTCACATTCTTTCCATACCATTTCCTGTATTCATGCATCAGGTCAGCGCCTCCTTCTTTCCCTCTGTTCTGGCCTTCTTGCACGCTCATTTCCACTGAAGTTGCGCTTCTCATGCGACGATCCATGATGATTTCTGTCAGGTTGCCTGCTGTATGCATCATTCTTCCTCGGCCTGCTGCCCCTGTCACCATATGTCCGGACTTCAGGCTTTACCTTCTCTGGCTCAGTTTTCATGTGCTTTGCCGGTCCTGGATCTACAAGTACCCTGTCAAAATCCACAATCTTGGTCTCCATGATCTGGTTATATGAAATTAGCATCTTTCCAGTGCCAACAAGCTTTCCCCCTTCCGAGAAAACACCAACCCTGTCACCTTCCAGTGGGTTTCCTATTATAGCCTTGAGCCCGCCCGGATAGAGATCCGAACCGTGTGAGATTGTTCCAACTGCTGAATCCTTCACAACCACCTTTGGATATGGGGAGAAGAGGAAAGAGGGAGAATATATGGCTGCCCTCAGAAGCTTGTCGTTCCCCTTTTGCGCAAGAATCATGTAATCACTCAGCTGCTGGAGGGTAATGCAGTCCTTCTCTGTAAAAGGAAGGGTGCTGGTCCTTCTGAGATCTGTCATGTTAGCCCTTGTTCCAAGTATATAGCCGATGTCAAGGCAGAGTGTCCTCACATATGTTCCTGATTCGCACTTTACCCTGAAAAGAATATCCCTGTCATCGATCTCCATAATTTCAAGTTCATAGATCTTCTTAGGACGAATCCTTCTTACCACGGCGCTCTTAAGTGGAGGGAGCTGATAGATTGTTCCGGTGAAAATATTGAAGACATCCCTTATGCTCTTCTCGTCAACCTGGCTGTGGAGCTTCATTGAGGCAATGTATTCCTTCGGTTGCTCATGGGCTATCTCAACCAGCCTGACAGCCTTCCCCATGGCCATCACGAGCAGCCCTGTCGCCTGTGGATCAAGGGTTCCCACGTGGCCAACCTTCTCAACTCCGGTTATTTCCCTGACCCAGTGATCCACCTGATGGCTCGTAGGTCCCTTTGGTTTGTCTATGCACAGGAAACAGCCTTCCTCACCCATGGGGAAAGATGATACTGTAGATTTTTTTTGCAACATAATCTGCTCCACCTTCTGTGGTATCTATTACTGCATCATATATGCTTTTATCATCCATATCAAAATTGAAGTAGTTCCTGAAACGGAGATCCTCCGACTCTTCCCTTGATATAACCCTGTTTCTGATATCAGGAGATGTTTCCCGGATTCCTACCCGCCGGATTCTCTCATCAAGGGGTGCGTCAAGAAATACCTTGAATGCATCTATTCCAGACGAGTGAGCAATCCAGCCGCTGAGCCTTGACTCCACGATTATATTATCATTATCCCTCAGGAAGACCTCTATTTCCCTGTTTAGAATGAAGTCCATGGTATCGTCGTTCTCAGCAAACTTATTGAATTCCTCTATGGTCATTCCCCGATCTTCTGCAAGCTTCCTGAAAAAAAAGCCTCCTGAATATACCTTGAAACCGGTAAGCTGTCCAAGGAAATTTGAAACTGTAGACTTGCCACTTCCAATATGGCCGCTAACAGTTATTCTCATGCAGGGTATTCGGCCTCCTCCTTTCTGATTTTGTAGGAGAAATCCACGTATTTAATGACCATTGTTATGAAGTATCCCACAACCATGTTTGACATGAACGATATTATGATCCAGCTTGGGAAGAATCCGAGTACCGCATTGAGGTTTGTATTGGATGCCCATGGGAAGGACACATAAGGGAATTTAAGGTTTGATAGGAAATAGTAGAGCCAGACGAAGATAAGAAGCGTGAACATTGAGAGAAATATGAGAGGCGTTGTGCTCGCCATCTGGGTTGCCTGTTGTTCAAGCATCATATCCTGCCTCATCTTGTTCAATTTGTTCACCTTATCCCTGTCATTGTCCCTGTAAGCTTTCGACATTGCCTGGCTGAATGCCCTCTGTCTTGTCTGCGCCTTTCCTATTTTAACCCAGTCCGTAAAGAAATATCTCGGTATACCGCTTACAAGACCGGTTATGATACCTGAAAGTGTTATGGTCAGTACTGGATATTTATAGCCAAAACCTATGAGTGGCCCAAGCACGAACTGGAATGCACTGCCTATGGCGTCCCTCACTGGCAATATGTATATGACGACTATACTGAAAATGAATACCAGGAAATATAAACCCTGAAACTTGTAGAGTGATTTTGTCATTTCCTTCTGCCGCTGCATCTGCTCAAGCTTCCTGTCCTGCTCAGTCATCTCGCAAGCCTCCTCACAATCTCCTCAGACGCACTTTCCGGCTTTCCCTCACCATTATTTATAAAACTGACTGTCGCCCCTGTGTAAACAGAATAAGATACTGCATACATGCGGTTGACCTCCTGGTGGAGCCTTATATCATCAACTGTTTCGTTGTCACGTGTTCTTGAAGCATCATTGTCACGTCTCTTCTTGATCTCCTCAGGACTTGCCTCGAGCAGGAAGAATGCTGATACCTTGAGTTCCCTTATTACCCATTCTGGAAGACCAGGCAGGAATCCCTGATTTCCTCTTATGGCCATATGGGTGTCGATCACGACATCATTCATCTGGCCTATTGTTGAGGCAGCCTTCTTCTGTAAATTGATCTGGGTTTCCACATTAAGTTTCCTTATCTCATCCCTGGATTCTACCAGTTTTATATCCTTCGCCATCTCAAACATGAGAGTTCCATAGTTTATAATATCGTAGCTGGTATTTTTTGCCAGGTGCTTCAGTACAGTTGATTTCCCAACTCCTGCAACACCGGCTATCACCACTCTCAACCTTCATCCCTCCACAAAGAACTGCCGGATGAGCGGGTGCATCTCCATTATCTGCTCCCTTCCAACAGCCTCGTAGAACTGGATCACTATACCCACAGCCAGAAGCAGGCCCGTGCCTGACGTATTCCCCACTGTACCTATCAGGTCGGCTGCTGCTGCAAGAAGACCAACGGCTGCACCACTGAATATGGTTATCACAGGAATATACTTCTTCAGTACCCTTTCCAGGATTTTAGGATCACGCCTGAAACCGGGTATCTGCATTCCGGAAGATATGATCTGCTTTGCTACTGCGTTCGGTCCCATGTTTGTGGTCTCAATCCAGAACTTGGCGAATAATATGCTGGCCCCTGTCAGGAAACCGAGGAATATGACCACGTGGAGTACCTCCTCCAGTGGAGTATGCCCGAACAGCACCGTGGTACCGTATATCTGGGGCTGGAATATCGGGAAGAGCCAATTAGCCAGCCCATTTGGCGTGTAAAGATAGAATGCAAGCCCCCCGGTCGGTGTAGTAGATGATACATTGAGTGTTTTAGCTACCGCTGGTGTAAGATATGATCCAAGATATGGGTTATGCCCCAGAATCGGGATCCTGCTCAACGCCGGACTACTCCAGAATAGAAGTGTCCACATTGAGACGTTCGCAAGAAGTGCAGTCGCAAGGATAACCGGTATGTTTGACGCATAGAATAACTGCAGGGGATACCTGCCCCTTGCACCCCTGACCCTTTCGTGCGCTATCGGTAACTCAACCTTACTGCTCTGGAAGTATGCAACTATGAAGAATATGAGAAGCGTTCCAAGTAGTGCTATGATAGGATTGGGCTCACCGAAAAGAAGTCTCGGGATGCCGGAGGCAGATTGGAGGTATGATGCCCCTCCGTTTATTATTGTATAGAATATATCGGGAATTGTTCCTGCTGGAGGGTTTGAAAGTGAAAGAGGTACAGTTAGATTTTGAGGTGCCCAGTTGAATGCGCCCGTAAAAAGCTGCTGTGAGACCCCGGCTGCAATGAAGAGTGAGATACCAGAGCCAATTCCATACTTTGAAACAAGCTCATCCATAAGGAAAACGAGATAGGATCCGAAGAACAGCTGGATTACAATTATTGAACTCGCGAGGAAGTTTCCATAACCTGGAACAAGGCCATTCAGGCCAGATACAAGACCTGCATCAGGAACCAGGTATCCAAATGCCTGAGGGATTGCCTCGACAAATATCATCAGGATAACCATGAGTTTCTGGACACCCTGGTATATTGCCTTGTCCTCAGAGTTTGTCAGATCTACATTGAAGATCTTTGCCCCTGCAAAAAGCTGCATAACTATACTTGCAGTAACGATAGGACCTATTCCAAGATCCATGAGTGATCCTTCTGCCCCCGCAAAAATAGCCCTGAATGATGCAAAGACATCAATTGAATTTGTTGTGTTCAATCCGTAGATATAGATGTTCGTAAGGGCAAAATAGAGAACGACTACAACAAATGTCCACATCAACTTGTACTTGAACTGAACGTGACCCTTCGCCTTCTTCACAGCCGGAAGCTTCGCTGTCAGGTTTTCAAGTCCATACAGCTTCGACTTCTTCGGGCCAGCATAACTCACAACAAGGTATGTTATGCCAAAAAGCGGCGAAATTATGAGTGCCGCTATGGCCATCTGTAATGCAGGCAGCTTGCTGAAGTACCAGAACCCTGCAATCGTCATAATATAGACGATTATCACAGGGACTGCTGTTGCCTTATTCCTCGGAATTTCCTTCGTCATCTGATTCTACCGATATCCCTAGAGTGCTAAGCTTATTTATGCATCTTTCGGTCGCCTTGGGCACAATTATCCTTGATTTAACCCTGAATTCTCCAGATGAAAGCAACTTTGTATATCCTGCAGACTTAAGGTCTATTACTGTGGTACCCTCTGATTCAGTGACGTATCCCTTGTTTCGAAAAGTTTCTATTGATTCAGTGAGCTCCCTGAGGGTAATTGGAATTTCAATGTTGCTCATCTTATGGCTCTTGAATCCATGTGTTCCAAAGTGCTCCCTGTCATATTTCAGCATCCAGACTGCCCTGTGCTTCCCAAGTCCTGACATTCCGGATCCTCCTCTCTTTCCCTTTCCCCTACCGGCTTTCATCCCCCTGCCGTAGTGGCCTCCTCTCTGCTTCTTAGTTTTTGTTCGTACCATCTATTTTCACCCCTGGAACAAGCATTTTCCTTATCAACTTATTTATTTCGCTTCCCCTGTATCCCGAAGTGCCGCCCTCACCAACAGACTTCCTTATGTATTCCAGTCCTCCAGCTGGCGGGTGCATCCTGAACAGCGGGACAATATTGGGAATATCCCCATATTTGATCTTTCCGGAAAGAAGTGCGTCAGCAAGCTCATCGAATCCTCCCATCGAAAGATTCTCCTTTATGTATTCCTCTGTCAGCTTCTTCCTGCCGGAAAGGAGTGCCCTTGCCTTAAGGACTTCAACCAGAGTGTCCTTGTCAATTTCTCCCCATGTTACATAATCCTTTGCGATCTGAAGCATGCCTTTTGTTGTTTCAGATTCGGGTATTATCACCATGTGGTTTATCCTGTGAAGCCTCAGCAGGCCCACTGTCTTGTCGGCCTGTGGCTTCATTCCGGTTCTTCCTCTAATTCTAATGACTGCCAGCATTTGAAACACTCCCTGTATATATTGGTGTACTCAGCTGAATTGCCGGGTTGATCCTCAACTCTATGGTTTGCTTGAGCGCGGCAAATGTTGCCTCTGCATAATTAACGGTAGTCTTGGTATGACCCTTTGCAAATCCCCATGCATCCTCAATGCCAGCCATCCTGAGAATCGTCTTGGCCACATCACCTGTAGCCCTTCCGACTCCCTGTGGAGAGGGCTTAAGCCTTACAGATACAGATCCGACATGCCCGTTTACGGTGAACGGTAAGGTGTGTGCCCTGCCACAACCACATTCCCAGGATCCACAGCCCCTCCTGATTTCTATGAGATTCAATTTCGCGTTGTTTATTGCCTTTCTTATTGCGGGTGCAGCCTCCTTGGCCTTGCCCCTTCCGAGTCCCACAAATCCATCCTCGTTGCCAACAACTGCGGTTATTGAATAGTTCATTCTCCTTCCTGAATCGGTCATTCTCTGTGCCCTTTCTATGTATATGATTTCATCCTTCAGGTCAGGCATCAATAAATCGACGATCTGGTACTCCCTGAGAGGCAGCTTTGTTGCAAGTGCCTCGGACATGGACTTGATCTGCCCGGAAGCTACCATCTTTCCCAGTTCTGTTCTTGGTATCCACTTTTCATCTTCCATCCTACTTCACCTTCTCCTGTATCTTCTTCTTCATTTCCTCAATGTCCAGAGGTTTCTTCAGGTGCTTTCCCTGAATTCTGTCATCTCCGGGAAATATATCGTCAGAACTGGGCACGTCAATCCCTGCATCCTTGAACCCCTTGAGTACGGCAGCTATCCTTCCTCCCTTCGTTATGTTGTATCTTCCAGGGTCCAGTATCGCGTATTCCACCCCCATGGTGGCTGCCTTGAGACCAAGCATATATCCTGAGAGATAGGCTACCTGGGTATTGTTTCCGGATGTATTTATTTCCTTTTTGAGATTTACATCAGTTACTGTTGCCATTACCCTGTCCCCTACCGGTTCATATTCGACCAGCTGGCTTACTATTCCCTTTCTTGATGGCCTTACCACAAGCCGTGGTGACTCTGATCTAAGAAGGGCAAGCCTCTTCCTGTAGTCAGTCACTCCTGATTTTTTCCTTTTAAGAACTGTTGGTGTCTTCATTTCTCCTCACCCAGTACTCCTGCAATCTTCAGCTGGGACCTTAACTGGGCCCTTGACCTGATTGTACCGCCCTTGATTATCCTGTAATACTTCCTGTATGCCTTTGCATCAATTTTTCCCTCGGATTTCAATGTCCTCAGCTCGTCCCTGAGGGCCCTGATGGTCTTTATCCATCTCCTCTTCTTCGGGAATCTTGCATTTCTGGTTCCCCTGACTGATCCGGGGCCCCTCCTTCTCTCCTTTGCAAGCTGCTTCAGTCTCTTCTTGAATCTGGCGTTTGAATTTCCCTTCTTCTGCTTAAGCTGAATTACGTGCTTCTGGATAAGTTCCCTGACATCCTGCCTCGTTGCGGCTTCCTGTATGAGACTTATACTGTTTGTATCTATCCATACCCTTGATTCGCCAGCCTTGAACTCATCCGATGCAATTCGTCTTGCTGTATCTAGCCTCATTTACTGCACGCTCCTGTTGAGAACCCTTATTCCGAGCTCCTCTGCCCTTGATTCTATCTCGCTCCTCTTCCTGCTGCCTACAGAAGATGCGATTCTGCATGCCTCAGTGGTGTTGTCAATGGATTCCAGTTCCCTGAGATTGTGCACCAGCACCTCCCTGAAACCTGATGGATGCAATCCTCTTACAGCCGCTGGACCCCTGTATCCAGCATCAACCACAGGTGGCCTCCAGTCAAGATGTTCCCTGAGCTTGGAGTGCTTTCCCCTTGGCTTTCTCCACTCCTCGCCAAACTTCTTGTACCTGAACCATTCCTGCCTCCTGAACTCCACTCTCTTCCTTGCCTGCCTGTTCTTGATCTTCAGTAATCTCTTTGCCTTTCTGTCAAGAGTGGGCTTAATACTATTCATTATTCACTCTCCTCCGTTTCTATTGGGAATATACCATCCTGGAATATCCTGAGGTCGAATCCCCTTATCTTGGTTGACCTCTCTATATTGGATGATGTTTCCCCCAGTTCCCTCTTGTCTATACCTGTAAGCGTTATCCTGTCTCCTTTTATGGATACCTTTGTGCTTCCGACAATGAGTGCTTCCCTCTGGCTTCTTTCCCCAAGGAAATTCTCAATGACAACCTTCCCATTCTTAACAGATACCCTTGTTGGAAAATGAGTGTAATCAACTTTCATAGTATAGGTGAAACCTTTTGTGGTTCCCTCTATGCAGTTCAGTATTTCAGATTTCCATGTGCCCACTATTCCATTTGTGTACCTGTTATCCTTGGAAGATTCAAGAATTATGTGGCCTTTCTCCAGTCTAACCCTTACATAATTATCAAGGAAAGTCCTGGATACTTCACCCAGTTTTCCCTTGAATTTCCAGCTTCCAGATTCCTCGCTGACCTTTACGTCAGAAGGAATGCTGATGTTTTCCCTTGTTTCCCATTTTATCATTTTTGCACCTCAGTAAATGTAAGCCAGCAGTTTTCCACCAAGCCCGAGTTTTCTGGCTTCCACGTGACTCATTACTCCCTTTGTTGTTGTCACGATCAGGATTCCGAAATCCTGGGCTGGCAGATACCTGGATTCGAATCTGTCCAGATTTACCTTCTTGACCGAATATCTTGGCTTTATTATACCGCAGTTGTTTATGGTGGTGTTAAGATTTATCTTGAACTTTCCACCCTTGCCGTCCTCAATTACCTCAAAGCTCTTAAGATAGTTGTAGTCCTGCATAACTTTCAGCACCCTGCCTATCATTCTTGCGGCTGGCCCTATAACTATCTCCCTCTGTCCGATGGACGAGGCGTTCTTTATTGAATTTATTATATCATTTAAAGGATCATGTCTCATTTTTTCACCTCAACTGTATTTCTTGAACCCAACGGCTGGAGCGGTATCCCTGAAACACTGCCTGCACATCCTGATACCATACCTTCTGACCATTCCCCTCTTCCTTCCACATCTAACGCATCCTTCCGTTCTTCCAAAGTTCTTCTTTGGCCTCAAAGTTAAATTTGTCATCAGTTCACCTCCTGTATCTGGAAATTCTTCTTGAGAAATTCCAGGGTTTCTTCCTTAGTTATGTGCAAGCTCCTTGGGAGGGACTGTTTCCTTATCTTCCTCTTTGAAATCCTGTATCCACCCTTTCTCTTCAGGACGACAGCAACGTCCATGCCGAATATACCTATTTCAGGATCATACTTCAACCCCTTGAAATCCGTGTAATCTGCAATTCCAAAGTATGCGTTTCCCTGTTTGTCTATTGAATACGATGGAAACTTGAATTCCCTTGCATAGAGAGCCTCCTTGAGGAATGCAACTGCGTCGTCTTTTCTCAGTGTAACTTTTGCACCTATTGTGAGTCCCTTCCTGGTATTGAATTCCCGTACAGTCTTCTTTGATACGGTCATTACAGCCTTATGATGTGTCAGCATCTCAATTACCTTCACAGCCTTGTTCAGTCTTTCTCCTGCCTGGCCAACACCGATATTAACCACGACCTTGTCAATGATTATCTCTTCCATTGGATTCGATTTTTCCATTATGCCTTACCTCCTGGGATATCGTTGAAGTTAATCTTCAGTGTACCTATGGGAAATACGTAGTCCTCCACGGTTGCAAAGTCCTCTTCCATCTGGACCAGATTTGCCCTGGAAGACTTGCTGACCTCAACACTCTTCACTGTTGATATGGTGCCGACGTGATTACCGCCCGTGAGGAATACTTTTGCCCCCTCCTTGAGTCTGATCACATTCTCAATATCCTTCTTTTCAAGGTTGAATATTGCCACATCACCTGTAGAAATATCTATGTCAGAAACCTTGTTCACTCCATCATGGAAGACAAGCATGACCTTCCCGCCCTTTATTGTTACCTTGTTTACCAGCTTTCTTGGCTTTATTTTTGCTGCATCCTCGGTCTCTTCCACGGGAATCAGCCTTCCAAGCCTGTCATAAACAATCCTGTAATTCTTCTTGATTGATGGGATTGCAATAAGATCCATGAAACCAACTGCAAATCTCTTCTGGCGAACTACCCTGCCATCAACATGAACAAGCCCGTTTGTGAGTATTCTCGATATCTCCCTCTCCTTGTCTCCGACTTTCAGGTAGTCACGAAGCAGGTGAAGGAGAGGTATTGACTCGTCCTTCTTGTGTGCCCCAGGCGTTGCGGATACTCCCCAGAAATATTCCTTCCTCGGAATCTTTACAACTCTGGGTATCATCTGTCTCTTACTCTTTGTTATCATCTTCTTTCTCCTCCTCTACGTCCTCTCCATCCTGTTCTTCCTCATTCTCGTCTTCTTCCATTTCGGCAGTTTCATCATCAGCCTTGCCCTCATCCACTTCTTCAGGAACTTGAGATTCGGTTGCTTCAGGTTCCGGCTCCGGAATCACCTTTGACTCCTCTATTATCTCTTCAGTCAGGGAAACATTCTTGGCTGCTGCTAGTAATTTAAGTCTCTCCTCCCTCTTCTCATCAGAGAGATCGAGCTTCTTGATCACTACCTTCTCGGGTGAGATCTTGTACTCCTTCTCCTTGCCATCAGCTTTTGCAATGTTTATCCCTTCTATCACTATCATTCCATGCCTGTGATCAACTATGGATATTTTTCCTCCTTCTCCTTTCCTGTTTCCCTTCACGACTTCAACCAGGTCACCCTTCATCACAGGGAACTGCCTTATGCCAAGCTTCTTCCTCAGATCGCTTGACAGTGTAATCCTAACTTTATTCATCATCCCGATATCACCTTAAACTATAGTTGAAGCAATTGCTGCTATTCGTGGCCATCTCTCAGCGGCCTCCCTGGCAACAGGACCCTTGATTTCCGATCCCCTGACTTCCCCTTCTGGCGTAACAAGAACAGCGGCATTTTCCTCAAAGGATATGATTGAACCGTCAGCTCTTCTGAATGGTCTCTTCTGTCTTATTATGACAGCGTAAACAACCTTGGCCCTCATTTCCGGGCCGCCTTTCTTCACGCTTGCTATAAGGAGATCCCCTACACCGGCGGACGGTACTCTGCTCGCAACACCATGGTAAGCTTTCACATCTATGAGGCTGATTACCTTTGCACCGCTGTTGTCCGCGCACGGAACTCTGGCCCCAAGGGGCAACCCCCTGCTCTGTCTTCCCGCAATGCCTTTCATTTCTTCACCTTTCCGACAATTACATGGGATATGGTTTTCGCAATCTTCCTGCATTCAGCTATCAGTACCTCATCTCCATCCTGCACCTCAATGCATTCTGGCAGATGTGCGTGATATGTAGCAAATGATCTCTCATATCTCTCATACTTCTTGTTGAACTTCCTGAACTCTCTCTGAACAACTGCACTGTTTACCATAGCAGTTGATACTACCTTCACCCTTGTTATTCCTCCCCTTACACTAAGGTTCGAATGAAATGGGCATTTCTTGTCATTGCACTCTTTTTCCGGTGCCTCTACATCTATTCCAATATTTCTGGACAATTATTTCACCTTCCTGATATTCTTTGTAATCCTTCTCAACTCTTTTAAGCGATTCTCAGGTCTGTAGCATATGAATTTCCCGTCGATGATTAGCTTCTCTGACCCCATATCTATGGAGAAACGGCATATTGACTTTGGAATCTTGATATCCCTGTCATTTGAATGAACCACGAACATGTTCTTTGTCTCGTCGACAACATATCCCGTGACATTCTCAATGGTAGGATTCGTAGATTTCACAACCGTTACCGGCCTTCCAAGAAACTCCCCCGCGACGAGTTCAGACATTACCCTACAACCTCCGTTCTAAATCCCATCTCCTCAAGATACTTCTTTACAGAATCCCTGTGGTCGCCCTGAAGCTCAATGGTTTTGCCATCCTTTACAGTTCCGCCAGATGCTACTTTCTTTTTCAGCGTTTTCGCAATATCGTCTATATTCTCCGATTTTGGATCTATACCCTCGATAATTGTAACGTTCTTTCCATATCTGCGTTTGTCCACTGTAATTCTCACTGCCTGTGTATCCCTGGTAAAACCATCCCATGGCTGCAATTCCTTGGGTATTCCTGTAAAGTTCTTATCCTTCATTTCTTGATTTCCTCCAGATGGTTAAGCGTCTCGATCCTTGCTATCTGTCTTCTTATAGACCGTATCAGACCAGGATTCAATGGCGCTCCCCCCATTGCTACGCTGGCTCTCTGCCTGAGAAGGGACTCCTTGAGTTCCTTCATTCTTTCGTCCCTTTCAGTTCTGCTCATTTCCCTCAATTTGTTCGCTCTCAACTCTGCCATTATTCAATACCTCCTCTTTTCCAAGTAAATCCTTTCTGACGGTTATGTCATCAGGAAGTTTGTATTTCTTGTTCAGTATCCTCACCGAAACACCTATTATTCCCAGCTTCAGTTTTGCGGTTGCAAATCCATACTCTATGCCGGACCTGGCCGGTTCACCTGAATACTTTATTGATCCGTAGAAGAATTTCTGTGTCCTTGCTCTCTCTCCTGATATTTTTCCTCCGATCTTGATCATGACTCCCCTGGCATTGCTTTCAATGATCCTTCTAAGTGCGGTGTTTCCTGCCTTCCTGTATGCCCATCCCTTTTCGAGAGACATTGCCACCTTCTTTGACACGATCTGGGGGTTAAGATCAGGGTCTCTTACTTCCATTACCTCTATTCTTGGACCCTCAATCTTGTATTTCCTCCTGAGGGTCTCCTCAATTTCCTGTACCTTCGATCCCCTTCTTCCTATCACAAGCCCTGGCTTGTTGACAACCAGCCTGATCGATGTGTCCAGGAGGTTACGCTTCATCTCAATACCGCCAAAGCCGGCGCTATCAGTTTCACGCTTTATGTACTCCGTGACAAGGAGCCTCTTTATATTCTCATTTATGAATTTTCTTTCCTTCACTTTTCCACCTCTTCAGCCACCACAGAGAGATTTACGAGATCCCTGTTGTTTGCCCCTGCCCTTCCGTAAGCTTTTGGCATGAAACGTTTCAGCATCATTCCCTTGTCTGCACTGATATAAATGATCTTCATGCTGTCTGAATCCAGTCCCTTGAACTCAGCATTTGCCTGAACATTTTCCAGAAGCTGGATGAAATGCTTGCATGCCTTCACAGGGTATCTTCCAGGACCTGATCCCTTCCTGTGCGAAACAGAATCAAGGTACCTGAAATACTTTACAGGCTGCTCCTTCTTTATGACCCTGTTGAGGAAGTCCATCGCCATGTTGAGGTCCATCCCTCTCAGGTTGTGGGCAATATTGACCGCATCCTTCGGAGAAATATTGCATCCCTTCTTCATTGCTCTTGCAGATTTTTCTGGAACTTCTTCTATTGAATATCCTTTCATTTTACATCACTTCAACGGCATAAACTTGGAAGACCTTGTTGCTCCAACTCCAGGACCTGAATGTTTTACTTCCTTCCTTGTAAGTGCAAATTCCCCAAGGTAGTGCCCAATCATATCAGGCTTTATCTCAAACTTAACGTATCCATTCCCGTTATGAACCTGAATGATTTTTCCCACATATCTTGGCAGGATGATTAGATCCCTGACATGTGTCTTCAGCTCCTTATTGGTGTTTCCCAGTCTCCTTACGAGGATTTTCTGGTCAGGACTCATTTCCCTCTTGAGGCTTCTCCTTGCCCTTGCAGGCAGGATCTTGATGAGGTTTTCCCTGTCCATCTTCTGGAGTTCTTCAAGTGTGAACCCTTTGTACCTGAATTCCTTTGACCTTCCCATAGCCACTTTCTGTGACTTTCGGGATCTCCTTCTTATTGATTTGGCCGAAGCCTGCCTATTCGTGGTCATTTAACTTTCCTCCTCTGTGGTGATAATCTTCCCACCTTTCTCCCAGGTGGAGTTCCCCTGCCTACTGTGCTTGGTCTTCCAACATGCTGGTGATTTCCACCTCCATGTGGGTGGTTTATGGCATTCATCGCAACACCTCTCACGGAGAAAGGCCTCTTTGCCCTGCTCTGCATGTAATGTACGTTTCTCCCTGCCTTCAGAATTGGTATATCCTTTGCCCCGGTTCCTGCCACATATCCAACTGTGGCCCTGCACTGCGGGTTCAGGTTTTTTATTGCTCCTGAAGGAAGCTTGATCGATACAAGATCCCCATGACTAATGACCTGTGAAGCTGCTCCTGCGGTCCTGCACAACTTACCCCCGTCTCCCGGGACAGTTTCTATGTTGTACACAAATGAACCATCAGGAATCAGCCCCAGATAGGTTGAATCTCCTGACTTAGGATTCTCAACCCTGCCAATCCTTACATTCTGATCCACATAGGCACCATTAAATGCAATCTGGTATGTTTCCCTGCCAGTTTCATTCTTCAGGACAAGTACTGGCGAATTCCTGCCCGGTGCATGAACTATGTCCTTAACCTTATACATACCGTCTGCTGGAATCCTCATTGGACTTAGATGCCTGTGGCTGGGGCTCTGATAAACCATCCCGCCTTTTCCCCTTCTCTGTGTAATTATTCGTTTTCCCATCTGTTCACCTCAATATATACCTATTCTCTCTCCTATCTCTTCTGCATTGTATGCCTCGTCAAGAGTTACAATTGCCTTCTTGCCTCTCTTAGTTCGAAGGATGTTTACCTTTGTGACTTTAACGTTGAATTTTTCCTCAACTTCCCTTAATACGTCTTCCTTCTTTGATTCCTTTCTTACTATGAAAGTAAGCTTGTTTTCTTTCTGGCCATTGAGCATGGTCTTTTCTGTTGCAACCGGGGATATGATATGATCCATTACTGTTCACCTTCCATTTCCTTTATCGATGCTTCTGTGTAGATAACGAGTCTTCCTCCCTGGCCTCCTGGTGCAAGTTTGGAAATAGATATATTTCTTGCATGTGCTATGTCGACTCCCGGAAGGGATTTGAACGCCTTCAGGCTGGATGGGGAGCTGGTAACAATAAGTATGCTCTTTGGAGTCCTGTACCTCCTGTTCCTCATCTTACCTCTTCCGGCCCGTATCTTTGTCTTTTCCTTTGCCCTCTCTACATCCTCCCAGACACCGAGATTCTCGAGAAATTCCTTCGCATCCTTTGCCTTGTTAATCTTGTTTATCCCATCGTCGACAACAACAGGGAACTTCAGTTCATCAGAAAACTGATGACCTCTTTTCTTTACAATTTCAGGCATGGCTGTCATGGCTACTGCCGTCCTCCATGCGATTGCTTTCTCCTTCTTGTTGATGTGGAGTACAAGATTTTTACTTGACCTTGGTGAGTGTGGGCTCCTTCCACCCTTGGTGCTTCCGAGCTCAACAGCTCTGGAACTTCCTGAGACTCTTGGCATCCTGGAAATACCCATTCCAGGCCTGGAAGTGTGCCCTACCCTTCTCATTCCAGCAAGTGGCGATGATCCGTATGGATGCCTGTACGAAAGGGAGATAATCCTGAACGCTTTTCTCAGTATGTCTTCCCTTATCTCGTTTGAAAATACCTCAGGGAGATCAATTTCACCCTTGCTCTCCCCGCTGATTGAATATACTACAGTCTTCATTTTTAATCACCCTGCTTAGATTCCCTTGATATGTAAGAGATCTGCAAATTTTCAACTGAAGGTGTTCTCTGTCTTGCCGGGTCCCTGAACTTGACCAGTCTCTTGATTGATCCAGGCACAGAACCATGAATGAGTACGTAGTTCGTCCTGACCAAACCGTAATTCACGAAGCCTCCTTTCACATTGATATCGTTTTCGCCCTGCGATTTGGCATATTTTATAACCCTCATGTTATGCTGGGTTCTCTGGTGTGCACCCATCTGACCGGCCTGGGGCACCTGCCACCTTATCCAGTCCGGATGCCATGGGCCAAGTGTACCGATCATTCTCCTGTGCTTCCTGTTCTTCCTTGGGAGAAGTTTTACGCCGAATCTTTCGACGTGCCCGGTAAATCCCTTTCCCTTTGTTACAGATATGACATCAACAAAATTCCCGGCCTTGGAGAAGTCAGAAAATTCTATGTCCTTCCCAAGTTTTTCCTGGGCATACTTGAGCCTCGCGTCTATTGTGGAACCTCCTACCCTTGCCTCAAATATATCCGGTACCTTTTTGGGTACACCTGTAACAAGCCCTGGTCTGAGCATGAGGAGAACCCTAACTTCAGAAATATCTGATGGAACAGCCCTTTCTTCCCTCTTCTTCGCCTCCGGTATCACATCAAAAATTTCCTTGTCCAGATTATCTGCCCATTTCTCATATGATACCTTAAGTCCATCCTCTGTCTCCCGGTATGTTCTAAGGGCAACAACTCTTGCTGGTGGCACTTCAACAACAGTTACTGCAGCCATGATATTCCTGCCGGCAGTGGTACTGTTCTTCCTGTAATCCACCATCTCCACATGTGTCATTCCAACCTTGTACCCTGCGAATGACTGAATCTTTGGATTTCCGTCAATCTCAGGCCAGCTGCGAATGGTAGATTTTAGACCGGGCTTCCTCTTCCTATGATAGTATCCTAACGAACCCCTTCTGGGGTGATGCGGCGTCGCCATATTATTTCACCTTTTACCGTTACACCTGCACGTGCTCACAATTATGCTTAATCAGAGACACGGCCTATGGTTGCATTTGCATTGCCATGGGTGTATGGTCTTTATTCTTCACGTTAATATACAACCGTATTTAAACCTTTATTAGAAAAATTTCATACTTGCTGGAATTATACTCTTTCCCGGTAAAGTGATGTGGCATTTCTTTCACTTCTTTAGAACTCAGATCGGTTTCAACGATTTTATTTCTACCGTCTCTTGCTGAATATTGCGTGATTAAGGACTTCCGTTATCTTTCTACTTATAATTGCACATATCTTTTTGCAGGATGCTAATTTCCCCATTTTTCAATGAATTCCGGTTTTAAGATCATCAACTGGTTTCCAGGGATATCAGGAAACGGATACATAACGGTAAATTCATGAGTTGAGGTTGCGGTAAATATCCTGGTCTCTCCACAAGAGCAGAGATTTCAGTCGTGATAGTCCTCCACTTCCTCCACAGACCTTGTTACAAGATCACTGAGAGTTGTTGCATCATTCATTGCGTGAAATCTCTCTGCGTGAGCCCTTGCCTGACTTTCAACCTCTTCCCTGCTGTCTCCTCTAACCTTATAACCGCACGGCTTACCCTCAAGTCTGCAAATAAACCTGAACCTTGACATAACAATTCAGTTAACTTTACATAATAAATTTTTCCTTGAATTAAATTTGCAGTTGAATTTGTTTCTTTAAAGTGCCTGTTACTGGCCTGAATATCTTTTTTGCGGCATTAATCATACTTGCATGGCATACCAACGCTCTTTAATTTCCCAAGGTTGCAATACCTTCGAATGGGATTTGAATTTTCTGAAATATGAATTTATGTTTAGATCGACCTTTACATGAACTCAACTATTAAGTCCCCTGTATGTGGAGTCCCGTGAAAACATGGAATTCTTGAAAAACGGAATGCAGGTGCCGGGATTTGGACCCGGGTTGAAAGCTTGGAAGGCTCTCGTGCTAGACCAGACTACACTACACCTGCCTAACAGGGAAATTTTTTACTCCTATTTATGAGTATTTATCCATGCCGTGTTTACTTGAAGTACAGTGTCTGTGTTTCGTTGAAATACCGTCCCCCAGATTCAAGGTAAAAGGCGAGCGGTATCAGGGTATCAACTGGCTGGGTCGTCATATTGATGTATTCAGTATTCCCGAACTGATGAGAATTCTTTATTATGCCAGACACAGAAGACCCTGGTATAGAAATTGAAAGAACTGTCACATTCTGTACAAAGTAGATCTGATCCCTGAGATTGAGCACACTCTGGTTGACAGGCAGGATGAATTCACCATTTGACTGACCCACGCTTATGTATTTGCCTCCTTCCATTATTTCCAGTGAAAGTGAAGGAGATGTGTTTACTGAAAGGGGCGGATTCAGTGCCACTGACCAGAACAGAATTGAAGTTAGTAGAAGGACCATGATCATGTAAAACTTGTGTGAATTCCTTTCAGGAACCCTTAAACCCATCATCTTCAGGAGCCTGAAAAGTGCGTACATAAGGAACAGGAGAAGAAGGGCTGAAAGGTAGTATAAACCCTCAAGCTGGAGAAACCCCTCGAGCAGGCCTGACCCTATACCGAGCAGAAAGACCAGTATTGTTGATTTTGCCCTGTCCCTTTCCTCCCGAATATATGTTTTTTCATTGAATTCAGGCTCCACAAAAATTGGAGCATCATTTTTAGGTTTCGCCATTTTTCTGGTTATATTCATATCATTAATGAATTTAACGAGTGTTCGGGTTGCTTTGACCTTACTATTCCGGATGAGACCAGAATCCCTTCAGCTCCAAGCGAGGAGGAAATTGAAACATCGTTGGAGTTCCTGACACCTGCACCAACAAGAAGTTTAACTCCGTATGATTTGCATATATCCGTTGACTCCCTTATTATCTCCGGTTTTGAAGTTGCGACTGAAACATTGCCTCCAATTAATTCAGGGGGTTCATAAGCTACGTAATTTGCCCCACTCTCACATAGAAAGCGTGTTTCCTCGAGATTTTCCGAGCATATATATAGCCTGAATCCAAGTGAATCCGCTGCCCTGATTGTTTCTTCAATTGCCTTCCTGCCGATCTTCTTCTCCGAATGATTCAGCAGGGAGGCCTTTACTCCATAATCAATGAGGTGTTCCATGATGACAGATCCAGTATGAGCTCCTTCAGAGTAAGGATCCACGTGCTGTGCAATCACATTGCCGTAAAGTTCTGCAAGATGAAGATCCGCATGGGGGACAGCAAAATACACATCATAACCATCCTTCCTGACATTACTGATTTCTCTCAGGAGGCCCTTTCCTTCCTTTCCAAATCCTTCCCGGTACACCTTGAAATTCACTATAATGCTAAACATTCCTGACTTGGATAACTTCTTCTTTGTTAATCTTTCAGGTTATTTTTCATGATATGAATTGTGCTCCAGGAATTCAACCTTTCAACGCCTGAAAGATTTGAATTTTGCATTGCAATTTACCCTTATGGACTTACCTCTTGGATTGAACACCTGTACAGAATGCACCTTGGGGATGCCCTCTCCCAGGCACCTCTGCATGTTGAACTTCTTCAGATGAATTAACAGTCTCCAGGCACATAACCTGTGCAGATGTGCCTCCTTGATATGGATGGCTAACTAAGTACGAGCATCCTCAAGATTTTCTTCAAATATCCCATGCTTTCCGGGAACATACCAAGGATGTATTCCTTCTGCTCCTCATTGAATATCTTCATTACCCTTGTGATCAGTACAAAAAACACGGCCCCTGCAACAATCAATATTCCCATTATTTCGACATTGTACCCGTATATCCTTACCAGAAGGTGCATTGATATAAAAACAGTCAGGAACATCACCAGGGCTGCTACCCAAATCTTGGCTATTCCATAGAAATAGAATTTTACTATATTTTCCCTTCTTGCAAGCCGATAGAGGATGAGGAAGGTTACAGCACTCGTTGAGGAAAGGCCCAGTGCAGCTCCTATGAGTCCAAGGAATGGTATGAGGGAGAAAGAGATTATAATATTGGCGATCAGGGAGGCCAGTGTTGAATAGAGGAATATGGAAGTTTTTCTCACTGATGATATTGCCTGCGTTAGTACGTTCTGTGAGATGAACATCCCCGGTACAAACATGAGGATGATGAGTGCATACTGCCCCGTGATGTATTGTGGGCCAGCGATATAATATAGGATCATTGGAGCAAGTGCTGCTATACCCAGGGCAACTGGAACATAGAAATATGAAAGGAGCAGAGTGGCAGCTCCTACATTTTCCTTTATATCCTGCCGGTTGTTATTTCCATAAAATTCTGAGAATTTAGGGAGCGTGATATTGTTGAAAGGTATTGATATGAAACCTATTCCGGACATTATGAGTATGGAAAAGTTATAAATTCCCAGATATGTGGTGTTCATGAGATATGTGACAACAAACCTGTCTGTATACCCTGCACCATATCCAAGGAGCGATGAAAGAAGTAGAGGAAGAGAATATGTGAAAATTGTCCTGCTTCCGACAACCCTCTGTGTTCTCCTCATGTACCCTCTTGCAAGTATTCCAAGTACGTAGGAGCCACTTACAAGTATTCCCAGTATAAGTCCAAGTATCCAGCCATATATTATTGAAATTAAAGTATGATGCGTATATGCAAGCCCAAGGGCACCAAAATAATATATGACCCATATCACAACCGAAATCATTGCAGAAGCCCTGAAACGCTCAAAACCAATGATTGCCCCATTAAGTATGGAGAACAGTATATTCCCAAAGAGGACCAGTGCAAGAAGTTTCACGTAGATTTCATACTTCAGGCTTTTGAGAAATAGTATGGATATATATGGAGAAAGGACAAATAGAACTGCTGAGCCAAGACCTGCAATAATCATGCCGATCACGAGGATCCTCAGGACGGTCTTTCCGGGAGAGTAGACCCTTGAATTCAGGTTTGATGATATGAAATGAGTTATGGCATTATTAAGCCCGAGGGTAAATATGATCCCGAAAAGTCCAACAATGGCAATGAAGAGGGCAATCACCCCCATATCACTCTGGTCAAAAATGCGGGCTGCAAAAATATAGAACAGTGAGCCGGATACCAGCTGGACGCCATTTCCAACGAACTGGTAAATGGCACTGATGCCAACATACTCCTTCTCGGCCCCTAATTCCATTCCCGCTGTTATGACCGCACCGATAATTAAATTTTGTCAGCATGGTTAAACTCCTGCATCTGTTTACAGGAAAGCATGCATAAGGGTGTGCTCCCACAAAAGTTTATTAATAAATAAAGAATGAAAAAGCCGTGGTCGTATTATCCAGAATTATTCCATTTACAATCGTTCTAATACTCCTTTTCAGTTCAGCGACATTCCTTTATGAAAATTCCGGTAACCCTGAACTACATCGGGATGCTGCTTCGTTCATACCGGAAAATGCAACCGCTGTTGCATTTGTTAACAGTGAGGCAGCAAACGTTTTCCTTTTCCATTCCCGGAAGGATTCTGGAATCATATTTTCAATGAAGCAGATCTCAGACGCTTACCTGATTCCTCCTATTGTCAAAACTGGCGAGAGTGCGGATATCAACCAGGTGTCATGTTTCCAGAACTTTCCCGTTTACAGAGTTGATATCACAGGAAATCAGAGTGCCGGAATTTCCGGTCTTCCTGTAATAATTCTTTCAAACTTCGGCATTTCACCGGACAACTTCACATTCGCCTCGCCGGACCCAGGTGTTTTCATCGCAGGCAACATCACATCCGTTGAGACTTCGCTTATATCCTCGTCGGTCAGGGAAGAAAATAGCCTGCTCAACGACATAAATTACTCCGCAGGCTTCTCCTTTGCTTATTATATAAATTCCAGCCTTGCCAGGACTGTGTCTGGAAATTACACAGACAATATTCTGACTGCTACAATCCTGACCAGAAGTATACAATCTGCAGTTGCCATTTCCCTGGCACTGCAGTATATACTTGGGAAGGGTTTTATTGCGCTCCCAACCTTTGATAGTGTGATTATCCTGGTCCCTGGAAATAACAGCTTCATCTTTCTTCAGTATATGCTCATAAAATCAATTCTATCAATGGATGGTGTTAGCGTTTGATGTTCAGGTTCCTCAAAATGACCCAGTTCTTCATCAGGCATACGGTCAGATCAAGGGCTTTCCTCTTCATGATTGTTCTGAACATCGTGATCTCCATCCTTCTTGCATCTGTTCTCGTTCTTTCCACTGCACTCCTGAAAAGTTTTGTTCCAGGCAATATCCAGGCAACTGGCCTTCCATTGCAGCTTCAGGAGAGACTCTTCAACTTCCAGTGGGCAAACATAATGATATATATCCCTGTGCTTTCCGCGGCATTCTTTGGATCTACTGCATTGCCTTATGAATATGAGAGAGGGACAATCTTCAGCCTGTCGTCATTCCCGGTTGATAGTTTCGAGATAATTCTCTCGAAGATAATTGGTGCAACCGTCCTCTCCTTCCTTTCAACTTCTGTTATAATAATATTCCAGATTGGCATCTTCATATTCCACTTTGGCACAATTCCAGGTACTTCCTTTATTATCTATATCTTCCTGATACTGCTCGTAACATTTTCCGATGTTTGCTTTGCAGTTGGTGTGAGCGCATTCTTCAAGAATTCCGGGCATTCATCAATTACTTTCCTTATAGTATACCTGGTAATATTTGACATCATTTCCCTTATTGCCACAGGAACTGGGGCCATACCCCCAGTCTTGATAAAGACAAACACTGATAGGGTGATATACAGGGTCTTCCTGAATGCAGATCCATACTTCCTGACATATTCCTTTTCCCTTTCTCCACTCAGAGGATTCCCTCTTCTCTACATCTCCACTATCCTGATCTTCTATTCTCTCGCATCAATCATAGTTGCATGTTCAGTATTCTCATTGAGGAGGGTCATGAAATGACGGAAATTGACATAAAAAATCTAAAAGTGAAAGCTGGGGGCAGGAACATTGTCGATATTGAGCAGATACATTTCAGGTCGCCCTATACCTATGGAATCCTGGGGCCAAATGGATCTGGAAAATCTACATTACTGAAAGCCATATGCGGGATACTTAACAATTATGAAGGATCAATCAGGATGAATGGACATGAAATAAGGCAGGAACACAATGAAATTGCGAAAATAACAGGAAGCCTGATCGAGAACCCATCATTTTACCCCTACTCAACCCCGGCAGAATTTGTGAGATACACCTGGGAAATGCGGACTGGAATGAAGATAAAGGATGATTTCGGGATTGATGAGATAATGGACATGGTAAACATGAGGGGAAAGATGGATTCCATGATGCGAACATTTTCAACAGGCGAACTTAAGAGAACAGGTGTCGCGGGAGCCATAGCAGGAAATCCGGAATGCATTCTCCTGGATGAACCAACCGACAATGTAGACCTGATTGGGAGGGATCTGATTGCAGGCAGTGTTAACAGCATCAGGGCAGAAGGCAATAAATTGCTCATTATAGCCTCCCATGATGTTTCATTCCTGGAGAAAGTGTGTGACACTGTAATCTTCCTGAAGGATGGAAAAGTCCAAAAAACAGTTAAGATCAGTGAAACTCAACTTACAAATATAATAATTGAGGACACTCCAATGATGAATGGGCTCGAGAATCAATTGAACATGATAAGCATCAGTGGCGTGAAAGTAACAGTATCTGGTGATATCAATCCGTTCCTGAATTATGCATCAGCAAACAACATAAGAATAAGAGAAATTATAAAAATAAATGTTTTGGATGAGGAATACAGGAAAATATTTTCAGATCAATCCTGATTCGTCACTGAGTAGCTGTTTTGCGAGTCCCTGTGTGAAGACACCATTTGACTGATATGTCTCGAATATCAACATATACTTGCCATTTACTGCAACGACCGTTGTCTCATTTGCATATGCTGTTTTGTTATACGTATAACTGTGAGTAGTTTGGTTGAAATGATACTGATAATTATACAGGGTCGTGTTCTGGAAAGCATAGCTCCATCCACTGTAATTTGCAAGTTTCAGTCCTGAATTATCGCCCTGGGCGTCAAGAAGGTCGAATAATACCTTTGGTGCACTGCTGTTTGAAAACCCAATGATAGTGGCTTCTGTATAATTCGTTCTTCCGGACATCATATACTTGGCCGCTAACCCGGTTACCGTGCCTATTGTGTTGTTGAGTATTGTGCGGTTTGTGCTTGAAACAGATCTTGATGCACCTGTCATGTCAATATATTCATTCAGGAGCCTCTTCGTGTCGTTCAGATTAACGGCAATGGCACTCTGTGTCTTATAACTCAGGTTTGTCATCTTGTTCATGTCGGAGGAACTTATGAGGACAGATGGAACAGAAGGAGTGCTTGGTGACTTGAGATTAGAAACCTGGGTTGTCAGTATTGCTGTAAAGTTTGTAACATTCAGGAAGTGAGGAGTGTAATAGAGAAACATTATGTTGTAGGATGAGTAGTTTGCGAGGACACCCTCCAGATACCATGCTCCAGGAGCATACTGGAATAAGTCTGTCTGTTCTGATACAAACACATAGTTACTTCCGCTGGCTGTTCCAATCTTGAAGGATATAGCTGTGCTGTTGTATGATGTCTTTCCGCTAAAATGTGCGCTTATTTCAGAACTTATTGTTGACACGACGTATCCCGGTACTGAACTGCTTGTCGAATGGGCAAATGAAATCACTGCATAGCCTGTCTCCGGGGGAACAAATACAGCTGCCTGATAGGTATTGTAGGTTACGTTATTACCCAGACCAAAACTCGTGAATGGACTTGATACTATGTTACCTGTTGTGAATTCTGGACTGACCTGTGCCTGGGCTATCAGTGGGACACCATTCTGTCCGCTTATGAAGGTGCTGGCATTAAGCGTGGAACCGGAAGCACCCATGGTCATTGTCCATTTGCTTCCAAGGTCCTTGGAAACCACACTCGAACTAACTATGTTAGGGGCTCTAGTACTTGGCGTTGACTGAAGGCTATTGGCCTGTGTTGAAGAGTTAAAATTAAGCATACCCGAAAAATACAGGGCACCAACTCCTATAACCAGAATCACAATAACAACTGCCAGTACTGCTGTCACTTTTTTGTTCATAATAGAACATGAGATGGATGTATAATAATATTATGGCAGTGAGAAAAAAGCGGAAATATTCCCAAAAATCTAACAAAGATTATTTAAGTTTGTTAGTTCCTTTTTTGTCACTTACTGACTGCGAGCATCATTCCAAAATACTTCTCAACATACCCATAGATGAACCGCATGGATTTCCCGGATTGTTTGAGAAGGCCATCCATCACGAGGATATTCCAGTAACTGTCAGGCTTTCCCTCTTCTACAATCTCAGGATCGATATTTTCCATTGCACTGAAGTTATTTTCCTCCAGGCATCTCCTCAATATCTGCTCATACTGATCTGCCCTGGGGGAATAGCCATACGGACCCTCCCTCGAATGGGTATGTGCCTGATCTGCACTGAAAATAACCGAGACTTTCCGCTCATAGTTCATGATTGCTTTCGCAAGCATGGAGCCGAATGAAATCTGATCCTCATTCCTCACCTTCCTTGACTGACCTATAACCACTATTTCCCTCCTTGAAAAGAAGTGCAGTGGAATTGCGGTACCGAAATCAATGGGAAAGACAGATTCATCACCCGAATATGTAACGTACCTAACTTCTTCGCCTATATCTCCAGTTTCACCTATTATTTTCTCACATAATCTTCTTTCGTTGACCCAGTATTCATCCAAATTAACAGATTTAAGTCTGGTATTGCTCTTAAATCTCTCCGTGTTTATGATCCCTATATTCCTTGAAAGATTTATTCCATGTGGAGATAATATAACGATGACATCTGAATGATCTTCGTGAGATATCCCTGAGATCTCGGAATTCATCCTTCTACTCTCCCCATTTGGCTGATCAATTATCTCATCTCCGTGGGGAATCATATAGATCCGATCAAGTACCATTATTAACTTTAAGCAAGCGATTATAATAACTTTTCAGTACGGGAATACAGTTTTTCGATTATCAAGCATCCCTGAAAATAATTGGGTAACTCCTTACCCGGATATATTTGCCCAAATCTACATTTGAAAACGCCTACAAATTATTCACGAAATGTTCTTCTGAAAATTAATAAAAATCATGGACTCAGGAGGGGGATTTAGAGATGAATCGTTCACAAAGAAGAAATCGTTGCTGGCGCGGTATTCCGGAAGGTTGATTGTTTTTATGAATGTTATCCACTCCCCGGATAAGCACATTATATTTCCATCGTTATCAGATTGCACCAGGTATCCCGTACTGTCGGAGCTATGAATTACTTCCCAGTCCCTTATGTAATAGAAATCACTTTTTGGGGAATATTCGTGAACCTCATTTCCTATCAATGGCATTCCCCCGATACTCACAAACTTTCCCATATTACGGTAATTCATCTTTTCCACAAGATTTCGTGATTTGAGGTTATTCTCCTCCACAAGACATCCTATGAACTTTGCCCCGTTCTCCACAGCAACATTTTCGCAGAATTTCATGAGTTGCGTTGCAATTCCGAGTCTTCTGTATTCATTCCTGACTCTCATCCCTCCCATGTAGAACCTAAAAGTACCTGACCGGTTAAGAGATGTGAAACCGAGGATCTTACCCTCATCCTCGTACAGAAATACATCATTATTCCCAATAAAATCGAGCACGTTTTCTGAAATGTAATCCATGTATCCGGCTGTTCTTGAAATTGATGATATTTGATCCGAATCTGATAGTAGTGCTCTTCGTATCACAACAAAAAATGTAAATCGTTTACTTAAAGATGTCAGTGGGTTAAACCTTCGAATGATTGCCAAGAGCCATTACCACGTCGTCCACCATTACATTTACTGATTTCCGGGTCCTGCCTTTCAATCAAATATGGTGAAAGTCTTAAACGATTTTAGAACAAAGATAATTGATGGTGGATGAAGATAGATATTCCCCTGTATATTGGATACTTTCATTCTTTCCTTCGTGAATATCCTGGGATATCCTTTGGAATCCATGCTCCATCCTTCTTCAGGAAGTATAATTCCCAGGCCAGATCAAGTCTGACCTGTTCTTCGTCAATTTTCTCTCTTGTAAGGACTGCTTTCATGAAGATTGGGACCTCTACATGTTGATAAAGATTCCTCAAATGAAAAACGCGGAATTTCCCGGTTTCAGTTCCAAAATAGAAACAGATAAAGACATTTTGAAATGCCTTACCACATTTCCAGAAACAAATGATGAAAAAGATAAGAAAATCCTTCAAAATTCTTATCTCAAGAAATATTATAGAGTTAGTATAATATTAGACGGGTCTGGAGGGGTTCGAACCCCCGGCCTATGGATTAAGAGTCCATCGCTCTACCTGGCTAAGCTACAGACCCCGTGCACAGTAAATTACCTTAAAGGTTTAAAGATTTTGATTTGGACTAACTTACCATAATAGAGACTTGCACTTCATCCAAATCATGATTTTTTGAACTACAGACGCATTCACGGTATAAGACATTTAAGTCAGGCATTGTTTTTTAATGATCTTTGACTTATGACATCATGCAGATTGATGGAGAGAACCTGGGCCTGGAAATGCTTGAGAAGGTAATCAAGAAGGAGGAAAAAGTCACAATTTCGGGAGAAGCAAAGGAAAGGGTTATTAGAAGCAGGAATTCACTGATGAAATTGATTGCGCCCGGGGCACCGATTTATGGGGTTAACACGGGTTTTGGAAGCCTCCTGAACACAAAGATTGATCGCGATGATAGCCAGAAGCTACAGTTGAACCTCATAAGAAGCCATTCGAGTGGATTCGGGAAGCCACTTTCGGAGGAGAAGGTCAGGGCAATAATGCTTGTAAGGGCCAACAGCCTTTCAAGAGGATATTCCGGTGTATCATTGGAACTTATTGAGAAGATACTTGAGGTTCTTAACAGGGGTCTCGATCCGTTTGTTCCTGAATTTGGGTCTGTTGGTGCAAGTGGCGATCTCGCACCCCTTGCACACCTGTGCCTGGCCATTATAGGCGAGGGAGAGATGATTGAGAAAAACGAAAGAAAACCGTCACTTGAGGTGATGAAGAGTAAGGGCGTGGATCCGTATATCCTGAAGGAAAAAGAGGCAATTTCCTTCATAAATGGTACATCAGCGATTACCGGTATTGGGGCTGTTGAGGTGATCAGGGCAAAGCAGGATATTGCAATGGCAAGCGCATCATTCTCAATGGCCTTTGAATCACTACGTGGAACGAGAAAGGCGTTCACGCCATGGGCACTTTCAACAAGAAAGCAGTTTGGTCAGTCCCTGATAGGGGCAAAGTTGTATTCAGTCTTTTCAGAGAGCCCGAGAGTGGTGGAGCAGGATAAACTGAAGATCCAGGATGCCTATTCCCTGAGGTGCACACCACAGGTATATGGTGCGGTTTATGATACAATCTCATATGTGGAAAGTGTTCTGGTATCTGAGATGAACTCGACTACTGACAACCCCCTGATAAATGATGATGAATACATTTCATGTGGGAACTTCCACGGAGAACCTGTTGCCTTTGCCTGTGACTTCCTTGCAATAGCCCTTACGGATCTTGGAAATATCATAGAGAGGCGACTTGCCCGAATTACGGATTCATCTCTAAGTGGCCTGGAACCTTTCCTTGTGAGGAATAGCGGCCTAAATTCAGGATTCATGATTGGACAGTATGCAGCGGCAGCACTGTGCAACAGGAATAAAATCCTTGCTTATCCTGGATCAGCCGATTCCATCCCGACATGTGCCAACCAGGAGGATCACGTAAGCATGGGAACTAACGCAGCCAATAAACTGACTGAAATAAATGATAATATACACAGGATTATAGCCACTGAGTTTGTCATGGCTGCCCAGGCCATGGACTTATCCCCCAATGGATATTCACCATTTTCTGCCAGACTCAAGGAGAAAATCAGGGAAAGAATAGAATTTCTTCACAGTGACAGGCCCATATACAGGGATATGGATAAGATGGAGAGCGTCATGGAATCTGATGATTTTATTGAGATAGTCAAGGAAAAATTTCATACCCTGTTCTGAAATTTTTTCCATCTAAAATGTGTTTAGCATGTTTCATAATTCCCTGGTCAGAATTCGACCTCGAGGTATATAGGGGCATGATCGGAGCCTGTAATATCCTGCAGTATTCCAGAATCCTTCACATTTTTTTCCATAGATTTGCTCACTATGAAATAATCGATTCTCCATCCAATGTTTTTTGCCCTTGCATTGTGCATGTATGACCACCAGGAATACTGACCCCCCTCTTTGTGAAATATTCTGAATGTATCCACGTGGCCTTCATTCAGAAATTCAGTCATCCATGCCCTCTCTTCATCAGTGAATCC
Source organism: Thermoplasmatota archaeon (assembly GCA_023381355.1). Classification (GTDB taxonomy): domain Archaea; phylum Thermoplasmatota; class Thermoplasmata; order Thermoplasmatales; family Thermoplasmataceae; genus Cuniculiplasma. The sequence continues at coordinate 593 of JAMCUL010000012.1, read as the reverse complement.
TGCACTCCTGTGATTGTCACCAGGTCTGGCGATATCCAGTTCAGTGTGGGCAACATTGAGATCGCCGCAGATTATAACTGGTTTCTTACTTTCCAATCTGCTCGTATACCTTGCAAAATTCCTGTCAAAGTCAAGCTTCATTTCGAGACGTGAGAGGTCCCTTCTCGAATTCGGGAAATAACAGTTCAGGAGGTAAAAATCTTCAAACTCTATTGTTAGAACCCTGCCTTCATCCATGCTCATTTCAGTCGAAATGTCGAGAGGTGCCATCTTTGACAGGGTCATTGTACCGCTGTACCCCGCTCTCTTAGCTGGATTTGAATTGATATTATAACCACTTGTTGAGAATCCAATGGGAAGACTCTTTCCATCGTTCTTGATCTCCTGAAATGCCATGATATCAAAGTTGCCTGATAATATGATGTCCATCAGTCCCTTTTGAATTGCAGATTTGAGTCCGTTTAGATTCCAGATGTCATGAAAAAAGTTCTTTTGGTCACGTTGGCATGACGATGTTAGCGTGAGAGTCGGAGAGGCAGCAGTCTGTATCCTTGACCTGTGAGGTCGCGTTCCAGATTTGCTGCCCTTCGTCT
>JAMCUL010000011.1 GCA_023381355.1 Thermoplasmatota archaeon | reverse complement strand
GGGAACCATGTCAGCTGGTTGGTTAGCGATTTGGAATCTGATGGATACCAGAGGTAGACTCATGTAATTTTAGTAAGTCGGCAGGCAAGTATAGAATCAAAAATCTCAAATAAACTGGAAATCGAATGGAAATAAGGAAAAGTATTAAGGCTGGTTGAATGTAATTGTGCGAAGGAACATAAAATACTAAAAATTTTGAAAACGCAACATTTTAATTCGATTTCCAGTTTATTTGAGATTTTTGATTCTATACTTGCCTGCCGACTTACTAAAATTACATGAGTCTACCTCTGGTATCCATCAGATTCCAAATCGCTAACCAACCAGCTGACATGGTTCCCGCCAAATTTGTGCTTCGCAGAAGAGAGTGTTCGCTAGGTTCCTTGCCCCATTCCATGGCTGATCTCAGGAAACCAAGATCTGTATTCGTCCTCGCGATACTATTATGTTCCCATTCCCTGACATTTAGGTCTTCCATGGCAATCAACAGATGCATTGATCCCGATCTATTTGGTCGGTGACACACCGATAGAATGTGCAGAAATGAATGAGTCATTGGCATCAAGCATGCCATCTCCCTGGAATTTGCTAATTTACTTCATTTTATCGCAGTCTCATCAATATGTTTCATTGCAGATTCAGGTTCCTATAAACCTATTCCTTCCACCTGGAATTCCATATCGATGATCTTTTTGGCTTTCAAATGGGCAGCGATTACACAAAAAGAGTGTCCCTTCCTTTATAAATTAGAATTGCAGTAGTTTATCACCAAGTTGAAGCGGGCATTGTTCTTTTTTTATTTCTATTCCATCGGTGCATAATTTCGTATAACTGATCCCTGACATACTGTTGTCAGATTTCGTGTCATGTATTACGTAAAATATTTTTGTATGGCCCTCATATGTGGAGCATCTATTTTTGACTTTAATTTATAAAGAAAACTTTTTAACACACCGTTGAATGGAATTAGATTCGTCCACTTGATAACTCCCAGACGAGCCTATCATTTACCAATGGAAAACAATCTTCCAGGCCCATGGCTGAATGAATCTTCTAAAGAGGCAATTTTTTCCAGTCCATCAGATCCTTATCGTTGAGGGATCTTATTTCAAGTTTCTCAAGTAAATCGGTAAAAATGTCATCGGCAATTTCTTCCCTGTAAACTTTATCCATCGAATGATGAAAAAGAACTGATTGAAGTGCACTATGCGTAAAAGCTGTTTGCAGGGTCATCTCCTTCCCTGCATCGTTTCTTATCTGACTGGAAAAATCCCCTGATATATCCTTCTTCTTAATATCCTCCAGAAAATCGTCGACCACTTTTTCCATTTTCCTGTGATCATCCTCTGAAAGCACTACCCTGACTTTATATGTGGGTTCAAATACCATCCTGTCATCCTTTATCCTGAACCAGTTCAGGGCATCTTTTTCAAAAAACAGTTGCGACATGGCATTTGCCACAATCTTAGGATTTGAGAAATCTATTCCCGAAGTGAGATCGTAGGTTACGGTCTCCCCATCCTGTGAAATCTTCCTTGATTTTTCAATAGCAGTTTTAACAATTTCTTCGTCACTCATGGATACTCTATTCCAATCAAATAATATAGATATTTTCCATGGATATCTGCTTGGAATGCAAATGAGTCTGGAACAGATTATGTTAGAATAAAAAAAGACACCCCATCCCGAAATCTTCTTTTATATCTGCTTACGGAAACTGCAGATGAGCTTTTCCAGTTATATGTAATTCTATAAGATATAACACAGTTTATTATCTTTCGAGTATATGAGATGAACCTGAGAGGGACAGTTTGACTAAGGCATACATCTACATTGATGAGAGTGGAGATCTTGGATTATCTGAGAAAAGTTCCAGAGTCATAGTAATATCTGCACTGGTCACTGAAGATTACAGGCCTCTTGACAGGATTGTAAAGAACGCCAGAAGATACAAATTCAGGAAAGAACTGAGCAAAGCCAATGAAATCAAGTTCAACAATTCGAGTAGGGAACTCAGGATATACCTGGTCAAAAAGTTAAATGAAACCCCAGGGTGTACGGGTTATCACTGCATACTGAGAAAGGAAAAAATTATCAGTGAATATCTCAGAAATAACAAGCAAAAATTATATAATTATGTGGCTGGCCTTCTTGCTGATTTGATAAAGATTAATTATGACGAGGTTGAAGTCAGGATTGATAAATATAAAAGAAAACAATTTATGAGAGACGAGTTCAACAATTATTTTATTGAGAGATTGAAGAGAGGTTCGAGAATTTCCAGTTTGAATATTTACCACAGCAATTCTGAAAATTTCACGGGAATACAGCTTGTGGATTTACTGGCTGGCTCGGTTTTTTCAAAATACAACAACGACAACCCACTGTATGTTGACCTGATAGATCAGGAAAGGTTCAGGCAATTCTACAGGGAAGTGTGGAATTTCGAAAATAAATAGAAACATAAAAGCCAGCGCCGGTTGATACATCACCAGTGTGCACCTCAGGGTACACATGATCAACCGGTCTTACCCGTGATACATGATCATCTATGTTGTTATAAACTTTATTGCGCCATGTAATGACTCCTGGAAACGGGAGTTACAGCCATATATGGAGATCGTATAAACCGCAACACCACATTGCTCAGTAAATCACCAGAAGTGAATTCCGGTCTATATATTTCAATAAAGACACACTCAGAATGTTTATAATACTTTGTAATTATTGAGATTGAGTGAGTTAATGATAGGCGCAATATTGTCCGGTGGATATGGAAAGAGGCTGAAGCCGATCACCGACGAGATACCAAAAGTTCTGGTTGAAATTAAGGAAAATTATACAATTATGGACAGGCAGCTTCTTGATTTCAGGAGTGTTGGAATACATGACGTCTACATCCTTTCCGGCCATCTCGGCGAAAAGATAGAAGAAAGGTACGGCAGCGAGCACAATGGAATGAAATTCCATTACCTCAAGGAGGAGAAACCTATGGGGACTCTTTATTCAGTTCGAAACCTCCTGAAAAACACAGGCAATGAGGACATAATATTGAGGAATGGAGATGTTGTTACCGATATAAATTACGAAAGATTTGCAAAATTTGGCGAAGAATCACAGTACGGAATGACCATGCTTGTAACAAAAATGAAGAGCCCGTACGGCATTGTGGAACTTCTCGGGGATCAGGTTGTGTCGTTCAGGGAAAAACCGGTTCTTGAACATTACATCAACTCCGGTATGTATTATATAAAGTCCTCAATCAGGGACCTTTTCTTCAACGAATATAACGGAAAGGATATCGAGACAACTGTATATCCAGAACTTGCGAGAAGGAAGCAGATAGGTGCATACAGGGAGGATTCATTCTGGATAGGTGTTGACAGCGAGAAGGAGCTTGAGCTGGTCAGAAAGGAATACATAGGCAGGGAGGACACGGATTTTGGGTATCTGAGGAATATCTACTCAAAGGGGAAGATGTCCATAATGGAGTATTTCCTGAAGGATGGTTCAAGTGTAAGCATAAGCAGGGGAAACATAATCAGGTTCATTCAGGGTGACGGTGTGATATCAAACAGCAACGGGACGCTGTATACATCAGGAAAGGTTATGGATCTTGATAATAGGGTTGATCTTAAGGCCTTTACCCCGACTAAACTCGAAGTACTCTCATATTAACTGGCGCCACATTATGTAGGCGTCTGAGCCATCACTGTAATAATTTCTCAAGATTGAGGTAACAAGAAATCCATGCTTTTGATAGAATTCTATCCCTTTCCTGTTGTCAGTCCTCACTTCAAGCCTGAGGACAATTATGCCGTATATCCTTGAGATGTCAATGAATTTCTCAAGGAGGATCCCGCCTATTCCCATATTCCTTAGATTCTCCTCAACCGCAAGCATCAGGATTCTTGCCTCGCTCCTTGACATCTTTCTCCCCGCAAGGAAGCCATTTATCTGGTTGTCCTGCTCAGAAACAAGGAAGCCGTCAGGCCAGGACTGGAATATCTCTACCATCAGGTCCTCTGAATATTTCTCAGAGAGTGATCTTGTTGAAATCTGCATGACCCTCCGCAGATCATCCAGCTGGAACCTCCTTACCACAGGAGGGTTAAAACCATCCTCCGGCATCCTCACACTGGAATATGGTTTTCGATTTATTATAACTTTATCGGAACTTCTCTTTTTCATGAGTTTCAGAGTCCCACCTCTCACTGAATTTTAAATATATTCCCGTGCCCTGGATAAACTGTATACCCTCTGTACGAGGTTATGGTCTCTATGGATTTCTCCGCCCTGTCAGGAAAAAGCGTGAAAGATCTGTTGAATGTGATCCGGTCTTTCTTCTTCATTGCTGCATCACCCACGAATATGCCTTTCAGGTTCTCGAAGATGAATGATCTGCTGTCAGGTGTATGTCCCGCGGTTGATAACACCTCAACCCCATCCAGATGAAAATCTGACATTGTGAGAAGCCCGTCATTCCTTTTCATCCTCACGGTCCTTGCCATGATCTTTGATATGATGGAATCCGCAGGAACCATCCTCCTCTTCCCTGCAATAACCTCCTTCTCTCCCTCTGGGACATATATTCTGGGGTTGAATGCCTCTCTTATGGCAGGAATGCCACCTATGTGATCCGGATGGTAATGGGTGATAAGCAGGATCTCAGGTTTTGAATGAAGTTTTTCATAGTATGAGACTATTTTCTTTCCTGATCCTGCAGTCCCTGCATCTATCAGGATTCTTTTGCCACCGTGATTTACGTCATAACAGTGAGCCATTGTTCCGGGTATCATAACGACAGAATCCACATATTCCATGCCCTCTTCCAGTGCAAATGGTTTTAAAAAACTTCTCATTGTTCATTAACAGGAAGGCATGTTATTCAGGAGGCATGGAATGAGATAAATTTTCATCTGCAGGAGTGATTCCCCTATTTCTTTTCTGCTTTCCTGAAAAAATCTGTTATCTCGTGAAGATCGTCAGATGCAGGCCTGGAATCGATATATTCAGAAAACATACGTACCCTGCTGTCAAGAATCACGATTACCCCGCGGTCCCTATCGCTCCTTATGACCCTTCCCATGGCCTGCTTCAACCGTATTATGGCCGGAAAAAGAAAGGCGTATTCCCATCCGTTCCCGAACTCGTGGTCATAGTAAGAGGACAGGATTTTCTGCCTTATATCCGGTCTAGGAAATGGAATTCCAACAATTATGAGGACTTCCAGGAGCTTTCCCGGGAGATCTATGCCCTCTGACATCCTTCCTCCAATGACGCCGTACATGGTTCCCCCTTCCTTCCTGAACCTGCCGATCATCCTGTTAAACTGGGCTGATTTGAGATCTCTTCTCTCCACCATGTCAGCATCATACTGGCCAGCATGCCTGAGTATTCGCTGCATTATGTTGAATGATGGAAAGAGAACGAGAGCCCTCTTTCCAGCCTTTTCAAGTATATCCCCGATCCTCCTTGCTATCTTCACCTCCATGGAACCATCCATGCTTTCATATTTTGTTGTCAGGTTATTATCGTAGATAGAAAGGAGGTTCTCTTCTGGAAAAATTCTTCCTATCTTGAGGAAGCGATTATCGGTAAAACCGGTCATGTTTACATATATTTCAAGTGGCTCAAGTGTTGCAGAGACATGTACAGACAGGGATCGCCTCATCTGCTCAAGGATTATTGATGGATCCAGGCAATAAGCCTCCACTGATGTATCCTCGCTCTTCTCTCCTTTCCTCACTATGCAGACATATCTATCGTCATCTGCATACTGGAGGAACTTGAGCTTTGATGCGAGTGATGAAATGTGGGACATTGGAACCCTCCCCATCTTCTCCTTCTGGTTCTCCACAACATTGCCGAAGTTTGAAAGTGCATCAGCCATGTATTCTACATCCTCAGGGTTGTACCTTCCTGCCATGGCTATATAGGAGTAAACATCCCGGAACATTATCCTCTTCTCGTCCATGCCCTCCGGCATATCAGACGATATGTCAATGAGTGCAGATCTTATTGATTCCGTAAAATCTGAAACCCTTACACGTGGCATGATCTCCGGATCTCCGAAATCCTGAGATTCCCTTTCTGAGAGGTTTACCATGTTCCATGTTATCTCAAACGAGTTGACCTGCCTGGCCAAGTCAGGAAGGTTATGTGCTTCATCTATGACAAGGATTACACTCTCCCTTGATGTCCTCATATTGTACAGTACGTTCATGGCCATGTCCGGGCTTATAAAATATGAGTATGGCATCACAACGATGTCTGCATCCTTCATTGCATATTTCATGGTCTCGTATGGGCATATTCCCCTGGAACTGAAGGATGTGAAGAGATCCTCGGGTGATGGTGTATGCTCCAGGATCATGTCTATGTTGGACTGCTCCCTTATTCCCTCGTTGTAATATCTGCATCCGCCATCCTTCTTCTCCATGGTTTTCCTTTTCCTGGACGAACACATCTTTGACAGGGATTCTGCGGTAAGATCCTTTTCCTTCTCTATCTCCATGTAGAGTGGACATAGATTTATCCTTCCCTGCATGACCACGGACCTGAATGAAATGGATTCCTTTATCAGGTTAATTTCCTTGAGAATGTTTGCCTGCTGCGAATTTGTCCTTGTAAGGTAGATTACCCTCCTTCCTGATGACTTCGCATAAAGTATTGCAGAGAAAAGTGAAATCAGTGTCTTTCCTGAACCTGTAGGTGATTCGATAATTGCATGCTTTCCCTCCATGAGGGTCTTTATGGCAAAATCAATTGCCTTCACCTGATATGGGCGTAATTCAATACTCCCATATCTTCCATCCTCCCTGATTGATTCCATCAAATGCTTTCCAGTTCTTTCCTCTTGGCCTCAACCTCATCAGGATTCACGCTGAACTTCATTGCCTCGTCAAGCGTTTTCAGGGCTTCCTTCACGTTTCCCATCCTTCCGAGTGTATCTGCCTTAAGGATGTAATATGCACCATTTTCAGGAACAAGTTCTATGGCTGCGTTTATATCCTTCAGCGCCTCCTCATACCTCTTCATGTCCATCAGTGTTTCGTACCTCTTGTATACAAATATCTGATCCATTGAATTTAGCCTGACTGCCTCGGAGTAATCCTTCAGGGCTTCCTCCTTCCTTCCAAGCCTGTATCTTGAGTTTCCCCTGTTGTAGAAGAAGTCCGGGATATCGGATTCAAGATCTATTGCCCTGCTGAATTCAGCCTCAGCCTCACTTATCTTCCCACTATCCTCAAGAGCCGCCCCAAGTGCGTTATGATAGTCTGCGTTTCCGGGCAGTATATCGATAGCTTTCTCATAATCCTTCACAGCGGATTCATACATCCTCATGGAGTAATAGGAGAGCCCCCTGTTGAAATAATAATCCGGATCATTATTCAGGATCTTTATTGCCTTCGTAAATTCCTTTATTGCCTCAGGGTACTTCTTGAGATTGAAAAAGGATATACCTCTCTCATTATAATCATCCGCAATCTCATCCCTATCCCTTGGTATATCTGAATCCTTGATCTGTTCTTCTGACACAAGGCATTAAGTTTTTGTTAATACTTTAACTTAATGTTCAAAGTTCTCACAACTTCTCCCATCCCGGAATGCATATTTTCTGGAATCCTGCCATAATGAATGAACTGTTCACAGCCTCTTCTGATTCATTCCGGATATCATGGATGTATAGGTCTTCCAGTGAGTCCTGACTATCCCTGAAATGTCCCTTCCCTCCTGGATGGAACGCCTCAGGAATTCAATTGTCCTTGGATCAGACGGGTACCCTGAACCCGTGTTTCCGTATTCCTTCCTTATTCTGTCCATGGCCTCCTCCCTTTCAAGTTTTGCGAGAACTGATGCAGCCGAAACATTACCGTAAATCTGGTCTGCCCTGTGCCTGCAGATTACATTTCTTCCGGTCATGGACGACAGGAGTGATGAGAGCCTCTCCTCATTCACGTCGAAGGAATCAACAATGAAATCCCTGAATCCTGAATCCTTTATGATCTCAGCCACCTTTATCTCTTCTATCCTGTTAATGATCATCTCATTCATCTTTACATTCAGGAATGAGGGTTGAATCATTTCCACCTTCCAGTATTCAGCGCTCTCCCTTATAAGCTTTCCAATCCTGAGGCGTGAAGACTGGCTCAGAGTCTTGGAATCCCTAGCTCCTGCCTCCCTCATGATCCTTTCATCGGCAACCACGATGCCTATGGCCATTGGGCCTATCACCGGACCCTTTCCGGCCTCATCTACCCCTCCATAGAAATGCAGTTTACCTGATTCATCTGATTCTCCAATATTCCCCGAAAGTTCGCTCAATGTTACCTGATTCAAAGCACCCTTATTAATCTGGATTTACCGTTCATCATTTCAGCATTCATTCTTCCGTAACACGGGGGATGTGGAAGCGTTCATACAGATAACCAATTTTTTTATGATAGGAATATATATCAATCCATGAGTTCAGTCAGTGGCAGCCGTGACCCTGTGAAATTCATGGAATCTCGCAAGGGCAAGGTTAATCTGTATCTTGAGAAATATTTTGATGAGATTTACAGTGAAGTAAAGGATAGGGAAATGAGCAAGATTGTTGATCTTCTCAGGACATATACAGTCAGGGGAGGAAAGAGGGTAAGGCCGATTCTTGTTGCAGCCGGGTACCAGTTCTTTGGTGGGAAATCAGATGATATATATGGAGCAGCAATAAGCATTGAAATATCGCAGTCCTTCTTCCTCATACATGATGACATAATGGACAGGAGCGATCTGAGAAGGGGTTTCAGGAGTTTTCACAGGGAGATTGAAGAACTGATCGGGAATGTCAGGGATCGGGAACACATCGCAGAAAGTCTTGCAATAGTCGGAGGCGATCTTGCAGTTGATTACTCCTTCGATGCAATCCTGAGATCGGGAATAGATGATGAGAGAAAACTGAAAGCGGTCAGGGAACTGGTGGATATCATAAAGATCACCGGGTACGGAGAGGGACTTGATGTATATTCTGGAACCGGCTACAGGCTTACCACATCTGACCTGATAAGGCTTCACCTGAGGAAGACTGCCAAGTATACCATTGAAGGCCCACTTATTATGGGTGCAAGGATCGCAGGAAATGATGACCCCTTATGGGATCTGAAGGCTTATGGATCCCTTGTGGGGATAGCGTTCCAGCTTCACGATGATGTAATAGGATTGTTCGGCACTGAGAAGGAGATCGGGAAACCGCCAAAAAGCGATGTGAATGAGGGAAAACAGACACTCCTGATGATTGAGGCCATGAAACGCTCTGATCCGGCAGACAGGGACTTTATCTGGAAGACATTAACATCAGGAAATGTTTCAGATAATGATTTTGAGAAACTCAAGAGGATAGTTGAGGATACAGGATCGCTTGATTATTCAAGGTGGTTGATAAACCGTTTCATAGAGCTGGGAAAGGAAAAACTCTCAAGGGTTGATGGTGATCCTGAGGTGAAGGATTTCCTGAGATGGTTCGCAGACTATCTTGTCTCACGGAAGAACTGACTTTTCCCTTTCTTCCTCACCATATCTGGGCCTGTATCTTGAATACATCTCCCTCATTGTCTCATCGTCAATATGTGTGTATATTTCTGTTGTTCCTATGCTTGAATGCCCGAGCATCCTCTGGATGAACCTTATATCGCCTCCATTCTTGAGTATGGAAGTTGCGAATGTGTGCCTGAGCGTATGTGGCGTGACTCTCCTCCTGATTCCGCTTCCTCTTGCTGTTTCCCTGACCATCTTTTCAACTGTGGAAGGATGGTATTTTCCCATCTTTGCGCTCACAAAGAAATATTCCGAAATCCTGTTCTGGGAGATCTTCCAGCCTGCATAATTCCTGAGGATTGAGACAACCTCCTCTGGAACCAGAACTATCCTCTCCTTATCTCCCTTCCCGCTTGTTATTCTTATTGATCCACTCTCAAAATCAATATCCTCGCTCTTCAGGGAGCAGAGCTCGCTGACCCTCATGCCTGAATAAAGGAACGTGTTTATTACCGTGTACGCAACAGTATCACTTTCACACCATTTCAGCAGTGATTCCACTTCCCCCCTGCTGAGATATACTGGAACCTTTTTCGATCGTCTGGGGGCCTCGAGATTCTTTGGCACATCTAACCCTAGCTCTATATACATATGCTTGACAGCTTTTATGGCCAGATACTGGCTATTCTTTGAATAGTGCTTCTGAGTCGCCAGGAAGAGTTTGAAGGATTCAACATCTTTTGGTGTACATTCACCTGGTACCTTTGACGTGAATTCAAGGAACATCCTTGCGAAAAATAAGTACTGCTTGACCGTGTATGGGCTCCTTCTCTCAGCAATCATGCGGTTCCTGAAAGCAGTGAGCTCACCTTCAATCTCCTCCACTGCCATATCATGGCAATTCTATCTTTCCTTTAAAAATATATCTATTGGTAATATACACAGGATGGGCATCCAGATTTCATCAGCAGTGGTTAAAGTTTCATTATTTTCTGCTGATTGCTTAATTCCTCATCAGATCGTCAACCCTTGAACTTTGGGGGAGAGGTTTACGCTATTTCTACACTCGGAAATGTTATATTCCTCTTTTCATCTTGCAAATAATGAAGTTCGTAAAAGCGACAACTCTTTATGACGGAATGAGCAGCAGGAAGGAAATATATATCGGCTTCGAAAAGGATAGAATAACATACCTCAGCGAAAAGAAGCCTGAAGGGGACATAATTGCAGAGGGTACTGTAACGCCGGCATTCATAGATCCCCACAGCCACATAGGAATGGACAGATACGGTGAACCATCAAGGGAGAGCGAGGCAAATGAGCAGATGGATCCAATGCTTCCCCTCGGAAGAGCGGTTGATGGCGTATACATGGATGATGCAGCCTTCATGGAATCTGTGGAAAACAATGTGCTGTACAGCGTGGTACTTCCTGGAAGCGGGAATATAATGGGTGGCATGGGTTCCCTCCTGAGAAACTTCGGGAAGAATATCAGGGAGGCATACGTGAAGGATATCGGTGTCAAGATGGCCCTCGGATACAACCCAAGAAGCACCGTGGAATGGAAGGGAAACAGGCCAAGTACCAGGATGGGTGTAGCAGCAATAATAAGGGACAGGTTTACAAAGGCAAGGAAGACCCTCAATCTAATGGAAAAGGGAAAGAAGACTGTGGATGAAATTGATCCGGATGTGGAATTCCTGATAAGCCTCATGAAAGGCGAAAAGAGGGTAATGTGCCACGTACACAAGGAGGATGACGCATTCTTCCTCATGAGCCTTGTTGACGATTTCAACATAAGGCCAATAGTCAATCATGGGATGGATTTTCACAGCCCGGAAATACTCAATGATCTGAGGGAGAGATCCATACCGCTTGTATACGGGCCAATGGATTCACTTCCGTACAAGGTTGAACTGAAACACGAATCATGGAGGAATGCAAAGATGATCAGGGATTCTGGCCTCAAATTTGCACTCATAAGTGATCATCCTGTCATATTGCAGAGGAATCTATTCCTCACATCAAGGCATTTCATGCGCTTCGGAGCCTCGAGGGAGGAATGCATATCGTACATAACATCGAGACCTGCAAAAATTCTTGGCCTTGATGATCTGGGCACGGTTGAAAACGGCAAGATCGCATCCTTCTCAGTGTGGGAAGGTGATCCCTTCAGCTTTGAAGGACACCCAAAACTTGTCATAGGAGAGGGAAGGACCGTATACTCTGAACCGGGAAACTGACCTCCTTCCCATATTGTACCCAGATATGCCGGATCCATAGATCAATTCCATGAAGAACATCTTCATATGTTAGGTTGAATCACTCAAAAGTTTTAAGATCATTTTGTATATGTCTGATGGAAATGCCAAGAAAAATTTATGTGGAATCCTACGGTTGTACACTTCAGAAATCTGAGACTGGATTTTACACAAACAGCATCATGAAGGATGGGGATACTGTCACAGGGAACCCGGACGACGCAGATATACGGATAATTGGTACTTGTGCTGTCATAAAGAAGACAGAGGATCACATGATAAGGCGTATTGGCGAACTTGCAGATTCAGGGAGAACAATGGTCATTGGGTGCCTGCCTCCCGTGTCCATGGGATCCCTGAAGGAGAGGAATGTGGAGGTCATCAGCGCAGGAGAATTTCGTGACATGTACAGGGGTAAACTTGACAGCATCGAGATAAGGGAACCATCAATACTCGACGGCATACCGATCAACCAGGGATGTACGGGAAGCTGCAACTACTGCATTTCAAGAATCGCACGGGGAAAACTCCTTTCCCGCCCTGTTGAGAAGATAAGGGGACAGGCCATTATGCAGGTTTCAAGAGGCATGAGGGAAATCAGGATATCCTCCCTCGATACCGCAGCATACGGGAAGGATATCGGTGTGAGGCTCCCGGACCTGATCGATGCAATAACATCAATTTCCGGTGACTTCATGCTGAGGGTCGGAATGATGGAACCAAAGAATACTGATGAGATCCTCAGCAGGCTCCTGGAATCATACAGGAGCAGCAGGGTATTCAAATTCCTCCATATTCCCGTCCAGAGCGGCGATGACCGGATACTTGAACTCATGAACAGGGAATATGTCGCAGGAACATATTTCAGGATAGTGAAGAAATTCCGTGATGAGTTCCCAGGGATGGTCATATCAACAGATATCATTGCAGGATACCCTGGCGATGATGAGGAATCATTTGAGAGGACATACCATCTCCTAGAGGAATCAAGGCCCGAGATTGTGAATATAACCAGGTTCAGCCCGAGGCAGTATACAAAGGATTTTGGAAAGAAGACGCCTTCCTCAAACCTGATAAAGAGGTGGTCACAGGAATACAGTGATCTCCACCACAGGATGATACAGGAATCCTATGAATCACTCATGGGAAGGACCGTTAAGATACTGATAACCGAAAGCGGAAAGAATGAGACAAGTGTTGGCAGGGATGAATCATACAGGCCTGTCGTGGTCCCCGGAAAAATTGAAAACTATTCGTGGGTAAATGCAGAAATCGTAGGAACGGGACCGACATATCTTATCGGAAAAGCAGTCAGCTGATCCTGTCAACATTCACTATCTCATCAAAGATATATTTTCCGTTTCCCTTGCCCTTGAAGATCATCTGGAACTCCTGGGCAGTCATTATTGGTGTCTCATATCTCATGAAGTCATCTGTTGCAACCCGGGGGCATCCTGTGAAAATTATGCAATCCGGCCTCATGTTCTGGAAATCAATAGGGTTTGACTCGTTTGCATATGCAATTATTGCGCTCCGTCCCATATCCTCAATCTCATTCCTGATCTTCTCTGCAAGCTTGATCCTGAACTGGCCTACCTTGGTGTCCACCACAATCACGAATTTCTTTGCATCCATCGCCCGCGCCATGTTTGCATACCTGAGTCTGATTCTCTTATCAGCCTCCGCCCTCATGGAATGAAGGGAGAATGGCTCGCTCATGTCCAGGAGAAATACCTCCTTATCTGTGACGAGCTGTGCACCCATTGAATGAAATGTGCCGGTGGATAGAATGATGTGACAGTCAGCCCACCTGTCATTGCTGTGAATCGGGCTGTAGTTGCACCCAAGCACCTGGCCCGGATATTTGAGTCTTCCATCATTCTCTCCCATGGATGTCTCGAATCCATTCCTTTCAAGAAATTCCCTGAATTTCATGGCACTTTCCCTGTACTGTATCGAGTACAGTATGCCTATTTTCCTGTAGCCGGAGTTCCTCAAGGGTGATTGATCCAGCCCATCAAAATCATCCCTAGGGGGATGGATATATTCCTCGAATATGACTGGAATTCCATAATCGACGTTGGGGATTTCAGTGTGTCCCATCTGTACCACTGCATCCACTCCCTTATATTCATCCATTGTTCCAGTGTCGCATGCACCGAAGAAACCTTCCGAACTCACTATGACCTGAAAATTCCTGGACAGTTCATTGAAATAGTCAAACACGTGCGGCTTGAGGCCATCCGGGAGCTGGAGGAGAATCCTCTTTGCACCCATCTCCTTTAGCCTTGAAATAACCCTACCTGGATCCATGTAGTTTGTCATGCTCGATCATTACCTTCCTTCATATACAGACTGCTAAAAAATTCTTTTATATTCATGATTCTCCCCTGGGATATTATGATTTCAGGGATGAGTGTTTCCCATCTGTAGAATATATCCTCTAATGAGTTTGCCCTGAATAGAAGCATGTCCGCGGACATGCCGTCACGGATCCTTCCAGTGATCCCGCCTGCGTTAAGGGAGACTGCGGGGTTGCATGTCAATGCAGTAAGCACCTCTTCTGGAGTCATTCCACACTTCCTTATGGCCAGGTTCCCTGCAAACTGCATGTTTGGCACAGGGGAGAGCGGAGATACATCAGATGCAATGCATACAGGAATCCCGTGATCAATGAAGACACGGCCACTTGCATATTCCTCTCCAAGTGAAAACGCAGTTACAGGAAGGATTGTTGCCGCACTTCCTCCCCTCGTGAAATGCATCAGGTCTTCATTTCCGGTTTTCAGCAAATGATCCATAGATCTGATCCTGAACCTTTCAGCAAGTGATGTTGCACCGATGTTTGCGATCTCATCTGCATGAATACGTATGGGGATGTGCTCCTTTTCTGATGCTTCCAGATACCTTGCAGTTTCCTCCACGGAAAATGCCCCCTGATCACAGAAGACATCCGTAAAATCTGCCCTCGACTTCAGTCTCTTCATCATCTCGATTGAATCTGAAACATAATCTCCGGCGTAATTAACCGGCGGCCTGGAATGCATTGGAAGAAGTGTCTTTATGATCCTTATACCCGCAATCTTTTCGGCAGAATACATGACGTCAAGCATCTTCTCCTCATTTTCCAGATTCATTCCATAACCTGTCTTCATCTCGACTGTTGTCGCCCCATGGATCACATGAATCATGAGCCTTTCCATCGTTTCCCTGAGAATTCGATCCTTCGTGGATCCTGAGGTTGCCCTGACAGTCCTCATGATACCGTTACCAGTCTCAAGGAGCTCAAGGTATGAAACGCCCCTTGCCCTCATCACGAACTCCTGCTCCCTTCCCCCTGCATAGACCATATGTGTGTGGGAATCTACAAATCCCGGTATTCCTATGAGTCCGGAGCAGTCAATTGAGTCCATGCGATCCATGTGACCTGCAAATTTTCCGCCTGATATGTAGATTTCAGGAGAATCAGTAATTTCTATATCCCCCTGACCTTCACCTGATAGATACCCCTCACCAGATGAGGAGTATGTTCTTTCAAGGTTTTCCAGCACATATCTTCCACCTGGATTCATAGAGGAATACCCACCGCCCATGATATCACCGTAAGTATATACGCAGCCATTATGAATTCCATGAATGGCACCCTGTATGACACAAGCCTTGACCCATTTCTCTGGATCTCCCTGAATTTCACCTTGTCAACATCCCCGTCAAACCTCACAAAATAGCCCATTCTTCCTGTTGTCCTTGATGTATAGATCATTGCCCATACAAGGGCTGCGGAAGATGTAATGCCCAGGTTGATGACCAGAAATAGATTTTCCGGTATGGTGATGATGTAGTATGTTCCATATGTGAGATAGAATGCCGAAAGTGAAAGTGCAACTGATACCATTCCCTTTATGTCCCCTATGCCAAACAGCTTTTCACCTGTACCCATGAACGCAAAAAGTCCCATGACTATCCAGTTTATTGCATCGTCCGGGCTGTGATAGAAAATGATGACGCCAGTGCCGAATATGAGTGCAACCGGGAGCGGGAATGTCCATTTTTCAGGATTGAGGAATAATACAGCCCATAAAATGTCTGCCAGAAGCAGTAAAACATGGTTTGAGGAAGTGAGGAGCAGGAATACATTAACCACTATCATGAATGGCATAAATATCAGGAAGTGCACACTCCTCTTCCTGTGATCCTGGATGGAGGCGAATGCAAATGTTATTATTCCGGCAGTCACCATTAAAGCGGCAGCATAATCATTCATCTGTAGAACCCATCTTCCTGAGGAATTCCAGGATGTATGACATGTCAAGCTCCTTTCCACTGTTAATTGCGAGGGAATACTCTGATTCAACAGAGGAGAGCGAAATGTGAGGTATCCCCATATCCTGGGCAAGTTCCATGGCATACCTTAGATCCTTCACCTGGTGCCCGAGCGAAAATTCTGGGGCGAAGTTCCCCTCCCTTATCTTATCCTTCTTGAGATCAAATATTCTTGTCATTGCGCCTCCTGACTGGAATGCTTCTGATATGAGGTCAAGGGATATGCCCATGTTCTCCGACATTATAATTGCCTCAGAGAGTGCTGCCATGGATGCCCCCATCACCAGGTTGTTCGCAAGTTTCAGTGCTATCCCTGCACCTCCATTTCCTGCATATATCTGTTTTGCAGTGAATGTCTGGAGCATCCCCTTGATCCGTGAGAAATCCTCACTCCTTCCTCCTGCAACCGCAGCCAGCTTTCCGGAAACTGCAGCTGGAACACTTCCGATAACAGGGCAGTCAACATAGTGATTCCCGGATTTTGTCACTGCTTCATGATTTCTCAGGCTCTGCCTGTATGATATTGTGGACATGTCCACTATCAGCCTGTCTTTTATGTGCCCGCCTATAATCCTGCTGACAATTTCCGATGAGGCTTCAGAATCAGTAACCATTACAAATATAATGCCAGATGTTTCTGCAACCTCAAGAGGAGATGATTTTGCTATTGGCTTAAGATCAGATGGAATCTTCCCGGATGTCCTGTTATAAACCGAGGAGACCATGAACTTCTCGCCAAGATGCCTTACTATTGGCTCACCCATCCTGCCAAGTCCAACAAAACCAATTTCATTCATAATTCTACACCTCAAATACAGAGGAACCGTATACCTGCCGTGCACACTCGATTCTCCTGAATTTTATGTCCCTGTTGACCAGATGATCCCGTACGTGGTTATAAGCTATCTCAGGAGTATTATTCTCGTCTGAAAGGTGTATGAGAACTATGCTTGTGTCCTTATCACTCAGCTGCTCAATTGCAAGAGCTGCCTGCTCATTTGACATATGTCCGTAGTTGCTTGATATCCTGCGCTTCAATTGCTCTGAATAGGGACCTGTTCTGAGCATCTCACTATCATGATTTGCCTCAATAGCTAATATGTCCGAACCGATTATTTCATCGGCGTATTCCATCGGGAAGAACCCAAGATCTGAGAAGGAGGCTATCTTCCGCCCCCTGTTCTCTATTATATATCCCACAGGATCCACAGCGTCGTGGGAGACTGGAATTGCTTTTATATAGAAATTTCCTATGCAAAGATCGTCTCCCATGGAATATGACCTGTCAAATTTCATTGCATTTCTTGTTTTTTCCCTCAGGTAAATATCCCCCCTGATACGTCTTGATGCAACCGGGAGACCCGAGGCATGATCTCCATGTTCATGAGTGACTATTATTGAAAGATTCCCGAAATGTGCATCTATTTCCTGAACTCTTTCGTTGAATCTCTTTGCGGAAATTCCAAAGTCTATAACAATCGCATCCTCATCATCCCATATTATTGTTGAGTTGCCCTTGCTTCCGCTGGATATTATGTTCATCTTAAGATTAGACAATAGAATCAATATAACTGCACAATTCTTAAATTTTTTTAAGATTCAGCCATTACCTGTTTGCAGGAAGAAAGATTTTCATATAACATGTGCCAGTCTCAGTCCTCTTCCCGATCCCCATCTTGATTCTTCACTGAATATACATACAGCCCAGTCGGCCATGTCCCATCCATCCTGAATCCTCCTGCTATGACTGTTTTTTCGCCAGTTCCCGCCTGCTCCTCATCGAAAAGAACCCTCATCCCCTTGTAGAAACCGTAAGGGTAGCCAAGTGGATTTGTTCCAGTGATCCTGATTCTCTTCCCGATAACCTCGTTCCTTATTGATCTCATCTCCTCTACGGATGCCCAGATCAGGTATATCCCGTAAAGGCCAATGGATAAAACAATCACAACATATCCAAGAAGACCATATATGTTAAAAAAAGCAACGTAGGCTGCCTGAGGTGACCCGAGAAACAGAAGAATCAGCATTGAGAAGAACAGAATGAATGTGAAAAGTACCCCATACCCTAGATTTCTGGAATATTTTTCCCACTCTTCCATGATTCATGATTCCGCGAGGGGATATATCTTTTTAGAAACATTCTATTTTGAAGGGTACTCGATTCTATTCACCTTTACCACTCAGATATTTTATCACACGTTTTCTTACCCATGCGTTTTCCATGGCATGCCTGGGACCAATACGAAAATATGAATCGTCCAGGGAGCCAGTATTTACACTCACTTGCTCATTTTTTTCTGATGCAAAAACACTTTTAAACTGACACCTGATTGTTTCCACATGAACAGGGGATCTTTGATGATCATGGTATACTCAAACTTTTCAGAGAGTCTCAGGGATAATGTTACCAGCATCTTTGAGCAGTCCGAAGGGTTCAGGATCCTTGTTTCAGACGGCATAATCCTTGATTATGCATTCACGGAAAAGTTGCGAAGGATGAATGGGTTCATACAGAGGATACTCACATCCCACCAGATAGTAAGGATCATGGGAGATGGATCTAACATGGATTCCTGCATGATAATCAGGAGCAGTATACTTGATGACTGGGGAAAGGAGAACAGCGACTACTTTCTTGACACGCTTCCACTGTGGCCTGGACAGAACGGTACTAAAGTGTTCCTGTTTCTTGTAGGGGCGCCTTCACCTTTGGTGAGAATGAACCACACGATGGGAATTGCATTTTATGCTGATAAACAGGGAGGTGAGAAGTTACAATGGGGAGAAACAGCCCGACGTCAAGGCAGGTTATTGAGCAGGTGGGAGAAATGATGAGGAGGATGACGTCGTCAATGAGGCAGGAGGACAGGAAGGTCATGGAGGAGATAATCCTCATGGGAAAGATCCATGCGGCAGAGATGGATCTGAGCATGATCTCCCCTGAGATGGCATTCCTGCTCTCTGCTATAATGGAGATAATGAGGGGGATTGAGAATGAGTGATACAATAGTCAACTGCACGCTTGGAAAAACAGCTAATGTATGGTTTTATGGCAAGGAAGGATTGAGGATAGAGAGAAGGAAGTTCCGGAACAGCATTTTTGTTACAGGAGATGAGTTTGATCTTGATTTCCTGTGCAGCCAGCTGGATCTTGTCAATGATATAGACGTGGAAAGGGAACAGGGGAGGAGTGTTTATGGCTCCATGGATGGCCTGAGAATATATGTACCGTTCAGGTGGGAGAGGGATCTGATCAGAAAGATAAGGGCAATAGGATCAGGAAGGAAGTTCAGGATATACAATGGACTCATAAATGGGCCGCTTAAATTCATGTCCACATCCGGCCTCACCATGTTTGAGACAGGGAGCGTTTACGACCATGATCCCAATATACCTGCTCTTGAGATAGATGTTACATACTCAGGGCACCATTTTGTTTCAGCCTCCATAAACAATCTCATGATCGAAGATGAACAGGACGCAGTAGATATTTTCATGAATCTGCTCCCCCAGTCTGTTTTCTTCATCTATGGCAGTTTTTCAGGAACTTCAGAGTTTCTCAGGAAGGCATCGTTTCAGGGCAGTCTGAGGTATAGCGTGAAGGGGGGGAACTCATACAGTTCCTACGGACAGGTACATTATAACGAGCCAACGCTCCACATTCCCGGAAAGATATGCATATCGGCCTCGTCATTCATGTACAGGGAAGGGGGCCTCCATGGAATAATGGAAATATCCAGGATTTCCGGCCTGCCCCCTGAAACCGTATCCATGTGCACCCCGGGAACTGCAGTTTCATCCATGGAAATCTATGAAGCCCTGAAATCCGGCATAATGCCTATCACTGACAAGGATGATCATGAGGATGTAAGGTCCGTTGAAGATTTCATCAGGAACGATCATGGAGGATTCGTCATGCAGCCCAGGCCTGGTGTTTACAGGAATGTTGCAGAGATAGACTTCTCATCCATGTATCCATCAATAATGCATCATTTCAACCTTTCACCTGAAACAATAAACAGGAATTCAGGGAATAAACTTCCTGGAGAAAATCCTTATTATGCACTTCTGGCACATGGATTCATTCCCCAGGCAATCGGTAATCTTCTTAAGAGGAGGCTCATATACAAGAACGCGAAGAAATGGGATGAGGAGTATGCAATGAGGGACAGGGTACTCAAGTGGCTGCTCCTCACATCATTCGGATACACGGGATTCAAGAATGCCAGATTCGGGAAGATAGAGATGCATGAGGCCATCACTTCAATAGGAAGGTGGGCTCTTGAAAGGGCAATGAGGATATGCGAGGAAGAGGGATTCACGGTAATCCATGGAATAGTTGATTCGCTGTTCATACAGGGAAATGGCAGTTACAGCAATGTCCTGCGGAGGATAAGGGATGAGACGTCCATAAACATAGTGATGGATGGATATTACAGGTGGATGGTATTCCTGCCTGCAAGATCTGGGTTGGGTGCGCTTAACAGGTACTTCGGGATGAAGGAAAACGGAGAGTTCAAGGTAAGGGGCATTGCAATGAGGAGGGGGGATTATCCTGAAATAAGTTCTCTGGCACAGGAGGATGCACTTTCGCTCATGTCCGGTTTTGATCCGGATCTTGACATGACGGAACTATACAGCAAATACAGGGCACTGAGGAATGACTACATGAACATGAACGTAACAGATGATGAGATTTTCAGGATAAGGGTCAGGCCTTCACGATACAGATCAATGTACTCGGTGAACGGGCTGCAGAAGTCAGTGATGGGGTATTTTGAGGAGGAAGGCAGGGAGATAAGCCCCGGAGAGAGTGTGTATGTTGTTGTAAACGACTATGAGAACAGGGTATTTTCACAGAACGGGGGAAGACCGGACAGGAAATATTACGCAGAGATCATGAAGAGGACCTTTGAACCTTTTGACTTTGCATTTGAATCTGTAGTTGATTCAAAGCCTTCCAGAAATCTCCTGGATTTTTTCCATTAACACCTCAACGGGAACGTCATTCACATATACCTTCTTCCTGACTCCCTTCCCCGGGCCGAAACTCTCGAGGCGACTCTCCACAATATCAAGTGTCTCGAGATGTCTTATGCCCCGGTATATGAACGCGGTATCTGGAGTTCTTATCCCGTGTATCTCAGAATTCATGGAAAGCGTCTTCGAGAGCGATTCCATGGTGCATTCCCCACTGGTGTGAAGGTTCTGGCATACAGACTGGAGGAGGAGTATCTCCCTGAAATCCAGCTCCATCAGCTTGCTCTCGGTGACGAACGGATTGATCATTGCAGATGCAGCCCTCACGTCTTCTGGCTCAATCATTTCAGAACCGCGATACTGTGCACTGAATGCGGATTTCTGAAGTATCTCTATGGCCATCCTTGCACTCCCGGATCTCTCGCAGAGGCCTGCAATCTGGAGGAGGATGTCATTCGTCCATGATCCATCATACAGTGACAGGACTGCCCTTGATCCAGCGATATCAAATATCTGGTCCTTTGTGTACCTGTCAAATTTTATCTCGTTGAAGATTCCAAGCTTCCTCATGTCCTGTGATGACAGGTGCAGGGCAGGGTTATCGACAGAAATGATTATCAGTCCCATTGATGCTCCGAACAGTTCACCTGACCTCATGAGGGAATAGAGACCCTCAAAATCATTCCTGATGAGATTGAGAGATTCATCTATTATCAGAAGGACCGGCCTGTTCTTCACCCTCTGCATTGACCTGAACACAGATTCATACGAAATCTTGCCCTCTATACTTACTCCCATTGATCCTGAAAGATCAGACATGACCTTCCTGAACGAGGTTATTGATATTGCATTTTCATAGAATATGTGGAGATCCTTCTCATTTTCCATGATCTGCTTTACCGTCGCAGTCTTTCCTGTTCCTGATTGCCCATATATGAAAGCAGTTGAGCCTATTCCTGATCTCAAGGGAAGGATCACGGATGTGAAAATATCGCGTATCTGCTTCTCACGATGTATTATGTTCCTTGGAATAAAAAAATTTTCAAGGGGCCCGGGATCCCTTATTATCTTCCTGATCATGCCCGGGCCAGTGCCGCCAGGGAGGTTATTTCAGAATTGTTCGCTATGCCGTAATGCTTCACCTTCTCAATGTCAACGCCCATCTTCCTGGCCCTCTTCTCGATGAATTTCATCATCAGGTAACCTCCGCCTGATATCACGCTGCCTGTTCCGACTCTTGCAAGGAAATTTCCACGGGTATCCCTGAAGCCATCCCTTGCGGACATCTTGGCCAGATGCCTGTATGATGCATAATATACTGCCATCATGTCCGGGGTGAGCATGTTCTTGTTCAGGGATCTTGACTTGATCCTTCCAAGAGGGACATTGACAAGGGGAGTCGCGGTAAATTCAAATGGTCTTCCGTCTACAAAGGAATTGCTGAGCCGGTTGATCATCTCTATGGTCTGCCAGTTGTCTTCAGGCGTCTCCTCCTGCTGTCCTACCTGAAGGGTGAATGCAGGTCTCCAGTAGTTTCTTGTCTCGACGTATACGCCTTCCCATACGATATCCTGCCATGATCCGTCCGGACCTATCTTCAGGGGAAGGGTCTTGTTTGGCATATGCTTCTTAGCCAGCTCATCGCTGCCGGTTTCAACTCCTGTTTGAATCCCTATCCAGTTTGAGGGACCGGCCTTCAGAATCCTGGACAGATTGGCAATCATTTCAGGATATCCCGCAGGGATTGATACCCTTCCATGCGTTGGATTTGATGTTCGTATTCCCTTAACATTCATGACTGCGGTAAAAAGCTCTGTGAGTGCCTCCTCATTTGGAGCGAACATGTTTCCATGCTTGAATCCGAATATCTCGTCAGAATGGAGCCATGCGTTTGTCTGGCCTGACCTGCTGTTTATCTCAATCTCCCTCACTATCTGCTCAGTCGGCTCGTATCTCAGAGGTCTCAGGGTAACTTCACAGAAGTCGCAGCCCACACCACATCCTCTCATCACCTCAACCATGCCTTTTACTGATGGTGCAACAATTGGAGGTATCTCCTCAAGTCTTGGGTAAGCAGCTTTTGAATAACCCCTCGAAAGAAATAGCGGATCCTTCTTTGTTATTCTCCTGAAGTTCTCGTCGTATGATATGTATCCCTCCTGGAATACACTCCTGTCTATGTCCCCCCTTGATATCTGATCGAACAGCATTGGGGCAATGTCGTCAGCCTCTCCTGAGAATATGTAGTCAAAATGATATCTGTCGATCTCATCCCTAAGTATGGTGAATTCCCATACTCCCGGTCCTCCAACAATCAATTTTGCCTTTTTCCCCTGCCTTGCAGCATTTATTCGTTCCATGAGGGCGTCCCAATCCCTCCTTACCCACGCATCCAGATTACCCCCTAGCAGGGCAAAATAGGACATTGTTGTTGGTCCAATCCCAAGAGGATCCATGGTCGATACAGCGATGATCTCGGTATCATCTTTGATGAAATTGCCCAGATAATCCTCATGAGCCACCGCAATATCCTCCCTCCTGTATTTTGTGAGCAGGGATGCCTCAAGCTTTCTTATTGCATATGGTGCAAATACCGTCTCTCCGTTTGGCTTTGCAGGTGGAGCCGGACCCTTGAGGAATTTATATATTTTCTCAGGCACTGCTTTTCCTGGAGCGCATGGCAGGAAGTCAAGCAGTGGAAAGTTCCGGTATTCGTAGCTAAGGGTACTGTCAGAAATAAGAACAAACCTGGTCATAATATATCACTCTCATGATAGATTCTAATGGTTCATAAACTTTATTTCTCCCAAATACTCAATTTTATAGTGAATACCTATATCTCCATTAAGTTTTAATATAAAATCAAATAGGACATCATATTTGAATTTCCATCGCCCCGGGTTCTTCTGGATTCTATTCTTTTACTATTGCAAACCCGGTTGCCGCAAATGCTCCTGAAGTAGACATTACAATTATTCTGACAATGGATATTCCAGTGTGAGTCTCCTGGTCAATATGAATATAGTTGTAATTTGTGCTGTTCATATACAGCTTCAGGTGGATTTCTGTTCCATTCACGAAGTTGTTGAGCAGAATATAATTTCCCGGGTATTTAGTGGTGTTGAAGCATGTGACATTCACGCTCTGGCCATTATGCGTAACATTATTGTAGTCAAACACGTAGAGGGTTGTATCGTTAGAATACAGTGTGAAATTGAAATATATGACCCGGGGCTGTGCAACATATGTGATATTTTTTGAATCAGGCACTATTTTTGCATAACCTGATGATGTTGTCGTAACAGTAGAATTGCTGGTGAAAACCGTGGCTGTGGCAACTGAAACGAATATTATTACCAGAATAACACTGACTATCGCAGTGGAAGTTCTTCCAAGCATGATCCTGTATTTCAAAATCCTATTTAAAAGCTATTAATAATTAAGGAATTAAAGAATTATCAATTAAGTATTTATAATATTGATAAATCACTCATCATGGTTCAGTACAAATGGGTCGCCTTGTCTAATACTACATTAGGTGTTCTGATGGGCTCAATTAACTCGACAATCATACTCATCTCACTTCCTGCAGTGTTCAAGGGAATCGACCTGAATCCTTTCCTGGGATCATCATTCCAGTACCTGTTGTGGATACTGATGGGTTATATGATGGTAACTGCTGTTCTTCTCGTCACAATAGGAAGACTTTCTGATATATTTGGGAGGGTCAGGCTCTTCAATCTAGGATTCCTGATCTTTACCATTGGTTCCATCCTGCTTTATATCACTCCGAACAAGGGCGATCTTGGAGCACAGGAACTTATAATTTTCAGGGTAGTACAGGCAATTGGCGGGTCGTTCCTTATGGCGAATTCCGCTGCCATAATCACGGACAGTTTCCCTGCAAACGAGAGGGGAAAGGCCATGGGCATCAACCAGGTTGCTGCACTTGCGGGTTCTCTCGTGGGACTTATACTGGGCGGGATTCTTGCTGCAATATACTGGAGGGATGTCTTCCTTGTTAGCGTCCCTGTTGGAATATTTGGAACGATATGGTCATATGCAAAACTCAAGGATCATTCAAAGAGGCATACAAACCAGAAGCTGGATATCCCTGGAAACATAGCATTTGCAGGTGGACTGACCCTGATTCTCGTTGCAATTACATACGGGCTCATGCCATATAGCGGCTCTGCAATGGGCTGGGGCGACCCGTACGTTGAACTTTCAATGATTGTTGGAATTGCCCTCCTTGTGGCTTTCATATTCATTGAAAGGGCAGTTGAACAGCCCATGTTCAACCTGTCTCTTTTCAGGAACAGGGCATTCACCTCTGGAAGCTTTGCAAGCCTTCTCCAGTCCATGGGCATGGGCGGACTGATGTTCATGATAATCATACTGCTCCAGGGAATCTGGCTTCCGCTTCACGGATACAGTTACAGCAGTGTCCCATTCTGGGCTGGGATATACACGATTCCAATGATGCTAGGATTCGTGGTATTCGGTCCTATTTCCGGCGCAATGTCAGATAAGATGGGCGCGAGGGGG
Organism: Thermoplasmatota archaeon; assembly: GCA_023381355.1. Lineage (GTDB taxonomy): Archaea > Thermoplasmatota > Thermoplasmata > Thermoplasmatales > Thermoplasmataceae > Cuniculiplasma. The sequence continues at coordinate 11,752 of JAMCUL010000011.1, read as the reverse complement.
ATATCCACATTTGGACTCCTCGTAAGTGCAGTTGCATTTATACTTCTTTCAACACTTTCCTATGACTTCTCATACATACCCTTTGCACTGATGCTATTCATGATGGGATCAGGAATGGGTCTATTTGCTGCGCCCAACATAACCGCCGTGATGAATTCAGTGCCTCCACAGCTGAGGGGAGTCGCATCAGGCATGAGATCGACACTGCAGAATACGGGACAGACAATGAGCATGGGCATATTCTTCACAATAGTGATCGTCTATCTTACCAGACTTCTTCCGGGAGCGTTCACAACATCCCTTTCAAGTGCAGGAGCACCCATACTCATTCCTGTATTCACAAATATCCCTCCAACATCCGCACTGTTCTCAGCCTTCCTGGGATATAACCCTGTGAAGACCATACTTGAAACTGGAGGGCTTTCGTCACTTGCAACCCTGATACCTCCTGCAGTCCTGAAGACTTTGGAGGGAAAGGTATGGTTCCCAACCTCTATCGCAGGATCTTTCATGGCATCACTGAGAATCACATTCTATGCTGGAGCCTTGATATTCGTTGCAGGCGCTATCCTTTCGCTGTCCAGAGGAAAGAAGGTTATCTACGAGGAACTTGGGCCTGAGGAGACTGGAATAGAACCAGATTCTACTCCAACGATCCTGGACGCCCCAAAAAAAGGCGAAAACGTGATCAAGGGCGAAAATCCATAATCCCTAAAAATTTTACATATAAAATTTTCAGCATATGCCTGTGAATTTGCGGCAATGCAATCAGGCATTTTTCTCGATGCAAAATACAATTTCCGTTGGTTCGATTTGATTCGCAAATTTTATACTGCAGCCCTAGTATCCAAGCTTTACGTTACATAATTACTGAAAGAATGGCAGGACGCACCGGACTGTGATGAGAGATTTCTTCATATCTTCATGAATCACGAAAAATTTCACCAATGTGACCACACAGAAATTTACCGGTGAAATTCAGTCATGCTCAAGCTGCCTTGACAATAAATTTCTCATGTAGTCGATACTTACAGCCTTTCCATCTCTCTCAACATACCAGAAATTCCACCCGTTCCAGGCCTTCCTGTTGAGTATGGCTGCGCTGATCCTGTGTATCGATCCGTTCTGATCCCCAAATCTCAGTGTCCCATTTGCAAGAACCTGTGCCATGTATTTCCTGTCCTCTGAATAGAGCCATTCGCCTGGTGTCACCATCCCGTTTTCAATCAGTGAACCGAATGGGATTTTCTTCCTCTTCATATCCATTGGGTTCTCTATAAGATTATCAGGAATGGGATTGACTCTCTTCAGTCTTTCGGTTATTATTTTAAGATATGCTTCGTTTCGTTCAATCCCTATATAGTGTCTCCCCAGCCTTGCTGCAACAGCCAATGTGGTTCCTGTTCCTGCAAATGGATCCAGGACAGTGTCCCCGGGTTTCGTTGATGCCGTCAGGACCCGGTACAGAAGGGCTTCTGGTTTCTGTGTTGGATGCCCCTTTTCCCCATCCACCCTTATTCTTTCCCTACCCTGGCATATGGGAATGTACCAGTCACTCCTCATCTGGAGATCATCGTTGTAGGTCTTCATTGTTTGATAGTTGAATGCAGGTCTTGAATCCCTATCCCGGGATGCCCATATCAGGGTCTCGTGTGCATTGTTAAATCTTGTCCCCATGAAATTTGGCATCGGGTTATGCTTTATCCAGACTATGTCATTGAGTATCCAGAACCCAAGGTCCTGCATGACCTTCCCCAGCCTGAATATGTTGTGATACGACCCTATTACCCATATTGATGCATTCTTCTTAAGTATCCTCCTGCATTCCCTTAGCCAGTTAATAGAAAATTCATCGTATTCATTGAACGAGCTGAACCTGTCCCATGATTCGTTCACGCCATTAACCCTGGTTTCATTTGGCCTGTAGAGTTCCTTCTCAAGCTGGAGATTATATGGTGGATCTGCAAATATAAGATCTACGGAAGTGGATGGCATGCTCTTCAAGATGCTTATAGAATCCCCCGGGATGACCCTATCCTTCAGATCCATGGTTTCCTTCTGATCCCCTGATTCATCTGTATTCTTCTTATCCATTGATCTCCCGGTACAGATGGAAACCGGTTTCATTAAATCTTTCCCTGTTTGATGATTTACCACAGGAGGAGTGCAGTTTTTCCTAAAATCTGGCGTTTCAATGTGCTTTCATTCATTACACTTGATAACTCCGGTTGATGAAACAATGGTATAATTCGACAGAAGGCGTTTCATTATTATACCTCACATCTCTGGAGAGCATAACATATATATCAATGGAGTTGTTTTCATATGTGGAGTCCCAGGATGAATCGATAGATATAGAAATTATCAGGTCTCTTAACTGGACCGGAAAGGATCTTTCGGAAAGACCAACATACTGGCAGATTTCAAAAGATATAGGCGTCAATCCAAAAATAATTAATAACAGGCTGCAGAAGATGAGAGAAGAAGGATTCATGAACGGAATCGATATCCTCCTTAATACAACTTTTCTCGGCCTCGAGAGGGTAGGAATCTTATGTGAAATTGAGAGGGGACTGACCAGGGATGATGAGAATATACTCAGAGGTTTCCCGTTTGTTTACGGGATACACGTATTTAATCTTGATATGAAGATGGCTTTCATAGAAATAGTTTATAAGGTTGGAGGGTCATTCAATGAATACCTGAACATGATAAATGACAGGATACCCGACCTGATATTCCTGAAGTATTATTCTTGCACGCTCAAAAACATTACACTGGACAGGAAAACTGTCAGCCTGGTACAGATTCTCTATGAAAATGCAATGATGCCCGTGAATGATATTGCAAGAAAGATGGGGCTGACATCTGGCAAGGTGAAAAAGATACTCAAGAGAGCAGCCTCACAGGGACATATCAGGTTTATTGCCTCTGTCTCGAGTTACAGGAATTCTTTTGCCAATCTCTCTGAAATCTTCATAAATGTTGATGAGGATAGAAAAAATGATGTGATGGCCGAAATTTCAAGAAAACTCGGAAAAAGTACCGTGTTTGAGATAAACGAGTTCGAAGGACTCATAATAATCGGCATTTCGCTCCAGAATCTCAGCTTTTCCAGGGAACTGCTGGAAAAATTTCAACTTATTCCAGATGTTTATGACGTAAAATTATTCTTTCCATTCAGGATCCAGTACCCTGCCCCTGCCATGATGATGGAAAGAATAACAGGCATTACAGGTATGGAAACAATAATGATGGAAGATTCCCTGTTCGTTGACTTTGAGGAAAGAAGGAGATATTAATGTATCAAGATCAAAGGAATTTCAAACTTCCCTCCATCTTGTGAGGAATTTGGCAATCGCAAAGTATACAACAGTTTCTCCAAGCAGGAAAATGATCATTGTGGTGAACATGGTGCTGTTCCATGGCATCAGCCCGAAAAACATCTGGGCAGATATTGCGGCCGGTGTTGCCGGTGATAGTGAAAGGAAATATATCAGCCCATTTGTCCCGAGCCTTCCCTGAAGATCCACGTATGGATAGAATGTTGGCGGTATGACCGTCATCACTATTGAGAGAATCGCCGTGATGCCCCAGACATTCCTGACATGTTTAATGAGTCCTGAAATTATGAATGAGATTGCAGATGTTGAGAGAATCAGCATGAATATCAGGAAAGCCATGAATGCTGACGTCTGGATAGTATAGAGTCCGTAATATGCACCAAGAAGGGAATAGACGATGATTCCGGGTATGGAAAATGCAAGGAAGCTGAGTGTCATTGCAAGCATGTAGTCTATCGGGGTGACTTCACTTGCTACATAAAGTTCCTGGATCCTTAACTGGAGTCTGAAGAATGTGGCATCTCCTGCACTCTGGAGACCGATGGATGCAATGAGGGAGATCATGCCGCCAACAACCGCAAATTCTACAAGCTTCCCTGCAGTTAGTATATAGACCACAAAAAGCAGGGTCAGAGGCGTCACAAGCGATGCAATTATGTATGATGGCCCCCTCATTATCGCTTTGATTCCATAATAGAATGAGAAGTGAAGGATGAATTTAGGATTCAAGATCAACACCCCTCATTATGAAGAGATCGTCAAGCGTGATCCTCTTTACAGTTGCCCCATCCTTGATGTATCTTTCTGATTCGTCTATCGGTGCATATTTTATGTGCATTCCCCCTACACTGTAGGACTCGCTCATTGGCTTTCCAGATTCTATCCTGACACGGTCACTGAATCTCGAGAGGAGGGACTTCACTGTGCCGTGATCGATTATCCTGCCCAGATCCATCAGGAAGACCTCCTGTGAGAGGTTCTCTGCCTCTTCCATGTAGTGAGTGGTCAACAGCACATTGCTCCTCAGCTTCTTGATTGCGGACCAGACCTCAAACCTTGAGAGCGGATCGAGTCCTGTTGTCGGTTCATCGAGAAATACAACCTGTGCGTCTGATGCAATGGCAAGTGCAACAAACATCTTCCTCTTCATCCCGCCACTCAGGGTGTCTGCCGGGCTGTTGATTGCCTCCCCCAACCCTACCTTCTCAAGTGCATCAATCGCGTATCTTGATGCGTCTGAGTTTGTGAATTTCCTACCTATCAGGTACATCTTGACCTGCTCGTAAGGAGTCAGTATTCCTATTGGCGAGGCCTCCTGTGGGATACTGGATATTATCTTCCGTACCTTTGCTGCTTCCCTGATTATGTCAAGCCCTTCTATTGTTGCTGTGCCTGAAGTCGGAAGAAGCTGTGTTGAAAGCATCCTTAGAAGGCTTGTCTTTCCTGCTCCATTCCTTCCTATCAGCGTGGTTACTCTCTTGGTCATCACAGCCTCAACTTCATTAACAGCTATCTTGCCTCCGCTGTACACTTTTTTGATTTTACTGATTTCTATCGTATGAATTCACCTAATCTGAGTTCTGCTCCTTAAAAATCTCTTCCTCCGGCGGCTTGAACTTCTCCCTCACCAGTAATCCTATTATGAGGATTATTACGGATACTCCTATAAGGAAAATCCCTACAAGAAGAACTATTCCAAGTGCCGTAAACGTCCCCTCGTGACTTGCGTAGGAATATATTATCCCTGAGGGTGGATTCATGAACGAAACAAGAAGATAAGATCCGGAAGGTACCAGGAATTCAACCCCAGGAACAGGCCTTGATGAATTCACAGGTTTAAGTGAGAAATTTTCTATGTTGTTACTGCTTATGCTTCCCATATCTGAATATTTTATGAGATAAAATGAAAAGTTACCTCCTTCCACATTAATCAGGCCGTTTCCAGTTATGTTAATCTCAGTTGATGTGTATATTCCGCTCCGATCAATGTAATCCGTCCCTACCTTGAGATAATCTGCAGTAAGTGAAATTCCCGCAACTGCCAGAATTATGCCCAGTACCAGTATTATTAGGCTTTTCTTGATGATGTCCTTGCGCAATCTTCTCAAATATCAAATGAAAAACAGGCTATTTAATGTAATTGTCCGTATTCATGATGCCCTCATGCTACTTTCAGGGAGTACCTGAAAAGAAAAACCGGATGAATATGTCATTTCCCTAAAATGAATAAAGCCTTGAATTGAATTCCTTACACTTTTTTCATTGCGATGCTACAATATGATGGAGGGCGATATGACGGTATGGATTTAATGTATCATGTCATTTATAAACAAACAGTCAAACTTAATAAATATAGATTGATTTCCGGATCGTGAAGATAAAAGAGCTTGTGAAGAATGAAATCAGATTTCTGCTTAAGAGGAAACTGATTCTGATTATTCTTATTTCATTCATCATGGTTGTACCATATATTGCCATTCTGAATTATGATACCCCGCCTGAGTACGATCATTATTACTACATGGAAATGGAAATAACACCGTATAATGCCACTCCGGGAATCTACGGAAATGGAACTTTTCTCATACATTCTGTAAACTACAAGGGGTTTGTGGTGAACAAATACCTTCAGCCTGCCTCTAACGCTGAAATGATCATAAGGAATATTACAGTAAATGGAAACATAAGTCAGAAAGTTGAAACAAACAGTGCGGGCGTCTTCGATGTTAATGCAAGCTACCCATACGGCGTCCCACTTCAATGCTTCGATTCTGAAAGTGGATTCATCAGGGAATCTAGAAGTTTCAGGACTGCCAACAGTTTTCAGGGTGTAATTCTTTTTGGCATTACCCCTATTAATTTCAAGGTGCTCAATATCTCAGGAAGCCAGTCATCCAAACTGTACTCTTCCCTCAATTACCCTGCACATTTAGCCTCAAAAACAGTGAATTCCTCATCAATTACCCCGGGCCAGACCATGATTACAAACTCCGTATCAGTTTCAATACTGCCGTATTACAACCTCGGTCTCTACGGAGTTGCACCCGTATTTTTCAATGGTGGCAACGCAACAGCCAGCATATATTTAAAAAATGGAGCGTACAACCAGACTCTCGGAACGTTTATAGAGGTTCCAAACACAAGGAAGGAAATAAATATTACAGCGGGGAGTGTGATAAACCCATTCAAATATTCCCAGATCCTTGCAATGAACGAGGATGGTGCCATCAGTGTTTCATTCCGCCCGGGAGGCACAAATTTCATCCCAATGAACCCTGAGGGAAATTCATTACTTTTCTCAAGTACTATCCAGATTCCAGATTTATTTGCATACCTTCTCGGAACGCTGGCAGTTTCAATTATTGTCCTTACAACCGTGAATGAAATATACAGTATGCCGGAGAGGGAGGTCTATACATCAATCCCAGGCAGGAGGAGGAATACGATATTCCTGAAGTTATTTACAGGCGTTGTGGCTTCGCTGCTCAGCATGGGCTTCGCAATACTGATATCTGATATTATCGGGCTTGTCATTTTCAGAACTTATGTTGATCTTTATGTTTCCATCACAAGCATCATTATATTCTTTTTATTCTTCCTGATGCTCTCTCCCGTTTATCTCCTGATGGAATCCAAGAAAAGCCTGTCCTCGGGAACAAAGAGCCTGATCGTCCTTGGATTTTCGGTATTCGTTCCCATAATTCTTTCCGTTGGGATGGAACTTCTGTACTTATCTGCGATGCCGGCGAGCTCACTCAACGGAAACATTAACAATTTCCTCACGACACCATTGCTGGGGGACGCTGGCAGGGTAAATTTGTTATTCAGTGTAATCCCGGTATCTGCACCGCTGCAGATGATGAATTATCTCATATACAACCCCTTTCCTTCCGTGACCATGTACAATCACAGATCACTGTTCCTCCTGTCACCCGCAATAATGATACCGGACCTGGTTGTATGGTTCGTCCTTCTTCTCTGGCTGGCAATCAAGAGATATGAGAGGAACTGATGCAATAAAATGCTTAAGACTCCATCATTAAGGAATGTGCATGATGCCAGCTTAAGTGAGGAGAAGGAACATGATGATTGCATGAGTGAAGTTGAAAATTGTAAGTATAATTTGTTTCAGGATGTGAAATCGGGAAGAGATTATGTTGATAAAAACTTAATATTTTGTTCCTGCAATGATTAAAAATATATGGGGATATATCCATCGGAACACGATGATACCCGAGGAATGGAATGGGAAGTATGTCATGGTATACCTGAATCAGGAGCCCTACACCTCAGAGGGATTTATTCAGGGCATCATGGATGATGGCATTGTGCTCGCCGACAAAGATGGAAAGGAAACATACATTTCAAAAGGTTCAATTTCCACAGCCAGCCTTCTGGATGAGGATTGTGAAGAAGGCCTGGTTAATAGAGGAGAACTGGAGACTATAATTGGCCTTACAGGAATATTTGCTTCCTTGATGTTTTTGTCCTACGTAATTTCTTCAGCGAGGAGGATCAATATGGGGGAAGCACTTGTTTTCACAGTGGGATTGCTGTGCGTGTATGCCTTTTTAGCCTCCGCAATCTGGCTAACTGACAGCGGAACCGGAAAGGAAAAGGTGATTTCAGTACTCAAATCAGGAGTCGTGGTTCTCCCAGTTGCACTTGGTATTTACCTGAGTCTGATTTGAATATACATATTACGGTGTGACTGTAAATTAAAAACGAATAAATTCCTATGCCAGGCAGCCATTAAGGCAGATGGAGTTCTCATTCGATGTTAATGAAATGTATTACAGGATAGGATTCACCCGTCCTGTAAGGTATATCAGCTCCGCACCTTTCAATGGCGGATTCGGAAGAAAGAGTGAGTATGTGAACAGGCATGTTGAAAAGGACTATAACAGTGACCCGGAAGTTGACGTGGGAGAGTTCCTTATTCAGGAAAATATTCCTGTTGAGGATGCCGTTGTTACACTGACTGCTGTTGACGTGTCCACTTACAGGAGGCAGGCTGAGGCTATAGGGGATTGCAGTATGGAAATATTTCTCACTGCTGGTTTTGATAATGCAGTTTCAATAGGCAACATGAATAATCTTTATGGAACAATAAATATTTGCATGGTGACTGATCTTCCACTTTCTGATTCAGCCTCAATAAACCTGATTCAAAGCATGATTGAGGCAAAAACCCAATGCATGAATGATTTTTCCATAAAGGATAGGGAGAGTGGAAAAATTGCACCGGGAACATCAACAGATACTGTAACGCTGTTTATCCTGTCGGATAAGAAGAGCATAAAATATGCAGGAAGGATAACAGAATATGGTTATCATGCATCTGAACTTGTATATAAGAATTTATCCATATTAATTGATAAAAAGTGAATGATGAGGATGCCAAAAATTAAATATTGTAATTTCTATCATTATTTTACGCAATTGATTCAAACCGGGGTTTCGTAGAATTAAATTTATATAAAAAGTCTTCATTGGGCAAACAGGATTTTCATGTTTGTAGATACAGGTTCAATATTAGGTGCAATTGCTGCGCTGGTAGCTATACCGGCTACCGGTACGAACACAACAAGCACAACGAGCACGGTTGTAACCGTAAATTATACGTATGCGCTGGAAGCAATAGCAGCTGCAATAGCCATTGCTGGTGGTTTGATCGGTACTGGAATGGCCCAGCAGGGTATTGGGGCATCAGGAATGGGAATTATAGCAGAGAAGCCTGAGAAATTTGGCCAGGTTCTTATATTCTTCGTGATCCCGGAAACACTATGGATTATAGGTCTGGTACTTGGTATAATTCTCCTGAAGGGAGTCCTGTGAGATTCAGATGTCATCAGAGGACATTATAGCGAATATTGAAAAAAAAGGAAAAGAGGATCTTGCCAGGATGACTGCTGAGTGTGAATCCAGGATAACCCAGATAAAATCGGAGAAAAAGGCAAAGCTGGATGAGATTGAAAAAAGGTGGGAAAAGAAGATTCATGAGGATGTGAAAAACCTTGAGAAAAGAGGGGAGGATGAATCTCTTCTGGAGTACAGGAACATAATCATGAACAAGAAGTCTTCCGAAGTGTCTAGTTTCGTTGAAAATTCAGAAAATTTTTATGAAAATATAAGGGAATTGAAAGGTTATGAAACTTTTATCGGTGAATCTGTGACAAAAGCACTTGATGAACTTGGGAAAAACTGCACTATTGTGGTTTCTCAAAAAGACAGAAAAATAATTTCAAAAATTGAGGGGAATTTCGAGACCAAGGAGACAAAGGAGCCGCAGATAGGGATATTAGCGCTATCAAAGGATGGAATGAAAACACTTGATATGACACTTCGATCCATGCTTCTTGAGAACCGCCAGGAACTTGAGGAAATGCTTGTATCACTTATGGGTGCAAATTAATGGATTCGACATACGCAGGATCAGCAGCGAAGGCACGAATTCTGAAAGGTGAATTACTCAGTGATGAGGATATTGAAAGAATCCTGGATGCGAAAACTCCAACTGACATAATTGCCCTTATGGACGGGACGCCATACCAGGAGCATCTAAAGGCACTTTCCACTTTCTACAGCGGTTACGATCTTCTTGAGCTTGCATCAACCAGGAGGATGATTACATTCGTTCTCAAGATAGTGGAATCCCCACCGGCTGGAGGTCTTGAGCCCATAAGGAGCTACATTTCAAGATGGGATATAGATAGCATCAAGAGCATAATAACTTCAAAATTCCTTGGAAAAAAGGTAGAGAAAGAAGATCTATTCATTGTGGATGCAGGGAGATTTCCAATTGGAATGACAAGCAACCTCATAACAAAGGAAGACTATTCACTTATGATAAATGAGAATGATGTTGAAGGTATAACCAAATACCTGACAAAACTTGGATATGGTGTATACATGCTCCGTTTCCTGGATGAATACAGGAAGGAGAAGGATATATCAATACTGCTCTATGCTCTGGATATAGCTTATTTCTCAAGACTCATAGATTCGATAAAATTCTTCAGGGGAGATGAGGAGCCCCTGAGACATTATTTCCGCGAGCAGGTTGATATCAAGAATATTACCACTGCAATAAAGGCAAAGGATCTCAGGCTGGATTTTCCTGCCATATCTTCTGGCATAATCGAATATGGAAACATAACGCTAAACCAGATAAGAGATATGTACAGTTCCCTTGATGCTATGGCAATGAAAGAGAGTGCTCTAAAAATATTCGGCGTTGATGAATCGGTTGACATAAAGAACATAGATCTTGGAGATCTTGAAGTGATTATAAGGAAATATGCGTTCAGGAAGAATATCCCGAATCTGGCGTCGCAATCAAGCTCCCTTGGAGCTATATTCAACAGTATTATCCTTGCCGAGAATGAAAGAAATAACCTAAGAAGGATATTTGCGTCGAAGGCACATGGCCTTGAGAAAGATCAAATAAAGAAAATGCTGGTGCTGTGATGGATAAATTAAGCGAAGGTTCTGGAAAGATTTGCGTTATAGGCGAAAGAGCCATATCCCTGGGTTTTCGTCTTATTGGAATTTCAGATTCGTATGAATATTCCGGGAAGCAGGCTGTTGAAAAACTGGAAGATCTTTCAAAATCCAGTAAATATTCTGTAATATTTGTCAGTGAGACTGTGAAAAAATACATGGACACCAGGCTCCTGACATACTATGAAAGCATTATGAGTCCACTTATTATGTTCGTACCTCTGCCGGGAGAGGAAACTGAGGAATCCCTTTCTGCAATGGCGAAAAGGATACTTGGTGTTGATATAGGAAGGTGAAAAATATGGGTAAAATTGTCAGGGTTTCAGGCCCTGTTGTGACAGCAGAAGATATTGAAGGTTCAAAGATGTTCGATGTGGTCAGGGTAGGAGAAATGAACCTGGTTGGTGAAATCATAAGAATCACAGGAAACAGAGCCACGATACAGGTTTATGAGGATACCAGCGGAATAAAACCCGGGGAGAGGGTTGAAACAACTGGGAGACCTCTCTCAGTGGAATTGGGTCCAGGACTTTTGAAATCCATATATGATGGAATACAGAGGCCGCTTGATGTCATCAGGGACAAGACCGGTGATTTCATCAGGAGGGGGTATACAGCATCTCCTCTTGATACAACGAAAGAATGGGAATTCGTTCCGCTTGTAAAGAAGGGTGATACGATCAAGCCAAGACAGATTCTTGGGACTGTTCAGGAAACATCCCTGATAGAACACAAGATAATGGCTCCATTCAATGTGTCAGGAACGGTGGAAGAGATACTGGAGGGGAAACTGAAAATCACTGAGGTGGTTGCCCACATCAAGGGGAAGGAAAAAACAACAAAACTGACAATGAAGCAGGACTGGCCGGTAAGGTCAATAAGGGGAGTAAAGTCAAAGCTGCCAC
>JAMCUL010000010.1 GCA_023381355.1 Thermoplasmatota archaeon | reverse complement strand
CACAATACCTTGATGAAATAGATTGATTTCTGAATATAATATACCATCCAAAACCAGAGATTCCCGAACTAAATCTTTTGTCGTTTTACAAGCAACCCGTTTTAACCTGAGGTTTGATCTGAGACAAGTACAAGTTTTTCTCTAGTATTAGCTTAAAACACTAATCAAATCCCGACATGTCCGCTTCTGATTCTACATTTCGGAATTTAATAAATCCCGAAAACAACCTTTATAGCTTCCAGGATTTTATGAAATTCTTTTTCAGATACGCAACCCAACTTTTTGATCAATCTGTTTTGAGATACCGATCTTAGTTGAAACATGTCAGCAACTGATCTCTTTGACAAGTTGTTTACCGAGTTGGGAAAAAGATTAACCATCCAGGGCACTGAGTCGTAATGCATTTTGTAATCAGTAATTGGAGCTATAACTTTCAAGGGTAAAATTCCAATTTCATTACCACTTATTATAACACATGGCCTGGTTTTAGTAATCTCAGCACCTTCGGTTGGGGAGAGATTTACCAGCCAAATTTCACCCTGCTTCAATACTCATTCCCACTCCACAAAATCTTGGGAATCCAGAGAATTGAGAGATTTCAAATCTTCGTCTGACTCGTAATATTTCTTAATCTTTTTGGCATTTTCCAGTACTTCTCTTTTCCTGTCTCTTACCATTTTTTCCCTAACTGCCTCAGCTAAAAACTCTGATTTATTTTTTTTAGTCTTAAGTACTTCTGCTATGTCATCAGGTAAGGTTATATTAAATCTCTGAGTTGACACACATAATAATGTGTATAAAATATACATACTTTTTGGTAAGTTTCAGTGAATGCGATATAATGTGAAAATTATGTACTTGCCATAACTGAACTCTTGGCTAATTTGTTATTCAGATTGCAATGTTGATCTGGATCAAGCATGTTCAGTCAGTTTTTTGAGCTCATTCAAGGAATTCAACATGCCTTTTCACTTTCATCGATTTTTTTATCCATTCCTTTCTGAAACCTTAATTCCTTATTGCTGAATCAAACTCATCAGGTGTCAGATAATTCAAAGATGAGTGGGGTCTTACCTTATTGTAATCGCTAACTGCCCAGTCTATGTATTTGCTGAATTCATCGTAGCTAAAGAAATCCCGCGTATATATGTGATCCTATTTGAATCTACCGAAATACTTCTATGTGCCCATCTTCCTCATTTCATCACCTTTCAGATTATCACCCAATCTCTTCCATTCACCACAGATCTGTCTATTATACGCAGATATATGCTGCAACATCCCATCCGGGTAAAGAATGAAAGAAGGGAGACGCATGCTGAGCCACGAGGAGTCCCCCTCAAGATCAAGAACGCGTATCCCTGGCCAAACATGATCTCATGTCTGGTTAAAAATAATATACAAGGTTATATTTATGAAAAACCGGGTGCTAAGAGAACTGGTTCCAGTTATCTTTAAGATAACCACATTGAATATGTGGGCATAAGGAGAGGAAGAATTTCTGGGTCGAAACAGAATATTAGTCTAAAATTTAAATCGGGTCCCAACCGGTCTATTCTAACTCTACTTTAACATCTTGAGACCATTCTCAATAAAAATTTCAAAATGCTTATCCATTACTTATTCACCTAGACACAGATATGATTTTGACTCTGGAAACCTCAAACTCTTCAATAACGAAGGAAATGAAATTAACCTTCCTACTAACAATGATTTTTTGAGAGTTTGGCCGGCATTTGGGAAATATGGTGGTGGAATCGAAGTATTAGTAAAATTGAACGAATCTGAAATCACGCCATCATCAGAGAACATTTTACTTAATGGTGGGGAATTTGATCGTTTCCATCGAGATGCAATTTTAGTATTGGCAGACCAAATTCTTGAGTCGATTAATAAAGGGGTTGTAGCTATTTTTGAGATTGGGGAGGAAGGGATCGGTTTATCTAAGAATGGTTTACCAGTTTACAGGTGGAAAAAAATGCAGACAACTTTACAATTTCGGTTGGGATTAAAGAAACTCCGGATGGAATGATACTGCATATGTGGGGAACAATGTGGAGGGACTTCGACTCATTCCGGTGCATCTGTTGCGTATTGGAAAATGAATTTCAAGCTTTTAGGATCAGAAGGAGGGAACTTGAAGAGAGATTTAAAAACCAAAATGATCCCTATTTAAAAGATTTCTCAAGCAAAATTAAGGATATTGCTAAAGATTTACTAAAATGTAAAGAACTAGAACACCCGTTCATGAGATGCTCCCTACTTCCAGAATACATAGTTAGGTTTCCATGAAACAGCTCTACTTTCCTCTTCTTGCTTTCGCAATAAAGCATGTGGAAACTCGTTCGTTAACATTTTAATGGTTGTTCATGGCTTCAATTTGGTTACTAAGGGAGACATCCACCGAGTCATTGTTTATAATTAGAGTTCCCAGGGAAATTCTTCGTATTCGCTTGAAACAACAATCAGGTTCAGGTCGATTCATCCCCTGTCCTCCATGATAGTGGACTCTGCCCACTCAGGTAAAAAAAAGTTTACTTTTCAGCTTTAATACTGTTCTGTGATAACAGGATATGACAGAAAAAAAGGTAACCATGAAGGTTTTTGGAATGACCTGTGATGACTGTGTAAGAACCGTAAGTGATGGCCTGAAAAAAGAGGGTGCAGATGTGCTGTCAATTTCATTAAATGACGGCATCGCAATTGTGAAGATAGATGACGCTAAAATTTCTGCAGAGAATCTTGTTAAATCTCCTGTATTTGGAGGGGAATCCCATTACAGGGCGCAGTTGAGAAAAGTTGAGTAATATGACACAGGAGTACGATCTTGTCATCATCGGGAGAGGTGCGGCAGCATTTTCTGCTGCAATAAGGGCAAGCGAGATCACATCTAACCAGGCAGCCATTGCGATGATAGGATATGGACCGATCGGAGGGACCTGCGTCAATGTTGGCTGCGTGCCCTCAAAATATATAATAGAAGCAGCAAAGGTTGCCAATACACAGCGGAATCCAAGATATCCTGGAATTGCATCGTCGGATCCAGCGGTTGAATTCAGCAAACTAATGGAATCTCTCAGGGAGGTTGTCCAGGAGGAGAGGAAGAGCAAGTATGAGGATGTCCTGAAATTTTATCCCAACATAACTATGTATGAAGGAAAGGCAAGTTTTGTTTCCAGAGACACAGTGAAAGTTACGTCTATCTCAGGAGAAGAGCATATGAAAGGATATAATTTCATAATAGCCACAGGTTCCAGTCCCGTCATCCCACAGATAGAAGGACTGGAGGATACCGGCTATTTAACCAGTGAAAGCGTATGGTCACTCAATGATCTTCCAGGCAGCATCGGTATCCTGGGAGGAGGATTTGTTGGTCTCGAAATTGGCCAGGCAATGCATAGACTCGGTTCACGTGTGAGGATAATAAAGAGGCATGATACCATAGCAAGAGGGATTGAAAGTGAAGTTGGGAGTGAACTCATAAGAGCTTTGGAGAATGATGGAATTTCATTTTTAACAGGGAGGAAAGTCAGGAAGGTTTACCGGAGAGGGGATAAGAAGATCATCGTTGCTGAATATCAGGGAAAAATGGAGGAAATAGAGGTTGATGAGGTCCTGATCGCATCGGGAAGGAAGCCGAATGTGGATGGTCTCTCGCTTGGAAATGCAGGTGTTGAATATTCAGATAAAGGGATAAGTGTAAAGGATGATTTTTCCACAACCAATCCCCTGATCTATGCAGCTGGAGACGTGGTTGATCAGAGGTACAGACTGGAAACGCTTGCTGCGAGGGAGGGTGCGATTATTGCATCCAATATCTTCAATCATTCCACAAAGGGAATAAACCTCCAGGAAGTCCCATGGGCAATTTTTACAGAGCCGCAACTTGCTTCCGTTGGTTACACTGAGGATGAATACAACAGGAACTTTGGAAGGGCCGTTACCAGGGTGCTCCCTCTTGCTACAGTGCCGAAAGCAAGAATATTGCGGGAAGGCATAGGAATGTTCAAGATTGTGGCTGATGAGGATACGGGAAGGATTGCAGGTATCCATGTGCTGGCGCCTTATGCTGCAGAGTTCATTATCGAGGGCGTTACAGCGATCAGGAATGGGTATACATTCCAGGATATAATTGAAAACAGTCATATATTTCCAACTGTGGCAGAAGGAATAAAGCTGGCCTCGCAGTCCTTTACCAGGGATATGACGAAGATGTCGTGCTGTGTGGAGTGATAGAAATGAATACGAAAGAAATAGTTTCAAAATTTGGATTTGAGGAGACGGTGGGGATTCTTCAGAGATCTGTGGAGGAAAATGGCCTGAAGGTTATTTCAGTCATAGATGCACAGGCTAATTTGAAGAAGATTGGGATCGAGATAAAGGGAAATAAAATCCTTGAAGTCTTTCACCCTAAACTTGCCAGGGAGGTTTTTGACAGTGATCTGAGGGCAGGGATAGTGCCGCCATTGAGAATTTACATATATGAAGGAAATGGCATGACACACGTGTCAGTTCAGAGCGCTGCTGAACTCTTCTCCCGGTACAATGGATTGGGAGAACTTGCTGAAAGAGTGGATAAAATGCTTGATTCCATCACTGATTCTGTTGCAAAATGAATTAATGCGAACCGGGAAAGTGTAAAATAAACCAGGTAATTTTAATGGATCTCCGAGCTTTCATGTGGTTGACGAAGATTCAATTTTTTTGGCTTGCTCATTTAGGACCCTGAATGTGTTTATTATCAACAAGATCATCTTTTTTATGGAAGATCCCTTTTTTTACTCAACTATTACGAGATTCAATTACTGGCAATCCACACAAAAGTGCGATGAACTGTATAATTAACCATAATTTATATCACATGTAATATACGCTACCTCTTAGCCAGGACTGTCACTGGCTTTTAATGCCTGGATCTCTTATAAAAATCAGGGATCTCCAGGTTGCTGTTGGGAATATAGGGATATGGCGAGATTCTGGAAAACCAAAAGACATAGTGGTGCTGAAGATGACGCATTCTTCCAGAAAGAGATAGAGGGATGTCTTTCTTGCCCTGCGACTTAACAGTCCCATCTGGAAATTCACTGAAACCCTCTCTCTTTTAAATTTTATTAGATCGTCATATACGGATTTCTTAAGTTATCGTTTTTGGCACAACATACGTCTATATTTAACCACTGGCTTTGCATTTATGCATTATTGGTGATAAAATGACCTGATAGATTATTTCTAAGGGCCAATCATCTGCTCAGGCAGAGTGCTTGAACAGTCATTGCAGACCTTACAGAGCGGCATTGTATGACTGGAATCTCGCGGTTGATATCCTCATTTCAGGAATCCAGGTTTTCTAAGCTTTTACATTCTGGACCGCGTGTGGAAGCATACAGTGGTTTCTTAAGCTGATAGACTGTAAAAAAATTGGTTTCAGCACTCGTTGACCTTGCCTTGATGGGGTTGTAAATAGAGATCAGTTTTTCTGTTGTATACATATACCGGGTAATTGGAATTATCGTTCTCAATGTGAAGGAAGCTGCAATTCTGATCATGCCTGATGGAAGATTTGCTCAAATAACGCTCAAAACCTTAATCTCAAATATCCTCAATAAAAAATATCATTATTGAAAAAAAATGGACTGCCTTATTGCATCAGTCCACGACAACTCCAACATCAGGAGTGAATATCTTTGAATTCAGGTTCAGGTTCTGATTCAGGTTGAAGTCGATTATGACTTTTGTCGTTGAGTGCAGCGAGACATTGAAGGGATGATTTATGAATGCAAATTTAGACGCAAGGGTGAAACTCACATTCACTCCGAGAACATTAACTGTCACACTCTTTATGAACAGCCTTATCATGGTGTACTTGCCGGGATGAAGTGTTATGTTTGTAAGCAGTGAGGCGTTTGAAATTGTAAGGCCAAGTATGTTTATTGTAGTTGTTGGGACAGAGTAGTTAACCCATCCTGAAGCATTACTGTGAAGTTCAACTGAAGTGAAGGTGATATAAACCGCTCCAACTCCAGAAACTGCAGGAGCATCTGCAACCGATATTGCCATGTGACCATTTGATTCTGTGCCGCTGTAATAAAGGAATCCTCCAATACCAGCTGCAATCACAATTATCACGACGATCGGTATTAGTATCTTATTTTTCATATTTTTTCATCTGGACTGATTTATTAAGTTTTCTGGTACAATCAGTTACGCCTTACGGAATCTCTGTACAGAGACCAGGGAATTGATGTAACTGTGTCGGTTATGGCCGTTTCCTTGCAGGCATCCATCACAGTGTTAAAGATCAAGGGCCCCTTGCACTGTTCTCAAATGCTGGGAATTTTTATATCATAAAGTTAGTTAAAAAAAACCCCAGCCTGTCATTTCAGGTATGTATAAATTCAATTGGTTATGGGATTGATTCGTTAGCCATTCACCCAGTTCCGCTCAAAGAATAAGATCGGGATGAGCACCATCCTGGCTGCTCAGTTCTTGCATTTAACCGGGATCAGAAATACAGTATTACAGTGTAGTTTTGATACATTATATAGAGGGCCACGACAATCACGATTATTGCAAATATCTGCGTGAGTTTCCTCTTTGGAACTCTTCCAGCCAGCCTTGCACCAAACCACCCACCAAAAACCCCACCAAGGACGAACAGCGCGGATATTACAATATTCACATCCATGTTTAAAGCATATCTGGCTGCAGTTATTACTCCAAAAGTACCTACTGCCAAAAGTGAAGTGCCAACAGCCTGGATGATGTTCAGGCCACCTCCGAAGAGCAATCCTGGAACGATGAGGAATCCTCCACCAATGCCAAAGTAGCCAGAAGCAAATCCCACAACCAGGCCAGTAAATATCAGTATTGCAAGTGCTCTTGATGAACTTGTTGCCTTTCTCTGAATTTCAGAAAGATCAATACATTTTCTCCTCAACATATATATGGCTATACCTATCATGAGAAAACTGAAGAAGAATAGCAGATCATTTCCAGGGGTCAGGAGCCCCAATTCAGAACCTGCCAGCACCCCTGCTATGCCTGGAATTGTGAATTCCAGTCCTATCTTATAGTCAACATGCTTCTTTAGAGTGTGAGGAATAAGGTTCAGGTATGCGTTGATTCCGACTGCAAGCGCCGTTGTGCCTATCACTATATGCGGATGATCATAACCAACAAAATAGATCAGCAATGGTATAGCCAGGATGGATCCCCCTCCACCGATCAGGCCAAGGGAAAATCCTACTAGGATTCCGGATATTATGGAGAGAATAATTTGCAGGTCTGTGATGGGATACATTCTGATGACCTAGAAAGTTATTACCGTATATCCGTCTTCTATCCTGTCATTCGTTTCCACGCCGCCCAACACCATGTCCATACCGGGAAACAGATCATTCTCCGTTATCCCTTCCCCTGCCATGCTGATCTTGCATATTTTCAATGGTATACCCTCAGATCTAAGCATATTGATCTGTTCCAGGAACTGCGGAGAACTTTTCTGGTTCTTGTTTGCCGCCTGGACTCCCCTTCCGAGAAAGAGGAATTCAACATTTGCCTTTGCATTCTTAACTGCATTGAATGCGAAACTGAATGCCACCATTTCTGTATTGATATTCTCCTTTCCTGTTATCAGCATTACAAGTATTTTTGCCATTCATGATCATCTCGCTACTACATTACCAAATTTTAAATTATACTTAAAAACTTTCTTATTCCTCCGTTCCGTCATTTGAATACCCCGGATAGATTGTCCTGTACCAAACTGCGGTCAAAAGGAGCATCACTATGAGTATAAATGCTGTTGCGGAAACTGAAGCGGGATTTGGATCATAGCCGTTGTAAGAACCAACAGTGAGTGCGGCTACAATTACCAGCAATGCTGTCATTGCAATTATGAACGCCTTCACTCCTTTCTCGCCTTTCCTCTGCTCCTTGCCATTGTTATTTTTTTCTTTGCTGTTGTTATCCATTTAATTTACCCCCCTGGATTTTCCATATAGTATCCTTCCAACTACCAGAAGGCTGATCGCAACTACTACAAAAAATTCTATACTGCTTGCAGCCATCTGAAGATCTCCGCTAAGGATGTGCCCCGAAGCGCAACCGTCTGCCATCCTTGCCCCAAACAGGACAAGGAAAGACCCTGAAAAAACACCTACAGCTCTTTTCAGCTCGCTTGATCCGAATCTTCTTTTCCATGTTCTGGGTACCCAGTAATTGAAAGCCTGGAATCTTCTTGAAACAAATACCGATACAAGGAAAGCCCCAAGAAGAGTTCCAATATCAGAAAATGGTTCCCATCCCACTGTGGCAAACACAAGTTTGCTGTAATTATAGGAGGGCAGCCAGAGATATCCAACCACCCAGCTGTAGGTTGTGGATTCACCGAATATCTGATGAAGAAACATTTCAAGCACCACTATCAGGCCAATAAATGCACCCACAAATGTGAGCATCCACTTCAGATTGTTGTTTGGTGCCCAGTGCTCATTGGCATTTCGTGCAAGCTTGTCTCCCGGACCTATTGGCATGGAGCTTCCCTCGATCAATGTTTCAGTCGCATCCCTGTGCATCGCAAGCTCTGGTGCAGGCATTTTATAATTCGAATGTGTTCCGATATAAACGCAGCTCTTGCCCCCCTTATATCTTGGAAGATAATAGGCAATTCCCAACATAAGGGCAAGCCATGCTATTGAGATCAGGAAACCGTCAAATAAGTTCGTACCCACTTTTCCGCCGAGATAGAGCTGCCCATAATTGTCGGTGTTCACCAGCCACTGTCCTGCGGGCGTCTGGTACAGAATCGTCCATGCAGCAGCTCCCAGGAGACCGCCTGCCACGGCATATATTGCTTCCCGCCTCCCTTCGCCCAGTGCCATCCACTCAGTTCCAGGGACATAACCCGATAAAGCTATCCCTGCACCGAATATAACTGCTCCGAGTGCAACTCCGATAACATAGATGGGTTTTATTCCGAAATGAAAACTTACTCCAAGTGCTGCCAGTCCATATAATGCAACAGCGCCAACCCCTATTGCTATGGCTATACAGTTTATGAACAGCCTGTCTTCCCATTTAGAAAGTTTGAGAAGTATATCTGAATTGGAAATGCCCCACAGCTCTGCAAAGCCACCGATTGCCGCTCCAATGAATATTCCTATCCACAAGGGTGCCGTGTATGATATTGTCATAAGATCAGGATATCAATGATTAGCGGGGCTATCAATATAACTATGTTATGCATGTTATTGGCATTTTTTGTGCATACGAAATCAAAAAATTTAAGAATTACCGGATGTTGTATAGTGATGGTTGAAAGGTATGCGATTTCTCTTTTTGACTCTGACAGCCTTTCCCTGCTAAAGATCATATCTGAAAAGGATACCAGAGTGGAAACAGTATTCATTCTTACCAGAGAAAACAGGCGAATTGAAGAAGAATTAATTGTTTTTTCCAGGGAACTTGGGATCAGGATAGAAGTTGTGCCAATTTATGATTTCAATAATTTTTATGAAGTTTATCTGATGCTTGAGAAAATATGTGAAACTAATGGCTTTCCATCATGGATAAATATAGCAAGCGGGCACGGGATGGCCCTCTCAGCCCTTGCTCTTCATGCTTACTTCAAGGATGCACCACTTATCCTGTTCGATAAGGAAAGAAATGAGATAATAAGAACGGATGTAAACAGGTTGAAAAAAATAAAGATTTACAGTAACCGTTATTTTGAGATCATTGCCCTGATCTCGAAGAAGAATCAAACCAACCTCGAGCTGGCAGGTCACTTTAAGATCTCCGTATCCTCAATGTCAAGAAGGCTTAAACATCTTGAACTGCTCAATATCGTCATAAGGAAGGGAATGGGCACGGTAAATGTTCCCTATGTGTATCAATTGACAGAATTTGGCAAGAAACTTCTTTGACCGCCCAGATCCTGTATATTCTTAACCTCCTGTTTTATGTTTCATGAAATTTATCCTCCTTAGAGGGAGTTGTTTCATCTGTTCTTACACAAAATTCTGGATACTATCCATTATGTTTGTAACATCCTTAGATGATTCACCAACATACATAATTAATCGTTGATTTACAAGTTAAAGTTTACCAAAATACAATATGGGGGAGATTGTATTATATATGAAAGCAGATGGAGAACTCCTTAAGAACTGAACCAGTTCCGTTTTCAGTGGACAGAAGATTCAGCCTGGCAGGATCCCTGAGGAGAGGGTTGCCCATGCTGATCGTCCCACCTGTCCTGCTTGCAGTAATTCTTCTTGCCAATAATCTCTATTTACTTGAGTATTTTCACGTGATTGCTGGATCTATGTGGACAGGAATGGACCTTGTACTCGGCCTGTTTTTTGCCTTTGTGATGAAAGGTCTGAATAATTCAGAGAGAACAAAGGTTTCCATGAGACTGACACCGACCATGCTCTTCTTCATGCCATCCATTTCTGCAGTGACAATTACTGCCGGAATCTACCTTGCCATGGATCTTTCCATATCTTTTTCTTCCCCATACATGGTGGCGGCGCTTGTGATAGCAGCGATACTGTTTATTCAGGGCATAGGAATTTTCCTTCCCAATGAACTGCGGGTATACATTGAGATTATCCATGGATCGAAGAACAGAGAAAAAATAGTAAGGCTAACCATGTTCAATCTTAGACTTTCATTATTACAGGTCATATTCCAGGTGGCAATAATAGTGCTTATGGCCCATTTTGCAACGGGGGTGCCCATATGAGTGAAAACAGGAGTATACTGGAAGCGGGGACAGTTTCCATCGTGCTGCCAGCGATCGCATTTGCCGCATCTCTTATCATTCCGGGAGTACTTGCTCTGGACTATGTTCATGTACTCCTCGCTGCAATCTGGACAGGGACTGATTTATTTCTCGGATTCATATTCTATATTGTTATCTCAGGAATGGATGAAACTTTAAGGTACCGCATTGCAGTCAGACTGCTACCAATGACAATGTTCTTCATACCGGGAGTATCTGTAATCGTCCCTGTAGCAGGGTACGCCCTCGCGGTCAGGGAGGGAATATTCACTCTTGACCCATTATTTATTTCAATTCTCGTGATATCTGCAATACTGATACTCTTAAGCTATTCAATTATACTCACCAGCTCCATATTCATTTACAGGCACAATGATGAGACAAATAAGTCTGAGATTTCAAGGAGGCTTGGAATTATTTCAACCGCTGCCTCCATACAGCTTGTTCTGCAGATTGCCATAATCAGTCTGATGGCATATATAGTGGTCATTATGTGAGAATATCAGGGAAAATAAGAATCCCGGGTGAGGTGGATAATTGCCAGATCTCCTGCTTATTATCCATTTTTGAATCCAGAACGGTAATGACACTGGCCTCCCGGTATTCCTCAATGAGATTTCCGTGAGTTATCCCGGCATGTATCTCAGTCATTTTTTCCATATTTTAACCATCAGCCTATTTCTGCCTCCAAAATTGTCTATGGAGATGTCATAATCTCGAATTCCTGCTGAAACCATAACATTCTTCATGCTTCCCCTGGTATGGTTATAGCTTGGCATTGCAACATCCCCATCTATCATATTATCCTGCACCAGGCCGCTGGAACGATGATTCCTTACCTCTATCAGCCCCATTCCTCCAGATTTGAGAACCCTGTATATTTCGCCAGCGGTTCCTGCCTGATCCTGTAATGAAGTTAACTCACTGAACGCATTCCACATGCATATCACGCAGTCAAATGTCCCGTCTGCATATGGGAGATGCCTCATATCTCCAACCTGGAGCCTGATATCAAGATGGCTTCTTTTTGCCCGGTCCTCCGCCTCCTTGATAAAAACCGGAGTTATGTCTATTCCCTCAATACAGTAACCATCACCTGCAAGCGGGATTGTAAATCTCCCGTACCCGCAGGCAAGGTCCAGAATTTTCCATCTCCTGTCGAGAAGTGACCTGATATATGCCAGTTCCATACCTGTCATTTCCTCTGTCTTTCTTTCTGAAAGCCATTTTGTTCCGTGTGACGAATAGAATTCTGCAGGAGTGATGTCAGGCATGATTCTATCATGATCTGAGAGCCTAAAAGATTTTCGAGTCGCTATGCAATCAGGAAGTGATTTTCCATGATCGATGCAGGGACGCATTGTATATAGGTGACAGATGGTAAAGGTAATCAGGGCATGTGATCCATGAACCATTGTCGGAACGTAACTTCCAGGATTTCATGTCAGGAATTATCACGATCTAGAAGAAACCGCTCGTCAGGATGACAAACCCCACAGTGTAAAGGATCACTACCGCTGTGCCTTTCATTATGGAGTCCTTCAACCTGATTGAAAGAACCCTGAAAGCTATCAGTATGATTCCAAAACCAAGGATTCCGCCAACTACTGCCGAAACCAGATGGCCGGTTATAAGATATGATGATATCTGGAACAGATCCACTTCTATTCCTTCAGCCGCAATTCCAAAGGCAGCGGTGAAGAATGAACCTGTTGAAGACCTGCTATCAAAGAACAGGAGTACTGAGGTACCTATTCCTATGAAAATCAGGCCGATAGATGTCTTCATGATCTTTTCAACCTGGTCGTTTATTAGAAATGGGAGGTAGAGGTATGTTACATATATGAGTGCAACAACTATGAAAACTCCAATTACTGTTCCAGCATCACCGCTTCTCCTGTTTGTGGATGAGGCTGCCATCGAGAATACGGACATCTCCACGCCCTCAAATGTGCAGGGAACAAATGATATCAGAAAAGCAGTGATGCTGAACATTCAGGTGCCACCCCTGGCCGTCCCCCTGTTAAGGTAGCCATTCTTCCGCAGGTGCCTGAAGGCAATAACAATGGCAACCAGGAGGCCGATCAATGAAGAAAAGAGATAATATTCGGCTATGAACGAATATATGTTGTGATAGTTATTGATGTAGGCTGAAATGCCAAGTGTTGAAATGAATATGGGGAGTGGGAGATATACAAGTTTCCTGAATCTGAATGATATTGCAACCAGGGCAAATGCAATAATCTCAAGAGGGAGAAGGTAGTTCATCTCAGGAGCAGGGTAGACCGATGCATATCCTGTATGGTCATGAACAACCGCGAAATATCCGTGATCTACAGGATACTGGAGTTTCATTGGATATGTCCAGTTTCCCGGATCGATCAGGATTGGTGCCCTTGGATTCCCGGTGAGGTTGAACATCTGAAGTATGCCTGCGCTGTTGCTTTCCCTGACCGTTGCCGTGAGATATGGAAGGTTGAAATCCTGATCAATGAACCCTAGCAGGCTGTAGCCGGATACTGTCTGGTTTCCGATGAATGCTTCCCTTGCGTATGGTGAGATAACAATGAGTGGTATCCGCTGACCGAGACCGAAGTGGTCGATTGATGGAGGCGTGATCTGGTCATAGTATCCTCCACCTTCGTCAAAGGTTATGAATACAGCTGTGGAATTCCAGTATTTGCTTGACTCTATACTGTCTATTACAGATGCCAGTTTTTCGCTCCCCTGCATTATATTATAGGGTGGGTGCATGTCATATCTGTCATTGCTCCCTCCAAGAAACATGACCCATGAGACATCCGGCATTCCTGTCCCGTTCAATTCATTCCTGAATTCCGTCAGATTCCCGAAGTGGCTGAGGTGGCTGTATGAACCAGAAAACTCGTCAACAGGCCATGGAACCTGTCCATGTTCAAGATCATAGGCATAATAGCCCCAGCTTATATTGTTATCCTGAAGCTGTGCCATGATTGTCTGGTTGAAAGGTGCAACGTTATCTGCTGAATCACTGTATATGTTTGCAGGTTCACCAAGGAGGTAGGCTATCCTGTTTGGTTCAGTGAATCCCATCACAGGAGCAAAGTAATTATCAGAGATGGAGTACTCTTCAGCATAGTCCCATAATATTCCAACCTGCTCGTAAGAAAAATAGGCCAATGACTGTGGCCCTGAATAATAATAGAACCCATCTTCAGTATCAAACCAGTAATCCCCGTGATATGAACTCCAGCCCTCGTAAGGATCTATCGTTGAATTTCCGTTTGCATAATAGGGACTTGCATCTCCAAGAACAGGAAGCCACGGAACCTTGGGCACTGATATATTATGAAGCACTCCACCTGAATTCTCAAGCTGGCTCACATTTTTGTACAGTCCCTCTGGCTTCATGACAGAATCTGTTATATTATTCACAATGGGTGTGTACCCGTAGGGATATGTCCCAAATATGGTGTCAAAGGCCTGATTCTCTTCAATTATGACAACGACATGCTTTATTTTATGAATATCCCCAGAACCATACACCTGATATGATCCTGAAGGAATATCTATTTTTCCAGGAACCGATATTAGCGGCGTCATGCTGCCCAAGCCTGCCATTGGAATGACGATGGTCAATAGGATAACCAGCAGGAAAAAGAATTTTAGTATTTTAGAGAAATTGAATTTCCCCACTGACTGCGATGTTTGTTTCATCTTTAACCTCCCCACCTTCTTTAGAAGTAAGTGAAGTTTGCATTGAGATGGATTACTAAAAACTAATATCGATAAATTTCATAGGCATATATACACATAATTATAGCCAGTTAAGGTGCAGTGCCACAATATAAACAATATAACTGTATTCCATGGTGGAAATATCATCATTCTTTAAAATTGGATCATAAGCAAGAGTACGGGAAAATTGAGATGTAATAAGGAAACCAGATTTTGCTACACGGCACGGCAGTGCCTGGAACTACCTTAAGAGACTCTCCATAAGGTTAAAGATTTAAGGTTAATGGACCCATTTGCCCAGACATTGTCTTATACCTGGCAGGACCCATGAGTTTTCAAATCTTTGAATTTGCCTCATGTGCCCTGTGAGGCTATATCAATACTCCTCCACCCTGAAATGAGTAATTTTTTGAATATTCAGGAAAAAGCTGATCTTTCTTGGATTTTATAAGAATTACCCCTGAGCTGGACCCTGTATTTCCCTCCGTAAATACAATTCTTTCAAAATTCTTTAATTGAGTCAACTCATTACAACGCCAGAATGCCATCTGAAATCATCCTGTCAACGCATAGCAACACCAGGTTGTACTCCAGTCTCATTTTCTTTGCCATCATACAGGATAAAACTTAAACAAATCACGGGATGTGCTGGACGGGTTTTGGCATCAAATCGCGACCGTTTCATCCCATTTTATATATTATACTGTGGTTTAAACTGTAGATGAGCTCAATTTTAAGAAGATCGTATCATGTGTTCAGGTATGAAAAAATAATAAAATTATCAGTAAATTGTGTAAAAAATCAGTAGTTCCCTCCAAAGTTTTCCAGAATTGTGTTTGCTACTGACTGATCCTGGAAATAGCTGATGCCTGACCATGTAAAATCATCAAGCGATGCTGTATGTATATCGCCGGAAAATGTATACAGATGGTCATACCCGAAATATGTGGCGGAGTGTTCTGAAACAACACCGTCATTTGCACCGTTGAAAAGTGCATATCCCCACCATGGATCATATGTTCCGGCGTAGACTGTCCAGACTGTGGAACCATAGTAAGAATGTATATTGCCCAGTGAACCCGCTAGATTATTCAGGAAATTTGATCCCTGGGTCATTTCGTTCACCTGGGTTCCTGTATATCCGGATAGGCCAAGACATTGCGCAATTCCTGCAAGTGGAGATCCATCAAAGGGCGAAGCCATGAATATTACGTTTTTCAGGTTTATGTTTGTCATGTCAAAGTGTTCAAGCATGTATGTGGTTACAAGTCCACCCATGCTGTATCCGATCATGTCAACATTATACTGGCTGTTTCCAAATATGGTTTCCAGTGCTGTTCCAAGCTCATTTCCTATCGAGCTTATGGGAGTGCTGGATGTCCCTGTAAATGATGAATCATAGAATGTGTATCCGTTACTGAACTGGATCTGAAATTCACCGTAATATTGCACACTGCCCACAAGATATCCTGCATTAACAAGCTGCTGGTATATGTTGACACCTGAGTGCCATGTACCTGTGGATGGCGCTCCGGATGTATCTCCCGGGTCAAATCCATGAACCAGGATCACGACTGTCTGAGAATTGCTGATCAGTGATTCTGTGGATACTTCCGGCTGCATGCTGTTTCTTTCATTGATGCCAGATCCCGGTATTCCCTGCTCAAGAATAATGGAAAAGCTGAACAGCATCACCATTATTATTGCTATTGCGCTTATTTTTTTAAATCGCATACAAAATAAACGTATTTACTATATTTATAACTTTTCTCCATTGCAGAAATTGTCCTTCAGTTGCCTAAGATGTTATATATATTGCCGGAGCAATTGCCACGCCTTATTGCAGATAATGAATGGAGTTATAAGATCCCATGTCCCATAAATCCGCAATTTCAGCTTCATGGAATCCTGGCATGGAATTCAGGTCCCCATTCCACCTTTTTTATTTGTACTGAAAGTTGATGAATGAATTCTACCTGGCATGGCTGTAAACGATGAATACATACTTCATGACTTTTGCTGCCTCCCTGAATGCCTCAACATCAATCGTCCATATGCAGTCAGTACTCGGTGAGCTGCCTGCTGCCACGTTATCTGCATTTTCCTCTGGCATGTGTTCCGTGTTCCTGGATGCATCCTGTATTGATGTGAAGAATCTTTACCATGTTTATGAATTCCTCCTATGTTCCCGGTGGTCAGTCAGTTATTATTTTCTTTTCAAGCACCCTTGCCTTTTCCGAGATCTTCATGGACTTTGCCTCAACATAGTCGATCTTGCATCCATCCCCTATAAAGACCTCATCGCCTGAAACATATTTTGCAGTGGTGAACTCAAGCAGGGCCTTCTTGCATACAATCCTGTCAATCCTTGCTTCTCCCTTCAAGAATCGCCTGCGTCTTGCTTCTATTTCTACAACATCTG
The DNA here is from genome assembly GCA_023381355.1 of Thermoplasmatota archaeon. Lineage (GTDB taxonomy): Archaea > Thermoplasmatota > Thermoplasmata > Thermoplasmatales > Thermoplasmataceae > Cuniculiplasma. The sequence continues at coordinate 53,743 of JAMCUL010000010.1, read as the reverse complement.
CGTAAAGTTCTCCCACACTGCTGTTCGTGTTATATATCTCCATGGAGAATCTTCTGGTCCTGACGATTTTAGATTCAATCTTCCCAAGGATGAAAGCTTCATCACACCTGATCTCATCTGATTTAAGAGAACCTGACGATTTCAGTGTTCTGCAGTTTACTGACTGCCCCTCCAGGAAGCCTGAAGAGTCTATGCTATCCGATTCTATATCCCCTTCTATTCTGGCTCCGCCAGATATCTCGGCATCAGTACATTTCAGGGATCTGGCTGTTATAACTCCAGAGACTTCAACACTTCCCGCTTTTATCGATCCCTTCACCCTGATCGAACCTGAGGAATCCACATGGTCTGCCATCATGTCTCCTTCAACTGAAAGAGATCCAGAAGATTCCAGGAATCCAGAACAGATAAGGTTTTTCTTTACACTGCATTTGCCGGAAACATGTATACGATCCGAATCAAGATCATTCTCCACCGTAAGCAGGCCCGATACACTCACATCCGTTGAATATATCGATGAGAATTTACCCGCACCTGAGACATGAATCCTCTCTGATCTCACGGTTCTTGACTCCTTACTGTTCTCATCCTGTTCATTCTGCTTTTCTTCAGGCCCTGACTGATCCCATCTCATCAAAATTTCATCATACATCTCCCTGCTTATTTCCCCATTTTCCAGCATTCTCTTCAATCTTTCTCTCCTTTCGGTATCCATGATATCCTCTGATCATTCAGGCTGCTTATTTAAATATATTTAGAACTTAAAATTTAAAACATTGAAATTTATTATTCATTATATCAACCTGTGAGTTCATCACATGAACATTAAAGTTTAATACACACTTGCAGATCAAATTGTATGATTTCAGATGTGAATATACTGACGTCAGGTGCAAAGGTAGCAATTGCTGAGATACTCAGGACGCCCAGAACTCCTGATGAAATTGCACTATCGCTGAATATAACGAGGCAGGGCGTTGACAAGCATCTGAAGGAGATGATGAAATACGGGATTGTCGACAGGAAGTGGTTTATAGGTTATAAGAGGCCGAGGATTGAGTATTTTCTCACGGAGGCAGGAACGAAGTTTTACAGGGACATTGACATCCTCTGGAGGGACCATGTCTCCCTGTCGGGGTCCTACATCAGGGAGAAGAAAAGATCTCTGGATCTAAAACTTGCTGATGGAATCATAGATGGAAAGATGTATGCGGAGGAAATCAGGATGCTGCAGGAATCGGAGGCGTTCATGAAAAACAGAACCGGTTGAACATGTATTTATGAATCATCAGGATTTTACTTTTGAAGTTTAGTATTTATCACTTTATAATAAGATAATGTTAAATATCGTCCTAAAATCCTGTGCTATACGTGGAGAGATAGATGTTATTAACGTCCGGAAAAACTCCATGGCCTGTTCTGCCCGGATAGGGCAGAGAGATGAGGAAGATGGTTGAAAAGAAGAATCTGGTGCTTACAGCTGTGCTGATTGGAATGCTGATGTCTGCCATTGACACGACTATAGTCATAATTGCTCTTCCAACAATTTCTGCAGGCTTAAATGCCCCGTTTATTGACACGATCTGGGTAATACTGATCTACCTGCTTGTTCTTGCCTCGTTTACCACACTCTTCGGGAGATTTGGTGATATCATAGGCAGGGGAAAGATATTCAACACCGGGTTCCTGATATTCATCGTTGGTTCAGCACTTTCAGGGGCTGCTCCAAATGTTTATTTTCTTATAGGGGCGAGGGCATTCCAGGGGTTCGGCGCCGTCATGATCCAGGCAAATAGCAGTGCAATAGTTGCCGATAATTTTGAGCCGCATGAGAGGGGAAAGGCATTCGGCTACACCAGCATGGGATGGACAATTGGTGGTGTACTTGGAATACTGCTTGGCGGGATCATTACCTCGTACATAGGATGGAGATACATATTCTATATCAATGTCCCTGTTGGCCTCTTCGGGTTCTACTATTCCCTCAAATACATCAAGGACAGCAGGAAGAGGGAGACATCCATAGACTACGCCGGGAATACCCTCATGGTGGCAATCCTCCTTCTCATAGCCTATGGAGGAGTGGAAATTGCTGGAAATGGAATTTCCCTGCTTTACCTCTTGATGATAGCAGCTGGCCTTCTTCTCATCATTCCCTTTGTTTATGTTGAGAACAGGGTAAAAAACCCACTGATATCAATGCAGGCTTTTAAGGTGAGGGTTCTCTCCTTCTCGCTCATGGCGTCACTTCTCCAGGCAATCGGTTACCTGTCTGTACTTTTCATACTCATCATGTATCTGCAGGGTGTACGGGGATATTCACCACTTGATTCCTCACTTCTCCTTGTTCCAGGATATATTGTTTCAAGCATGTTTGCGCCGAAAATGGGAAAGATTGCAGACAGGCATGGAACAGGACTGGTTGCAACAATAGGCATTGCAGTCATGGACCTGGGAATACTGATCTACCTGCTGCTTGGGGTTAACACGCCAATCTACGTTGTTGTCGTAGGTTCACTTGTAAGCGGGTTTGGAGGATCCATGTTCTGGCCTTCAAACAACAGTGCAGTCATGTCCGGCGCAACAAAGGAGCTGTACGGATCGATCTCGGGTCTCCTGAGGATGCTCTCCAACATAGGCACACTCATGAGTTATATCATTGCCATATCCATAGCATCGCTCTCGGTCAGCAGATACGTTGCATTTGAGGTTTTCCTTGGAACGACACAGCTCCAGGGAGGGATTTCGGCCAAGTTTGTTACCGGAATCCATGCAGCTCTTCTCGCCAGCTTCGTTATCCTCTTTATTGCGGGAGTATTTTCTTCAGTAAGGGGCAAAACTGATCATGAAAGGAAGAGAAGTGAAGCAGCAGCCACGGAAAGTGCCTGATTAACTGCCACTCCTCCCATCAATAATATCCCGGAGGAAGATCAGGGAAATGATCAGGCTGGATTGTAGGCCGGGATGCCTGCCGTGATTCACAGTTCTGTGGAATAATTTATTATACATTCGGAATATGATCTGATCATGGCAGTTGATTACAGTGCATTCAAGGCTGGAGATGACTCAGAAAGGAAGGATGTTCTAAGATCATTTTACAGTGATCTTGTCAGGTTGAACAAGGAGGATCAGGTAAAGAAAATTGTGGAATTTATAGAGAATGTCGCAAGGGAAACGGATGACGAGGAGTACGAACATATCTGCAGGCTGAGCATGGAGGTGTTCCTCTCCCTGAAAAACGTGGATCTCAAGGAACTCATGGCAGTGAGGCTTGAGGCACAGTTTGAACTCCCAGAAGAGGACAGGCTTGTGGACAGCATCAACCTCCTGAAGGCCATTGAATCAATGCCTGAAAGGGATAGGCTTCTCGAGATGATCCGTGGCATTGAAAGATGATGCTCCTTCCCGGAGGATGAAACACAAAGGATTGCATGAAAAATAAACCAGAATTAAGACTGGCATCAACACATTAGAGGTATGATGTCAGTGGTTTCTGTGAAGGATATATTTAGAAAAGGTAAATAATCTCCCGGCGATGACTTTCCAGCTGGATGAAAGAACTTAAATTTCTTATTGCTTATGTGCTGGTAACCTCCCCCTCATACTTCTTTGCAAAGGAAGGACTGTTGTTTTCATCACCCATATTCTTCATGGCCATAAGATATGCAATTTCCGGAGCAATACTGATTCCTTTCGCGAAGAAGCTCGCAATAAGCAGGGAAATAATCATCCTCTCCCTTCTGACAACAACCAGCACCATATTCTGGGCTCTTGGGTTGCTGTACGTCTCGCCTGCACAGTCTTCAGTTCTGAGTTATTCAATGCCGCTCTTTTCACTTCCGATTGCATTTCTTGTTGTAAGGGAAAGGCCCTCGATGTTTGAGACTGCAGGCATAATGGTCGGTTTCATAGGGATCTGTGTATATGGAATTCCCCTTGTGGGTGGATTTACAGAGGTCGGGATGATCCTTACAGTGATCAATGCATTCTTCTGGGCTGCGTATACCGTTTACTACAGGAAGATTCGTGACATGGATCCGGTTTCGATAAATGCCTCCCAGTTCCTGATAGGGTCCGCCATAATGCTTGCCCTGTCACCAGTTGGCTTCTACTTCACCTACTCGGGCACATTCCTCATTGACCTCCTGTGGATGGCAATCATCGGGGGCGCATTCTCGTTCCTTGCGTGGAACTACATGATAAGACTTTCCACCGTGAACAGGGTAACCGTCATGGCTTTTTCAGTGCCCATATTCACCACCGTTCTCCAGGCTTTGATAAACATGTCATTTCCAAACATACTGTTCATAGCCGGAATAACCCTGATGTTTGCAGGAATCTACATATCGAGGCTTAAGGAAGGCATAAATATAGTTGATGCTGCACAGTGAAAAAATACAACCCCCGCGTCATTTCACCCTGATCTCCATGTCTGTAAAATATCCCCTGCCCTTCCTGAACGCTTCGATGTTCGCATTCGCAACCTTTTCTGAAAAGTTTTCAGCAATTGATTTCTCGATGAATTCAGGTGATGGGAAAGGATCCATGGCGCTGAATATTCCAAGAAGAAGCATGTTATGACCTCTTGGATCAAGGCCCGGCTCGATCTTTGACGGGTTGAATTCCATGCACCTGAATCCTTCATAAGTATTTTCTGAAAAGGCTGATTCTGCGCCTGATCCTGTAATGCATATGCCCCCCTTCCTCAGGACTGCCATGTTGGATATTGCCTCGTTCCTGTCCATTGAGATTATGTAATCGGCTGTTCCAGTCATTATCAGGGGAGATCTTGAATCACCTGCCTTCACGTCAGTAACAACACCCCCACCTCTCTGGGACAGGCCATGTATCTCCGACATGATCCCGTTTTCACCTGAATAAACAATTGCCTGCGTCAGGACCTTTCCAAGGGTTATCACGCCCTGCCCTCCTCTCCCAACAATCCTGTATGACTTCATAGTTTCACCTCGTGAATTGCCTTCACAGGACATACATAGACTTCCGCGCAGGCACCGCAACCATCACACTCATATGGATCTATTCTTGCCACCTTTCCGTCCCTTGAAATTGCAGGGCAGTGGAAGTTGTCTATACAGTTCATGCATCCGGAACATTCCTCAGGTGACACTTCATAATATGATTCCTTCTTGTGGGGAAGAAGTGCACATGGGCCTCTTACTATGATCACCTTCAATCCTGTCTGTTTTATGGATCCTACAGTCTCCCTTATGATCTTACCCTCGTCGAATGCGTCAACTGTGGAATAATTTATTCCTGCGCCCTCAAGTATTGATTCTATCCTCGTGCCTGAAAAATTTTCAGTTCCTATAGAAAGGGGGAATTCAGGGGTTGGTTCCTGCCCCGTCATTGCCGTTGTACTGTTATCCAGTATGAATACAAGCATGTCTGCCCCTGATCTTCTTGCATTTATGATCGCAGGTATCCCTGAATGGAAAAATGTGGAATCACCTATGAATGCGACCGTCTTCTTCCCAGATGCAATGCTTATCCCTGCCCCAACTGATATGGATGCCCCCATGTCGAGTATTATGTCAGCCATGTCGTAGGGCTCGTAATATGATAGTGAGTAACATCCAATATCCGACGCAAGTACCACATCACTCCTTCCAGCCATTTTCAGGGCCCTCTTGATCGAGAAGAAGGATGACCTGTGAGGACATCCAGGACAGAATTCCGGCGGTGAACCTTTCGCTGGGATCTCGTTAACAGTGGAATTTATGCCGGCCATCTTCAGTATTGAATTCATCACGGCAGTTTCTGAAAATTCGAGGGACCATGGCAGGATCTTATCGAGTTTACCGGTTATCTCGGTTATGTGCCCGAGGTTGTCATTGAATGCGCGTATCTTGGTTTCAAGATATGGATCAAGTTCCTCAACAACCAGTATCCTCTTATTCTGCCGCATGAATTTTTCCGTGATTTCCACAGGTATTGGATTGGTCAGGCCAAGTTTCAGTATGTTTGCCTGAACGCCTGAGTCAGCCAGGGCATCCTTCACGTAATTGTATGATACACCAGATGTGATGATCCCGAAACTGCTACCCTCGTTCATCTCGACACTGTTCAGTATTCCGAATTCGTTATCAGATGATATCATGCTCATCTTATGGGTCAGCTGTGGCTTGAGCCTTCTTGCATTGGAGGGTACAGAACTGAACCTGTCCCTCTCCTGCTTCACCTTCATGTCAGCGACAGTGGGTCTGACAATATTTCCAAAATGCACGGGAGCCCTCATATGGCTGACCCTGGTTGTTGTCCTGAACATTACAGGAATCGAGTACTTCTCGCTCAGTTCATAGGATATCTTCATGAAGTCCTTTGCCTCCTGTGGGCTGGATGGTTCAATAATCGGCGCATGCGCAAGGTCTCCATACCTCCTGTTATCCTGCTCATTCTGTGATGAGAACATTGACGGGTCATCCGCAGTCATCACCACCATTCCCGCACCTATTCCGGTATAAAGTGAGGTCACGAATGGATCTGCAGCAACATTCAACCCCACATGCTTCATGAAGACGAAACTTCTCTTTCCTGCCAGTGATGCACCGTAGGCCATCTCATAGGCTATCTTCTCGTTCAGTGAATACTGGAAATAAATTCCCGTGTCAGGGGCAACCTTCATCAGGACCTCGCCGACTTCACTGGATGGCGTCCCTGGATATGTGGCTGCAAAACCAATTCCGGACTCAAGTGCACCACGGGCAATGGCCTCATTTCCAAGAAGAAGCATCACCTGGCCGGACTCTGATAGGAAACTTTTTAAAAATGACATGATTGATTCATGTCATTTCCATACTTTTAACATATACCTGACATGTTTGGTTCTGGTACTATTTCCTCACAACAGTGCTCTCCCTTATCTGGCCTATAGATACAATTTTCACAGGTTTTCCGGTGAGTCTTTCCACCGTGGAAATGTAGTTCTTCATCTCCTCCGGAACTGCATCATACCCGGATTCAACTATCTGCTCAATTTCGCCTTCACCTATCTTTCCCCAGCTGTCCATTTCCACATATTCAGGTTCTGCCTTCTCCTTTCCAAGAAGTGCATTTACCGGTTCCTTAACGTTCTTCCCATATGATGTGCATATCCTGATGTTCCTGAACTGGCCAAGTACATCAAGCTTTGTTATTGCAATTTCGTCAACATCGTTGAGCATTGCCGCATAGTTGACCAGGGGTATATCAAGCCACCCGACTCTTCTCGGTCTGCCGGTAGTTGTTCCGTACTCGCCTCCGGCCTCCCTCAGCAGATCGGCATCCTTCCCGTGCAGCTCCGTCGGGAATGGCCCTTCCCCGACCCTTGATGTATACGCTTTTACGACTCCGATTATCCTGTCTATTTTCCTGAGTGAAATTCCAGTACCCGTATGCAGGGCTCCAGATATTGTGTTGGATGATGTGACATATGGATATGTCCCAAAGTCTATGTCGAGCATTGTTCCGTGGCCGCCCTCAAATACCATATGCTCATTCTTACTGACAGCATCAAACAGGAAATATTCAGTCCTCCCTACAAAACTCCTGAAATACTGCCACTTCTCGTGAAGTTCGTCAGCGATCTTCTCCAGTTCCTCGTTGTTGAATGGAGATTCTGTCAGTTCAGAACTCCTCAGTTCCCTGATGAATGATAACTTCTTCAGCACCGTATCCCTGTTTCCGAGATCTTCTATCCTTATGCCGTTTCTCGAGTATTTTTCCTCATAGGTTGGCCCTATCCCGTGGGATGTTGTGCCAATCTTCATTTCACCCCTCATTTTTTCCTGGGCACCATCCATGTATTTATGCAATCTCGTAACCACGTGGGCTGCCGAACTTATGTGGATCTTGAGATGCGGATTTTCTGCCAGAACATCACTGATCTCATTTACAAGGGCCTCGGGTTCTATTACCATCCCATTACCCAGAACTATACTTGAGGCCTTGAGAGACCCTGCAGGAAGAAGATGAAACTTGAACTTCCCCTTCTTTGTCACAACCGTGTGGCCTGCATTTGTCCCGCCATTATACCTGACCAGCACAGAATTTTCCTGCGATATAAAATCAGTGACCTTACCTTTCCCCTCATCCCCAAACTGCAAACCTAGAACAAGATTCCTCATTTGATTACAGTGGTATTTCCTTCAGGTATTAATTAAGTTTCATTCCTGTTGAATCTTCCCTAAGGATTTCACCGTCCTACCCATGTAATTCTGGCTGACATGCCTCCTCCTCAATCGATTACACAGTGGGACGTACATTCCATTATGGGAGACCGAAACAGATGGAGATGGAGCCAGTGCCGAAGTTGTTCATTATCCTGAAGACAGGCAGTGAAGAATTGCGGATGCGTTTCTTATTATTTTAATATCTGCCTCATATATCGGGTATAACATTTACACTATGAGTGATATATTTCACACGGGGATCAGTTGATCGAATACAGAACCAGGAAAAAAGTGGACATGGGGAGCAGGGAATGCAGGGATATTTTAAGAGAGCCCAAGAGGCTACTTGGCCATGGAAGCGTCATTACCTCCGTGGATTCACTGGGAAACGGAATTTACAGTGTCACGTTCACGTGGAAAAGATTCGGGATGTCAAGAACCAACCGCTTTGAATTCAGCGTTGATGAAACAAAGGATTCAATCGTGTACAGGGGGGCGAATTCCTCAAGGGATTCCTTCATGTTTCAATTCACAATATACAGCGAGAAGGAGGGCGTTTCAACAGTCTCCTCGACTTTCAGGATTGCAACAGGTTATTTCAGGGGAGATTCAATAGTGAAGGAGGAATTCACGGAGGAGATGGACAGGATCGTCAAGAATGGGATTCAAAAAATTGAGGATTTTGATTTCACTTCCATCCGGAAATGAACCTCTGCATGTTTTTTCTTAATCGGGGGAAAATAGTGAAGGGTTAGGTCATGTCCATGGATTCTTTAATGAATATCAGGAAATTCCTTTTTAATAAGTCCTGTGATAAAAACCGGGAGATCAATCCTAAAGGTTTTCATTGAAATAGGCATCATGGATAATCATGTCGTATATCACCATCGAAAATGGAAAATTGAAAATTCCCGATAAACCTACAATCGGTTACATTGAGGGAGACGGGATAGGCCCGGACATTACAACCGCAATGATTGAGACTGTAAATGGAGCGATAGAAGTTGCATATGGAGGGTCTAAATCCATTGAATGGGAGAAGATCCAGGCTGGAGAAGAGGCATATGAAAAGACGGGGAAGCATCTTCCAGAACAATCGATGGACCAGCTGTCAAAATGTGTGATTTCCATAAAGGGGCCACTTACAACGCCAATAGGGAAAGGATTCAGGAGCCTGAACGTAACCCTGAGGCAGCACTTTGATCTTTATGCTAATGTAAGGCCTGTAAAGTATTTTCCCGGTGTACCTTCACCTGTTACCCACCCTGAGAATATGAACATGGTTGTGTTCAGGGAGAACACGGAGGATCTTTACGCCGGAATTGAGTGGAAGTATGATTCCGAAGAAGCAAAGAAGATGAGGGCATTCCTGCAGTCCCAGTTCAATGTTGAGCTCACGGATGATACAGGAATTGGGATTAAGCCAATAAGCAGGTTCAAGAGCCAGAGACTTGTAAGGAAGGCCATTGAATTTGCAATTGCCAATAAAAGAAGGAGCGTTACTCTTGTCCACAAGGGTAACATCATGAAATACACTGAAGGGGCATTCAAGGAATGGGGCTATGAGGTTGCAAGCAATGAATTTGCCGACCAGACAGTAAAGGAAGATGAGTATCTTCAGAACCCTGATGCCTTCTCCGGGAAGATCGTTATGAAAGACAGGATTGCTGACAACATGTTCCAGCAGGTCCTTACAAGGACATCGGAATATGACGTGATTGCAACACCAAACCTCATTGGGGATTTCCTTTCAGATGCCATTGCTGCACAGGTTGGGGGCATAGGTATTGCTCCTGGTGCCAACATAGGTGATATTTATGCAATATTCGAGGCCGTACATGGAACTGCGCCCAAATATGCTGGAATGGATATTGCAAACCCTACATCACTCATCCTGTCAGGAGTGATGATGCTTGATCATCTTGGGTGGCATGAGGCAGCTCAGATTCTTGATTCTGCAGTTACAGGGTGCTATAAGGATCAGAAAGTAACACAGGATCTCGCAAGAATCATGAACATAAAGGCACTTAAGTGCTCAGAATTCGCCGATGAGATCATAAGAAGATTGACTAAAGTATAAAATCAGGCATCATTTCATTCATTGATTTCCCACTTATAACTTTTCTGCGCGAGCCAAAATACTCCTTCAGGAAATCATAATCATTCATTGAATCACCATAAAAATCCAGCCTGTCCCCAAAATTCATTTTCTCTATCCTTTTTGCACAGTCCATGAGTGATGAGTAGTGCATAACCTGAATAACGGGACCGTCAAGCAGCTCTATTCCTTCCTGAATATCCCCATACTGGTCCGTGAGTATATGGACTGTTTCCGGCAGCTCATCAATGTAGTCCCACCCCACCTTCAGGAGATCTGCAACCTTCTGTCTTGTCCTGTCCGAGTGCTCCTTGGAAGGAAAGTAATTCACTGATGATTCTGCGCCGTAATGATCATCAGCCATCCTCTTGACTGTTTCAATAATCCTGTTCCTGAAGAACACGAAGTCCTTGTCAGGAACCATGTATATCTGGCCCCTCATGCCTGCATTTGATATGGAGTTGAAGGACATTTCCATTACCCGGTCAACTGCCGGTGAAATACCGGAATAATTCCTGATCAGTACGGGGAAATTTGATGTGAGCCTTGCCCTGAATCCTGAATTCATGACATGGAAGGGCATCGCATCGATTCTACGCTCCGATCCCCATACAGTGATCTCCCCTGTCCATTCAGGCAGTTTTCCCTTGTTTTCGAACACGTCAGGAAGGAGATCGAAAAGCATTGAACCCACCTGTTCATACCTTTCTGATATTCCCTCGGTCAGGTACATAGTGGTAAGCGGTGCATTTTCGCAGTGAACTATCATCTGTGCCTTCCCCCTGGCCATGTTGCTGATCATCTGTGCCACAAGTGAAAAAACAGGCATTCCCTCGTCAAGAAATGTGAACGCATCCATGGAGAAAGATCGTGAGTTTACAGATCGTTCCCCAAAAATATCATATATTTTCCTGAGCCCGCCTATTTCCAGGTGAAGAATTGAAGAATCAAGTTCCCTCCTGCAGGCATCGACTGTTTTTCCGGTCTCACTGCTGTATATGGCAAGCATATCCTGGTTATTCCTGAGAGTTCTCAGGTTTTCAAGGATTGCCCTTGCAACCTTCATGGGATTTACAATCCTTCCTTCACCGGGATCCTTCTCCGGCTTAACACCCTCGGCCTCACCGAGAAGTGAACTGTCAAATTTGCTGTAGACCTTCATCTGATACCTGCCTCGAGTTACAGAAATGGCACAGTGCACCATATCCCTTGCCCATGGGAAACGAGTTTTCAATTGCCACCTGAAGATATGCCCTTGCCCTTCTGACCGAGGTCACGAGGTCAAGGCCATAGGCCAGGTTTGTTGCAATAGCGGATGAATATGTATCGCCCGTTCCATGGGTATTTTTTGTGAATACCCTCTTTCCCTTGATTTCGGTGATCCCTGAATCCGTGCATAGTATGTCGGTGGATTCTGGATCTGCAGAATGGCCTCCCTTCACAAGGATGCTTGCACCAGTCAGATCCCGGATATTTTCAGCCACCTGGATCATGTCATCCTTATCTTTTATGGATATTCCCGAGATTTTTTCAGCCTCTGGAATGTTCGGGGTGAGCAGTTCTGAAATCCTCCCAAGCCCGTTTACCAGTTCATTAACGGCCTCTCCCTTCAGAAGTTCAGCCCCTGATTTTGATATCATCACGGGGTCTACAACTATATTCGTAACATCGTATTCCCTGAACTTTTTTGTCACGCTTCTTATTATTTCCGATGAGTAAAGCATTCCTGTCTTCGCACTGTCGGTACCAATATCAGAGAGGACAGCATCCATCTGCTTTTCTATAAAATCAGTGTCAAGCGGGCGTATGCCAAGCACTTCCTGGCTGTTCTGTGCTGTAAGTGCAACAATCACTGAAGTTGCAAATCCCCTCATTGATGTTATCGTCTTGATATCAGCCTGGATTCCGGCTCCTCCCCCGGAGTCAGACCCTGCAACTGTGAGAACCCTCGGAATCATCAGGTCAAAATACAGCATAGGTTAATTAGTATTATTTTATGCAACTGCGTTATAAAAAAGCGTACTCTTTCTCAAATCAAAAAACATTAATATATGGACATTTCATTAATCCGTTATGGGAAGAAAACTGTTCGATGAACAAAAGAGGAGCGGAAATATAGGTGTGGGAATTCTTGCGACTTTTCTTTCACTTGTCATCATGGGACCTATACTGGGAGTGGGCTGGCTGGTCTCAGGGTTGTTTGGCGGGTTAATTGCAAAGGGAAAATTACAGGGATTTGCAGCGGGACTGATTGGTGGACTGATACTGACCATTGCCCTCATAGAGATCTCATACTATGTGCTGCCTGCATCCATAAATACTATAACATCTTACACGGGGAACTTCTATATCGTTGATTCCATGGTGAAGGTTTACACTGAAACCAGAAATGCAATTACAGGTGGAAGTACAATCAATAAACTGGTAGGACTGATCGTTGAAGGCGTTGTCATACCAGGTATTGGCGGATTCATTGGTGGATCAATATACAAGGGAACTTCGGAATACGATTAATCTGACAGGTATTCCATTTCCTCCAGACTGATTTTCCTGGTTTCAGGGTATTCTTCCCTTATGCTCATTATTATATTTTTCTCGAGTTCGTCCCTGGATATCCCCAGGAATCCCATAACCTGTGGATCCAGTCCACATGGTCTTATTTTCATGAATCCCTTTATAGATTCTGGCGAATAATTTATGGAAATCCCGTGGAAAGATACACCATCCCTGATCTTCATCCCCACTGAACAGGTCTTCCTATCTCCATCAGGTGTGTTGTTTACCCAGATCCCGGGCTCCTCCCCGAAATGCGTCCTGAAATTCATTCTCTCGAGAGCCCGTGTTATGATGTTTTCCATGCGCTTCACGAACTCAGGTATGTCAATATTATTATATGTGCGAAATACCCGGACCACAGGGTAAAATACAAGCTGTCCAGGACCGTGATATGTAACATCACCGCCCCTTTCTATCTCGATTGCATTTATTCCTGGAAAATTTTCTTTCTTAGAATTTCTGCCTATTGTATAGACCCCGGGATTGTGCTCTACAAATATAAAAGTGTCAGGAATCCTGTCCTCACTTCTTAAAAAATGGATTTTTTTCTGGATTTTCAGGGTGTCCTCGAAGGACATCACCCCAAGATCAATTAATTGGCTTGAAGTGAAGTGGCTTGTCATATGCTATCTGGGCAGACTCCTGTATACCCTCGGAGATTGTTGGATGGGGATGAATCGTTGCGCCTATGTCCTGCACATTCAATCCTGACTCAACCGCCAGGGATAATTCTGAGATCATTTCAGATGCGTGCGGCGCTGCAATACCGGCCCCTGTAACGGTTCCATCCGCATTGTAATATATGGAATAGAAACCCTGGGAACTGTTCAATCCCTGACTCCTTCCATTAGCTGCCAGAGGATACCTTGTTGCTTTCTCACCCTTTTCGCCTGTGTAGGCGATTTCAGGGTCTGAAAATACCACGATGGGCATTGCGTAATAGTCCATTGTTGCCTTCTTCCCTGCAATATTTTCGGCTACAACTTCCCCTTCATAAAAAGCCTTGTGGGCAAGCATCGGGCCTCCTGAAACATCCCCGACTGCATATACATTAACTTCACTGGTCATCTTCCTTTTATCTGTCTTTATGGACGGGCCATCCATTTCAAGCTTCAGGTTTTCAAGTCCGAATCCATCTATATTTGGCTTCCTTCCTACTGTAACGAGAACAGCATCCGCTGACAGATTTGCCCCAGATTCCATTCTTACGTAGTACCTGTCCCTCTTCTCCACTGAGGCAACCTTTGCTGAAAGCATTACCCTGATTCCCAGCTCCTTCATTCTTCTTTCAGCTGGTTTTACAAGCTCGGGATCAATCCCGCTAAGAATGTTTGGGAGCATTTCGATCAGTGTCACCTGTGAACCGAGCTTCGCAAATGCTGTACCCATTTCCACCCCAATGTACCCGCCCCCGATAATTATCAGATCCTTTGGAACTGTTTTCAGGTCAAGTATCTCCCTGTTATAGAGGACATCCTTGAAATTAGGGATCTGGACGGGCGATGAACCGGTGGCTATAACCAGATTATCGCACTGGAATACCTCTGAGCCAACCTTGACGTGCTGCTTATCTTCTATGAAGGCCTCACCAGAAAGGATCTTGACACCATATACCCTGCACAGTGTCTCTATCCCGGAAACGAGCCTGTTTATCATGGTCCATTTCCAGTTCTGCCACTGGGACATGTCAATGTTATAACTGATCCTTACTCCGGGCAGAGTCTTCAGATATCCGAGACTGTTTGCCATTTCAATAAGCGCCTTTGATGGGATACATCCATAATTAAGGCACTCCCCACCAATCTTGTTCTTCTCAATCAGGAGCACGGATTTGCCCCTCTGCCCCAGTCTTATTGCCGAGGCATATCCACCTGGTCCTCCACCTATTATAATAGCATCGAATTTCACTTTTTTCTCACCTTATGAGGAATGATATAGGGTCCTGAAGATATCCCTTGACTTTTATTATGAATCTGGCTGCATCAGCCCCGTCTATCAGTCTGTGATCACATGACAGGGATATATACATTATGTTTTTTGCGCCCATCCCGTCAGAATCGCCCAGCATCCTGTGAACAGCCATTATTGCCACCTCAGGATAGTTTATAATCGGTGTCGAAAGAATGCCTCCTATACTTCCAACGTTTGTTACAGTAAATGTGGAATCCTGTACGTCCTGGAGTGTCAGCTTGTTCTCCCTGGCCTTCTTTGCTAGATCTGATATTTCATCAGATATCTGCACAACCGACTTATCTATTGCATTTTTTACCACTGCAACTGTTAGACCGTCTGGCGTGTCGATGGCCACTCCAACATTGATATTCTTCTTCAGGATATATTTCTTACCGGCTTCATCATAATGAGCATTGAATTTTGGAAAGTCTGTAAGGGCGACTGCAACTGCCTTTACAAAAAATGGTGTAAGCGTTACCTTTGAGCCCTTATCCTTGAGATCATTCATTGTGGAAACAATCTTTGTTACGTCAACTGTTTCAGCAACCATGAAGTGTGGCATGAGCTGCTTTGACTTGGTCATCTTCTCAAATATAAGCCTCCTGAGACCCCTTGGCTCAAATGTCTGATCACCCTCAGCAGTTTTTGCCTTCTCCTGTGTCTCCTTAGCCGGCTCGCTGGGCTCCTGTACAGGAGCTTTAGCTGCGGCTGGAGGTGCCTGTGCCTTGTTATCTGGGACTGCCGGCTCCTTTGCACTCTCCTGAGCCGGCTTTGCCGGTTCCACTGGTTTTGTCGCAGTGACGCCTGCCTTCTTGAGTTCTTCTGCCTCCTTGATCTCCCTCTCTGTTCTGTCAAGATCTTCTATTGTTATTCTGCCATTTGGACCGGATGGCTTTACCAGATCAAGGTCTATACCTCTCTCCTTGGCAATCCTCCTTATAGTTGGTGAGGCAAGAACTCTTCTTTCATCTCCACCTTCTGTCATTTTTTTATCATCTCCGGAAATATCTTTCTCATTCTTTGTCTCTGGAACTGGAATCTTCGTGTCCAATGGCTCAGGCTTGTTGTCCTGAGCAGGTTCATCGGGATGTTCCTGACCATCATCTATCTCAATTATCTCCTTCCCTACCTGTACCACATTTCCCTCTTGAAATAGGATCTTCTTGACCTTTCCCTCAACAGGCGATGGTATGCTTATGTTGACCTTATCAGTCATCACCTCCACCATCTCCTGGTCTTTCTTGACGGTGTCACCCTCCTTGACTAGCCATTTTATGATTTCCCCTTCAGTGACTCCTTCTCCAATATCCGGTAACTTAAATTTAAACATTTCTATCACTTATACTCCTGTAATTTCTTAACAGCCTTTAAAATTCTGGTCTCATTTGGCATATAATAATCCTCAAGCCTGTATGGGAATGGGATATCAGGACCTGTGACCCTGAGGATTGGCCCCATGAGGTAATCTATGGCCCGTTCTGAAATGAATGCAGAAATTTCTGCACCCATTCCCAGTGTCCTTGGTGCTTCATGTACGATTATTACCTTGCCGGTTTTCTTAACTGAATTTAAGATGGTCTCTCCGTCATAGGGCATAATGGTTCTCAGATCTATAACATCGGCATTCAGATTATTCTTTGACACCGTGTTTACAACAAGAGGAACCATTGATCCATATGTGACAAAAGTGATGTCATCTCCCTCATGAACCAGGGATGCTTTCCCAATCGGGATTTCAAAATCCTCATCCGGAACATCTGACTTTATGCTCCTGTACAGACGCTTTGGCTCCAGGAATATTATGGGATCGTTGGACTTCATGCTTGCAGACAGGAGACCCTTTGCATCATAAGGATTTGATGGAGATATCACAGTAAGACCCGCAGTGTGTGCAAAATAGGCTTCACCGCTCTGGGAGTGATATAGCCCGCCCTTTATACCACCGCCATATGGCGTTCGAAGAACCATTGGAACTGTGTAACTGCCGCCACTTCTGTATCTCATCTTTGCCGCCTGATTGACAAGCTGGTCAAATGCAGTAAATATGAAATCCTGAAACTGAATTTCAGGTACGGGTCTAAGCCCGCTAACAGCCATTCCTATGGCCATTCCCACAATACCGAGTTCTACAAGAGGCATGTCGATCACCCTTTCTGTACCATATTTTGCCTGCAGCCCTTCAGTAACCCTGAAAACTCCCCCATCTTTTCCTATATCTTCTCCAAGGAGGATAATTGAGTCGTCCCTAGACATGAAGGAATCAAGGGTTGAATTAATTGCCTGAACCATATTCAATTGCTTTGAACTCATAGTATCTCCTCCTTTTCTTCCTCGATTATCCATGTTGGCTTTTCGTAAACATCCAGGAACATTGTCTCAGGTTTTGGGGGTGGGACTTTTTCCCGCTCCTCAAACTTCCTGTCAACAAGCTCCTTTGCGTCATTCTTTATCTTTTCGATATCGGCATCCGTAAGGTAACCCTTCTCCTTCATCTTTTTTTCCGCAATAACTATTGGATCGCCGTCTGAACCGTCCTTAATTGTGTCAGTTCTGTATTTTGATGGATCATCAGATGTTGAATGCGGTCCCATCCTGTAACTGACAGCTTCTATTAGCACTGGTTCACCGGTTGTCCTTGTCCTTTCAACCTCTGCCTTCGATACCTCATACATGGCAAAGAGATCGTTTCCATCAACTTTCACTCCCTTCATTCCATATGCTTCAGCCTTCTTCCATATTTCGACCCTGGTCTGTTTCTCAACTGGAAGGGAAATTGCCCATTTATTGTTTTCACAGAGAAACACAACGGGAATATCGAATACTGCGGCAAGGTTCATTGCGGCGTGAAAATCCGGAGTGGATGTGGAGCCATCACCAAATGTAGTCACAACTATGTTCTTCTTTTTTCTGTATTTTATGGCATATCCTGCCCCAACAGCCAGTGGAAGATTTGTAGCCACTGGACTCTGCACTGACATGAAGTTGTAATCCTTTGCACTGTAGTGTGATGGCATCTGTCTTCCCTTTTCATTATCCATGCTGTTTCCCATTATCTGGTCTATCAGCGTCTCAAGAGGTACCCCCCTGTGAAGCATAAACGGTACATCCCTGTAATATTCGTATATGAGATCATCTTTTTCCAGGGCCATCGAGAGACCGACCTGGAGGGCTTCCTGACCCATTGTTGGTGTATAGAATCCAACCCTGCCCTGTCTCTGAGCTGTAACTATCTTTCTATCCAGAGTCCTTGCCAGGACCATTGTTTTATATGCGTTTACAAACATCTCTTTCTCATCCATAACCTTCTCACCTCTCATTTAGCGTAATATTTTTCATGGCCCATCCCTCAAATGCCCTGTATGATGTCCTCACAAGGGGACCGGAGGCCACGAACCTGAATCCCCTTTTGTACCCCTCATCCTCCATCTTCTTGAACCTTTCCATCGGGGAATACTGGAAAACTTCTATTTGCTTATGTGATGGCCTGAGATATTGGCCTATAGTTAATATGTCTACGCCAACTTCTCTAAGATCATCCATAGTCTCTTCAACTTCCTCATCCGTCTCGCCATGACCAAGCATTATGGACGATTTTGTCGTCAGATCAGGGTTCCTATTCTTCATGTATTTCAATACTTTAAGTGACCGATCATATCCTGCCCTTGCATCCCTTATCTTTGGCGTGAGTCTCCTGACAGTTTCAACATTGTGCGCAAGGACATCTGGTGGTGACTTCAATATGATATCCAGTAGATCTTCCCGTCCCTGAAAATCTGGAATAAGTGCCTCCACAAGAACATTAAGAGACTTAATCTCCATTATCGTTTCCGAATAATGTCCTGCACCCTGATCTGGGAGATCATCACGATCTACAGAAGTTATCACCGCATACTTCAAGCCCATGCTCCTCACTGAATCTCTTACTTTCTGAGGTTCATCCGGATCAAGAGGCTCCATTCCTCCATGTGTCACGGAACAGAATCGGCAACCTCTTGAGCAGTTCTTGCCAAGAATCATGAAAGTGGCAGTTCCAGAATCCCAGCATTCTGAAAGATTTGGACACCTCGCCTCCTCGCAAACTGTATGGAGAGAGGATTCCCTCATCAAGTGATTTATTTGATTGAAGTTCTCTCCACCTGGAAGCTTTACTTTTACATAATCCGGCCTTAAAGTCACTGGGGTTATATTTTTTCAATATATACTAAATTATCTCTTTTTATAAGGCTCTCCATTCCTGTCAGAAATAGTGTGTAATTATCCAATTGGTTTGTTTCGAAACTTTTATTACTTTATGAAAAATGCAGTTGGGATTGGGGCTGTAGCTTAGCATGGTTGGAGCACCCGGCTGATAACCGGGAGGTCACCGGTTCGAATCCGGTCAGCCCCATTTGCATTTATAGGTAAGTCGTATTTTCCAATAGATGGACAGATATTCCATTAAATTATCAGATGGATAGATAAGGATGAAAGGTTGTGTTTGTTATAATGAATTAACAAACTATTCTATGGTGAAACCGGATTACTGAATGATGGCTCTTAAATCACTTTGGTTGCCTGTTAAACGGGACAAAAATGTGTCTATGATCATTCCTGCTCTGAATTAGCACATGGTCATTTTTTCCCTTTCTAAAAACGAAACCTCTTTTGGGAATCTCCTTTAATATATTTTATTATGAAGGTGCTTACAACATAGGGTCATCGCCAGGACTTCCGACAGTGTTTAACGCAGATATTTTCATATACTACTGGGAGAAATTTGCAAACGATTATGGACAGACCAACTGGGAAAGTGCTTCTGCCCCTGACTGGACTGCTTGGATGGGTGTGTAGCCATAGTGTGGAAACATGAGCACAATTCTGTTATATGAGTTCATGACCAGATTTTTCACTGGTTTGTTGGCGGGGTTGGTGATCCCTGTCCTATTTTTTTTCATATTAAGATGGAGACGGAGTGTGATGGCTGATGAAGCAAATAATCGGGAGCACGGGCAGGGTTACGACCAGGAAGGTAATGCTGGTATCCGTGTCAGTGGTAATTTCTTTAAGGTTGATCTTCATACATTCATAGTGCTGAAACTTGCCCGATACATTTCTGCTGCATGGCTTTATATGTCTTTGCACCGGATTTTGTTCTCGATCGACAAGCATGCAATCCAATCTCAACATTTCCCTCAACGCCATTTCATTCATATTTGCTCTCTATCTGGTGCTCTGGTCTGCAGCAATTTCGTTCTTCATTATAGAATTACTAATCGGGTCGAAACGAACCTTCAGTACACTGGCTGAAAAATGGACTTAGTAACATGCAAGCGCTCCCTTTTCCTTGTCATTTCAACCATCTAATGCACTTAATATCAGACCAAATATTCTTCACCTGCCTGAAGTTCATTTCCAGAATAGAATTCAGCACTCAGTGATAGTCACTTGCCTCTAATCCTGTCAGTCAGGAACTTCTCGTTTCTAACTGCGGTTTCAACCACATCCCTGAAGTGTGGTGTTTCTGCCATGCTGTTGCTCAAATTCCTCTCTACTAACCGGTTTAATAGAGATTTTCTAATCTTATAGGATCAGTTCAGCGAGATGAGTTTTTAAAAATCACATTATTCCTTGCTCTTTTTTTACTTACACTATGATCTGATAGAAAATTTTCACCAATAACTATTTTTAAACAATATTTAGTTTTATGTGATACATAATATTTATATATTGAAATATCGTAAACTTTTATGTATAAAAATCTTAAAAAAGTTTTTGCGATTCTAGTGTGCTCATGTATGCTGTTCGCTGCACTGGCCGTGTTTTCTCCACAGGGAAATGAGAACAAAACTTTGACAAGTAACGACATTAGTTTTAACTATCAAACGTTAACAGAATTTTTTATCATAAACAATTTGTCAATTCCAACCCCGTCAAATTTTGATGAGCATATAATTGTAAACAGTTCCTTGTATCCCGGTGAAAATCCAAATCTTTCAAATATATTTTTCATGATTAATGGCACAACTCTGATACCATCGTGGCTTCAATCTGGAAACAGTAACCAGGCTTTTAACACATCCTATTGGTTAAGAATAAATCAAAGTATACCCGCGCATGATTACATGCAAATCTATATGGAAGAAGCACAGTTTGGAACAAACATCCTGAATAATTACTCCATAGGTGAGGCACCGCAGCTCACGAATGTGTATGGACTGTACGATGACGGCTCACACATATTCAACTTTTATGACAACTTTGCCGGAACAAACCTTGACACCGCCAAATGGAAGGCTTTGAACGCCAATTACGCAGTAGACAATGGGATAAGATTCACCGCATCCAACTCATATATAACATCCAGATTGCAATTTCCACATCCATCATGCGTTGAGGCCTATGGAATTATGAACTCACCACAGACTAATGATAGCACAGGTTACGCTCTTGGAGGTGTTGGGTTTGGAAAAGGAGGAATGGATAGTACCGCGCCTGTTTTTACTTCTGGATGGACAGAAAACCAGACAAATGGGTTTGGGCTTACTTTATACAATGAAGCTCTGTATTATTACAACTATTCCAAGTCCGCGAACATCAAGGATTATCATGTTTTCGGAACTGGTTTTATAAATGATTCGTATGTAAGAGGTACCCTGGACAATCTTTTCCAGAACTCGTCTAGCAAGAGTTTAAACGTAGGAAGTTCACAGGAATTGAACTTGACACTTGGTTTCCAGAGTAATGATTTTCCTCAGATCAATAATTTCAGGTACATAATGGAATTCAATTCAACCCCTGATGGAGCTGGCATCCCATATTCGTTCGCCTTGCACAAGGTAGTGTTCAAGGAAAATGGAATCCCACCTGGAGGAGATTGGGGAATAAATATCCCTAACCTTATAGATACACTGGGCAACAATGCAATATCAGCGTCGTTATATTACAACTATTCTCTTGTGCCTGGAGTTTATAACTATACTGTATATTCTGATGATCCAGGATACCAGGCGCTGCAAAACAAAGGTACGTTAACAGTGAAAAACAGTAATGTAGTCATAAATGTCTCATTTGTTCAGGCAAAAACCGATACGACTTTTGAAGAACTTGGCCTCCCCAAGGGAACTGACTGGACGCTTAACCTGTACATGAATTCTACCAATTTTACAGAATACACCACAAATATGTCTTCAATTGTTGTCCCTATTCAAAATGGCACTTTTATGGTGTCCTTCGGTGATACATCTAACGGATACATACCTTTGCCAGATTACAAGAGAATAAATGTAAATGGTTTCACAGAAACTTATATCATAGAATACGAAAGCCCCAGAAATTTATCGCTCTTGGAACCACTTAAATCGTTAAACCCATCCATGGGAGAACAGAATAAAGGGTACAATAACATATTGACTGGAGGTTGTTTCCCAACAGACCTGGCTGTAGACAACAGTTCCAACATAATCTTTTCGATTATCCAGAACAAGGGTCTCATTGTGCCCTACAACATAACAACTGGTCGGTATCTGAAAAACATCACCCTCGGCCCTGATTCTTTTCCCGCCTGTGCATATTATGACCCGGGAAATGGCCACCTCTATGTCAGTGACAGAGGCACAGGGAATCTCACCATAATAAATGGAAAGACTCTTGCCATAATAGAAAATATTACCATTCCTTATTTAAAGAATACTGACTTTGCAATAACACAATCCATAAATTCCCAGGACATATACATATTCGGTTTTAACTATACGAATCCAGATAATGGTATTTCATATATCCTTTCAAGCACAGGTGAAATTCTGATCCAGCATAACTTCACAGGACTGTGCGCCCAGAATTCAATTTCCGGATACTCTATTCTGCTTTCACCAACAATGTATGGTCAGGATCTACTCATTGCAAATGGCACAGGTATCGATGCCTTGAATCTTTCCAGCGGTCACCAGGCTTTTTATGCAGCTCCAAAGTACTATTGCACAGATTTACTTGTTGCTTATGGTCAGAAAGGCAAATTTATTGTGAGCAACGAAGAAAATAATACCACTTTGATCTTTAATGCAACCTCATCAAAGTTTTGTGGGGGCCCAACTATATCCGGGGAAGTTTTAGGTGGTTACTTTGATCCATTAAATGGCTACCTGTATGTTTCCAGTGAAAGTTCGTCTTTATTTGCATGTACAGGCAATATTACCATAATAACACCAAGCAATGGAAAAGTTATAACGTCTATTCTCACATCAGAACCACAGTCTAATATAATATTCAGTTCAATAAATCAGACCATATTTGGCTTGAATCATAATGGACAGGAAAGCATATTCCATTCCTATGCAGTGACCAAGGTATATAATGTAAGTTTTGAAGAAAATGGACTACCAGCGAATGGAACATGGTTCATTAACATTACCGGGATGAACTCTTCTGGGGCACTGTTATCTGGATCTGTATATTCAGTCAATCTAAAGGAGGGAAATTATTCCTATACAGTTGGAACCGGTAATAAAAAGTTCACTGCACTAGGTGGAACCATAGATGCTAATTCATCAAAAACAGTTTATGTAAAATTCTCTTTGGTTACCTACGGAGTCACCTTCATTGAAACAGGTCTTGGAACAGGAACATCATGGTCGTTAAGACTTAACAATAGTTCATATGCGATAACTGTAAACGGAAGTGGTTCAGAGTTATCATTGAATTTACCAAACGGTACCTACTATTACAATGTAAATCCTGTGATTGGATATTCGATCACAAATAAAGCCGGACCGGTGGAAGTAAATGGAAAACCAGTCCCTGTTTATGTTGCATTTTCACAGCTGAAATACAAGGTTACCTTTAATGAAGTTGGTCTTCCGAATGGAACATCATGGTCGTTAAGACTTAACAATAGTTCATATGCGATAACTGTAAACGGAAGTGGTTCAGAGTTATCATTGAATTTACCAAACGGTACCTACTATTACAATGTAAATCCTGTGATTGGATATTCGATCACAAATAAAGCCGGACCGGTGGAAGTAAATGGAAAACCAGTCCCTGTTTATGTTGCATTTTCACAGCTGAAATACAAGGTTACCTTTAATGAAGTTGGTCTTCCGAATGGAACAATGTGGAGAGTTACATTAAATGGAGTGGAGCATAATGTGACTGGAAATAGCTTCTCAATATACCTTCCTAATGGTACATACCACTATTCCATAGGTTCTGTTAATGGCTACTCCGTCACAAACGGAACAGGCAATATCACCATGAAGGGGACTGGTGCCTCAATAACCATAAAGTTCTCGCAATCAACATCAAGTCCAACAACATTCTACATTGAGATTGGAGCTGTTTCAGCCGTGGTGGTTGCTGTGATCGGAATACTGGTTTGGAGAAGAATTTCGAAATAGGGCAAAACTCACAAAATTTTTTAATTTCTTTATTTCTTGAAAGATACCTGTAGATGGGGTTTTTATGGTGAACAAGTAAGGGTGCCTCTGCCAGATGACAATAATTTTGGCTCATCACTCATTTTTGCGTGCAGACACCCAGAAAATCTCACAAGAATTAAGGAAATAATGTGGTTTCTAACACGCATTTATGATTTCGCCAATAAAAATACATCCTGCAAGTTGCACATAACAAAATGAAAATTAGGACTATATTTTCGTTTCCCACATGAAAGTCCGAAGGGCTATAATTTTTAAATCCTCATCAGTATTGAAAATTCTCGTATAAAGTGTCAAACATAATCGAATGAGAGCAAATACTAAAATTAAGGTGTGCCAGCGAACTAACTACCGACTGGAAATGATACTCCCATCGAAAATACCTTTATATTACTCTAAACACAGGTAAACATACCGTCTGCGATAGAAGAAAACTGAATATCATAACATTTCAATAGAAAAATTATAATTGTCCATCCCATTATGGGCATTATTCCAGAGATTTAGTCACGTATTCTGTAAAGGATATGAAAATCAATTTTACAAAACATTGGCCTAATACACAATGCACACACGAAATAATGATCAATTTAACTAAAACAAACCTTTGAGGTAGCATTACAAAAATTAATATTATTATAATAAAAATAATAAAATTTGATTACTATGATCGTCGATTTACTCTTTCATAGCTTTTGACATTTCTTTGAACTCTTGAGTCTTCTGGGCCTTTTGAAGAATATCCAGAACTTCCTGAACGTAATTCTTCAATTGAACGGGCTGCTTGGAGGCACGCCATACAACGGCTCCAGTTCTGTAAAAGTTCTTAAGACGCATGCTTCCACCTGCACCCGCAGTGGTGAAAACTATTGTTCCATAGCCGAATATTCTCTCGAATAGCGGTTGAATCATCAGGACACTCATTATCTTGCTAACAGGTATGTCAGCTGACTGCCTGCTAAATAAACCATATGTATGCGTTACTCTTCTGTCTGTTAAGGCATAATATGTTCTGCTCCATCTCAAGATTGAAAAGATGAGCGGCAAAACAAGAGCTACCAAAAGTATAAACGAAAGCCATATAAGCCCGATTACAAAAGCTCCAACTGCTGCCAAGATAAAGAAGACCGAAAGACCAAAAAATATCGTATAAATCAAACCTACTACAATTGGTCTTACAATGTAAGAGGCAATTGAAGGTCGACCTTCATATATCACTTTCTCGTTCTTGTTCAAAAACATTTGCGGGAATGATTGAGGAGCATTTCCAAATGGCTTATTGTCGATGAACTCCTTTTGTTCATTAGTCAAAAATTCTTCAACCATAATTTATATATATAGCTATGGTATTTGAACTTTTCTGACCAGGTTGTGCACCTTTAAATTAAATCTCTTCTTAGGCAATATCTACTCTCATTACGATGGAGGGCAAGGCAACTTTTAGATCAGGACGCACATAAGACTCCAAGGGGAATAATGCTAATGTATAGCATGAGATATTAATAATATCAAGAAGGCATATTTTTTGTGCATCTATTCGCTAGGAAAATTCACTTTTTATTTAAATCAGACTTTTGCTGAGATGACCTGAGAATTTTCCTGCTCCATTCAATTCATAGCAATACAAATAATGTGAGCACTGATTCCCACACATTCAGCCTTGGCGGTTTTTTGAAATGCAAAAATCTTATTATATGAATTGAAGCCACAACATTACCGGATCATCTTCCCCTTCCAGTTCTGTCTCTGTTTCCCCGAGTGAGCTTACTGTTTTAAATTTGGTAAAATATATGGTTCCATTGTCTATGAAACCATACATAATGTGCTCAACGGGTTCACCATTTGGAAAGTGAGCAATTGCTTCCGGCATTTCAGGTGAAAAATGCAGTTCTATGGATCTATCATCATTTTCATAAAGGGAATACGACCTGTTCTGTATCAGGTACTCCTTCAATTTATCCTCACGTATATTTGGTTTATCACTCATGCATTCATATTTCCCACTCGGTTAAATTTTTTTCTGAATTAAATGAGACTGAGACAAATTTCGTTAAATGAATTCAAGAAAGAATTTATTCAGGAACAATGCGAAAACTGCCGGTAAAATATACTGGAATGATGGAGAGAAACATTTTATGTTATAAATTTCAAAATATGGGGTTATTTTTTCATTCTAAAGAAAAAAAGAAAAACAACAACCCCTAGCACAAGTATAACCGCAACTGATATTCCTATCGACAGAACGTCATCCTTTCCCGATGGTTTACTCTTCCCGGCAGAAGTGAAACTTAATGACAATGTGGCATTCTTTCCATTAATTGCCAATGCATTTGTTGACTTTGAAAGATCGTAGCATGAAATCTTTCCTGCTGAGTATGAATATGAAACGTTTGTTAACTCAAATGTGCAGGATTGACTTTGAATCGGACCGGATTTCATTCCGTTTGAGAGATTCACATATCATACAACTCCGGATTGAAGACCTGTCTCCGTGAATTTTACTGAATATTTTGCCTCGGTAAATTTCACAGGTTAAGGGACTGCTGCATCGTTGACGGTTACTGAGCCAGAATATGCAGAGAGTTCCTATTCGTGATCTGAGGTGAAAAAAGTGTAAATGCATGTCCCGTTAGACATGGATAAAGAATATGATGTGCCGGTAATCGCAATAGAGTCATGACCTGTTATGTTCACATGCCATATGGTACCGGAAGGAAGTCCTGTTCCTGGGAATGCTAGGGAGTAATAGGCATTTTCGAGTGTTGAT
Source organism: Thermoplasmatota archaeon (assembly GCA_023381355.1). GTDB lineage: Archaea > Thermoplasmatota > Thermoplasmata > Thermoplasmatales > Thermoplasmataceae > Cuniculiplasma. Next base: position 26,788 of record JAMCUL010000010.1, on the reverse strand, counting down.
GAAACAGTACTGGTTGGCTTTATCAAACCCATGCTCCCCTAATGTTGGTTTGCAACATGCAGACAACCCCGTTGAATGGTCATATATTATTCCAACTGGTAACAATCTGATATTTATGCTTGATATAAGTGATTCATAAATTCCGCTCATTACAGAAACATTTCCTGAGCAGTAGCTGGTGACATGTATACTACCGTTCCCCGGATCTTGGACGCTCGATCCTGGACCTGTTGAACTCCCGGCATTTACCGTGCCTGCGACGTATCTTCATTATACTTCAGTTTATGATATTATGGATACGTTTGATAACTGAGAAGATACTGATTGGCAATAAATATGGAACTGGTATATTTAATATCGAATTCATGATTCCCCGGAACATGATTTTGCAGGATATGAAACTCAGATGGAAGGTTGCCTGGATAGCAAGCCTCCTGTATATTGCATACCTCTTTGCAGGCCAGGTTCCTCAGTTGCGGAACACGCCTTATTTCAGCTCCATGATTGTCTCCTTCCTGCTGATAGTTGTATATCTCATAAGCTCACTACTCCTGACAGGCTGGAAAAAGTCGCTTCAACTTCTTGCCCTTGGATGGCTTGTTGGCTATTCAATGGAATTCCTGAGCATAAACACAGGCATACCTTTCGGAACATATTATTATACAGCGGCCCTGGGACCGAAGCTTGGTCCTGTCCCAATCTTCATACCTTTCCTCTGGTCTTCACTGTTTTTCTATGCAATGGAGGCATCGTCTATTTTCCTGGCACCATTCCTGATGGTTACCTTTGATCTGAGCTTCGATCCCAGGTACTCAAAGGAACTGTGGCACTGGACGGTACCGACTCAGTATTTTGGTGATCCTGTCTCAAATTTTATCGGATGGTTCCTTGTTTCCCTCCTAATTGCCTTCATCCTCTACCTGCTGAATTTCAAGATAAACAATTCTGGAAAAACAATACTTCCAGCCCTTGTCTTCTATATCCTCTTCGGCCTCGACAATACCATAAGTGATTATCGTGCAGGACTGGGCGAGGCGGGGATGATCTCGATGATAATCATTATGGTAATATTCCTGCTCCTGCTTCTCACTAAATATTTCAAATCCTCAGGAAAAATGGGAAATATTCGTAATCTACAGTAATGGCCCCACCATGACAGGCAGTATCAATGTCACATCCCCATACACGTTTACAAATCTCGCATCTGGCTTGACCTTCTTCCATGAGATGGCCTCCTCCAGTTTTGCTCCTGACAGTGAGCCGTCATATTCCTGTGCAGTCGTTATATATACAGAATAATCAAGCCCGCCACGGAACTGGTTCCACCATATTGTATGGTGCTTTGATATGCCGCCGCCGATCATCAGTGATCCTGTCTTTTTTGCATCAAAAATTATGTCTGAAAGCTCGTGCTCGTCAGCAAGAACATCAACCATGAAATCATGGTTCATCTCCCTGAATGACCACAGCTGCGAGCCGAATGATCCATCTGTAATTCCTGGAACAAACACCTTGATCCCGTTTTTGGCCGCATTATATAGGATTGAATCCTCACTGTTCAGTTTCAGCCCGATCCTCTGGATTATTTCCCAGGTTGCCCATGTCTTCTTTTCACTGTACAATTTCTCCAGCTCAGGCTGCATGAATGATTCCATTATTTCACCATAGGATTCATCAGGTATCACGACGCTACCCAGCCTGTTAATTCCAAGATCCTTTAGCTCCCTGTCTGGATAATCAAAGGAACCGCAGTAGTAATCCCTGAATGTTCTCGCTATGTCGTGATCAAGAGTGCCTGTTGTTGTTATTATGACATCAACCAGCTTCTCCTTCACAAGCTGGTTTATAACACCTCTTGTACCGGTGGAAATTATATCAGCAGGAAATGAGAGGAATGTTGTATTTTCCTCCCTGAACATATCCCTCAGTATTTCATATGCCACGTATACCTTTGATGTTGTGAAGCCGCCTGAAACTTCCATCATTTTCATGAAATCCATCATTGAGGTCTTTTCATTGACGACAGTATCCCTTACTGGAGTTGAAAGTAGATCCTTCTTATTCATCTTCATGATTTATGGATGGCAAACTCATACCTATTCTTTTTCTTTTACATCAGGCATTCCATGGTCCTGTACTCCGGTATACCTTCCTGCGCATGTCCATTGAGTCCGGATGTTCAGTGATCAGCCCTGACTTCATTAATTCAAACAGTGAATTCTGAACAGTCCTCCTGCTCATTCCGGTAATTTTCATAATCTTTGCCTGGTCGCTGTATGATGAATTCTTGATGACATGATAAACAAAGCGTGTCGCAGGACTGCCATCAAAGTGGTTATTGTGCGATTCAACACCGAAATTATCTCCCCTGACTCCAAATTTCTGTGAAGCCATTGCAGGGATGGATGCAAATGAAACATTTCCCAGATTGACCTCTGGACCAAGCCTTATAATGAGCTCGGTCTGCTGCGATTCGATGGGCGCTTCAAACATCACCCTTGAAAGTGGTACATTTTCCAGTATTTCCTCCACCCAGTCCCACTTGATGTTCCCCTCGTGATCATATATTTCAACGTCCTTCCCAGACTCCCTTCCCTCAACAATGATGACAAAAGGATCAAAATCCATATCCTCCGTGATTTTTTCGATTGTTTCTGAAAGGCTGAGCTGATCATTCCTGTTCTTCTTCCCGACTTCCATAACAAGTTTCATCCCGGAGCTTTCAGCAAATTCCATTGCAATTTTTTTATCACGCCTGGATATATCCATAATTCCCTCACTCAATTCCAGATAGGTATATCCCAGCCCATGTATCATATTGAGACCCTGCATCAGTTTTCCCCTGATGATGAAGTTTTCAAGGAAAGTCCCTCCATTGCTTACTCCAAGGCCAGTGTTCCTGATGTTATTGATCCTCTCCCTGACCCTATCCTCGGGAAGAAGGAATGGTATTCCCCACCCTATCTTCACATATGTCACATATCTTGAGAACAGTTCCAGAACAGAGATGTCCGAAACCATCCTGTCAATAACCATTGTCTTCCCTGATTTCTGGATCCTTGATGAATCCAGGCCTGAAATATCCTGGCACAGTAATTTACCCTCCTGCATAGATGCGTATTTGATCATTACACATAAAAATATGTAAAATGGGTTAAATTTTCATCTAATTCGCCAATCTATATGTAAATATATCATATTATATTTGCCAGACATGGAAAATTCAGGAAAAATTGAAGAATCTGTATCCACTCTCCTGGAATTCGACAGGATCTGTTCAGGAGATGTCTTCCTGCTGAGCAGTTTCAGCAGGGAGGATATGGTGATACTGCACCTGATGATCAGCAACGGGCTTGACAGGGATATATACACAATAGATACTGGAAGGATCCACCAGGAAACGTACTCATTCATCCATAAAATAATGGAGGAATACAGAATCAGCCTGAAATTCCTCTTCCCAGAAAGTGGTGAAGTTGAAGCCATGATGAATCTTCATGGCCCTGATCTTTTCTACAGGAGCGTGGAGATGAGGAAATTATGCTGCAAAATAAGGAAGGTCAATCCCCTGGAGAAATTGCTGGAAGTGAGAAAAGGGTGGATAACAGGGATAAGGAGGGAACAGACAAAGGTAAGGATGGAGTCTTCCCTTATTGAGAGGGATGGGAGAAATATTAAATGCAACCCGCTTCTGAACTGGACCTCAGAAGATGTGGGCAGGTATGTGGAGGATAACCAGATACCGCTGAACCCACTCTACTCGAAAGGATACATGAGTATTGGATGTGAGCCATGCACGATTCCGTCAGATGGTGAGAGGGATGGAAGATGGTGGTGGGAGAGTGGAGTCAGGGAATGCGGAATCCATATGAGGGGGAGATAAGATGATTCCAGAATATCACGGTTCAAAAGGTATCAGTATCTCAGACAAGCATATCCAGTTTGGGGAGCAGGGCATAAGGATTGAGGCAGGATCACAGGGCGCTTTGACAGCATGGAATATTGCGATGGGTTATTTCAGTCCGTGCAACGGCTTTCATGGACCTGAGGAAATCAGGAGCATCCTTGAGGAAAACTCGCTTCCAGACGGGACTCCATGGTCTGTTCCACTGGTGCTCCCGGTTAACCCTCAAACCTGGGAATCCCTGCACAATGGTGATCTCGTTGAAATTTGGCATGATATGAAAAGAATAGCCATAATGGAGGTTGAAGAACGCTTCACCCTTGATCTGGAATGGTACACAAAATTACTCTTCAGCACAAACAGCGATGAGCATCCCGGCGTCATGATGACAAGACTGAACGGAAACCGGTTCGTTTCCGGCAGGATTTTATCTGTCCTGAAAGACAATTTCTCATTTATTGTAAAATCCGGCAGCACCGAAGATACAAGGAGGCAGATAAAGGAAAGGGGCCCGGAGAGCGTTTGTGGCTTCCAGACAAGAAATGCCCCTCACAGGGGACATGAATTCCTTCATAAACAGGCACTCTCATGGTATGATTCTCTTGCCTTGACCCCTTCCCTGGGACCCAAGAAGAAAGGTGATCTGCCAGATGCACTGATAATATCGTCATACAGGAAATATCTTGAGAATTACCTGCCAGTGGAGAGGGTCTTCCTCTTCCCTGTCAATTATGCCATGATCTATGCAGGTCCCAGGGAGGCATTCCTCCACATGGTTATGAGGAAAAATATGGGATGCTCTCATTTCATTATAGGAAGGGATCACGCCGGAACAGGGAAATTTTATGGAAAATATGAGGCCATGGAATATGTAAAATCAATTGGAAACACCGGTATAACCCCCGTCTTTATGGATGAGGCCTTTTACTGCTCGAGGTGTGGGGAAATATCAACAGAGAGGATATGCCCCCATCCTGAGATATACAGAAAGAGGTTCAGCGGCACACTCATCAGGGAGATGATCGAGGATAACACTGTCCCTGACGGTAACATGATGAGGGCTGAAATATTTGAAAGCATTGCGCCCTCAAGATCATGCTAGAAATCGCTCTTTAGATCAATCTATTTAATCTTGTATTTCTTTTCCTTTTCATGGAATCCATAGCATCATCAAACTTTGAGAATTCAGATCCTCTCTTCATGGAAAGCGTTTCAAAGAGTTATGGAAAGATAAAAGCTGTGGACAACTTTTCTATGACGATAAAGGTGGGTGACAGGGTTGCTCTCCTGGGTGAGAACGGGGCCGGAAAATCCACAACACTCAAGATAATTTCCGGATTGATGAAGCCAGATAATGGCAGGGTGCGAATATTTGGTTATCTCCCAAGTTCTTTTGAGGCAAAGAAGATGATAGGGTACCTCCCTGAGGATCCAAGCCCTTACCTTAACCTGTCTGTAAGAGAGAACCTTGAGTATATCGGCTCCATCAGGCAGACTGAGAATCTTGAATCCAGGATTGAGGAACTTCTTGATATCCTTTCACTTGGCTCAATGGAAAGGCAGAAACCGCTCTCCCTTTCCAGGGGAAACCGGCAGAAACTATGTCTTGCGCTGTCCATTATTCACAACCCAAGATTTGCAATAATGGATGAACCACTCAACTACCTTGATATCCCAACCCAGGAGGTTATATTTCAGTACTTTGAAAGAATGAATGCCACTTTCCTCATATCAACTCATATACTGTCAATTGCAAAGAGATTCACCACCAGGATCGTGATAATTTCTTCAGGCAGCAAGGTGTGGGATGGGACTATCGGGGAACTTGAGAAGATGGAAACGGATGGCAAATCCATGGAAAGTGTTGTATCCGGGCTGATGAAAAATGTTCATTAAGGTTCTCAAGCTGCTGGTCAAGTCCCGTTTTTCCAGATATTTCCTGCTAATTGTATTTTTCATATTCATTTATTCCCTGTTCACCATCAGCTTTGGACTGGTCACAGATACGCCTGATAACTTTGGCTCCTATTATCTTGCGTTCATTTTCCTGCTTTTCCTGATCAGTGCCACTGTTGCGGGGGGACTCTCACTGACAGCGGCAGACAGGGATTTCCTGCTGACATCTCCAGTAAAGAACATTACGCTGATACCTGCTTTTTTCATATCCCAGGCCCTTGCATCCTCACTTATATTCGTGGCAGCGGCTTCAGGTGCATTGATTGATTTCAGGACTGATCAACTTGGGCTGCTTGCAGGAATATTGGCGATTGTGTGCATGGCAATACTCCCGATTTCAATGAGTCTCAATATGGCAGGGAAGAATATCTACATCAAGGTAGGTTTTGCAGGTGTTGAGGCTGCGTGGGTTGTATCATCATTTTTTGGGTTCCCATACGGTGCGCTTTCATTCATCAATGGATCAGGCGTGGACTCTTCAATTGGGGTTATACTGGTGACCGTGGTTGCAACTGCGGTAGCTTCCCAGACCATAAGGGCTGAATCCCTTCCGTTCAGGATTTCATCGTTCTCTTCAAGAAACAGGAATTCTTATCGAAAAACCTACTCCTTTACTGATACATCTGTAACAGGAACAATCCTGAAGCTGAATTTCAGGCAGGTGGATTTTACCAGCAGGGCTGCCTCGATGGGAAATATAAGGGTGAGGATCAACAGGGTAAGCATCTACATGATGTTCATCATAATGTCAGTGCTTGCTTCAATTTTTACCTCCCTTATCATAGTATACCAGAAGACATTTTTTGGGTTCTTCGGTTCCTTCGGGGTCTATTTGAGCTCAGTCTATATAACGTGGTTTCTATCCCTGATGCTGAGCACCGGAACACTTTCCAAGGAGAGGGCATGGCTTTCGTTCACATCAATTCCGATTGAAAATTACCTCAAGAAGGTTCTTTACGCCAAGATGCTTCAGACCCTGTTCGTTTCGGTGCCATTTGTCATTTCATCCCTGATTCTCGGGATTTACGTTTCTGGCACATATTTCACTCTTACAGTTATCCTCCTCTTCTTCCCGGCCATATTCTCAGGGATAAATTTCTCTCTTTCATTCATAAGAAAGCCGTATCAGATACTCCAGGAAGACCTGCTTCCTTCCACATACAACGCATCACAGTTTGCCATTTTCCCCATAAGCATGACGATGCTTGGAATCCTGTTTGCAATAACAATATTTCCAGTTACCATAATCCCTGCCTTCATAGGATCTGCAGCATTCCTTTATATATTGATAAGGAACAGGAATTACTGGCAGAAGAGGCTATATTACTGGGTTGAGATGGGATATCAGTAATGTGTTTATCTTATCTGCAAGTCCCAGGGCTTCCCGGTTGCCATTTCAAATCTTTCCTTCAATAATTCCGGTACATAAAAATTGCTCTCGAATGGAAAGACAAAGGTGACTCCCAGCACACCCGGAATTTTTTCGATCTTATCTATTGATGGCTTAGCATCATCCAGATGTGAAAAGTTTGTCAGGAATACCAGGATTCCATTTATGTTCTTTCTTTCCTGTATTATGTAATCACATAATATATCCGTCACCTGGCTTCTTATGTTCCTCTTCATGTCATCCTGGTAGGCAACACTCATCACTGCAAGGTTTAGCTTTCTGTATCTGTAAGCGTTGAAATTGGGCCTGATGCTGATTATGTCACCAGATGTCATTTTCTCAATTTTCTTCTTGACCACGCCTCTTGGTATGCCGGTTCCAAGAGATATCCTGTTAATGCTCTCCATCGGGCTCTTTATAAGATAACTTATTATCTCGAGAGACTTTGGATCCACAGATACCTGTTCATAATTTTCATATGTGGAGTAAAGAATCTTGCTTTCTGGACTGAACTTTCTTATTTTATCTATTGCTTCCCTGACCTGCTCATCATTCTCCTTGTACATTTCAATATTCAGGACCTCCTTCTTCATTCCGGAAAAATGCATTGAATATATTCCACCTATCTCTTCCCTGAATTTTTCATTTTCAAAAACTGTCGAATTGCTGCTTGAAACAACGACAAAATACGATTTCAGGCCCACAATGGTTGGATTAATAAAAACTGACATTCCAAGAAGTGATTCATTCTGGATCATCTCATCAATCATGTTCTTTACATAATTTGGGCTCTTGCCTATTTTCTTGGCAATCTGCCAGTAAGTGGGCCTTTCCTTCATCAGGCTGCTGGGCCATTCCATGTATTTTATTACATCTTTGTCGGCAATGCTCACATTTAGAAAATAGTCTCATAATATATATTTATTTACCGTATAGCGATTGAATCTATCACTTTATAATTCTATAACAATATTTAGAGCATTGGCGGAAATAGTCTACGTAATCGATATATTCGAGACACATTGGAAAATGGCGGTATTCACTGATGGTCAAAAATTCATCCACCATGAAAACATATTGAAACTGTGAGGTCTAGGAATAATTTAATGATATTTCGATAGAGAACACCGTTTCTCATTTCATTTTATTTAAATACTAAACGTCAAGAACATGATAGATTAAAATACTTTAAATATATCAAATGAATGTCGAATTCGATATATGACAGCAGGAGAATATCTTGATAGTGCGCTATTCATTATTTCTTTGAAACCAATGAGCGGATACGAGCTTTCCAGAAAATTGAAGTGGGATGGATCAATGGTGTCAGGTGGGACAATAAGGCCACTGTTGAAGTCACTGGAGAAGCAGGGGTTCATCACATATGATACGAGGGGAAGGGCAAAGGTTTACAGGCTCACTCCAAAGGGAGAGAGATACGTTTCAAACCTTCGGCTGTTCAGAGAAACGATGAGGGAGAAGATGTTGAAGGCTTCAATGGGAAGAGACATACTTTTTCCCGATGTCCTGGTGGACATAGAGGATACGACAATCCTCAACGAGGCAATAGAGGAGATGGCATACCTGATAATCAAGCAGGTCAAGATTGCCTTTGCCCTGAAAAAGAAGGGCGATGATGAATCGCTTGTGAATCTTAAAAACATGATCGAGCGGGATATGAGTGAGATCCTTGAGGCCAGAAGAACCAGGATACACCAGTGAAGAGATCAAAAAGCACGCCACTTCCACAATAATCGTAATGGCGCTGATGGGTACGCTGATCACATATGTAGAGACCATGGTTACCCCTGCAATCAATATACTTGTAACTGACTTTCACACAACCTACACGCAGATCTCCTGGATAATCACCGCATACGTAATAAGCGGAACAATATCCGCGGCCCTGTTTGGCAGGTTGGCGGACATAGTTGGGAGGAAGAAGATTTTCGTAACCCTTTCTGTCGTTTATACTATTGCCGTTTCACTGGGCGGATTTGCCACCAGCCTCGGTGAGCTTGTTGCTGTCAGGGCCCTTCAGGGTCTTGGTTTTGGGATGTTCCCGGTTGCATTTGCACTGCTCAATGACCAGGTTCCAAAGGAAAGACTCGCCCTTGCACAGGGAATACTCAGTGCAACATTCTCCGCAGGTGCGGCATTGGGACTAGTCCTTGGATCATGGATAATCGACAATCTTGACTGGGAATGGTCTTTCCATTCTGCGATTCCGGTTGCCCTTCTTCTCACGGTACTTTCATGGATCATATTGCGTGACAGCAGATCTCCTGTTAAAGAGAAAATTGACTACCTGGGAATAGCTTTTCTTTCCTACACCGTCTTCTCTTTTATCCTTGCGGTTTCTGAGGGACAGGAGTGGGGCTGGACATCAATGACAATAATACTCCTGTTCATGAGCTCTGCCTTTGCGCTGGCTTACTTCCTCATTTCAGAGAGAGGGCTTTCAGACCAGCCCTTCATCAATCTTGATACACTGAAGATAAGAAATGTGCTACTTGCAAATATTTCGGGGTTATTTTCCCTTGCATCCCTATATTTCCTGTTCTTTACAGTTCCAACACTACTGCAGGCGCCTTCTCCAGCAGGGTTTGGAATGACAATATTCGATTCCGGACTCATCCTTCTCCCGGCTGCAGTCCTCAGCATGCTCATGGCTCCGGTTGGAGCAAGAATAACACTGGTTAAGGGGCCCAAGGTAAGCATAATCATTGGAAGCCTTGTCCTCCTGCTTTCATATGTCTTCCTGGTATTCCTGAGATCGGGCGTGATCTACATAATGGCCGGAGCTTCGATCCTCGGTGCAGGCCTTGGAATGGTCTTCGTGGGGATCATAAACATACTTCTCCTATCTGTCCCCCCTGAGAAGGCCGGGGAGGCAACGGGAATGAATGTGGTATTCAGGAATGTGGGAACAGCCATAGCACCTGCAATTGCTGGAGTGTTTGAGACTGCATATTTTGAAAGTGTTGCAGTGGCCTATGTACCGTTCAGCATAGGTCCATTGCCTGTAATACCATATTATTTCAGATTCCCATCCTCCAGCGCGTACACAATAATTTACGGAGTGGGAATTGCGTTTATTATGGCAAATCTTGCTATCGCGGCCATGATGAAAAATATAAAGGTGAAAAAAAATGAAGAGATACCTGATTAGTTTTATAATTGTTCTGCTTGTTCTTGGAAGTTTTGCCGGTCTTGCGACTTTCAATTCCAGCGCATCACCTGGCAACCAGCCACTTGTGGAGACCCAGACATACTGGATCAATCAAACCAGCAATATTGCAGTTACACCGGGGATGGATGATATCCCGCTTTTTGCAGTATTCCATGCAACAAACGCAAGCATGAATGGACTTGCAGTGAACATGTCCATAGGGTTGAACTATAATGGCACAGGGCCATTGAATGAAAGTTATGTGAATGGCCCGAATCGTGTTGTGGCAGATTATGAGAACTATATCTACCACGCAGGGAATGATTATGTGGCCTATCAGATGGTGAACGTATCGGCTGCATACAGGGCAGGCATATACACAGAATACCTGGATTATGCCATATTTAACGCAACAACAGGCAAATTAGTAAATGGCGGGATTATTCCATTTCAGGTAGATATTCCCGGAACCATTGACCTGGAGATATCAACCGTTTATTTCTCGTACGGATCAGGCATTGTAGAACCTGAGCCTGGACTTCACAACACGGTAATGCATATAGTCCTGGAAAATGCTGGAACCGGTTCAATTCTGAATGCCTCACTGTCATATGTGCCGGAATATCCGTTCAACGGATCATCTTACATCCTTAATGTCCCTGGGATCGCCTCCCTGGGCCTCCTAAACCTGTCTGTACCTGTCAATATAAGCAGTACAGCCAGCCATGGTTCATATGTGATCGATCTTAACGTAAGTTATGGTGGCACAGTCCATCCTGTATCCCACACAGTTGAGATTAAGGGATATAATTCAATAATGGTGGTGCAGTACCATACCAATCCCCTGATAATATATGAAGGCCAGAAATATGTTCAGTTAAATGCAGAGATCCTCAATAATGGCACATCGCCCCTTACTGATGAATCCGTAAGCCTTAACGGGAACTTCATGATACTTGCAGGAAATTTCACACTTCCCCTCCTGATGCCTGGCTCAGTTATCAATATGACATTCTATTTTGATTCGCCATACACCTCTGGAATGATTCATCCTGTATTGAAGATAGGGGGATTCTCATACATCACCTCACTTGAAATACACAGGGGTGCAATAATCCATGTTACTTCCAGTTCATTTACATTCAGCCCCGGGCAGTCCAAGGCGGTTATGGAGTTTGACTTCACGAACACGGGAAACAGGACTGCATACGATATCCAGATCCATCTCCTCTCACCTTCAATCCTGAGTATCCATGTATCATCTTCAAATCCACTGGGTGCACTTACGGCGAATAACATAACAATTGGAAGCCTTGCACCTGGAAGCTCATTCCTCATAACCTTCATAGTCGACATATCCGGCTCCTCAGGAACCGGTAGCTACGCTGCACAGATAGCGTATTCATTCATGTATAATGATAGCGCACAGAGATTCAATCATTTCTACAATTTCAACTTCAATATAGCACCAACCGAGCTGCAGAATATTCAGACGAGCGTGAACCCATCAAACGTTATATTTGATGGAGTCATTATAGCCCTGCTCATTCTCATTCTTGCAGGACTGATGGTGGCTGCGAAAAAGAAGGGAAAGAACGGATCAAAGGGTAAGAAATGATACTCATAGATTTCATAATTTTGTGGATCCATGTATTTTCAGCCATATTCTTCGTGGGGGGATCCTTCTTCATATGGCTTGTTGTTGTTCCGGCATCATTCAAGATAACAGATGACGAAAAGATGCGTACAAGGATAGTTGGACTCATAGGAAAACAGTTTGCCTTATTCACGGATATTACCCTGGCAATACTCATAATAACTGGAATTTACAATGCCACATGGTACCTGGATTATGACATATCAAATCTCTTCGACACAGCATACGGACAGACACTTCTGGTGAAGATCATCCTCGTGGGAGTCATGATTGTGGTAATGTATGGAAACAACATCTATCATGGAAAAAGGATAATGGCCATGGCCAGAGAGGGAAGATTCGATGAGATGAGAAGATTGAGGAGATGGTCGCACTTCTTCTCCTACGTAACCCTTGGCCTTCTCGCAGCAATTACAATCCTGGCGGTTGCTCTCCAGTTCTATCTTTAGATCCAGGATTTGATTGGTCCTTCCAGCATGAGTTTTTCCAGCAGGAACTTACAGAAATAGGATTGCCTGGATCTATGCGAATGGCATGGCAATGGGTGCTGTCCATGGAAGAAATCAATCTGGAAAAATAAGACTGAAATTACAGTCCGCGGCTCTTGTGAATTACAGAAAGAACGGATCTTCAGGCCAATATAAATTTATAAAATAAACAAATATATGAAAACTCTGGCAAAAAGTTGGAATTGTGGTAAATATTTACCTTGCTGAAGCAGCAATTCTCTCGATTTCTTCCTTCTTTGCCACGGCATGGGAATTCTGGTCATTCCTTGCGGCCTGCATGATCTCGTCTGCAACGCATGCCTCTATCGGTTTCTTGCTCTTATATGATGCGTCGGTGGCCCCTATTGCAATGTTTCTGAGGGCTTCATCCACCCTTCTTGAAGGTGAAACATCAACTGCCTTTGGTACGGCAACCCCACCGTATTTCAACCTGGTTACCTCTTCCCTTGGAGCGGCATTTTCTATTGCATTTACAAGTATCTGTACTGGATTCTGCTTCGTCTTCTCCTCAATGAGCTGGAATGCCTCCTTGAGTATCCTGTAGGCACCATACTTTTTGCCTGTCCATTTTTCTGATCTCATAAGCTTGTTTATCAATCTCTCGATCGTGTTGATATTCCTCTTTCCTGCAGAATAATTTGAGAATCTTCCTCCTGTATGCAGATTCATGTATGATGTGAGATTTATGTATTTTGAAAGACCCTCATCATGTATTTCCACGCCAGATATTTCATATTTCCCGAATATTTTAAGTTCCATTATCTCACCGTTTTCTCCTTTCTTCCCCTCACAAGCTCGATAAGTGATATTCCATTAACTGCCACTACCTTGTATCTTACTCCTGGTATGTCTCCCTTACTCCTGCCTCTACTTCCACCTATGCCTTCTACCATTACCTCGTCGTGCTCGTCAATATAGTTTATGGCACCATCACCGGGTGCAAAGGCAGTGATCTGCCTCCCATTTTTGATCAGCTGGATCTTTACACATTTCCTAATGGCCGAGTTGGGCTGCTTTGCCTCAATCCCAATTTTTTCTATAACAATTCCTCTTGCCTGCGGTGCTCCCTCCAGTGGATCACTCTTTTTCTTGAGATCCAGCATTCTCCTCTTGTACTTACTGTTGGACCACCTGAATTTTTCTCTATCTCCGCTCAATTTTGAGCCTGCATTTTCACCATTCGCCAATGTATCACCTGTTGTTAAATTGAACCTTATGCCTTTATGAAGTATAAGGGTAATGGAAATATGAATATAAATCCTGTTATGTGGAGACCTCATGAGAATGCATTGATCCCTGTGATTTTGCCGATCTACCTTATATAAGTGTTTACTGCCCGCAACGCATTCAGTGAACGGAATTTTCCACTTCGATTGATCCATATGTGAAAAACAAATGTATGGCCGTTACTCACAATCCTTATCACTTTAAATGTAATTCAGCACGGAAATTTTGCCTGACAAGAATAAGCTGATCATAGGGACAAGGTCATTTCTCTCCTCACTGGGGGCAACTGCAGCATCGACGTTTGTGGGGATTTACGCGGTGATGATAGGTGCTGGAGCGGTGGAGATGGGATGGCTCCAGTCCTCGGTCAATTCCATATCAAACGGAGGGCAGATACTCTGGGGGAAACTCAGCGACAGGGCAGGGAGGAGGAAGGGATTCCTGGGACTTGGAAGCGTGATACTTGCAGTCCTCTGGTTCCTGATGCCATATACAGTAACGCCCATCGGGCTGATCATTGTGTATTCCCTGATCGCACTCTTCGGTTCAATGATCACAGTGAACTGGTTCTCGCTGATCGCAGATCTTTCGGACACAAGTGTGAGAGGAAAGTTCCTGGCCTTCATAAATAATGTTTCCTCTGTCGGTACAATAATATCACTTACAGCCATGGTATTCCTCTTCAATGGAAATTCGTCCAGGGATATCGAGATCCCATTCTTTCTTGCAGCCCTGACATATGTCGTTTCCGCTGTGATGATGGTATTCCTGAAGGAGGAAAGGCACAGGCCAAAGTTCAAATATTCGATGATGAAAACCCTGAGACACATAAGAGAGGATGAAAATTTCTACCCATACTTCAGGGCAACCAACGTGCAGGGTTTTTTCTGGTCAATGGCATGGCCCATGTTTCCGATCACAATCATATCCCTCATGAATTTTGATCTGAGGGATGTCGCAATTCTCACAATTGTTTCCGTTGGGATATCAATTATTGTGCAAACATTCCTCGGGAGGTACAATGACAGGAAGGAAAGGCCTCCACTGATATTCCTTAACAGGTTAATGCTGAGCCTGATCCCTGTCTTCTATGCTTTTTCCAACTCCCTGTTTCTCTTTGTTCTCGTTGAAGTATATTCCGGATTCCTCGGTGCCCTTCAGAACATAGTGATGAATTCCTACCTTCTTGATATTATCCCCGGTTCAAGAAGGGCAGAATATATCTCCATAATAAATGGATTCAATGGCCTCGTATATCTGATGGGGGCGCTTACCGGAGGCTACCTCCTGGAATTCACGGAATCTGTTCTTCCCCTGAAAACTGCCCTCATTGCAGCCTACATGGTGGTATTTACAGGAAGGTTCCTCACGTCATTCCTTTTCCTTAAACTGAAGGAACCTGAGAAGAGAGGAAGAACGCCAATAGGGCTCTTCTCAATACTGTACAAGCAGAAGATGCCGGGAAACCCCTCAGGTGGAGCCATAAAGATGAAGGATTGAAACTTGATGCTCATTGAGCTGGTTCCATGTTCTCGCTTTGAGCCTTGTCTGGATTGTACATCAATACTGACAGGAATATTGAGATTGAGACCACGATGAGGAACAGTGCCGTCAGGAAATCCTGATCCCCATAGGACCCATCCATGGAGGCTGTTATGGAAAATATGAGGATTATGACTGAAAGCACCCCTATGATGCCGTGTTTACCTTTTGGATCTGTCCTGATCAGGGATGTTCCTGTTATTATATGCACAGTTACGTACAGCATGCTTACAAGATCTGCTATCAGCAGGAATGATAAATAAAAGCCCACTGTGTAATATGAGATTACAAGTACCACAGATGCCAGAATCAGCAGGATGAATGACAGGTTGAATCTACTTGGGACTGCTTTAGTAATTCTCCTTAGGAAATCGTGAGACATCTGCAGGAGGGCATTCCCGTAGGAGAGCGTTAAATTGAACCCGCTTATGAAAAGGAGGATGGTGAAAAAAATGATCACGCTGAATCCTCCAACAGCCCCGAGGTTTTCAAAAAGTATGTCCGGATCCAGGCCAAACTGAGACATGCTATTCCCGAGAAAATATGTAATCCCAAAGGAGGCGAGGGTCATGGTGGATCCGGTTACAAGGTATGAGGTTACCAGAGGCTTCCTTATGCTGGCAATATTCCTTTCAGCATCCCTCTGGAGGAATATGCCACTCCCACCACCTGAGAACATCAGGATTCCTATTATAACCCCATCCCAGAAATTCCCGGTGAAAAAAGTTGGGAAGGGCGGATAAGTAAGGATTCTCGGGCTATCATAAATCATGAAAATCGAGAGCGCAATTATGCTGGTTATTTCTATCATTCCAAGTATTACAATTGGTCTGATGGACCATGTCAGTCCTCTTGACAGCGGGAGCCATAAAATGGACAGATACAGTAGTGAAAAACCGAGATAGAAATAGGGCTTGAATCCTGTCGGTATTGTGGTGAGGGGAAATATAAAAGATGAGAGAAACATGATTATATTTGGAAGAACAAGGACAGAATAGGCTATGTAAATGAATCCTGTAAGCATTCCCATTCGCCTCCCAAAAGCAAGGGATGCATAGGAGGCATATCCCTCATTGGTATGGGACAGGCCTGTAAAAAAAAGGACAGGGATCAGAGTCAGAAAGGAAATGATGAATGAAAGCGCTGTTATCTCGGGAAGGGCGTCGCCACCAAATATGACCATGACCGGAAATAAAGCCACGAAATCCAGGAACGGACCTATGGACGAGAATGACTGAAAGAGCACATGAGTGGAACCGATTTTCATTCCATGCCGAGAACATTCTTTGATAAATAAATATTTACTTATATGAAGTAATTTTCATCTGGAAATTAAAATATTAGAGAAATTCTTCCAGATCTGATTCCTCGAGTTTCTTTACAGGCTGCTTTATCAGTGGAGTCTGGAGAACCTCATCCCTTGATTCATATGTAGGATCATTGTTTTCATAGAATATGCCTATTGGAATCCTGTCACCCCACTCAGCAGCCTTCTTGAATGCAGCCATCTGATCTGATGTGTCATGCTTCTCATCTTCCAGATGATAAACCCTTTTCCTGAAGAAATCAAATGTGTTGTCTTTATTGTAGGTAACACACGGACTGAAAACATCCACGATGGCGAAACCCTTGTGGGATATTGCCCTCCTGATCGTCTCGACCATATGCTTTACGTCTCCAGAAAATTCTCTTGCAACGAACGTTGCTCCAGCGGAGAGAGCCATTGAGAGAGGGTTGATCGGGGGCTCAATATTTCCATCAGGTGTTGTCTTTGTTTTCATTCCAAGCATGGATGTGGGTGAGGCCTGTCCCGTTGTGAGACCGAATATCTGGTTGTCTGAAACGATATAGGTTATATCTGGATTTCTCCTTGCGCTGTGGTAAAAATGCTGTGTCCCTTCATTATATCCATCACCGTCTCCACCATATGCTATCACAGTCAGTTCAGGGTTTGACCACTTTATTGCAGACGCAACTGGAAGTGATCTGCCGTGGATTCCATGAAAGCCATAAGCTTTGACGTATTCAGGCATGTTGCTGGAACAGCCGATTCCTGAAACTATTACTGTATTCTCGGGTTTTATTCCCAGCTGTGCCAGTGCCATTGGTATAGCCGTCAATTGGGCATAGTTTCCACATCCTGGGCACCAGTCAGCTTTCACACTTCCTTTAAAATCATTCATTGTAACCATTTATATCACTTCCTTATCTTTTCCTCAATTTGGGTAGCGAGCGCACCCGGGTAGAAGGATTCACCGTCATACTTTGTTATGATATCACCTGTAACGCCAATCTCTGAAGATATCAGCCTCCTCAGCTGGCCAGTATAGTTATTCTCCACAAATATTACCTTCTTCTTTCCCCTGACAAGATCCCTGATATCCTGATTAACCGGGAAGGGTCTGTTAACTTCAATTACGCCAACCTTCAACCCCTTAGATCTCAGTATATCTACTGCCTCCTCAACTGCACCCTGAGTGGACCCCCACTGCACTACTGCGTATTCTGCATCTTCCATAAGGTATGAGGGAGTTGGGGGCAATTCCTTTATGTAGGTTTCCAGTTTCTTCATCCTCTTCTCCATGATCTTTCTTCTTATTTCCGGATCAGTTACTGCATCGCTGACTACATCTCCCTTCTCATCATGTTCATCAGAATCCTCATTGTGCATTAGATTTGGTGTCCCGGGAAGTGCTCTCATCGAAACCCCTGTTTCAGTGTATGCATATCTCCTGTAGTCTTTCTCATCACCCTTTGCAAATGGTGGCCTTACAATGTCTGGAGTGAAGTCAAATTTCTCCACAGTCTCGTAATGTTCTGCCAGATAAAGATCGACCATGAGGAACACTGGCATCTGGTATTTCTCCGCAAGATTCAGTGCTTCACCGGCCATGTAGTAAACCTCCTCCACATTTCTTGGGGAGAACACAGCCTTTGGAAAATCACCCTGTGATGCACCTATTATCTGTAACAGGTCCCCCTGTTCTGTCTTTGTTGGCAGGCCAGTTGACGGACCCGCTCTCTGTGCCTCGTAGACAACCAGTGGTATTTCCATTTCCGCTGCCATGCCCACTGCCTCAGTCATGAGTGCAAATCCTCCTCCAGATGACCCGGTCATTGCCCTTATTCCGGCATAATTGGCTCCTATCGCCATGTTGATGGCCGAAATCTCATCCTCAGTAATTTTGACGAATACATCAAATTTCCTGCTGTGAGCAGCAAGGTAGTGAATAATTGAAGAGGCAGGAGTCATTGGATATCCGAAATATGCCTTAAGTCCTGCTCTGACTGCACCCATTCCTGCTGTCTCTCCTCCTGATATCAGGTAGAATCTTTTTTCTTCAGGATTCAGGGCCTTGCTGGACTTCCCGTACTTGGTTACAAAAGTGTCATAACCCTCTTTTGCAGCCTTTACGTTAAGTTCTGCAATTTCTCCCTTTCCTCCAAATTGGTCTCTTATTACTCCGGCAAGTGTCTCAAAATCCAGTGAAAGATAGCCAAAAACTGCCCCGATCGCAACGGTATTCTTCAGGAGGGTGTTCCTGCTGTATTTCTGTGCGATTTCCCCAAGAGGTAGCCCACAGTATTTTATTTTTTCATACTTGGTGAAATCACCAAGGGCAGTATCATACACGGCTATACCATCAAGCGGTGAGGCGCCACCTTCATTTATTTTCGGGTTTGTATGTCTCTCTATGGCGTCCTTGTTGAGCGCAATCAAAATATCAAGACCGTCACCCTGACTCTTTACTCTATTATGAGATGCCCTGATCTGGTACCACGACTGCCCGCCCCTTATGATGCTCTGATAATAATTATAAGTTTGAACATGCAAGCCGTTCCTCGAAAAAACTTTGCCGATTATGAGCCCGGCAGACTGTACTCCATCTCCTGCAGCCCCGCCTACTCTTATAATAACTTCATTTTGATCCATCTTCAATCACATACCTTTATTCTATCAACCTATAAATTTTTTTTAAAAGGAAAACGACGTTTGTCTGTAATTCCAATTATATACTATTTATGGTAGTACTGGATGGCAGTGAAACACATCTGAAGAGACCTCGTCAGAAGATAAGGCTTCCAGAAATTTTATGCGGTTTGATCTATTTGGGATGAGTGAAGAATCCCTATCCTGCAAGAGTTTGAGGAGGATGTCCTGCCCAGATATGGCAATAAAGACTGAATTTTTTGACAAATGTTCCAGTTTGTAACTGTAATTTCTTTGAAGATGAAGATCGGAAGCCGATTGAGCTTACAAAAAATCACCAAAATAAGATTTAATAAGGAAAGATTATAGCACGAGTTAACGATATGGAAGTATGAAAGTCGTA
This sequence comes from Thermoplasmatota archaeon, assembly GCA_023381355.1. Taxonomy (GTDB): domain Archaea; phylum Thermoplasmatota; class Thermoplasmata; order Thermoplasmatales; family Thermoplasmataceae; genus Cuniculiplasma. Next base: position 7,097 of record JAMCUL010000010.1, on the reverse strand, counting down.
ATACAGGTATCAGAAAAAGAAAAAATTCCAATGGGAAACATTGTAGGGTCCCACATTGCTGTTCTAAAAGACGTTGAAACCATTGAGGTTGTTTTTCTTGAAAGCGCCATTGTGGCAACAACAAATGAAGAGATGATTAAGCCGTTGCTTGAAGAGAAAAAACTTATCCTAATGGCATGTAAAACATCCATGGAAATGAACAACATCAAAGCCTCAGACCTTGTGAAAGGTGTTTCACCAACGCCACAGGGAGGATTCATAGAAATTATAAGGAGACAGCAGGAAGGCTGGTTTTATATTCACGTCTGATTTTAAGAAGATGCGGTATGTGGCCTCTTATTCATGATTTCCAGTAAGATTCCATGTTTAAAAGACTGATAATGGAATCTGAACAGATGTGCATTTCATGCAAATTGAATCAATCCGCTTGAATAGTGATGAGAAGATCAGTGATGGATATGGCAGATCATAATCTTCCCTGATCATTATGTGGATTTGGTTGGTATCCTGCATCTCCTTCTTCGCGCTGGATTGGTAATGGGATTGGCCGAAGAGAAGGTGTCAAGGTGACGTGAGGGGAGTTCAGGGTATCATCTTGTGGCAAAAATCAATCTGGGCAGGTTCAGGCTTACTTATTTCTGGTCTGGGATATTAGACGCTCGTGCCATAATCTCACGTGCCTTTTCATCTGATTTTGGAATCGTGATAAAAAATGAAAGAACCTTTCCAAGCATATACAGTATAGCTGTGATCAACTTTTTCCTCGTGTCGTCCTTTACTCGGTAAAAATTCAGTAGCTCCCGATAATTTACATCATAAACGAAAATTATATCCCGTGTAATGAAGACCCTTCGCATGAACAGCCTTGCAATATTCCTCTCGTATCTCCTCTCGGTTGAAATGTCATTACTGAATTCCTGCCTGACGATGTTTTTAGCAATATTCTGATCTTCAGGATCGCGTACAAACCTGCCCAATTTTTTGGCAATATTCCAGATATAAACATCTTCTCCGTAGTTGAAATCTGGAAAACCGCCCATCAGGGTTATCAGTGACTTTGGGAAAAAACTCATCAGGGAACCCTTGTCAGTTCCTGAGGAAAGAACGAAATCATCTCCATATTTGTCGAGCAGTTCCTGAATCTTCTGGTCAAGGTTGCAGTATGAAACATCTATGTCAAGGATGACAATATGATCATACCTTGCCAACTCAATTCCAATATCCCTCCCCTTGCCACGGGTACACTTTTTCTGAAGAATGCGTACATTTTCCTTCTCATATTTCTTCAGTCTCTCATATGTGCCATCTTTCGAAAAATTATCAACAAATATTATTTCATGAGGAAAAGTCAATCCATCAAAAGCTTTCATAAATTCGTCTACTGTGTCTGCTGAATTATAGCAAGTAATACAGAATGAGATCATGGCAGAACTGTATAATGAAGCAGCCTTTAAGTTTGTTTTGGATCTTCAGACTTTCACGGGGCAAATGAAAATACAGGTCTATTTTTTGACTGAGTTATGTGAGACTTCCAGAATGCATTTTTATCTGTGAAATCATCAATATATAGAAAACTCCATTATTTCCTTAACTCTTGTGAGTCTTCCGTAGTGACCACTCGCACAAAAGTGTGATGAACCCCCATTTTCCATGATGAGCTGTCCCTATGCCCGGAGCTGGTGGGGATGTTTGTTCTGATTTACTGTTCAATATGTGTTTGTACCAAAAATATTTAATAATGAGCAAAAATTTGCATTTATGTTGGGGGTTTTGCGTTCAATTATTAAAAATCGCAGATTTATTCAAATTTCACTGGTAGTCTTGATATCTTCCCTGCTGATGGTGTCATCCCTTGAATACTATGACATAGAGAAGAAGAATCAGGAAATCAGGGATCTTGAACTGAAGTCAGTGCCAATAATCAATGTTACGAAGCATGTAAATCTGTCATATAATACCGTCACAACAAGTTATTATCAATATGAAGGAAACAATATGCATCAGTATGATATCAATGCCACGCCAGGAAACTTTTCTGATAAACTGAATGGCATGATAATAGTTGATCCGTCCTATTCAAACGGGACTTTCTATGTTCCCCTGACGAATATGTCCCTCTGCAATGGTGGGCTGGATGCAATTAATTCCACAACTGGCAACATAATCTGGAACATCACATTCCCAAATGAGGTAATGACGGAACCACTGATCATAGGACATGAAGTTGTAGTTGGCCTCGGCAACAACCAGTTCATAAACCCTGATATTAGAGGTACAGGTATCAACTACCTTGCCGCCGTGAACATATCGAATGGAAGCCCGATTTGGCAGTTCGGAACATGTGGAGAGGATATGCCAACTCCAGTATTTCATGATGGACTCATAATTGAACCAACTGGAGGAGGTGTTGTTTATGCAATTAACGCCTCCTCAGGAAACCAGGTATGGAGTACCTGCGTGGGTTCCTTTGTTAGCATGTCATCTCCTGCAATATACAATGGAACTATATACTTTGGCGGGGCAAACCCCTATAATTTCTATGCGTTGAATGCCTCAACAGGGAAGGTGTTGTGGGACTATTGCACCAATGCAACAGGTGGATTGACTGACGGATCCCCGGTAATAACCGATGGCCAGGTGATTGACGGATATACAGTAGAGCTGGGAAATGAGACGTTCCAGGCATTTGTAATATCATTCAATGCATCTGACGGCAATGTGATGTGGATCACTTATGAGGGGATAGGAATACAGCCGCAGTCTCCCCCAATTGAGATACCTCCACTGACCGCTGACGGCAATCTTGTCTTCAGTGAGCCAACAGCGTTAAGTAAGCTATTTGCCATAAATGCGACGAACGGGGATATTCTGTGGGATAAATACACAGGTTATGACGATTCGAATCCTGCCATTGTCAATCACGATATTGTTACCGTGAATCTTACAGGGAGCCTCATGGTCTTCAATTCTACAGGATCATTACTGCTTACATACAGTACAGGCGTTGTGTTCGGTGCTGGAACAATAGTGGTGATGAATGGCCACCTGATCCTCTTTGGTACCAATGGCGTCTTTGAGAGCCTGCCATACGCAAGATCCTCAGTGGTAATAAGATAAGGCAAATTTCATTTTTTAACACAATCTTTAATGTATTATTATAAAATGTATATTGCATGAGTGAGAGGAAATTAAAGGAAGCTTACATCCTTGACGCAGCAAGGACGCCTTTTGGCAGGAGAAATGGAATCCTTTCGACAATTAATCCTGTTGATCTGCTTGGTGGCCTGTTGAAGAGTATTCTGGACAGGAATGCCATTAACCCACAGCTTGTTGAGGACGTAATCGCAGGATGTGTTACCCAAACAGGGGAACAGTCTGCGAACATTGCCAGGAACGCCATACTATCTGCGGGTTTCCCTGATTCTGTTCCGGGGACTACCATAGACAGACAGTGCGGATCAAGCCTTCAGGCAGCTCAATTTGCAGCACAGGGAATAATGACAGGAAATAATGATCTGAACATAGCCTGTGGAGTTGAGTCCATGAGCAGGGTGCCAATGTTCAGTTCCATTAGGTCCGATTCTACACCTCTCACTGCAAGTTTAAGGGAAAGGTATGCCCTCGAGGAAGAGTGGTTCAGCCAGGCAAGGGGTGCGCAGATCATAGCTGACAGGTGGGAGATATCGAGGGAGGAAATGGACTCATACAGCCTCAGGAGCCATAAGCTAGCAGATGAATCAAGGCGTTTCCTCAGTAATGAGATATCTCCTGTCAGCGTCAGGAACGGTGATGAAATCAAGCTGATCAGCCAGGATCAGGGCATCAGGTCCGAGACAAGCATGGAAAAACTTTCCCTTCTCAAGCCTGCATTCAATGGGATTCCTGACATAACCGCCGGAAATTCAAGCCAGATCTCAGACGGTGCAAGTGCTGCGATTATATGTTCTGAAGATTTTCTTGAGACGCACAGCATGAAGGCAAAGGCAAAATTCACGTCCTTTTCTGTTGTGGGTGTTGATCCTGTTTCAATGCTTACCGGTCCAATCAAGGTAACCGAGAAGATACTTGCAAGGGAAAAACTTACGATGGACGATATTGATCTTTTTGAGGTGAATGAAGCGTTTGCCTCTGTTGTAATTGCATGGTTAAGGGAGACAGGAGCCCCAATAGAAAATGTGAACGTGCATGGAGGGGCCATTGCAATAGGGCATCCGCTTGGCGCTACCGGCGGAAGACTCATATCGACAATGATCAATTCCCTGATTGAAAAAAGAAAGGAAAGAGGGTTGATTGCGATATGTGAGGGTGGAGGAATGGCCAATGCCTGCCTCATAGAAATAGTGAAGTGAAAATGTATCTGGAGATGCCAATTATTATTGCATTAATGAAGAACCATTAAATTCCTGAGAATAGAATATACATGCATCCAGGTCTTCTGGGAGGTTCAACGCCAGGCTCATTAAACTAATTAAGAAGGAAATAAGCAAGGGTTCACCATTTCATTTTTAAACTCGATTTTTTTCTCATTGTAACAGCTTTCAGTTTCTGTCTTCCGGTACAAAGCCCTTAAGCAGAGGACCATGAAAAACTTTCTTCCGGATATATCCGTAAGGTTAACCTTACATTTTTAGAAATGTTTTTAATGCACGGTCTAATGTAAGGAATGCCTTACATGTATCATAAATCATTCCATCCGGATATCAGCCAGAATGATGTGGTATTTGATCTTGAAATCATCTCAGCAGACCCGGGAAAGGAGACGTACCTGAATTGAAACTCCAAAACAGAGCCAGGAAGAATGACTTATTCCCACTTACCGTGGCATCCCTGAGCATACTGGTGGCAAGCTACAACATTGCAACAATCTCTGTTGCCGTGAACCCACTGGAAAGCTACATGAAATTCTCTGGGATTTATGTAACCTATCTTGCCTCTGCAGTACTCATCGGTGCAATGTTTGGGGCTGCATTCAGTGGGATAGTTTCTGATAGATTTGGACGAATTGGGATTCTTGCATTTGATCTCCTTACATTTGTGGCAGCTGGAATAGGTTCTGCATTTTCTAGTGAATTTTATGAACTTTTTATTTTCAGACTCCTTGTAGGAATTGGAGTCGGAATTGACTATGTTGTAATTTTCGCCTATCTTTCAGAGATTGAGGCTTCAGCTGGGCGTCATGGAGCAAGACTTGCCCTCGTTATGTTCTTCGCTAATTTCGGAATACTTCTTGCATATGCTGCAGGGGCAATCTTTTCCGTATATTTTGGTGCAAATTCATGGAGATACGTTTTCATTACTGGAGCCCTGTTTCCCATTGCTCCCATAATATTAAGACTGCGGATTCAAGAAAGTGATGAATGGAAAAAATTCCATATTCAAAGTGTCAGAACCATATTTAGAAAATTTTTGGAGAAAAAGAACAGCAAAGATGCACTTAAATTTTCACTGCCATGGTTTCTATATCAGATTAGCGATCAGAGCTTAACTCTTTTTCTTCCAATACTTCTCGTATCACTTATAGGTAATTCATTTTATTCTGCCGATACGGGAAGTGTCATTGTTAAGTTTTTTACCATACCTGCCTCACTCATAACTGTAGTTCTGATTTCAAGAGTTGGTAGAAAGTTTCTCCAGAGTTCAGGCTTCTTTTTCAGGTCCATTATGCTTGGAATATTGGGATTTTTATTGGCTTGGAATGTCACAGTTCCTTCATATATGTCTGTACTTCTTCTTGGTGGGGCATTCTTTTTTGGAGCCCTTGGGCCTGATAAAACAACAGTCATTTCTCCTGCAGAATCTTTTTCGACCAGTGTAAGGGGTACCGGTCAGGGTGTAAGTGAAATGTTCGGAAGAATGGGGGGTCTGACTGGAGTTATTGCATACGGGTATCTTCGACTCCTGACTCCTGGAGTCGGTCTGATTTTCCTGTCCCTAACTTGTGCCCTGGGATTTATAATGACGGTAGTCTTCTTTGGCTGGAAAATTGAGAAGGATCAAATATCTCAATAATGAAAAACCTAATGTATTCACTTTATTCCTATTCTTTTCTAATAACGATCTCCTTAACTTTTCTATAATCTATGTACGTTATTCCATTTACCCCTCTGAGAAATTCTGAACTACATTCGACAGGGGATAATTCAGGAATCGTTCTTATGTAACCTTTATAATTTCTGTATTCAGTTTTATAGCCCCCTGGCATCAATTCAGCGTGCGAAGTTATGTTATCTGATCTTGACTGGCCCACAATTCCTGGTTCAGGACTGTTGATATACTCCAAATGTCCCTGTGCTAATCATTGATCCAATGCTATTCCCATATTACTTTTAACGACAGAATTTCCCAACCGTTCATTCAAATTTAACTATTTTCTAGAATTAAATATTTTATTTTAATGACCTTGAATCCTCATTTGAACATCCTTACTCAATGCCATATGAATAATTGAAGTGCCGCAACTCGAGTGACCGAAATCAAGGGTCAATCAGATTAAATATCTCATCTCAGACTCTTAGGCTTGGGTAGCCATGTTACCAGACCAAAGAGAATTTTTTGATTACATTCTTAATAAATTTGAGAAATTAAATCAAAAATATTTAATTTGCCTTTTTGACTAAGTTATTTTCCTTTGGCCAGGTCAACTCATTCAATATGAAAATAAGGCCCCAGATTGCGAACGCAGGCAGCACATAGGTATATTGTAGCTTAAATAGGTACTGAGAGTTAAAGTTGTATATAACTTGAAGCGCAACAAGACTAATTGATATAACCAATGCGGAATAACCTATTATTCTGTAAAATGCATAGATTATTTTATTGAGGGATGACTGAAAATTCCTGAGATCCTTTTGCCTTATTTTCATGCCAAGAAGACCATTAAGTATAGTTACAAACACTATTAGTGGAATACCATTTTGATTTATGAATTCCATTAACCACATTTTTATAACCCTAACTTACTGTTCCCCACGAATTCCAACCTATTTTATTTGCCAGACTGTGTGCCTCACTGGTAAGAGCATATGCCGTTGCAACCCATGCAGGATTATTACTCAGAACTGGAATATATGGCATTATGGAAACAGTTCCAGTGTTCG